>JAHBTD010000002.1:0-600000 GCA_019638775.1 Fimbriimonadaceae bacterium | reverse complement strand
GAGGGGTGAGCTGTAGGTGTTATCCAGAAGGGTTGGAATTCCTTTCTCTCTTGCGTACTTCGTGATCGGCTCGATGTCTTGCAGTCGGAAGATAAGGCTGCTCGGAGCCTCCAGGTAGATCATCGAAGTTTCTGGGGTGACGGCATCCAGGACGGATTCAACCGTAAGACCAGAGACATACGTATGGGAGACGTTGAAGCGTGGAAGATACTCTTCGAAAACCTGTCGTGTGGTTCCATAGCAAGTATCGACGGCCACGACATGCGAGCCAGCTTCAATACATGAAAACAGGCATGCCGTGATTGCTCCCATTCCGTTGCCGAACATCTTGCAAGCCTCGGTGTGTTCAAGCGCAGCAAGCTTGTTTTCGACTGCGGCGACGGTGGGATTGCCAACTCGTGAATAGTGCCAAGGCGGCCCGCCAGGATTATCCTGCATCGTCGAAATGAAGGTATCGACGTCGTTGAAGACAAAGGTAGATGTGTGTATGAGGGGTGGGGCTACCGCGCCAAGGTATTTCTCTTCCTCTCCAAAATGCTGCAACAGTGTGTCTGGGCTAGCTTCGCCGTGGATGTCCATATCTCATCTGTTTTGTAGCAGAATCCGTATTTGTTTTTCGCTGAATTTGGGCATCCTGCCGTGAATTCTGCAAAAACACTCAGCCATAGGACTTCGAGCCTCCAGTGGATACGCCGAAATGGTATAATTTCTCGCCTGCCGACGGAACACACTATGCTGCCTTCCCCAGATATCCTCAAGAATTTTCCCGAAGGGAAGTTCGTATTGGCAAACCTTGCCGCCAAGCGTGCGAAACAACTCCGCGAGGGTGCGCCTCCGCTTGTCAGCATCGATTCCAATCACCCGCTCACGATCGCACTTGCGGAGATCGCTGCTGGCAAAATCAAGGCGATTCTGCCTTCGGTCGATGAGATGGGTCGCATTGAGCAGCCAGAGATGGCGGTTCTACCCGATGAACTGGCGCCCGAATTTGGAATGCTTCTGCCTGCCCTTGACGAGTCGGAAGTAGCTCTTGTCGAAACGATTGGCGAAGACGACCACGACGGAGACCACGATTCTGATGGCGACTCGGACGATTCTGCCGAGCCGGTATCCCTGTCCGACCTTGTTGAAGGCACTGACGACGAGATCGAGACTGAGCCCAGCGACGACGACACTCTGTCGCTTTCCGACATCGCCGATCAGGAGACTGGCGAAGAAGAAGAGTCTGAGAGTGATTAAGGCTTTGAGCCGCTAAGGATCTATGCGCGACCCGTACGAGGTACTCAGCGTTTCGCGAGACGCCTCTGCCGACGAAATCAAGTCGGCCTTTCGGCGTTTGGCTCGTGAGCATCATCCCGACGTCAACCAGGGCAATCCCGAATCCGAGGAGCGATTTAAGGAGATCGGACAGGCCTATGCCGTCCTGTCCGACCCCGAAAAGAAGGCTCGGTATGATCAATTCGGCACCGCCGAAGAGATTCCAAGCGGCAATTTCCAAAACTTTGGAGACTTTGCCGACATCTTTCAGATGTTCTTCGGCAATATGGCGGGCGGGCAAAGCCAGCGCAATGTTGGCCGCGATGGCGACGATCTAAGAGCCGACATCAAACTTACTCTTCAAGAGGTCATTACTGGTGTGACCAAAGAGGTTTCATATCGACGGCAAGCCAAGTGCGGTACCTGTGGTGGCAAAGGCACGGAAGGCGGTGTTGAACCCGATGTTTGTACGAACTGCAATGGAGCAGGGATGGTGGGTCGGATGCAACAGACCATCTTTGGAACCGTACAAACTTCTGCGACTTGCCCGACCTGTCGCGGTGCAGGCACGATCATCAAAAAGCCATGTAACGTCTGTCGTGGACAAGGGCTCGTCGTTGAAGAAGCCAAAGCTACGGTCGATATCCCTGCAGGAATAGAATCTGGCACCCGAATTCAAATCCCAGGAAAGGGAAGTGACGGCACCGGATACGGGATGTCCGGCGGGCTGTACGTCTTTATCGAAGTAGAGGAAGACGAAAGGTTTGAGCGTCACGGTCAGGATGTTGCAATGCGTTTAAACCTAACTTTTTCGCAGGCTGCAATGGGTGATGAAATCTCAGTCGAGGGGATTGACAGCGATTACGATGTTGAGGTTCCAGCTGGCACGCAGCCAGGAGAGTATTTGAGAGTTCAAGGGGCAGGTTTGCCACCGCTTCATGGTGGGCGAAGAGGCGATCTCGTACTCGTCACGAATATTGCTGTCCCAGAAAAGCTGACCGAGGGCCAGATTGAACAGATCAAGAAGCTTGCCGAAGCTTTTGGAGAACCCATTCCCAAGGGCAGCAGTGGGGGCGGGCTATTAGGTGGCCTGTTCAAAAAGAAGAGATGACCGTTTGGATCGAGATCAAGGCCGTTCTCGACTCTGCGCCCGAAGATTGGGCGATCCTCGCCGATGCCTTTGACCGCTTTGGCTGCCCCGCAACGATCATTGGAGAGAATCCTCCATCCATCTCGGCTTATCTGGTGTCCGTTGCTGGAACTTCTGCACAGGTTGAAGCTCTTTCAAGGGAGTTGCGATCATTGGGAGCCCGAGAGATCATCACCTCAGAGGTCAACGAAGAAGATTGGGCTGAGGCGTGGAAGAAGCATTTTAAGCCCAGGCGGGTCGGGAAGAGATTTGTCGTACGGCCCACTTGGGAGGAGTTCGAATTCCAGCCGGGCGATATCGACATCGTCCTGGACCCTGGCCAAGCGTTCGGAACGGGCGATCACCCCACGACCCGAATGTGCCTTGAATTGCTGGAAGCCGAGCAAGTAGACGGGTCGCGCGTCCTTGATCTCGGCTGTGGCAGTGGCATACTCGGAATAGGAGCGTTGAAGCTTGGTGCGCAATGCGTTCTCGCTGCCGATATCGACCCTATTTCGGCCGAAGTTACGGCTCAAAACGCCGAAATCAATAATGTGGTCTTGGATGTGGTTTGCGGTGACGGATTCGAACATCCCTCTTCTCAACAACCATGGGATTTGATCCTGAGCAATATTATCAGCGCAACCTTGATCCGCCTAACACCCCAAGCATGGGCACATCTTCGCCCAGGCGGAAATTGGATTGTCTCCGGGATTATCCGCGAAAACTGGCTCGCAGTCCTTGAGATGGCAGAACGCGGTGGATTTCAACTTGTTCGCAAGCTTGACAAAGGTGAATGGGTGGGGGCTACGCTGCAAAAGCCAAGAGTGATGTGATGCCAAAGAAGGGACTCCCCATCCGTGCGCTTCCGAGGTTCTTTATTGAGGGCTTGGACTTGAGTGGACCCTTCGAAATCCCGGCGGAGGAGTTTGCAAAGATTCACAAGGTGCTGCGACTCAGCACTGGCGATGAGATCGCCGTCCTTCCAAACGACGGGCGGCTTGTTCGATGCGAGATTCAAGGACGCTCCGCCGCTCCCATCGAAACTATTCTTCCAAACTCTGAACCGGATATCCAAGTCACGCTTGCTCAGGCGCTTCCCAAAGGTGACCGGATCGACACGATTGTGAGGATGTGCACCGAGATCGGCGTAGCCAGAATGGTTTTCTTTCCAGCTGAGCGCTCGGTCGTGAAGTGGGATGATAAAAAGATCGAAGATCGTTTGCGCCGGATGCGAGCGGTCACGAGAGAATCGGCCGAACAGTGTTTTCGGAGTCGTTTGCCCCAAGTGTCCTTCGCGCCTTCGCTAAAGACCGTTCTGGAGGAGATGAATCAAGCCATCGTCCTGAGTGAGCGTGAAGGGCTTGAAAAGGCATTTGCCACGACTATAAGAGAGCGTATATCTGCTGGTTGTCGGGAGTTCACGCTCGTTGTGGGACCAGAGGGTGGATGGGCCCCAAGAGAGCTCGCCCTGATCGGCGATCGTGGTGTGACATTGGGGCCTCTCGTCCTACGAGCGGACACCGCTGGGCCAGTCGCGGCAGGCGTCGTTCTCCTTGGTCTTGGTTCCTGAGCTTAGGTACCATTCACCTATGCGAATCGATGGCCGAAGGCCCGACCAACTCCGCCCCGTTACCCTCGAAAGAGGCTTTGCCAAGTTTGCCGAGGGCTCGTGTTTGATCAAGATGGGAGAGACCCATATGCTCGTGACTGCGACAGTCGAAGACCGTGTTCCCCCATTTCTCAAGCACTCCGGTAAAGGATGGGTCACTGCCGAGTATTCAATGCTTCCGAGGTCGGGAAGACAGCGCAACCAGCGAGAGATTGGCAAGGCCAATGCAAGATCACAAGAGATTCAGCGTTTGATCGGACGTGCAATGCGCGCCATCGTAGATCACGAGTCCCTCGGAGAGAGAACGATTACCCTCGACTGCGACGCGATCCAGGCCGATGGGGGCACGCGAACCGCTGCCATCACGGCGGCCTACGTTGCCACCTACGACGCGATCCGGTGGATGAAAGATCAGCGTATGCTCAAATCGATGCCGCTTGGAGAGCCGACGGCAGCTGTCAGCGTTGGCATTTGCCGTGGGACCGAACTCCTCGACCTTTGCTACGAGGAGGACAGCACCGCCGACACAGACATGAACGTGGTGATGACCTCTTCCGGCAAGTTCGTTGAGATCCAGGGCACTGCCGAACAAGAGCCTTTTTCTGCAGAGACGCTCGGCAAAATGCTTCGATTGGCAAAGCAGGGCATCGACGAATTGATCGAAATGCAGCGAAAAGTTCTGGAGATATGATCGAACGCTTGGTCATTGCTACTCACAATCTCAAGAAGGCGGGCGAGATGGTTACAATCCTCTCGCAGCGCCTGCCCGGGCTCAAGATTCTGACTCTTGCAGACTTTCCCGGAGCTCCAGAGCCGGAAGAAACAGGGTCCACTTATTGGGACAATGCCGCGATTAAGTCGGCTTCTGCCGCTGATTTCACAGGTGAGTGGTGTATAGCCGATGATGCGGGTTTGGAGGTTGACGCAATGGGCGGCGAACCGGGATTGATGTCGAAGCGATTCGCCGGTGAAGAGACACCGTTTCCGGAAAAGATGGCCATCATCCTTGATCGCCTAAAAAATACGCCGGTCGAGCAGCGAGGAGCCCGTTTTCGGTGCTGTGTGTCGATTACACCGCCGTCCGGAGTCTCGGCACCCGCATGGCAAGACTCTCGCAGGATTGGAGAGTCAGTGGTCTTTGAGGCAACCTGCGAGGGACGCATCGCTAATGAGCCAAGTGGTGGCGGAGGTTTTGGCTATGACCCTATCTTCTTTCTTCCTGAACTCGGTTGCACCATGGCAGACTTAACCGCCGAACAAAAGCACAGTATCTCACACCGTGGAAAAGTGCTGTCGACCGTAGGAGATTATCTTGAGCAATTGATCTCCTCCGTGAACCCAGCAAGCAGCCCGCAATAAGCGCGCCGTTAACCAAAAATGATTCGGCCCCGCAACTTTACGCTGCGGAGCCGAATTTGTTGATTTGCACTGAAAGTCTAGCTGCAGGCCAGATCTTCAGAGTCTCCAATCTGTGTTCCAGGCACACCATGAAGGTCGTTGTAAGGAGCTGCCGGTGTGTTTGGAGCTGCCTCAAGTTGGCTGATCGATTTATAGTAAGGGTTGGACCAACTGTAGTACGGAACGTTCGGGCGGTCAACGCCGGTCGCAGGTGTAATCCCACCGTTTGGAATGCCATTCCATTTGTGGAATTTCGTATGCCCGTCGGCGAAGTTGATGACAAGGCCATCATTATGCCGCGCAACGCCCATAAACTTGTTATAGGTCAAGCCCACTCCCTTCGCGGGATTGGGGAAGCTGGCGTCAAGGATGTAAGCATCAAAGAACATGATCGTTCCGACGACGTCAGGCAGAGCCGTTTGAGTCCATACCGGCGAATACTTTTGTAGAACGCCAGGTAGGAACGGTGAGCACAGATTCTCGCCGAACAGCCCAAGGTTGGGCGCATAACTTGCGAATTGAACGCCCTGAGAGCCTGGGACATTCGTCAAGTTCACCGAGTTCAGTCGCTTTTTCCAGTCCTGCTTTTCAGGGTCGGCTGGGCTCACATAAATGTTGACATTCTTCATGTACGGCATCACTGCGTCGTACACAGAGAACACGATGGGTCTGGGGTCCGGAGCCACAGGTGCCATGATATAGGCGCTGTTTGGATAGTAGTCGTCGTAATCTGGACCATAGAGCAGGCAGCTTGTCGCGATCTGCTTCATGTTTGAAACGGACTGCGTTTTCTTCGCCGCATCCTTCGCCTGAGCAAAGACGGGGAAAAGGATAGCCGCCAAAATCGCGATAATCGCAATGACGACAAGCAGTTCAATCAAGGTAAAAGCTTTCTTCATTCATCCTCCACGCTGATAGATGAGCTGAAGGCCTCGAGGCTACGGTTGCCGCTCTTGCCCTCAGCGGTTGTCTATGATAACGCAAATATTCGTCAAAAGGCACTAAGTAATTACCAGCATTTGTTTCAGGGGGGCTGCCCTATCTGCTGTGTTGCGTACAATTGCGCAATCTTCATGTTCCAGGAAGGCCCGCTGCTTTCAAGACCCAGGTTTCCAACAATGGACTGGCATTCTTCCGAACCTACGGTAAACTCAACTTATGACTTCCTTAACGTCTTCGGGCACGACTGAGCGTGACCGCGTTGAAGTCTTGGGGTTGCCCGTCGATCGCGTCACGATGTCGCAGGCATTGGAGACGATTGAAGGCTTTATTGCCGAAGGCTCTCCACATCTCGTTGTAACGGCAGATTCAAGTGGGATCGTGCAGGCGCAGACTGACCCCGAATGGTTCGGAATCTTTGCCGAAGCCGATCTTGTCACGCCTGATAGCATCGGCGTAGTTTGGGCAGCCAAACGTGCGGGCAAACCGGTCAAAGACAGAGTCAGTGGCGTCGATATGGTCGATCAGATCTGCAAGCTTAGCGCGCTGAAGGGATACAGGATTGTCTTCCTTGGCGCTGCACCAGGTGTTGCCGAGATGGCTGCCGAAGCTTTGCGGCTCCGACATCCTGGTTGCAATATCGTGCACGCGAGGCACGGGTATTTTCCTGCTGATAGCGACGAGGTTGTCGCCGAGGAGATCGCGGAGCATAAGCCCGATGTTCTCTTTGTGGCGATGGGTATCCCTCGTCAGGAGAAGTTTATTCGACACACTCAGGAGATCATCAAAGCTCCGGTAGCGATGGGTGTTGGCGGTTCGTTTGATGTTTTTAGCGGAAAGACAAAGCGTGCTCCCAAGATCATCCAAAAGCTCAAGCTCGAATGGCTGTGGCGAACCCTGCTGAATCCGTCCAAGATCAAGAAAGCCAAGGCCCTGCCGAAGTTTGCCTGGCTCGTCATCAGGAGCAAGCGTTGAAGGTCTACACAAAGACTGGAGACAACGGAACGACGGGATTGGTTGGTGGGCAAAGAGTAGAGAAGAACAGCCTCCGAATCCACGCCATCGGAGAGATAGACGAATTGAATGCTATTGTGGGTGTGTGCAGGGTTTCCGCCTCAGTGAACTCAATCGATAGCGATCTTGCCCGGATTCAGAACCTACTTTTTGACGTGGGCGCAGAACTGGCAACGCCTGACGGCTCAAAATTCAACAACAGCCGAGTCGATCAATCCGATATCGAATGGCTGGAACGCTCGATGGACGAGAATACGGAAAGACTTGAGCCCTTGCGCAACTTTGTGCTCCCCACAGGCTGTCCGCTAGCCGCGAATTTGCATTTAGCCCGAAGCGTATGCCGTCGAGCCGAGCGCGTCATGACGTCATTGCATCAAAAAGAGCCAGTACGATCCGAGCTTTTTGTATTCATCAATAGGTTGTCAGACTGGTTTTTCGTAATCGCACGAATTGCGAACAGCCTTTCAAACGTCGAAGATGTAAAGTGGAGTCCACGAGGGTAATGCATTTATGATCACAACAGTCTTAGTCACGGCGCTTCTTGCGGTGGGCCAAATTCAAGGTGGCGGTCAAGCAGGCGGCGACCAAACGCCGAAAGTGAGCCCATCAGAACTGCTGTCGAAGATGTTCGCGCATTATGCGTCGGCCAAAACTTTGAGTGGGCGAATCACGCTCACGACCACCGCCATGAACCAAAGCGGAAAGATCGTCACAGACGTACAGTACGAATATCCCAACAAGATTTACATTCGCCAACAAAAGAACGTCGGAAATGCACGGTCGTGGCTTCTCGTCTCCGATGGGAAAGCGTTTAGCTACGATGCGCCCGACCTGCCATTCGTAAAAGAAGATCAGCGCCTTGCGGAAAGAACGAAGACCCTTGGAAAGGATTTTGGCGTTAAGGAGATCTACGGCATTGGCGCCGTAAACCTTGGAGACCGATCGACTGCGCTCGACATTCTCATCTCCCGAAACGAAGACCTCAAAATCGCGACACAGCAATGGCAGACCGTTGTGTACAAGGGCATGATCGAGTACAAAGAAGAGAAGGTCCATGTCGTTACCGGCGATTGGCGTCTCAATCAAGCCACCCCCTCAACTGGCCAGTACCGCTTTTATCTCACCGATCAAGGTGAATTGAAGCAGTTTGCCAAAACCGAAAAGGTCGGATCGACAACTGGACAGTCGGTTGATGTTCTCTTTGTTTGGGAAGTTGAGGCTGAGGTCAACGGCAAGGTTGATCAGTCATATTTCAGGATCAAATAAAATAGGACTAAACATACTCGACAAAAGAGTAAAGTTTGGTAAGATGTTCTGTGGTGGCTCAGGTCCCCACAGAACATTTTTGTTTAAGGTACGTTAAAGGTGAGCGTGAACGCTTCGGCAACCTCCATGTTGGATTTCGCAAAGGTCAAAAAGGGCATGCGTGCAAAAGTCGTGCAGGTGCCCAATGACGGACCGCTTGCGAAGCGGCTTCAAGAGATGGGGCTTGTTGAAGGAACTCAGTTCACGGTAGTCAAAGTCGCGCCATTGGGTGACCCCATTGAGATTGACTTGCGCGGATATCGTCTTTGCCTCCGGAAACGTGAAAGCGCCGGCCTTATGGTCGAACTGGTGGAATAGTCTTGAGCGACTGTCACGGCACCTCAACAGCGACTGTACGCGACGTACGACAGCCACTGGTCGCGATTGCAGGCAACCCAAACGCGGGCAAAACCACTCTGTTTAATGCCCTAACAGGCTCTCACCAAAAGGTAGGGAATTACCCCGGTGTCACCGTCGAGAGTGTTACGGGCACCCTCAGGCTTGATGGAAAGGAGATTGCTGCAGTTGACGTTCCTGGTCTGTACAGCATCGACGCCGTTTCAGAGGATGAGCTGGTTGCCGTTGATGTACTGAAAGGCACAATCCCAGGCTCGAGACGGCCAGACCTTATTGTCTATGTCATGGACGCCGGGAACCTCGAAAGGAACCTCTTCTTCTTCTCTCAACTTGCCGAAGCCGACTTTCCGATTGTTGTTGCCCTTACCATGACCGACCTGATAGAGCAGTCGGGTGGCACGGTCGATGTCCAGAAGCTTTCGAACCTGCTCGGTGTTGACGTCATCCCCGTCGTTGCCCACAAGAAGAAGGGGATGCGCGAGCTATTCGAAGCGATTGAGCGGAACATTGCCGAGCCAAGACACGCAAACTGCGAAATCGGTTTTCCGATTCAACTTGAAACGAAAGTTGCAGCATTGAAAGAACGGCTGGCACGGTCGGGGCTTGACTATGGGAAGTTCGAGATTCGGCAGGCACTGCTTGGAAACAATCCCGGATTGTTTGAAGATCTTGCCGAACTGCAAGAGCTCGAAGAGGCCGTTCACCACGCGAAGGATGAGCTTGCCACCGAAAACTTAAACCAACCGACGCTTGACCTCACAAGCAGATACAACTGGGCAGCAATGGTCAAGCTGGCAGTCATCTCTGACGAAGGCCATAAGCCGATGCGCAGCCTAACCGACCGCATCGACAACATCCTAACCCATCGTGTTTTCGGCGTGATGGTTTTCATTGGCGTCATGTATTTGGTCTTCCAGTCCATTTACACACTCGCAGGACCGTTGATGACCGTTATTGAGGACGTGATTGGAGGGCTCAGCGACCTCGTCGCCGGTTGGGTTACCGGAGCTCCGGACTGGGTGCAGTCCCTTATTGTTAAGGGGTTGATCGGCGGCGTCGGCGCGATGCTTGTCTTCTTGCCCCAGATCCTGATCCTTTTTTTATTCATCTCCATTCTAGAGGGCACAGGCTATCTTGCCCGCGCAGCGTTCTTGATGGATCGCCTCCTAGGCTGGTGTGGGCTCAGCGGCCGCGCGTTTATCCCGCTTTTGTCAAGTTTTGCATGCGCGATCCCGGGCATCATGGCGGCAAGGGTCATGCCCGACCAGAAAAGTCGTTTGGCGACGATTCTCGTGGCGCCATTGATGAGTTGTAGCGCGCGCCTTCCCGTCTATCTGCTTTTGATCGGTGCATTCATCGAGCCCAAGTACGGCCCAGCGTGGGCAGGATTCACGCTCTTTGCGATGCACTTTCTGGGGCTGATTGTGGCCGTGCCGATCGTGTGGCTTCTGAATCGTGGTGTGATCAAAGGGAAGCGACTTCCGTTTGTTCTTGAATTGCCGCCCTATCAATGGCCGAAGTGGCGTGATGTGTGGCTCGCAATTTACTTCCGTGGGAAGCTGTTTGTAACCACAGCAGGAACAATCATTGTTGCGCTATCCATTGTCATCTGGGCGACGCTCTACTTCCCACGCAGCGAAGATACTGCAGCCCGGTTTGAAGCTGCATACGTGACGGCTTACCCAGACGCAACGGAGAGCGAGATCAGCCACCACGTCGAGGGCAAATTGATGGAGCAATCGCTTCTGGGACGATTTGGGAAAACAATCGAACCTGCGTTTGCCCCCGCTGGCTTCGACTGGCGTTTGAGCACAGCAATCTTAAGCGCGTTTCCTGCAAGGGAAGTGGTTGTATCTTCAATGGGGATCATCTTCAACCTTGGCGAAGAGCAAGACGAGACTTCAACAGACTTGCGAGATGCAATTCAAAAGGCGACTTGGCCCGACGGCAGGCCGCTGGTTACGCTTTGGAGCACGATATCACTGATGGTTTTCTTCGCACTTTGTTGTCAGTGTATGGCTACTCTGGCGACAGTAAAACGCGAAACGAACTCGTGGAAGTGGCCTTTGTTCATGTTTGTCTACATGTCAGGCCTCGCGTACATCTTCTCAGTTGCAATTTATCAGTTTGGACTTTGGATCGGAGGGTAGGGAAGGGCCGCAAGGTAACTACCGGCAAACCCAGGTGGGGAGTCTCCGGAAGCTACTCATCATCTTCATCTTGCGCGGGATCATCGATGGAGCGGATACCAGGCCCAGGTAGGTCAGGAAGCTGAATTTCGTGGGCAAAGCCAATCTCGGCCTTCTCACGCACACGCAACTCTTCAGCGCGTTTTTCAGCCCCTGGAGAGACGGGCCAAAGCGTTTCTTCAGTCCAATAGCTCTGAAGAAACTCCTCCCAAACCCGGCCATAAACCTTGATCGTTTGTGCAGCAAGGTTCTTCCAGTGAAAGTCGGTCTGTAATCGCTTGCTTGCTGCCGCTTGCAGCTTTTTCGCTCTCGCCGGATCATCCAACACCCTCTGAATGGCCCAAGCCAGCGAGCCCGAATCATCGGCATAGCTGAGAGTTCCGGTCCTGTCGTGAAGCACGACCTCACGCAAGCCGCCCGCATCGCTGGCAACCACGGGCACGCCCGCCGCCATCCCCTCCAACGCTACGATTCCAAATGGCTCATACAAGGAAGGGAAGACAGCAACGTCGGCGCAGCGGTAGAGCTGATGGAGCGAGCGATTGGCCATGAAGCCGGTGAAAAGCACCTTATCGCTGAGCCCATACCAATGCACGAACCTCTCGAACTTTTCTCTGTTACCACCGCCAACGATCACAAATTTCGTGTCGGGATTGTGCGACAGCACTGCGCTTGCCGAGTTCAGCAGGACTTGAATGCCTTTCTCACGCACAAATCGCCCGACGTACATGACGATCTTTTCGTGGGGAAGAGCCAATTTGGCACGCCAGGCAGCCCGCTCATGCTTCGGCCAATCGAAGTCGAACTTTGCAGCATCAACCCCGTTAAAAACGACATCAATCTTGTCCTCTGGCACGTTGAACGAGCGCTGAACCTCACCTCGCATGAACTCGGAGCAGACTATCACTCGCCATGCCTCATAAGTGAGCCAGTACTCTTGCTCATGGATGTACCGCTGAACTTCCGTGTGGATGCCCTGATTTCGACCTTCTTCGGTTGCATGAACGGTGGCGATCATCGGCAGTTTGTATTCGTACTTCAGTTCGCGGGCCGAGTCCAACGAGAGCCAGTCGTGGGCGTGGAAGATCGTCGGCTGTCCGCCATGTCGCCAATCCTCAAGAAGCCGCCTCACGCGCCGTTCGGTAGCACGATTCAATAGTTGAATCTCGTGAACGAAGTTGTCGGGCTCAGCATCAAGATGAACCCGGTGTACGCTAACTCCACTTGGCTCCACCTCTTCATCAGGCGCATTTGGCGTGAACTTGGTGACGACATGGACCTCAACGCCTTGTGCTTGAAGCTGCTGAGACAGGTCTTTGACGTGTGGACTTATGCCGCCCACGATGCGCGGAGGATATTCCCAGGAGAGCATGATCACGCGCATTGGAAACTTGATGTTACTTGATTCAAGGGAGGTCTATCGGGCAGCTTCAAATCAACTAAAAGATGAAAGGAAACACATCAGATCGTGTAGAAGCTTCTAACGAATCTTCAACGAAGGACACATAAATAGATGAAAAAGAACCGTTCACTCGTGATTGCGGCTACGGCCGTGTCCGTTCTCTCCATCGGGCTCTACGCCTACTCAACGGCGCAGGAGACGCGTCCTGATAGTTCCTCGGCGGCCCGAAGCGCAACGATTAAGCGCATGACAGTGAAAGTTGTGTGGGGAGACCCCGAAAAACCCTCTTGTACGACGACGCTATCAATGGATGAAGGCACGTCGGCAAAAAGCCGTCACTATGGCGTTCAATCATACAACAGCTATACAGTTCGGGTTCGTGGGACGTCGAACGCAGATGGCACGATTACGGTCGACATCGACTCCGAAACGTACACAATACAGAACGACATTGAGCGGGTTATCTTCGAAGCAGGGTCGACAATCACGGTGTCACCGAATGTTGAGACTGTGATTAGGGAATCTCCACGACTAGCCATAACCGCCTCAGTGCAGTAAGTCAAAATGTCATAGCGTCAGACTTCAGAACCGACTCAGCTAACCCGAACAAAAAGTATTGGGGAAGTTATGAAAGTTGTTCGATTTCCGTCGTGGGCAGAGCGACGAAGGCGCAATCGGGGCATTGCCTGTATTGCCATACTCTCTGTCGGCCTCATTGCATGGCTGACTATCGGCTTTACAACCAAACAGCCGCTTTGGTTGTACTTTGTAGGATTGGGCGCGATGGCTCTCGCTGGTCGGCTTTCCTCAAGTGTTTTCTCATGCGGACTTGGTGCGTCCGGCGAGAAGCGCGCCGAAACAGCGATCAGCTCGCTCGACGATCGCCATTGCCTGATCCGCAACTGGACGCCCGACGACAGCGGAGGCGACATCGACCTTCTCCTGCTCGGACCATTCGGTACGCTGGTCGTTGAGTGCAAGACCTATTCCGTGCCTGTCCGCTGCGACGGCGACCGCTGGACTTGCCGACTTCATACTGGAGAATGGAGAAAGATTGGCAGCCACTCGCAGCAGCTCGCTCGAAACGTCAGCCGTATCAAAAGGCTCACTGGCGGCCCAGTCTACGGCGTGATCGTCTTCAACGACCGCGCCGACCTTGCTGTCAAGAGTCCGACGGCAGAAATCATCCGACGGCGCGAACTGCTGGATCATGTGAAGGCACTGCCGGAAGCCAAGCATACTGACATATCTCGCATCGAGCAGGCCATTTTCGAAGCCTCACAAACCCAGCCTTACCCTAAAAGTCCAGACCGGAGTCGACGCTCCGCCTTTGCCACACGCAGCGCAGAGCGTTTTATACGCGACGTCGGAAGTCGTGCTGTCTTACTGGTCGTCGCCGCAATCCTGCTGGCAAACATAAAAACCGTAAGTGATGTCATCGGAGGATTCCTTGCTTCGAACATTCGGCTCGCACCTGTAAAGGAGGTGAAGCCGGTAGTCGAAAAGAAGAAGACCGCGACAAAGAAGTCCGAGCCGTCGAAGACAAGGGATAATTCCAGCGCAAAGAACGAGTCAAAGCTGTCGCGGCAGTGAATTCACCCGCAATCCCAACAGGGGAAGCGGCTCTCAGTATGTAATAGTCATAATAATGATTATCGGCACATATATCAGTCTCGAATCTCTTCTCTCTATCACTGCCTCACTTGCTTAATCTGGCTCTTCCCAATGAAAAGCGCCCCAAACGATTTCTCGTCTGAGGCGTTCGGGGCTTTTCGGGATAGAGAGAGCTTTACGCTGTGTGAATATAGAAGTCGTCGCTAAGTCGACGGTCCAACATTGTGGCCGCGCGGTCGCAGCGTTCCAAAAGGTCTACCGCTCGTGCTTCCGGCTGGGCCGCCCGCGACTTCTTGGCCAAATACAGAGCCGTCATTCCGAGACCAGCCGCCAATAAGATGGCTGTGATCGGAAGAGCGCTGCTCTTTTTTTGGCACTTTTCGCTGTTTTCGGGCGCCATATTGATATCACCTACATATAAGTTCAAGAAAGGATCGTTCCTTACTACTCTTTCGGACAGATTTTTTTGCTCTTTAGGTTGCTTTGAGGGCTATTTTCAGGCCTTTTTGCCTGGATAGCATACAGATCGGTGCGTTTTTGGCAAAGGGAGACATGATTTGATGCGATATTAGGGGCAAGAAAGGAGCGTTATCAGGTTGCCGACAAATCTTTAATAGGTGTTGCCAAGTTGGACCCCCGCCTTCCAACCATCTGCCGACAGCATCCACATGCCAAACGGTAAACTTCCCTATCTATGCTCGACAATTTGACGCGGCGTCTATCCGACATCTTTATCGGCCTGCGGCGCAAAGGCCGTCTGAATGAGGCCGACGTCAACGAAATGCTCCGTGAAGTCCGCGTCGCGCTCCTTGAGGCCGACGTCAACTTCCAGATCGCCAAGGACTTCATCGCCAAGATCAAGGAAAAGGCCGTCGGCGAGGAGATCTATGGGAGCCTCACTGCCGACCAGACGCTGATAAAAATCGTCCGCGACGAGCTGATTGAGCTGCTCGGGACAAGCTCCACCCGGTTCAACTGGTCCTCTTCCCCGCCGACGGTCGTGCTGATGTGCGGCCTTCAAGGCTCCGGTAAGACCACAACCACTGCAAAACTGGCCAAACACTTGCAGGACGAAGGCAAAAAGGTGATGCTTGCTGCATGCGACATCCAGCGCCCCGCCGCGATCAAGCAGCTTGAGGTGCTCGGCGAGCAGGTTGGCGCGCCCGTCTTCGCTAAGACCGACGGATCACGCCCCACCGACATCGCGAAAGAAGCCCTTAAGCGATGTCAGCACCTCATGCTTGACGTGCTGATCATCGACACGGCAGGCCGGTTGACGATCGATACCGGACTGATGGAAGAATTGCAGTCCATCCACAAGGCAACAAAGCCGAGCGAGGTTTTCCTCGTTTTGGACTCCACCACCGGCCAGGAAGCGGTGAGCGTTGCCCAAGCCTTCCACGAACGCGTGCCGCTTACGGGAGCGATCTTCTCAAAACTCGACGGCGACACTCGCGGTGGCGCCGTGCTTTCGGTGCGTGAGGCCACCGGCGTTCCGGTTCGATTTGTCGGCGTCGGCGAACAGACCGACGCCCTCGACATCTTCTATCCCGACCGCATGGCTCAGCGAATCCTCGGCATGGGCGATGTCATGGGCATCATCGAACGGGCTGAGCAAGCGATCGACCAGGACGAGGCCAAGCGGCTCGAGCAGAAGTTTAAAAAGGGCGGTGGACTGGACTTCCACGATATGCTTTCCCAGTTCAAAACCATCCGCAAGATGGGTCCGATCCAGAACGTGCTCAAGATGATCCCTGGGCTTGGGGCTCAGATTCCCGAAGACGCCCTCGGCAAGGTCAACGACAAGCAGATTAACCGAATCGAGGCCATTATCCTCAGCATGACGGCTTTTGAGCGTTCAAATCCGGATATAATCAATGGCTCGCGGCGGAAGCGCATCGCGACGGGTTCAGGAACCTCGGTTGAAGAGGTCAACGCCCTGCTCCGTCAGCTTTACGAGATGCGCAAAGGCATGAAGCAGATGATGCAGATGCAGAACAAAATGCAGAAGCGCCGACGCCGATAAGCGATTTGAACGGGAATACCGACCAATTGGAGAACGAACGCAACAGTGGTAAAGATTAGACTGCGACGAATGGGCAACAAAGGCCGACCTTTCTACCGAGTAGTGGTAGCCAAGAGCACGGCTGGCCGAAACAGCAGCTTCATTGAGAATTTGGGAACATACAACCCAATCTTGAAGCCGACCCATATCGAAATCAACGAGGACCGCGCCCTGCATTGGCTTATGCAAGGAGCTCAGCCGACGGAAACGACGGCGATCCTCCTCAACAAAACGGGCGTTCTCGATAAGTTTTTCAGCGAGAGACCCTCGGCAAAGAAGGACTACAAGTTCCTCGACAAGCGCACGGCGGCAACGTCGGTGAAGTCCGTCATGGAAGTTCCGACAGCCAAGGTTGAAGAGGCTGCGCCTGCTCCGGCTCCTGTTGAAGAAGCGCCGGCAGCGGTTGCGGAAGCTCCTGTCGCAGAAGCCGCTGCAGAAGAGCCCGCTGTTGAGGCAGCTGCAGAGGAAGCCCCGGCAGCAGAGGCTGAAGCCGCTCCGGCTGAAAAGGCTGCGCCTGAGGCGACCGAAGAGAACGCATAAGCTCTTCCCTAACAATCCAGGATGGAAATCATGAGCTATCGAGAATTTGTTGAATCAGTGATTAAGGGTGTTGTCGAATATCCCGAGCAGGTGGAGCTCGACGAAGAAGTCTCCGGCAATACCCGAACGTTTATGGTGCGCGTCGCCGCCGAAGATGTCGGAAAGATTATCGGCAAGAGCGGACGTGTCGTCCAGGCGATCCGTCTTGTGGTCAGCGCCGTTGCGGCAAAGTCGCGAGAGAAGGCGTTTGTAAAGATCGTTACGGAGAATTAATCTCCGCCTGAGTAAGGATTGTAAGGGGTAAGGATCGTAAGGCTGCAAGTCCGAAATGAGGCACTAACCCAGATTCTGGGGGCCTCCGAACTTGCAGCCTTTTTTGCTTTTTCGTCGGGTCCTTTTCAGGCTTTGCCTCCTTCCATCCCTTACGCCTTACTATCTTTACAATCCTTACTCCTTACATCCCCCAAACGAGGTGCGCTATCTCCCGCCTAATCCGCGTCGGCCAAATTGTGGGTGCATTTGGCATCAAGGGCCAAGTCAAAGTTTTGCCGCTCACGGACTTTGTCGAGGCCCGATTTGACCCAGATGCTTCCCTCTTTCTGCATGGCGAAAAGGTGGAGATGCTTGACATCTCCGAGCACAAGGGACATCTCATCATCCGCTTCAAGGGAGTAAACGACCGTAATCAGGCGGAAACTCTGCAATGGGAGTATCTGGAAGCGCCAGAGGACGAGCGGCCCGAGCTCGACGAAGACACTTTCATGATCGACGACCTGATCGGGCTGGAAGTGTTTACTTCCTCAGGTGAGCGGCTTGGCAATGTCTCTGAGGTTCTTTTGTATCCGGCAAACGACCTTCTGGTGGTCGGGGAGCACGAAATCCCGATGGTAAGGGAGTTTGTAAAGGAGATTGACCTTGAGAAAAAACGGGTTACGGTTGAGCTGATTGAGGGGATGTGAGCGCGCGTCGCGGTCCCGCAGCGACCCTTAGCCGTCCACCTCCTCCCCGGTACAATTGAACCTATGTTTCTCGATGAAGCCCTTATAGAGATCGCTTCGGGCCGTGGTGGCTCGGGAGCGGTCAGCTTCCATCGGGAGAAGCACGTCCCCCGGGGCGGACCCAACGGCGCCGACGGCGGCAAAGGCGGCGACGTCATCTTCATCGCCGACCGTGGCAAGCGTACTCTCTACGACTTCAGCTTTCAGGCCAAGATTGAAGCCCAAGACGGAACCCACGCCCTCGGCAACAAGAGCGGCAAGAACGGCAAAGACATCAAGATTCGTGTTCCTGTCGGCACCGTCATCACAAACGCTGAGACAGGTGAGGTGATCGCCGATCTTCGGCTCGACCGCCAGAAAGCCCTTGTGGCTAGGGGAGGGCGCGGTGGACATGGAAACAACCACTACGTTTCGAGCGTCCGTCAAGCGCCGAACTTTGCCGAAAAGGGTGAGCCCGAACAGCGGTTTAACGCCAAGCTTGAGCTCAAGCTCCTTGCCGACATCGGTATCGTCGGCTTGCCGAATGCCGGAAAGAGCACGTTCATCGGCGCAGTAAGCGCGGCAAAACCAAAGATCGCCGACTACCCTTTCACCACCATCGTGCCAAACCTTGGCGTGGTCTTCCATGGCGAGAACAGCTTTACCGTTGCCGATATGCCGGGATTGATCGAAGGAGCAAGCGCCGGTGTGGGCCTGGGGCACCAGTTCTTGAAGCACGTCGAGAGGACGGCAGCTCTGCTGCACCTTGTTGAAGTGTGGCCGATGGATGAATCCGATCCGGTAGAAAACTTCCAGAAGATCGAGGCTGAGCTCAAAAACTACTCGGAAGACATCTACAACAAACCCCGGCTTGTTGCCCTTAGCAAGATCGACATCTTCCCCGAAGAGGAGTTGGCAAAGTTGGTGAAGAGGTTTGAAGAGATTGGGGTCGAGGTCTTCCCTATCTCCGCTGCGGCAACTCAGGGCATGGAGCCCCTTCTCTACCGAATGGATGAGTTAGTGCAGAGTGCAACACGACAAGAAGAAGAGTTGGTCATCACCGTCAAGTCTGAACAGAAAGACGAGGATTGGGGCACGTGGGAAGTGGTGGCGACCGATGATGGATTTGAAGTCACAGGCACGAAGGTGGCGCGCATGGTGGCGATGTCCAACCTCGACAACTACGAATCGGTACGCTATCTCCACAGACGCTTGATGAAGATGGGGATTATCGACAAGCTCCGCGACATGGGCGCCGAAGAGGGCGACAGCGTGAACATCGGCGAATTCGAGTTCGCTTTCACTGACTATTAATCATGCGAATCGGCATTTTTGGCGGCACATTCGACCCTCCTCACAAGGGCCATATCCAGCTTGCGAAGGCGGCAAAGGAGCAGTTGGAGCTTGACGAACTTATCCTTGTGCCTGCTCATCGCAACCCGCTCAAGAAGCTGCGCTCCGTTGCAACAGCAAAACAGCGGCTAGAGATGGTCAAGCTTGCAATCGGAAACGAGCCAGGGATTGTGGCCTCGGACATCGAGATTGCACGTGGAGGCGTGAGCTATACCATTGACACGCTGTTCGAGCTTCAGCAGGCGATTCCTGGGGAGTACTGGCTGATCTTGGGTGGTGATACGGCTCGAGGATTTGAAAGCTGGAAGGACTGGCAGAAGATTGCGTCACGCTGTAGGTTGGGGGTTGTCGTTCGTCCGCCAGAGACATGGCAAAGTATGATGATGCGCGTCACTCCGAACCTTCGCGAGAAAATTGACAGGATCGATGCACCCCCGATGGATATCTCCAGTTCAGCAATTCGGGCCGATCTCGCTCGAGGGGAGCGATCGCTTTCGTCTTTGCCAACAAAAGTGCTCCAATATATCCTGGAGAACAAGCTCTATATCGAAAAGCGGTAGCTCGTTCTGTGATAGCCACAGGCTCCAAAACCGGGCCGGTTAGCGAGTCTGAACCCACATTCCAAGGTATAAGAATCAAGCCGTTTCATCAAACGACCCCAACACACGCATGACATCTCAAGAAAAAGTAGACAAGATCGTTGAATTTGCCAACGACATCAAAGCCGAGGACGTCGAAGTTCTCGACATTCGCTCCAAGACGCCGATGGCCGATTTCTTCGTCGTTTGTACAGGAACGTCCGATCGACACGTCAGCAGCATTGCCGATCGTGTTGCCGAGAAGCTCCGAGAGCTTGGCGAACGTCCTTTACGTGTAGAAGGTGAGACGACGAGCTGGGTTCTGCACGATTATGGCGATGTCTGGCTGCACGTAATGCGCGACGAGCAACGGCAGTTTTACGATCTCGAAACGCTGTGGAAGTCTATGCACCCGAATCCCGACCTTCTCTAAATCGGGCGATATGCAAGTCGAATTCAACGAGCAGCAGTTTTGGACCGAGCTCAAGAAGCTGGTCGACACCATCAAACGGACGAAGGATCCGCTCACCCTTTCCGGCCTGAACGAGGCGCTTGATGCTCGGCTAAAGCGAGCCATCGGCAAAGCCACTTACCTGCCGAAATCGGTGAGCGACAATGAGAAGGTCAAAGCTGCTTTTGGCGATTTGCCGATTGAGGACGATACCGAAGAGGTTTCCCCTGTGATGGCTGCGGTTGATGCGGCAGAGAACGCCGAACCACCCTCCAAAGACACTATCGCCGAAGCTGAAAACCTCATTCGTCAAGCCCGAGTCGCCTCGATGCGCAATGATCGCAAGGAGGCTGTCGAGCTTCTACGCAAGGCGGCTTCGCTCGCTCCAACTTCTGCACCGGTTTTAGAGGCTCTGGGAGATGAAGAGGCGGCAAACCGCAACATCGACGAAGCGATGAAGCTATACAAGCGGGCTCTGGAGCTTGACCCCAAGAATATCGGGCTTGATCGAAAGCATGCGAACCTCGTTTTCAACCGCACTCAGGGCGAGTTGGTGTCGTCCGGATTCATCGCCAAGATGGAAAAAGAGGAAGGTTCTGCAAGCCCAAAGGCAGCCATGTTTCTTTCGGTGTTCGTCCCTGGCCTTGGTCACTTCGTAAGCGGGCGCGTGCAGCGTGGGGCCATTTACGTTGGACTTATTCTTTTAGCCTGGGCGATTGTCTTTACCTTCGGTTGGAACAACGTGGCCTATATCTTTTCCGGCCGTCCTGCCAAAAACCACATCTCATTTATTGCCTTCATCATCGCGATTGCCGTGCATTTGGTCTGTATTTTTGATGCGTATGCCGGAGCCAAGGTTGAGGCGGTGACCCGAGTTCGTCCAGACAGGCCAAAGCCACCAAGCGACTTGCCGTTTGAATGAGAAGAAGTAAGGGTTGTAAAGCGCCCGCCCGATTTCCATCCTGTTCTCCTTACAATCCTTACCCCTTACAACCCTTACTGCTATGCGCCTACTTCCCTAACGACTCTCTCGTCGCTTTCAGCTCCCGGATCAACTCCTGCTGTGAGACCGTTGCGGTAAGGTCCGACCGCGTTCGCTCGATCACCGCCCTCAGCGCATCGCAAGTTCGGCGCAGGCCGCCTGTCATCGCGTCGGGATAGTCGAATGTGATGAGATCGTCGTAGATCGTTTCCATATAGCCGAGAATGCGCTCCGCCTCCGCCAACCTTCCATGCCGCATCTCGTCTAGGGCAAAGCGCCGACATTCGCTCGCGGCCTCTCCCATACCGTTCAGGTAGGCCATCGGCATCACGCTGAGGTCAGCTGGGCCTGGAAGTGGCTCGTCCTTGACAATCGCAAGTACAGCAGCGGCCTCAACCATCTCTTTTTCAGCATCGTGTAGAAACCCGGCGTGATAAACCTCGGGCGCGGGGGCCAGGGCATCCTGAGCGCGTTTGGCGATGGCTCGGGCCTCCAGCAGAAGCGCCTCCGCCTCGTCAAACTGGTGACGGTGGATATGTCGGATGCACTTTGAGGAGGTCTGAATGAGCGCTCGCGACGCCTTCAAGCCCTCTTCCCTGCCCTCATGCATGCGTTGAGCGGTACCGCGAATGTTCGTAAGGATCTCTTCCCAGCCAGTTTGGTTCATCTCCCAAGATGTTACCTACCATAAAGCCCCTCCCTCGCCAACTCCGAAGGATTGATGAGGGAGGGGTTGGGGAGGGAGAACTCACTTCATCAAACCCACCTTTCGCAGACTCCGATGATCTCGATAGCCGATGATGATATGGTCATGCACCGGGATATCCAGCCGCGCTCCAATCTCGACCAACTCTTTGGTTATTGCGATGTCTTCCGGGCTGGGTGTTGGGTCGCCGCTCGGGTGATTGTGCGCCACGATAATGCTGCTGGCGCCTTCTCGAATTGCTTCTCGAAAGACTTCCCTCGGCCCAACTACCGACATCGTAAGAGTCCCAATGTGCACCGTCGCTGTTCGCAGGACTATGTTCTGCGAGTCCAGCATCACGACCACAAAGTGTTCTTTCTTCTCGCGTTCCAGATACTTGAGCTGTTCGTAGACATCCTCGGCATCGTCGACCGTCGCAGGATCACCCTTCCCCGCCACTGCCGACCTTCTGCCAATCTCAATTAAAGCCGCCATGCGTGTGGCTTCATAAGGATCAGCAGAAGCATAGTTTTGAAGCTCGGCGACACTCAGTTCGCCCAGCCTTTGTGCTTTGCCGATCCCTGGCAACACCTCAAGCGCGACCTTCTCCATCGCGGGCAGCTGTTCAGGTCGTTGTGCGAAGGCCAGGGTGAGGAGATCAACGACGGTCCCGGCAGAGATCCCCGACCGTTGAACCCGCGAATAGGCAGTTTCCATTTGGGGGATAGTTTATTGCAGTGTGATCGTCGAATGTAAGCACATTGACAGATCAAACGACTACTTAACCTGGTTTCGAGGGTTCTTCACCCCTGTGGTTAGCTTATTACTGACTTCTCGTTTGACCCTGGCGGCTAACCGAGTATTGTGTTTCTCAGTAAAGTCTTGAACGACCGCAGGATTCTTTTTGGCCAATTCTCGCAAGGCCCATGAAAGAGCCTTGATGATCGTATCTTCTCGATCATCCACATGTAGCTCACAGATATAAATCGTCTTTTCGATGAATTCGGGATGCTTCGCAGTCGCGCGGCTCAGCTTGATGGTGCTGACAAGCGAAGTTCTTCGCCACCAGACATCCTGCAAGCGGGCCCAAGCTTCCACAGTCTGATCGGAAATCTGGCCTTTCAGCCACGCGGGGCCTGTAAGCTCGCAGGCAAAAACATCGACGTCCCACCAAGAGGCAAGACCCTCGCCCAGCCTTTCCAGCTCGACCTGATTTAGCAAGGCGAATGCAGCCTTGTGCCGAGCAACGAGCTCGTTCGAGATGAGACGATAGCGATATCCCTCAACGCGTTGGAGAGCGTTGGCGAGCTCAAGCACCTCCCTTCCCGACTCTTGCTTCACTTCCTCCAGGACTTCGCGCATGATGGAGCGCAGGGCGCCGGTCTGTCGCGCTTTTCTGTCTTCGATGCGCTCGACGATCTCTGGAAGTTTGGCCTTGACAAGAGCGCTATCAGTCATCTCACCGCCCAACGTCCAGTTGCTCAATCATTCAATAACGCGCAGGCCGGTCAGCTCCCGCTTGACCGAGCCCGAGCCTTCGGGTGGTTCCGACCACATCCCATCTGCCTTCAGCAGTTCGATCAGCTCGTGAACGCCGTCTTCCTGCGGAATGCCGTTCTTCACGATCTGCTTCTTTCGGTACAGAGTGATCTTGCCACCCGCTGCGCCGACGTAGCCATAATCCGCATCCGCCATCTCGCCAGGACCGTTCACGATACAACCCATCACCGCGATGTCCAGCCCGACCAGGTGCTTGGTGGCTTCACGGACCTCATGCAGCACGGTCGGGAGGTTGAATTTGGTGCGTCCGCAGCTGGGGCAGGCGATGTATTCGACTTTGGTCTTGCGCAGGCCGAGCGACTGCAGGATGTCGTAGCAAACCGGAATTTCGTGGATCGGGTCTTCGGCAAGGGAAACGCGGATGGTGTCGCCGATCCCCTCCATCAAGAGAGTCGCGATGCCCGCAGTGGACTTGATGCGGGCGTACTCGCCGTCTCCGGCTTCGGTCACACCCAGGTGGATCGGGTAGTCCATTCCCTCTTCGTCGAGGCGTTGGGCGAGCAGCCGGTTTGCGGCGACCATGATCTGCACGCGGCTGGCCTTCACGCTGATATTTACGTTCTCATAGCCGTGCTTTCGGCAGATGCGGCAGTATTCGATCGCGCTCTCCACCATCCCTGCCGGTGTGTCGCCATAAGTCACCAGCATCCGCTCGGAAAGCGAACCGTGGTTGGTGCCTACGCGCATGGCACGGCCGTACTTCTTGCAAGCCTCGATGACCGGGACAAAGCTCTCTTCGACCGCCGCAAGCTCCTCCGCCCATTCACTCGGGTCGTAGGCAAGCTCATTGCGGAGCTCATCGACCGTCTTGTCTTCCCCACTTCCCCGCAGGTCGATCTCTTCCCCGGCGCCCGTCTGCTGGGCGCGGGTGCCGTGCCGCTTGAACACGAACAGGCCGGGATTGACGCGGATCTCCTCCACATACTTCGCCGCTTCCACCGCGATCGCCGAGCCCTGGTGATGCACGTCGGCGGTCAGGGGTACGTCGCGGTACCGCTCCTTCAGCTTGGCCTTGATCTCCTCCAAACACTGCGCTTCGCCGAGGGTCGGCGTGGTGACGCGCACCAGCTCACAACCTGCCTGGTGCAACCCGATGATCTGCTCGACGCAGGAATCGACGTTGCGGGTCTCTTCGGTGATCATGGACTGCACGAGGATCGGGTGCCCGCCGCCCATGAAAACCTCCCCGACCTTCACGGTCCGGGTTTTACGGCGGGGATAGAGGATTTCGGGTTGCATTTTGGATTTGCGACTTTGGATTTTGGATTCCCTTTTCTGATTACGGTTCACGAATCACCGTTCTCCCCCATTATGAATGAGTCCGCAGAAGTTGGGAGGGCAACTGCACCCTTTGGGACGGCGCGAATTCAATAGCTCTCCACCGTGGAGTGCCACCAGCCTCGCAATCTAGATGCTAAACAACTGTTATCGGCCTCAGAACAACAGAACGCACTCTGTGAACCTATGCATGGGCCAACTCTGACTAATCAAAAGAACTATGCGTACAGGCTCTCGACGCCTCAATAATTGGCTCGTCAGACGAATAGAAATATTTATACAATAATCGTATAATCGAACAGATGGATGTTGCAACATTTTTTCGCCTGAAACCTCGTGCCAATGTAGCCGACTCCGTGAGTTGCATAAGCGAAAAATTCGGCATCCCATTTAATAACGAGGCTATCGATGTACAGGATGGCGACCGTGTTGGTCGGATCTTTGTGTTCCATAAGGTCGCCCGACCTGACGAACCACAATGGCTTGAGTTCATTGAGTCGGTTGCGAATACAACTTTTCGAAATCGCAGTCATAAGAATGTTGTTCACTCCGCCTTGCTTCTTGTCGAATACAAGGACAGCCTCTTTGCAGTCAGCTTTAGTCATGGTCATCACGCAGCAAAGCGCTTGACCATCGAGCGTAGATTTGGAGTCGTAACTGCCGCTAATTCAGCCACAACAAGCGAGATACGAGAATTCGGTGCCTATTCACACGGTGTTTCCTCAAAGAGTCGTACCGAGCGTCGCTCAAAAGCAGGAAGCTTAAGAGTATTTGATTTTCCAAAATTCGCAAATCGGATCAACAAGTTAGCAGTAAAAGTCGATCTTGAACGCCCGTTCATCATTCAAGGCGGCACTGGCGTGAGATTGCCTGCCCCGACGTCAGTGGAAGCGCTCTTCAACACACTTGATCTACTTGAATCGTGGTGGAACGGCGGCAAACATGCTCATGACCAGATAGAGGAGTTGGATAAGATTTGGGAAGAGGATGACCCTGATATTCTTTCGGTTTTAAACGCGGCCCTTGAGAATTGCATTGCTCAAGCTGATACAGCAACCATAAGTCTCTGGACACCAGAAGATGAAGTCTGGAACGCAACTGGTCATGAACTCATAATTCGGACAAGAAGCAAGGGTCACATACCGCTCGACATCGAGTACTTGCTTAACGCGTACAATAGCTATCTGCCACATGTTAGAGAAAGCGACCAAATCATTCTAAGATCACTTTACGATGATAATAAGCCTCACGATCGTCCGATACGAGAATTGTTCTGTATTGAATTAGAGCCAGGACATCAGATTCCCGAACGCTATATCTTTGAAGACAATACCTGGTTTGGTGTAAAGGAAGGAGTGCTTGAGGGATTGAGACTAGACATAAATAGACTTATCCAACAGAGTGAGCCCATTTCATCGACTCTTGCACTGCCTCACTATATTGAAGAGGATTCCGCAAATGGTGAGGATCTTTATATTAGAAATGCCGAAAATGACGATATAATCGGCACTCATCTTCGTACTTTCCCGATGGAAGGCGGGGTGTCTCGAATAGAGTATTCCGACATGGTGTCCAGACATCGAGCACTCTTGCACATCAAGCGCGGTCAATCATTTGGTCCAGTATTGAAGGTATGCGAGCAGGCTATTGACGCCGCTGAGGAACTTCGAACGAATACACATCAAAGGGAGATATTAACTACGGCTTTTTCGGTCATATTTGGAGAGCAAATTACGATTGAAACCAATGGAACGTGGGTTGTTGGTATTGTATTGATATTGAGGCGACCCGAATTGTTTCTTCAAACTGCGGGATTGAGGACCTTGAGTTGCATCTCAGAGTATGCAGCACAAGTAACGCAAGCAGGATTCGTACCGTCACTGATCCTTGTCAAAGACGATTCTTTGCGTACGGCAAGGCCCTTGGCAAGCTGAACCCACCCTTAACCCAGCCCTCAAAATCCCGCCAGGTATAATCACCCCATTCTCGCCTCCGATTGCCAACGACGCCAGCCGGACCGTTTACCTCCCCAACTCGAGCAATCAAATATGAGCAATCAGCGCGTTTTTCTCTTCCGCGAGGGCAATGCAACCATGCGTGACCTCCTCGGCGGAAAGGGTGCGAACCTCGCCGAGATGACCAACATCGGCCTCCCGGTTCCCCCAGGTTTTACAATCACCACCGAAGTCTGCACCCAATATTACGAAGCAGGCAAGCAGCTCCCCGCCGGACTTTTTGACGAGATCAAGACCGCCGTCGCCGACGTGGAGAAGCATATGGGCCGGAGTTTTGGCGGCTCCACCAAGCCGCTTCTGATGTCCGTACGTTCCGGCGCAAAGTTCTCTATGCCGGGCATGATGGATACGGTTTTGAACTTGGGCCTCAACCCCACCACCCTCGAAGCCCTCATCGCAGAGACCAATAATCCCCGATTCGTGTACGACTCTTATCGCCGCTTCATCATGATGTTCTCCGATGTCGCGTTTGGAGTCAGCAAGCACGAATTCGACGAGCACATCTTTGCGAAGTACAAGGCAAAGGTCGGGGCAAAGAACGACCTTGACCTCACCGCCGATCACCTCAAGGAGATTTCGCAGCAGTTTCTGGATCATGTGAAGGCCAAGGCTGGGCGAGACTTCCCCACCGACCCTTACGAGCAGCTGGCTCTTTCGGTGGAAGCCGTCTTTCGAAGCTGGAACAACGATCGTGCGATCATCTATCGCCGAACGGAGAAGATTCCCGATGAGATCGGTACCGCTGTTACCGTGCAGTCGATGGTCTACGGCAATGCCGGCGACGACTGCGGCACGGGCGTTGCCTTCACTCGCGACCCTTCAACCGGCGAAAAAGCCCTCTTTGGCGAGTATTTGATGAACGCCCAGGGCGAAGACGTGGTTGCTGGCGTGCGTACCCCAGTCCCGATTAGTGAGCTTGAGAAGCAGAATCCGGCGGTCTATGCCGAATTCGTCCGCACGTGTGACCTCCTTGAGGCGCATTACAAGGACATGCAAGACCTTGAGTTCACCATCGAGCACGGAAAGCTGTTTATGCTCCAGTGCCGTGCCGGAAAACGCACCGGCCCGGCAGCAGTGCGAACGGCGGTGGAGATGGTGGGCGAAGGGTTGATCGACAAGGAGACGGCTATCCAGCGCGTCACCGGATCGCACCTTGACCAACTCTTGCACCCCCGCATCGACCCAGACTCTTTGGAAGGTGCAACTCTGCTGGCCACCGGACTTGCGGCATCCCCGGGTGCAGCCGTTGGAAAGGCCGTTTTTGATGCCGATACGGCAGCTGAGCTCGGCGTTCACGGCGGAGCTGGCGAAAAGGTGATTCTGGTTCGCGACGAAACAAACCCCGACGACGTGCATGGCATGCTCGCCGCGCAGGGCGTTCTCACAGCGCGTGGAGGTAAGACCTCCCACGCGGCTGTTGTTGCTCGTGGATTTGGAATTCCTTGTGTCGCAGGTGCGGAAACTCTGGAGGTCGACACTCACAGCAAGCATTTCCGAGTCGGCGGGCACATCGTCAAAGATGGCGAAACCATCACGATGGACGGCAGCAGCGGCAATGTATACCTTGGCTCGCTTAAGCTCATCGCTCCTGAAGTTAGCGGCTCCTTTGGAACGCTCATGTCGTGGGCAGATGAGATTCGTGTGCTGAAGGTTCGGGCAAACGCCGACAACCCTCGCGACTCCAAGCAAGCCCTCGACTTTGGCGCCGAAGGCATCGGCCTTTGCCGAACGGAGCACATGTTCTTTGAGTCGGACCGACTGCCCTTGGTACAAGAGATGATCCTCACCAAGGATGAGTCGGTTCGCAAGGAGATGCTGGATAAGCTTGAAGTCATTCAGCAGCGAGACTTCGAAGGCATTTTTGAGGTGATGGAGGGCAAGCCCGTCACCGTTCGCCTTATCGACCCGCCGCTCCACGAATTCTTACCCTCGCACGAGACGCTTGTTCGAGAGACGACCGAGCTTAAGACGCGATTGGGTTATGCCACGCCCAACGACGACGCTCACTCCAAGATGCGAAAGCAATACGAGGAGAAGATGAAGCTGCTTGCCGAGGTCGAATCGATGAAAGAGATGAACCCGATGCTGGGTTTGCGCGGCGTTCGGCTCTCCATCATCCTCCCCGGACTGGTTGTTATGCAGACTCGGGCGATCCTGCAAGCCGCTGCCAAGCTGATCAAGCAAGGCAAGACGATTCTTCCAGAGATTATGATTCCGCTCGTTTCGACCGTGAACGAGCTTAGGGTTGTGCAGGGTCAGCTTGAGAGCGTTGCTAAAAGTGTTGTGAAGGAGCAGGGCGTCAAAATCCCTTACACCTTCGGAACAATGATCGAGATTCCCCGCGCAGCTTTGACCGCCGGAGAGATCGCCGAGTATGCCCAATTCTTCAGCTTCGGCACGAACGACCTCACCCAGACGACGTTCGGCTACAGTCGAGACGACGCCGAGGGCAAGTTCTTGCAGCGCTACGTCGAGCAGAAAATCCTCCCCGTCAACCCGTTTGAAACCATCGACATTGCTGGTGTTGGACGGCTGATGAAAATGGCGGTTGAGGAAGGTCGCAAGTCCCGCGAAGGCTTGAAGTGTGGCATCTGTGGTGAGCACGGTGGCGATCCACAGTCGATCTACTTCTGCCATGAACTGGGCCTAGACTATGTGTCCTGTTCACCGTTCCGGGTTCCGATTGCCCGTCTTGCGGCTGCTCAGGCAGCGATTCGGGATCGGGTTAAGGTGACGCTGGATAAGTAATTGGTAATGGGGATTCGTTCTCCGTCTAAACAGGCTTCTCCGTGACCCCATTGAGAAGCCTGTTTGCTGTATCCTAAGCCTAATCTAATGAAGCGACTTTTCTTCCTGACACTTCTTACTTCCCTTCTTGTCGCCGGGCTTGGTTGCGGAGGCGCGGCTAATTCCGGTAACGCACGAATCCGTTTCATTCACCTAGTCGCCGATGGCCCTGCGCTGGATGTTTTTGCCGACTTTAGCGGCGATCCTCTTGCGACTGGGAAGGTCTTTAAGGAGGCGGGGAGCTATCAAACCACTAAGTCAGTGGCCCAAAACATCGACGTCCTGGTGAGCGGCACGTCAAATCTGGTCACTTCCCTGCCGATCACGCCCGGTCAAAACGAGAAGCTTTCGTTCTTGCTGGTTGGCACGAACGCCGGAATTGGAACGCTTTTGCTCAGCGATAACACGTCAGCGCCTGCCACCGGCAGCGTGAAGTTAAGGCTTGTTTTTGCGGCACCTGCCGTTGGCCCCGTAGACGTTTACATTACGGCTCCGGCTGACCCTCTTCCACTCAATCCGAATTTCAACGACATGGCTTTTGGCAGTCAAACCGGCTACCTTGAAGGGCCCGCCGGAAGCTATCGTGTGCGTATTACCGGCGCGAACAACCAAACCGTTATCCTTGATAGCGGGACGATTACCCTTGCCGCTGGCAACATCAAAACGTGGATAGCGGTGGATAAGAACGGTGGTGGATTGCCTTTGCAGGGTGTTCTTTATACGGATTAAGTCTCCTGCTTAACTTTGTCCAAGTGATTGGAGGCAGGTGCTGATTTATTGAAAAAATTATCACCGTTTGTTAGTTCTGTTTCTTCCTCCCTCTTCTATTAGATATGCTGGTACTTAGGCATGCACAAACTATTGTGCTACGGTGCCACGGGAGGCAAAATGCCAGAAAAATGTATCACGTTGCCTGATGCCGAGAATGAAGCGCAGGCCGCCCTGAGGGGGGTTCTTCAAGAGCTTAACTGGGGGATTGTCCTTTGTCTTGGTGTGAACGCACAACAAGCCTTCGACATGGCGTGTGGGTTCTGTAAGCAAGACTTCATGCGATGTTCTGCGATGCTTGCCAAAAACCCGGCTCACATTCGACCGATTGTGGAATCCCTAACAGGCGGTGACACGGTCAATTGGGATGAATTTGGACATCGAATCGTCGTTATCGACTGGAATGACAGCGTTGTGAAGCTGCTGAGCATCACGCAAGCAACCAGTGAAATCCGAGTTTTGAACGCCTGCTTGATTGCATCAGGGGGCGGACATTGATGAATCGTCGACTCCAGATCGGCCTACTGACTGCCCTACTGAGTGCTTTCGGCAGTTCGCAGATCGGTCCTGACTACCGCATCCAGTCGATAACGGAGATCACACCAAAGGGTGATCGGATCAAGCTTGCGGATTCTCATGTTATCGATACGAGAACACATTTGGAGGTCGTGATCGATGCCAAAGGGCTGTTTATGGACTTAGCGACCTCAGAACAGAAGCAAAGGGTGTCTCAAAAGCTTGAATACCTGAGCAAAGTGTTGAATCTCGGACTCGTTGGACAGGACGTCATTTCCGAAGCGCTCAAGATCATCAATGAGACATCTCTGAACCCGTTATCTAGTGAACGCCAGTTCTCAGTCGAACAGACTGCACGCATCACGTCGAAGCTCAATGGGTACGTCAGTTCAGTAATCGGCGTGCTCGAAGAAAATAGCGAGCTTGAGACAAAAATCAGCGAGGCTATCCGCAAAGCAAGACTTGCCGATCCGGAAAATGCGGTCATGGCTTCGGTTGCTGCAATTTCAGACACGTTGATCATTGAAGGATCGCAAATCTACTCCGACCTACAAGCTGCTGGTGTCCGGCTTCGTGTTCATCTGCGGCACTTTCGCGACGACGATGCTTCGCGCCGATATGAGGTCAAGGCGCTTGAGCCGCTAACGGCGGCCGATTTGGCAGTGATTGAGAAGCTGCGGCAAGCTTTTCCATCCGACAAGATAACAAGTGTCGACGACTTTGTGAAGTCCTTAGTTGATGGTGTCAAAGGCGAGCTTCAGCAACAGGCGACTGCGCTGAAAGGGCTTGTTGATGGCAACATCAATGCTCAAAAGGCAAAGCTCGACGAACTGAAGACTAAACTTGGCGAGGCATGGGGACTGGTTGAAGGGGCGAAGAAACAGGCGAAAGACAGATACGATAACTTTGTAAAGCGAGTCACTGATCTGCAGACTAAAGCGGAGGATCTCGTCTCAACGATCGGCAAACTGCAAGGCCAGGCTCCAACGAACGATCTCATCCAATTTACTTCAAAAATCAGGAGCGATTTTGAATCGATTGCATCAGAGCTGAAAGGGCTTCCAATCGAAGCAAAGTCTCTTTGGACTGATCTGACGAGCCTACTTCTTACGACCGCAAACGAAGCTGAAATCCAAGCGAAGACCATCGTAGCAGGTTTGCAAAGCTGGGTCAGCGATCTGCCCAACGTTTTCAAGCAAACGATTATCGACGCGACACAGATGATTTCCAAGCTCAGCCGCAACATTCTGCAGCGGCTCAATTTCGCCGCAAAGATGCAGCAGATCGGGGAGTCCTTTACAGACGTCAATTCGCCTATAGTCAGACTGACGAACGACGAAGGAAAGCTTGGATCCTTATCTGACACCCTCGTATCGGGAGATGAACTGTTACTGAATCTACAGGCCATGGGGCAGGATGATGCCGTTCTCAAGGATTACCCATCAATCCGACTCTATTGCTACAAGATCGGAACGCGGTCTGACCGTCTTATCACGATAGGATTCTTTAGCAAGACCGAAGGATCGGGATTGAGATATGGCATCGCCGTCACCGACGTGTTCAAGATGGGCACGCGCAAAAGCCTGCAAGCGAACCGGCTCATGTCATTTGGCATCGGGCCCTCGCTGGCTTTCCTTGATCAGGATGGGAACGACCAGCAAGAGTTTGGTATTGGGCTTGGGGCTTCATTCTTAGACGACCGGCTTATCGGAGGCTACGGATACAACATCGGCCTAGGGCGTGGCTATTATTGGATTGGGTTCCGACTCCCCGTCCGAACCTAATTTTTGGCATAATGACTGAACAGGCAGGACTCCCATTTGGATGTCCCGCCTGTTCTTCTTGGACTTGTTGCGTTAGCTCGTCTAAGCTCAGCACACTTTCCTTCACCGCGATTTTGGCTTATCATGAGTCTGTACCTTTAGGGGAGGACACAAATGACAACCATTCAACAAACTTCGTTCGACGAGGCGCTTGCCGCGTTTCCGTCAAGCGTCCGCGACGATATCGCAACCATCAAAACAACTAACGGCGTCTTGACAGCCGATCGTGTGGAGAAGATTTGCACGACCATCGGTGCGGAGATAGGCACGTTGATGATACAGCTTTTGCCTGTTGCCGCCACTTACGCCATCGTGCCTGTCTCAAACTACCGAGTCGGCGCGGTGTCGCAAGGTATGCCGGTGGGAGGCTGGTCAAGCCTCTACCTGGGCGCCAACTTTGAGTTCGTCGGTCAGGCGCTCAGCTTCACAGTTCACGCCGAACAAGCCGCAACGAACAATGCGTGGCTGAACGGTCAGCAGGGGCTCCAGTCGCTTGCGATCTCTGCTGCACCATGCGGTTATTGCCGCCAATTCCTGTATGAGTTGGTTACACAGCCTCAGTTCAATATTCTGCTGCCCACGGGGCAGGGGGATAACTACACCCTGAACCCACTTACCTATTACCTTCCAGATGCTTTTGGGCCACGCGATCTTGGCCTCACAGGAGGTCTGATGGACCCGAAGTACTGCACGCATGCGCTCAAGCTCCAAAGCGGTTCTAACGATCCGCTTGCACTTGCAGCGCTTGCCGGCGCCCAAGGTTGTTATTCGCCGTACACAAAGAGTTACTGCGGATGCGCCGTGATGACGACGAGTGGCGCGATCTTCCAAGGTCGATATGCTGAAAATGCAGCCTATAACCCAAGCTTGTCTCCTTTGGAATCTGCCTTGTCGTTTATGAACATGAGCCAGGAGAATCCCGGCGCGTTGTCGATTCAAAGGGCAGCTTTGGTGACAGTCCAGTCGCCTCCGGCGGATCAAGTGGGCGCGACGACCGATGTTCTGAGCGCCTATACGAAAGGTCAGGTGAAGTTAGAAACGTACATCGCTGTGCCAGTGTAGTCCAAACGCCTGCATCGCTTTGCATTTCTGAGCAGTCTCTGTAGGATATAAAGAGAGAAGCCGGGGACAAGAACTTGGCGAAGAGGATTCAAGCGATGCAGGCAAAGCTCACCGAAGGCGAAAAGATCCGTCATGTCTTGAGGCGGTTTGGGATCGGGGCGGGAAGATACGTCCGGCAGCCCTATGAAAAGCTCGGATACGACGGTACCGTCCGGGCGCTGCTCTATGACGACACCGTCGATGAGGGATTCCCTGTTAGCCCTTGGTCTTTTGCCACCGACGATACTGGCAAGATCGATCCCGCTGCTTATCGCTTGGCAGCTTGGTGGGGTTTGCGGCTCTTCATGACCAAGCGTCCGTTGCAGGAAAAGCTTGCTGTCTTTTGGCACGATCACTTTGCTTTAGACTATGAAAAGATTGGTGAATTGCCCACAATGGCGAGCTATCTGGAGATTCTGCGGACGCATGGTCGTGGCAAATTCCGCGATCTGCTAAAAGCGATCTTCCACCAGGGAGCTCTGTACGTCTCACTGGATAATCATGCCAGCAATAAGATCGCTCCGAATGAAAACTTCGCCCGTGAGCTATTCGAGCTCTATACGATGGGCGTCGGCAACTATACAGAAAAGGATATTCAAGAGGCCGCCCGAGCACTTACAGGATGGTCATTGCATTATCTCGGCACAGGGATCGAGACCCGATTTGATATTCTTCGCGAAACGGCGGCTCGACACGAAATGGGCGTTCTCAACGTCTGCTATGTCCCGGCTATCCATGACGAGGGTGAGAAGACGATTTTCGGCAAGACCAAAAACTTCACCGCCGAAGAGGTCTTGGACCTCGCTGCCGACCATCCCGCAACGGCTAAGTACATCTGCAGGAAGCTGTGGAATTGGTTCGCGTCGATGGAAATCAGCAACTCGACACTCGAAAGACTGACGAGAGCCTGGAAGCAGTCGGACGGAAACATTCGAGCGGTGTTGACAGCCATCGTGGAGGACCCAGAGTTTTGGTCAACGCAATGCGTCGGACAGTTGCCGAAGAGCCCAGTTGACTTCACCGCGGGCCTCTATCGCTGTTTTGCCTTAGGACCAGGACTGCTAGACGCTTACGGCAAACCCAAGGACGACTTCACACCTGTCCCTAAGACAATGCGTGACGGCGGGGCTGGATTGCACTACTTGATGACCCTGCAAGGAATGTCTTTGTTGCTTCCACCGAATGTCGCGGGCTGGGATTGGGGTGAGGCTTGGCTAAGCACCGATAGCTTGCTGCAAAGAGTGAAGCTCTCTGGAGTGATTTTCTGGGGAGGAGGCGAAGACCGCCCGTTCGCGGTGCTCATGGCAGCAAAGCTCTTAACTGACGATAAGGTCAAAACGCCGGATGACATCGTGGTTGGGCTTGCCGATATTCTGGACGTGCCACTCACAACCGACCGGCGAGCGCTTCTCGTCGAGGCTTGTACCAAGCACGGTGGATTAGCTGCCCTTTCGGAAAAGAATCGCGCAGCAAATCTCTTTGCCCGATTGAGCCAGATAATGTTTGGGATTCCTGAGTTTCAGCTTTGCTAATCTCAGTGACACTTAAGCAGCTTCTTCTTCTGGTGGTAAAGAACCACGGCGAATCTCTGCGAGCTGATCAGGAGAGGTCGCAAGGTAAACTTCGACTACTCTGGGATCAAAATGGGTTCCAGAAAGGGATTTTATGTGTTCGCGCACCTTGGCCTCATTCCAAGCCTTTCGATAAGGTCGGTCTGACCTCAGCGCGTCCCAAACGTCGGCAAGTGCAAAGATGCGAGCCAGCAAGGGAATGCTGTCCCCTTTTAGCCGGTCAGGATATCCCTTCCCATCCCATCGCTCGTGGTGATAAAGGGCTACGGGGAGAGCCTCTTCTATAAACGGGATGTCCTTGAGCATATTGTATGCAAGTACAGGATGTGTCTCCATGATCTTGCGTTCCTCTTGCGTGAGCGGACCTTCCTTGAGAAGGATTGAGTCGGGAATCCCAACTTTGCCAATATCGTGCAGTAGTGCGCCGCGCCTCAGATGGATGAGCTGGTCCTCGGTAAGGCCCATCTGTTCGCCAATGTAGCAAGAAAACTCGGTGACGCGGCGGCTATGCCCCTCCGTCTCATGATCGCGCAGATCAAGCGCCTTTGCCCAGCCCTCAATAGTTGAGTCATAGGCGTTTTGAAGAGCTTCAGTACGTTGAACGACGCGGTTTTCAAGGTCGACATTATGTCGGGCGATGGAGTCGCGTTGATCAAAAAACGCGCGTATGAGGAGTGCAATTCGCGCAAACTCATCGTCCTTTTCGATCATCCTTTTTAAGCGTTCTGGATCGTCGCTCTCTAATCCGACCAAGATGGACTTGAGCGGCCTTCCTACCCAAAGGAGAATGCACAGGAAGACAAGCCCGGTCATCGTTCCTGCAAAGAGGAGAATGATGCTTGTTGCTCTACTCAAACTAGAACGCATTTCCCATGCGAGCTTGTTTGGCGCTGAGAAGTGTACAAATGCGACGGGCTCTCCACTTGGACCAAGCAAGGGCTTTGATTCAGAAGTTGGAATAAGCTTTTGTTGTGCAGATGTTTTGCTCTTGTCTGAGTTTGCGGCGTACTCCTTGAAGCTGACTTCTGCATTTGCAAGCTCCCCAAGTGATGCTAAATCGGACACACGCCAAGGTCGGGAAACAATGAAGTAGCCGTAGACTTTGCCTGATCGCTCAAGGTCATCAGAGCCGTGAATTGATGTCCCTACGATCTCGTCATAGTGGTCTTCGTGCTTGATGAAGAAGCGACTTACATTTTGACGGCTCGTAAACTTGTCCTTGACAAACGAAGGGGACATGGACTTGCCAAAGAGATCGGCAGTGTCCGCAACAGAATAGGAGTGAATGAGTTTTCCGTCGGAGTCAAAAACCCACAATGCCGATGTATGCATCGTGTTCGTAGAGGTGTTAACTTGCTCGGAGATGAACTTTTGGTCACGTGTCGATATATAGTCCGCAAAGTCGTCCCAGAGTGTGTAATCTAGGATCGTTGTGTCAAGCTGTTTTAGCCGTGTATCGAGAACGCTGGAATACACACGCAGTCGTTCTTTGCGCGATGCGTCAACGAGGTGCAAAAGGTTTTCTTGCTCTGACATATGCCAAGCCGTCGTACAAACCGCAAAAGCCGCTGCGACAAGCACAAAAAGCGCTACGATGCGAAATCGCACCGAGCGCATGCCTCTTCCTTTCCGTTCGTCGGTTCCCTCGAATCGAACCATCTTAAGTTACGCATGCTTAGTCATGCGTACGCACCTGCTTTGAGTTGATTCACTTGCAGTTCTTGCAAGTGGAAGCTCTCCCCGCAATATTCTCGGGTTAAAAAGACGTGATTCTCACCTGTTTAAGGACAATTGTTAAGGAATTCATCGCCGAAGTTTCATCTATCATAAGAATGACCAGTGGATATAGACGATGCCATATGTAATTGAACTTGAAATAGATGATCCTGGGGCATTGGCAGTGAAGGCTCTATTAGATCGCGTTGAGGCTTCCGGCCTTCCAACATATATTGAGCGTGTCGGTTACAAGGCGAGCATTCCACTCGCAGTGTTCGGGCAGCTCGACGCATCACATATGCGCTTGGAAATCAAGAGATACGCGATGGGTTTGAAACCGTTTGACTTAAATCTTTCCGGCGTTGGCGCTGGATGTGATCCCCGGATCGCTGGCTTGACCTGTGATGAGACTCCAGAATTGAAACAAGCCCATGTCGGCATATATTCCTTTCTGCGCAAAGTTGGGCAGTCGCCGCGCAAAGAGTACGAGCCCGGCAGTTGGGTTCCGCTCGTGCCCCTAGGCGAGAACTACAACCCCGTTCTGGTTGAGAGGCTACGCCGTTTATCGGAAGATTGGGAAATGCCAATCAAGGCCCACGTTGCGAACGTCCGGGTGTCTAACGTAAACCCTTCGCGCAGTCAGACGATTTTTCACGTCCAATTAGAATCGGGGGCGGTCCGTGACCGCTCATAGCCCCAGCCGATAGAATACAATCATCACTGATGGCCAGTAGCACTGAGAGGACCGAACAGGAAGTACCGCGTTTTCTTGAAGCGCCAACGGTCGTACTCAAGTCAAACTCACTATTCGCGAAGCGGGCCATCATCCTTTGCATCGGAATGATCGTCGCGTCGGTTGGTTTGGTTGCCATCGTTTGGCAGCAGATGGCTGGAAGCACCAAGGGACAACTTTATCTCGGTGTAGCTCTATTGCCGACCGTGTTGCTGGCGATCATGATGATCTTCAGCTATCGTGCCGCTCGTGATCGGAAGCCTATCCTTATCTTAACTCCAAAGGGCTTCATATCCAGTTACAACAATCTTGGAACGGTGCCGTGGGATCGCGTCAAGTATCTCCGAGTAAGTCAAGACAGCCTCTTTCCCGAGATACTGATCTCTTTAACCGATGACGCTCTACGAGAAAGACCCTCAGATGACGCAGCCGTTCAAGCGCAAAGCTCCACTGGTAACGCTCTTTCGATAGGGATTGGACAAATTGCTGGGACAAGGACCGAGGTCATTGCTGAGCTAAAACCCTACCTCAAGGCGTTCGCGAACGATGGTTCGGCGGAGGATCGGTAGCGACGTAGAAATGGTTTGCCCGCGCTGTGCTAAAGAGAACGTGGATGAGAACCGCTTCTGCGGACGATGCGGGCTCGATTTCACACAATATGAAGCCACGCCCGCTGCACCCCTAGAGGACGATGTCTTCTGTTATCGGCACAAAAAAACGGCAACGCGACTGCGCTGTGGGCGATGTGATCGTCCCATCTGCGTCAAATGTACAGTAATGGGACCTGCCGGACCGCGCTGCCCAGAATGCGGAAAGATGCAGATCCCCATTCGAGGGCGGGCAATCCTTCACGACATCAAACGGTCTGTCTCACGCATCTTCCGCGTTAGCCCAATCACCTTCTACTTGATCTTTATCTTAATCATCTTCCTTGGCGGCTTCCGAAGCTGCGGCAGGATGCAAAGGTCAGAGCCGCCGATTCAATACGATCAAGATAGTCAGCCAGTTGAAAGCGACAGGTCGTAACTTCGGCTCAAATCTCACGACAAGATTCAATAGTCGAATTCAGCCACGACGAATGTATGATCGCTTGGCTTTTCGAGCGCTCTCGGTTCTTTGTCGATGATACAGCTTGTGCAAAGATCAGCCAGCCCGCGCGTGGTGTAAATGTGGTCGATTCGCCACCCCAGATTTCGTTCAAAACACTTGGGAATTACAAATTCCCAGAAGCTATAGTGACCTGGTCCTTGGGTGAACTTACGGAACATGTCGCTAAAGCCCCAGTCCGTGATCTTATCTAGAGCGGCAAACTCATCGGGATGATGTCCAACCGTGTTGAGCATCTTAGGAGAATCGAAAACGTCGTCCGGATGCCGCGCGATGTTGATATCTCCCATCCAGAGCACATGCTGAGTAGGAGAGTAATGGCTTGCCACCCAATCGGCAAACTTCGCCAGCCACTTCATTTTGTATTCGAACTTCTCAGAACCGACGGCAGAGCCGTTTGGCACGTACGTATTGATGACCTGAATGCCCTGGAAGTCGACGGCGATGATCCGGCAGTCTTCCGGCATCAGCGGATCGCCAAAACCGGTCGTTACGCCACCAAGGGGCTCGCGTGTCACAAGCGCGACGCCGTTGTAGCTCTTCTGCCCGTGAATCGCCACATGCCATCCTGCATCCTCAAAGGCGCTAACCGGAAACTTGTCATCTTCAACCTTGGTCTCTTGAATGGCGAGCAGGTCTGGTTCGTTTTCGGCTAGCCAATCGAGAGTGATGTCTAGGCGTGCGCGGATGGAATTGGCGTTGAACGTAGCGAACTTCATGGGCTACATTTTACGCTCTGAGGTGCGGAGTATGATCGCGCACCCTTTCAAATCGCAAGGCAGTATGTCAGGTGCGATGAGGTGTGATCAGTTTGTAGCTGTACCAGGAAGAATCAGTGACCCCAGGATCATTCCGGCGGTCTGACAAACGGATTTGGCTTCAGCTCAATCTTCTTCACCGACTGCAGATACGCCACCATCTCGTCTGCCTTCTTCCCTGCCAACTGCCCATGAAAGTGCAGATTGAAGCCGTGCGGTCCCCGAGCATCAATAAGCTTGGGTTGTAGTGTGAGGAATGCTTTGACTGCTTCAAGCTGCCCCATCATAGCCGCCGTAAAGATGTCGATCCGCGCGCCACGCTCAAGAAAAACCTCCACGATGTCGTGCCTTCCCATATGAGACGCTCCACCGAGGCCACTTTCCCAATCTCCGCCGCCCCAGTCGATGAAACCGTTGATCAGCATCGGCTCTTTGTCGAGTAGTTTCTTGGTCATGTCCAGGTCGGAGTGAGCGTAGATGATGAAGTCCTGTATGAGCTGCCGGTTGATCTGTGGCCTCTTCCAGGCCGGTGCGAAACCGGGCGCTGGATAGTCACGCTCAAAAGGCGCTTCTGTGGGACCGGCGGGCTTGGCTTGGTCCTGACCACGCGCCAGGGTCGTCGCCGAGGCAAAGGCTAGCCCTGTTCCGGCTGCGAGCAGAGATCTTCGAGAAATTGAATCAAACATTTTGCATTCCTATGGCTTTGCTTTGTTATACGACATGTAGCAAGCTCCGAGCAGCATCTGCACGACAATCTGCACGTAATACAACCCTTTTAGATATCCCCCAGTTACCTGGCAAATTTAACAGGACTTAACATTTGTACTTTATGTTAAATTTAGAATATCTTTATCGGGGATTTAAATATGAAAAGAGTTTCTCTGTTCCTTGGGGCGATGTTCGTGGTGGCTGGCGCGAACGCACAAATGCTCATCATGCCGGATAGCACGAACAACAGGCTCGTCGCCTTCGATCCATTTAACGGCAGTGTGGTGAACTCAAACATGTTCGCCCTCGCTGGCGGGACTCAAATCCACGCCATGCAAGTCGGCAACGAGATTTGGGTCTCCGAGCAGATTGGTGATCGAGTTTCGCGGTGGAGCTTTACGGGTACGTCCCTTGGTTCCATTAGTGGCGCGCTGGATAACATTCGCGGCATGGGCCTGATCGGTGGCACGGTTTTCGTCACTAATGCAGGCACGGGCAATGGCGCTCCCGGCGCTGCCGTGCGTATGTTCGATACCTCGGGAGGCAGCCTTGGCCACTTCCTTACTCCGAACGCGCCGAGTCCCTTCGGAATCCTTTCTCACCAAGGTGGAATGCTGGTCAGCTCTTCCAGCGCAAACGACGACGTACACCGATATTCGCTCGCTGGATCGTCACTTGGTACCTTCCACAACTCGGCTTCCCTGAACTTTGGTGAGCAGATGGACTACGCGCTGAACGGCGATGTTTTGGTCGCTGGCTTCTCGTCGAACAATATTGTCCGCTTGGACCCCAATACTGGCGCTCTCATCAGCTCCTTTACGGCCTCCGGCGCGCGAGGCGTTCATCAGTTGGGTAACGGAAACATCATGTGGACAAACAGCGCAGGCGCTCACATCTTCGACGTCAACACTGGCGGCTCTTCGCAGGTTTATGCTGGCGGTGGGCGGTATCTGGATCTGCTCGATCCGGTACCAGAGCCAGCGACGATGATCGCGATGATTGCAGGTGTTTCGGCTTTGGCCCTGCGTCGGCGAAAGAAAAAGTAAGAAACCGTTACCGAGCATAGTTTGCTCAGCCGCTTCCTAGATATAGGAGGCGGCTGTTTGCTTTGAAAGCTATATGCGGAGCTTCCTATAGTCGGTACGTACTTTATGGAGTTTTTCTGTAAAACCACCCTCCGTTAAAAACTGCTGTTCCAACTGTCTCAAAAGTTGATTGAGGAGGTAATTCGTTTGGTGGATGATACAGATCGCAGTGTTGGCTGCGTTCGAAGGGCCTTTCTCTTCAATGTATGCCTTATATGTCTTATAGGACCTATCTTCCCTGTATGATAGCTTGCGAATGTACCGTGCCTTGGCGTGTTCTTTGAGCCAGCACTCCAGATTGTTCTGTCGAAGGAAGTCTTCATAGTCCAGAAGAAGCTCTTCGAGGCTGGCGCGTGCTATACCGACCAGTTTGAGTTCGATCTTTTTTGAAGTGCCGGAAGCCATGCTTCCTTCGGCAATGTTCTGTTTGCCGCTTCTTGCGGCCTGCACCATCTGGTCCACCGTGCGTGACTTCTTATCAATGTAGAGCCTGGTGAAAGCGACCGTTGAATCGTAGACCAGTTCTGCCATCTGATAGGCTTTGAGGCCGCGATAACCGCCGTGAGGACCGATCAGAGGCGTGTCGTCTTTCACACTTTCAGGCTATCAGACAGGCAATGAGGATGTCAATATATCAGTAGACATTTGTTTCAAGCGCCTCTAAAAAGGATAAGTCCTATAGGACGTATATGACCTACAGGACTTATTTTCCAGTGTGCTAGCACTCTGCCGAACGTTGAACTTCTCTCTTAGAAATCCATTCCGTCCATGCCGCCGCCGGGCATTGCCGGGGCTGACTTCTTCGGCTCGGGCTTCTCCACAACCAACGCTTCCGTCGTCAGCACCAGGCCTGCAATCGACGCCGCATTCTGCACCGTTGACCGCGTCACCTTTGCCGGATCGACGATGCCGGACTTGACCATATCCACGATCTCGCCGTTTACAGCGTTCAGACCGAAACCAGCCTTCGCGCCGCGAACCTTCTCGACGATTACGGAGCCCTCAAGGCCCGCGTTCTCGGCGATGGTGCGCAGAGGCTGCTCGAGCGCGCGCTTCACGATGTTCACACCGGTCTGCTCGTCGCCCTCCAGCTTCAACTTATCCAGAGCGCCAGCCGCAGCCAGGAGCGTCACGCCGCCACCAGCGACGATTCCCTCTTCAACTGCTGCACGGGTTGCCGAAAGGGCATCCTCGTAGCGGTGCTTCTTCTCTTTAAGCTCGGTCTCAGTGCTTGCGCCGACCTTGATGACCGCCACACCGCCGCTGAGCTTGGCAAGTCTCTCTTGCAGCTTTTCGCGGTCGTAGTTGCTGTCGGTCTTCTCAATCTGAGCCTTGATCTGAGCGATTCGGCCCATGACGTCGGCCTTCTTGCCCGCGCCTTCGATGATCGTCGTCTCTTCCTTGGTGATGATGATCTTCTTCGCGGTGCCGAGCATGTCGATGGAAACGTTCTCAAGCTTCGTGCCGAGGTCCTCGCTGATGAATTGTCCGGCTGTGAGCACGGCAATGTCTTCGAGCATGGCCTTGCGGCGATCGCCGAAACCAGGAGCCTTGACGGCAGCGACCTGAAGGACGCCACGGATCTTGTTCAGAACGATGGTTGCCAGGGCGTCGCCCTCGATATCCTCTGCGATGAGAAGCAGTGGCCTGCGAGCCTGAGCGGCTTTCTCCAAGAACGGCAGGAACTCCTGCGCGTTGCTGATCTTCTTCTCGTGGATGAGGATGATCGGGTTCTCAAGAACCGCTTCCATGCGCTCGGGGTCGGTGACGAAGTAGGGGCTGATGTAGCCTCGGTCGAACTGCATACCTTCGACAACTTCAAGGTTCGTCTCACGGCCCTTCGACTCTTCGACGGTGATAACGCCGTCCTTGCCAACCTTGTCCATAGCCTCGGCCACGTGCTTGCCGATCTCATCGTCGTTTCCGGCGATGGTGGCAACGAAAGCGACCTGCGCCTTGTCCTTGATCGGCTGGGAAGACTTCTTGATGTCGGCGACGACAGCCTCAACAGCCTTGTCGATTCCGCGCTTTACAGCAATCGGGTTTCCACCGGCAGCAACGTAGCGAAGACCTTCGTTAACGATAGCCTGGGCCAGAACGGTGGCGGTGGTGGTGCCGTCTCCGGCAACATCGTTGGTCTTGGACGCAACTTCCTTGCAGAGCTGGGCGCCCATGTTCTCATAAGGATCTTCGAGCTCGATCTCCTTGGCAACGCTGACGCCGTCCTTGGTGATGGTGGGGCTTCCCCACTTCTTATCGAGGACGACATTGCGGCCTTTGGGGCCGAGGGTGACCTTAACTGCATCGGCGACTTTGTTGACGCCGCGCTCAAGCGCACGACGTGCGTTTTCATCATAAAGTAAGTTTTTTGCTGGCATTCTTTTTGTTTCTCCTTGTTTTTGAAATCTCTGTTTGGGTGGTAGAAGTGGTAAAGGTTGTAAGGGGTAAGGATTGTAAGTGACGGAAGTCAGAACCCTCCGTTGTCCGAGCCGTACGTGGCGACTTCTTCTCGGACTCTTCCGACTGTTAGCCGATTCGTCAGGTTATAGAGCTTTCTGCCAAGATCGTCGATGTTCGTTTCGATCCTTGAAATCTCCTCTGCCTGCACCAAATTCAAATCGACCGAAAGGATGAGAAGTGTCTCGACTTCGTTCAGCGACCCTCGGGCAATTCTCAGGAACTGCGCGAAGGAAGCATCCGTGTTTCGCCCCCAACCTTCTGCGATGTTTGAAGGGATCGAGATGGCGGCACGTCGGAGCTGGCTGATGATGCCGTATTGCTCGTTCTGCGGATAGCGAAGTGTGAGTTCGTAGACTTCGGCGACTAACTCGCGTGCGAGTTGCCAAACATCAAGGTCTTTGAATCCTCCCTTTGCTTTCGTACCCTCCATCCTTACAACTCTTACCCTTTACAATCCTTACGCTCACTTCACAACAGCGTAAATCTGATCCTCGCTCAGGATGGTGTAGTCCTCTCCTTCGAGCGTGACCTCATTTCCGCCGTACTTGCTGAAGATGATCTTGTCGCCCTCCTTTACACTCGGCTTCACGCGGTCTCCGTTGTCAAGAATGCGTCCGTCGCCGACGGCGATAACCTTGCCCTCCTGGGGCTTCTTCTGGGCAGAATCAGGAAGGAAAATTCCCCCTGCCGTCTTGTCGCTGGCTTCGACAATCTGCACGACGACCTTATCTCCAAGCGGTCGTAGTTTTGACATATATGTTCATTTCCTCCGAATTGAAATTTTTTAGCAGTCCCAAGTTGGGACTGCTAAATTATACGCTCGCAGACTCTAATCAGGCAAGGTGGAATTGGCAAATTGGGACCGTGAGTGCTAAAGGCCATATCTGCGTTTTTGTTTGGTGTGAGTGTGCGTAAACGTAAGCATGAGTAGATTCACACACTCACAAAACCGGCGGTGACGAGGCGCTGCCCTCCGTGGTCAGCTCCTATCCTTTCAAACCGTCAATCAACTTCTTTGCGGCTTCGGTCCCCACAAAGCTATCCCCAGACAAGCTCTTGAGAGTCTGACCGTAGTATTGCGGCGTGCCAAGCCGAACGTGCATCAGCCTTCACTACGTCTTACTCGCGAGTGATGGTTGCGTGCTGGGTATTGCTCGTAAGTATTTGACAGCAACCTTCATTGAAATCAGATGAGAACACAAACTCGACACATGCACGGCAGGATCGTACAGCGCATGATCGAAGCCGTGACTCACTATCAGTCCGGGCCACTTAATATTCCTGATCTCGCCCTGACCGCAGGCCTATCGCGTTGGCATATGGCCCGAGTCTTCCGCGCTCAAACTGGCGAGGCGCCCTCCGACTTTCTACGTCGTATCCACCTTGAACGCGCGGCTCACCGACTTCTAAACTCCTTCATCTGCATAGCCGAGATTGGCAAGGAGGCAAGCTACAAAAACAGCCCCAGCTTCACGAGGGGTTTTATCAAGGCTTTTGGAATGACTCCCTCTGCATTTCGTGCTTCAAGCCTGTCAGATTGGAGGCTGCCTTCAGCTGCCGAAATCCATTGGCAACCGCATCCCGAGTTTGCCGCTTACAGCCCGGTTGATCTTCAAAAGGATGGAGCGGATGTGGAGATCCTTGGCGCTGATGCCTTCTCCTTTGGCGCACATAGAGTCCATGGAAGCTATCACAAGGCCCATCTGCGATGGAAAGAGCTGTTCGCAAATGAGCTGAAGGACAGAGTCTTGCCTCACGGTACAAGATTCCTAACCCTCTACAATGACTCTCCAGAGAATGTGCCCGCCGACGAGCTCCGAATAGATTTGTGCGTCGTGCGCCCAGATGGAAGGATTGAGCCTGGACTTAAGCCAAGGGTAATGCCAGCCGGGTCCTATGTGCGGACGAAGGAGTTGCTTTGTGCGAAGCCAGCAAGTATGGCCTGGTGCCCAATGCTGCGCCATTGGGTACCTAAGAGTGGATCACGCCCAAAGAATGTTCCATCCTTCGAAGAATCGTTCGTATGTCCAGCGGCAAGCGAGCAGTTCCCGATGAGGCTCTATGTCGGCTTAGAGATCGATCTTGGGTCGCAATGATCATTAAGCGTGCTTGAATTGATTCGCGCAAGAAATGCTAATCGCAAGCCGTAGATGACGGCTAACCTTCCTATGAGATGACCCCAACACGAACCCAAGGAGCCGATCTATGAGAATTCAAACTCGGCACATGCACGGAAGGATTGTCCAGCGAATACTCGACTTCGTCCTCACCCATCCATGTGGGCCTTTGCGAATTCCTGACTTGGCCCACACAGCGGGTTTATCCCGTTGGCACATTGCCCGTGTCTTTCGTGCTCAAACCGGGGAGTCCCCGTCCGAGTTCCTCCGCCGAATCCGGCTCGAAAGGGCTGCTCACAGGCTTCTCAATACGAAAATCGCGATTGGAGCGATAGGTTTTGAAGCAGGCTACCAAGACAGCCCTAGCTTCACCCGAGCGTTTTTGAAAGCCTTCGGAACTCTTCCCTCGACCATGAGAGCCAAAAAAGAGATTGATTGGCAACTCCCCTCAGACTGCGGCTTTCATTGGAGAGCGACATCCGCTGTATCCGCATACAGTCCCGTTGAACTTACAAATCGAGGACCCGAAGTCGAGATCATTGGGGTTGATGGCTTTACGGTCGGACGTAAAAGAATCATGGGAAGCTACTCAAACGTCCGGCAGCGATGGATCGACCTTTACGATACTATCCTAAGAGATCGGAACATGCCCGCCGGGACCCGCTACCTCGCTATCTACCATGATTCGATTGACAGGACACCCATCGAACAGCTACGACTCGACCTGTGTGTGGTACGCCCTGACGGCCTGGTTGAACCTGGACTAGAGTGTGGGAAGATGCCAGCCGGGACATACGTTCGCTCAAAAGACTTTTTCTGTGGAGAGGCTGGAAACGACACTTGGTGTCGTATGTCGAGACACTGGATTCCCTCTATTGGTGCACGTCCTCACAACGTACCGGCTTACGAGGAATCTCTGATCTGTCCCGCACTCCACGCTGACCCGCCCATACGAATCTACATTGGTCTTGAGATCGACTTAGAGCCCGGGCGTTAGGCCATCTGAATCCGTTCGCATGGACTCACCAGATTAGGCTTGAGATGTTCTATCTTCTCCGCGATATATGCTTCGACCTCGTCGTTAAGGTGCGCTCTCGACAGGTAAAGGACATCGTGAGTTGTTTGTAAAAGTAGTGCGACGGGTGTTGATTCCATTTGAACGAATTGATCCCACGGATTGAACCATTCACTTTTGGACGGACTCAACATCCGTAGCCCGGTGTCGTCGATTCGGTAGGTGTACTTCGCAGGAGTCATGTAAAACCGAGACCCATCCTGAGTCTTGCCATAACTTGCCGCAATACCTTGAATGAACGTCACAACAAAGACCGCTATGGCAAACCACAAATACATCTCAGTGGAAAGGGGGTTGCCAGAAAACACGAAAACCGCAGTGAGTGCACTAATTGAAGCAACCGTCGCGGGATAAGTTAGCCAGCTTATGATTCTGCTTGAAAGCAGCAACCGTGAAACGTAGGATTTACCCATCCGCCAGTACAAATCTTGATCGACCAGTACTTCAACCGAAAAGGATTTCTCGGATAACTCGACAGCATCGTCAGACACTCTGTATCTCTTCTGTCATTCGCCAGAATCTCCTTTAAGATATTCCCCCAAGCAACGCTAAAAGCGGCAATCTATGCATCCGCGCACCAGCGGCTAATCAGGATTCGAAATGCGTGGCTAACCTATTGATGCCCGCTACAGACAGCCCCTTAAAAACCAGGATGTAACACGTCTTGGCGGGCATACCGACTGTTGAGAGCTTGATGAACAACGCTCCGAAGGTTAAGTGAAAAATGAAAATTCTCAAATATGGACTGCCAGGGCTGGCAATTCTAATCTCTGCACAAGGAGTGTCGCAGGCATTTATCAATGGTGATTTCGAGGGCGGAACGATGACGGGCTGGAATATCGCTACAACAACCAACGGCACCTATAAATTTCATGCCGTCGTTCCGTTTGATATGAATGATGCCGAGCCTGGGGGCGTGTCCCTTGCTGCTCGATTCAGTGTAGGACAGATCACAAACGAATCGAATATCTATCGTGGAATCACTGTAACTCAGAACCTTCTTCTCGAAGCAGGAACGACGTATCGCTTCTCTCACGACTGGGCTGCGCGCAATTACTTCGTCTTTGACAACTTCGACGGTGGGAAGTTCAACCTGATTGTGGATGGAGCCTCTATCGCTGAGGCGGACACTATGAACATCTTTACGATGACGACCGAATACGGCAAGCTTGAGGGATTCTTTACGGCAACGGAAACTCGACAGTATTCGATCGGTTCACAAATCACCCGCAGATTCCCTATCCCACCTGGATCGGAGTTGATCCTAGGTCAGTACATCGATAACTTTCAAGTTGAGGCTGTTCCAGAGCCAAGCTCGATCTGCCTTTTGGTAGGCGGCATCGGCGTCCTCGCCGCGAGACGACGAAAACGCGCTTTATAGACTGATCATTCAATAAACCCAACCAACAAGGGGCGCCGGCACTTGTGCTTGGCGCTCCCACCTTTTTTACGAAGTTGCAAGTACGCCAAAGGCTCCTGAATCAAAGCGACTGCAGAGTCTGATCCAACCGCATTACCAATTCGTCAATGTCTTCTCGCGTAACGCTCAAATTGGGACGCATTCGCACGGTCCGCTCGCCAGCCCCAAGCAGCAATAGTCCAAACTGTTCACGTGCTGTCTTTATCAACTGACCTTTTAACTCGTCTGTCGTCAAGGAGAAAGCCTGGTAGAGGCCCATGCCGCGAATGTTCATCACTCGGTCGGGATGCATCGCTTGCAGGCCGCGTAGCTTTTCGGCAAGGTATTCCCCATTTTCAGCAGCTTTGGCGATAAGCCCTTCCTCCTCAACGATCTTGTACTCCTGCACGACGCGCACCATGTCGGCGAGTGTGCCGCCCCAAGTAGAGTCGAGCACTCCTACATCCTCCAGAGGTTCGCGCATATACACCACGCCAGAACCGAACTTCTTCCCGGTTGCTATAGCCATTGGTGGATGGGGGAGATCAAAGTGGTCGATGGCGAACATCTTGCCCGTCGCGCCAAGTCCAGTCTGCACTTCATCAAATCCAAGATAAACGTCGTATTTGTGCGCAAGCTCGCTCAAACCTCGGAAGAACTCAGGAAGAGCGACCCGATTCCCCCCAGCGCCCTGCAACGGCTCAACGATAATCCCTACGATCTCGTGGGCCATTTGCTTGAGAGTCATCTCCGCCATCTGGAGCGCCTCTACGGTGCGGCGCATGTTTTCGGCTGGTGTCTCGTCATTGTCGATCGCTGGGAATGGCAGTTTCACATTCCCGCCCGTCATCAGCCCGTGGAAGTCTTTTGTGCCGACCGGATCCATCGTATGGGTCACGCCAAGTGCATAGACTGTGCGCCCGTGGAAGGCGCGATCAAAATACACAAAGCGTCGGTTTGTCACCGACTTCCCCGCTTTCAGCTTCTTGGCGTGGAATTTGGCGACGAAGAACTTCATCATGTTCTCAACCGCCTCCGCACCAGAATTGACCGCATACATCTCAAGGGTCGGTCCCTTCATAGATTCGGGCGCGAGTTTGTGCAGCAGCCGATAAAACTCCAAGCATTGCGGGGTGAGAAAGTCCGGATTGGCGACTTTGTTGTTTGCGGCGAGAGCCAAGCGCTTCACATAATCGGCCTCATAGAGTCGGGGGTGATTGTGCCCTATCAGCTTTGACCCGAAATAGGAGCACCAGTCGCGAAGCTCCTGCCCATCCACGGTCATAACTTTGATCCCTTCGCACTTCTCAAGATCCAGCACGAAGGGATACGGCTCCAAGATGACGTAGCTGTGGAGCTCGTCGAGCATGGCTTTGGAGATTGGACCGGGAAAAGTGGTTGGTTTCATTTCAGCTGCCGGGGAGATCACATCTCTAGTGGTACCAGCCGGGTCAGTGATTCCGGTACCCCCGTGGGGCTAATGGGTGAGCGCCCGATATGGGATTAGTGAGACTGGTAAGGAAAGGGTGATCCCATTTTGGGGGCCACCGTGAGCCGAAAGTGGATACATCACCAAGTGCTTCCTAAAATCGGCTGCTACATCTATGTCCCAGAATCCAAAATCCAAAATCCAAAATCCTAAACTCTACTCCTTGGATTTCCGTTTAAACTTCCACCGCCTCACCACCGGTGTAAAGTACATCCCCACACCGCTGATGGCAAGCGTTAGAAGAATCACCGCAACCACAGGAAGCCAATATGCGTGCATCCAATCGGCAAAAAAGCTAAGGTCATGGATGTCTTCGGAGAGCTGATCGTTTCGGGACGAGACGCTTAGCACCTCTCCCGTCTTGCCATCGACCTGGATTTCATGGTAGCCCCTTTCGCTTAGAACCTTGAAGATGTTCTTCGAGGGTCGATAGTCGACTCGCTCAATATCTGCCCAAACCTTTAACTCTGCTATTCCGAGAGCAAAAACGGCTTCCCCAACTTGGTTCATGGGCACAACCTCTCCAAAGCTCTCCATTTTCGCGCCCTTGGACGAAGGAGGTTTTATCCAGCCAAAGGTGTCTTTGGTGGCGAGCAGAAAGCCGGTGACCGCGATGATTGCGAGGAACAGTGCGGCTATGAGTCCGATGATTTTGTGGAGTGAGCGTGTGAAACGAAACATGATGGAGTTACCCATCAATACTACTCTCTTGGGCAAATCTTCTCCACCCGCTGAACAATTCGTATCCGTGTTTGCACTCAGGCTCAAAGGAAGATCGAATGAACAACAAGTATCGGAATTTGAACCAGCTCAACGTCCAGAAACCGTGCCCAAAGGAATGGGATGCCATGCACGGTGATGACAAGAAACGATTTTGCGATCACTGCCAGAAACACGTCCACAACATCTCTGCGATGAACAAAGAGGACGCCGAAAGGTTATTAGCAAATCGAACGGGAGCTATATGCGTTCGGTACACGCAGGAAGCTGACGGCAGACTCGTCACGACCGATAGGCTCTCAGGATGGCGCAAGTTCGCTTTGCTAGCTTCGGGAGTAGCTGCAATCGTCGGGCTTAGCGGATGTCAAATGACGACAACGGGTGAAACGGCAGGGTCGGCGCCTGATGTCTCAACAAATCGGGCACTCGTTGGCGAAGTCCCCGCTCAGAACACGACGACAATGGGTAAAGTACCCGTCCAACCCGAACCCTCAACCAGCAGTACGACCAATCCCGCACTACAAGACCAGAGTTCAACGACAGGTGTGATCGCAGCCCCAGATCAACCCCTGATAAACAACCCGAAGGAAGTCATAGGCGATGTCGCCCCAGTTCCACCACAGAAACCAGCCAAACCTTAGCCAAGGGCTTTGCCTGCGTTCCTAAATACGAACGCAGGCAAAGCCAACAGGTTATCCTAACCGGGTGTTCCCACGGCTTCTTCTGCGCCCATCTCAACAACCGCACCACTGACGGTAGGCTTCTGAATCACGAAAAGTGTCGGTATGCCCGAGGTGGTCGTTGTCAGATAGTTGTCTTTCCTTGGGCAGATCCACTGTCCCGAGTAAACGTTGTTTGTGATATAGACGGCATCGCCAAATCGAATGACGTTATCTGCCGACTTGTCTTGCTTGTGGATCGTCCACTGCTGTTTGCTATAGCCAGGAGTGTAGTAATAGAGTGCAGGCGTTGCCCATGCCCCGAGTGTGTTGTAGCCGCCTGCCGCACTCTCCGTGGTCTGAATGCATATCTGAGAACCATCGGTGAGCTGCCCCGACTGTCCGCTTGCCCCGACGATCTTCAGAGTTACTGGCTTGGAACCAATGGTGGGATAGTATTGAGCTCCGCTAGACAGCGGGCCAATGTACTGCAAGCCACCCTCAACACTGAGCTGAATCGGCACGCCGTACGTCACCGCAGGCTGTGGTGCAGGCTTCGGCATCGCGTAAGTCTCGGTGTAGATCAGCGTTCCTTGCGGATTGGTCGGGGGCTTGTCATACCAGGACGGGAACTCGTAATATGACACCGACACCGCATCGGTCGGAGTCTTTCGTCCAGCAAAGTCAATGACTCCGTAGCTGTGCGAATAGTAGCCGTATTGGTTCGGTTTGAGCTGATACTTGGTGGGATCAAGGTATGGAACGTTCGGATAGTTGACCTTATACGGAGACTGATCGAACGCCTCTTCAAATGCACTTGCTCCAACCAGTCTTCCCTTCTCCAGTCCGAAGATGCCGTTTTTGAAGAGCACAAAGTTATGCTCGTGCCCCCAAAGCCAAGCCGCTACATTCTTTTTGAAGTACGGTTGAAACACATCAATGAGGAAGGGATTTAAGAATGGAAACTCCGATTCCGATGAGTACATTCCGTTGATCGCTGTGTTAGCCGAGAACACTTGATGGTGCGATAATAGGATCGTTGCACCCCCGAAGTTGTCAAGTTTGTCCCGATGCCAAGCGATCTCGCTGTCTTGCAGCCAGGGCCCAGCATAGTAGGGGTCAACCTGGTTCTTCGGGTTTGAATCTTCATAGCCCGTGTCCATAGCAAGGAACTGCCAACCGTTATCTGCCGTTCGCAGACAGAAATAGCTCGCTGGCTGCATCGCCGTGGGCATGCCTGCATTGAGCCCGGCAAGCATGGGATAGAACCCATAACCAAGGGCGTAATAGTCGTGGTTTCCAGGAATGGTGAAAACAGGAATACGCTTCCCTTTCCCTAACACTTCGTCAAAGACTTTCGTAAACACATCCGCAAAGTTGGTCATGCACTCTGTGGGCGTGCCCGAATAGTAAATGTCACCCACATGGATGATGGCCGCTGGCTTGTGGTTGACCATCATGTCCTTCACAAGCGCAGTCGCATCGGCCATACCGGTTCCCCAGTCGCCAATGATTCCGACCTTAGCGTCGTTCGGGATTTGCCACTTGACGACACCGTAGTTGATGTTGCCACCGCCCTCTTTTTGCCAGTCGTTATAGAGGAATTTGCCGAGATGCAAAGCGTAATACTTTGCGTAAACAGCCGCGCACTCTAAGAACTTAGGGTCTTTGTCGCTGAAAGGCCAATAGGATGCGCTGAAAGCCTTTTCGTCTTCTTCTCGACCCTCTGCCTTAGCATCGCCAATCTCAAAGCAGAGTTGGGACAGATGGGTGTTTAAAGTGTGTGGGTCGCTCAGGTCCTGAGCGGTAAACAAACGCTCGGTCTTTTCATGCCGCGCGGTAACAAAGTCGTTGGTCGCTTTGACCATGGGATGTTCAAAGACATCCAGTGGGCAAGGTTCGGAATTGGTCGTCTCAGCAAGGTCTTTGCGAGCGACTTCTGCCACGGCTGACTGCCATAGCGATAGTTTTTGATTACTGACACGTACGATACTCACGTGCTGCCTCCCCAGCTCAATTCCAAGACGATGTCGGGGATTGAGCCTGCACTCATGGTATCACTCAGTCACGAGAAGGTCAAGACAGACGAATCCTTCGGGCTCAAGGAACCAGTTGGAAGGAATGAATCAGCTGATACGCCCGAGATAATCACAATACTCATAGACTCTGCATAACGAACTCGAAAGAAGGTCCCATCGATTTGTGCCGGATAACTAGGTCTGTTGCTGTGGTCGTAGGCCAAACGATCCCAAGGGATATATACAACTTTGTCAAATTTCCGTTGCTAAATGCACCTTGACTAAATCGCCGCCAAAAAACTGTCGAATAATCAAAGAGGCCTGGTAAAAGAACCGAGGATTTTTCACAAGTTTCCCCCTCATGAGATTATTTGAGCATCGCGTAGCACGCGCTGTTTTGGCTGCTGGATCCCTCATCGTTTTGATTGGGCTTCTGGGTACAAGAATCGCTTCGACAGATGAATTGAAGCGGTTGTTCGATAACATCCACTGGACTGCGGGTTATTCCACAGCCGCTATCCTGAGCTGGATTGGCTACAAAATGGCCGATGAGTTGCACCGAAGGCAACTCATCTTCTTCTCACTTGGCCTGACGTCGTACGTCTTTGGGCAGATCTGCTGGGATATCCAGGTTGCTACCCATTGGAACCCGTTTCCCGGGCCATCCGATCTGTTTTTTCTGCTCTATCCAGGTTTCTTTATCTGCGGTCTTTGGCGCTGCATTAGGCTTTCCGAGCGTGGAAAGCGACGCCTTCCCGTAATCATCGACGCTGCCCTGATGATCGCGGCGATGCTAGTCATCACTTTAACGATCTATCTTCCGCGTCAAGGCGAAACCCCACCATTCAAATTCCTCGTCCTGACTATTTATCCAGTTATCTTTGTTGCAGCAGTCGCCCTCGGCTTGCTGATTATCTTCTATCGTCGTCCAAAGTGGGGGATCGGATGGCTTTGCTTGATTACAGGGGCAGTAATAAATGCTGGCCTGTGGATGCAATGGAATGTAATGACACTGGACGGCACACTTGCCGATGGAACTTGGTTCAACTTCAGCTTTTCAGCCGTGGCGATTCTGATAGGAATCGGAGCCTTCTATTGGCGTATCGAGCCTTCTGAAAGCAATCGATACAGGCGGATTTCGGAATCAACCGTTGCCTTCTTCCCTCTTTTGGCCGTTATCTCGGCAGCGACCGCAATCATCCTTGGATACACTTTGCCTCATCTCACCCCAAACGTACGATTTACGATCGAGATTGGCGGGTTGGCAATCGTGATCCTTGGCGTCGTCGCTCAAGGTCTGCTGACAAGCGATCTTCGCGTTAGCAAAGACCGCTTGGAGCTAGCCGCAAGAGCATCCGCCGATGGTATTTGGGACTGGAATATCCAAGGGGGTGAGACTGTATATTCAGAGGGCTATCGTAGGATGCTTGGCTACGAGAGCAACGAATTCCCGAACGTTGACACCTCATTTTTTAGCCATCTCCATCCGGAGGACGAACCGCATGTGCGAGCTGCCCACCGAGCACATCTAAGAGAACGGAAACCCTACGCAACTCGATATCGCCTACGTACAAAATCCGGCGATTGGCGGTGGTTCCAATCGAAAGGCCAAGCACTTTGGGACGACAACGGAAAGCCTTATCGCATGGTCGGCTCGATCATAGACATTACTGCGCAGATTGAGGCTGAAGCCGAGTTGCAACGTCAGAAAGCTCTGGGTGACTTGATCCGCAGGATTCAGGAAAGCTTTATCCGAGACTCCGATCCGCAAAAGGCACTGTCGTCGCTTCTCCCCGACATGCTCAAAGTCACTGGCTGTGAGTACGGCTTCATCGGTGAAATCCTGTACTCCGCACCCGACGTGCCCTATCTCAAGGCTTACGCACTCACTGACATTAGCTGGAGTGATGAGATCAAAAAATTCTACGAAGAACATGCTCCCAGCGGACTTGAGTTTCACTCTCTGAACACACTGTTTGGCTATTCAATTGTTCAAAAGTGTCCCATCATCTCAAACTCTCCCAAAACCGACCAGCGTAGTGGCGGCCTTCCCCACGGTCATCCTCCCCTCAACGCATTTCTCGGCATACCTCTAATGAGTGGGAATGAAATGGTAGGTCAACTTGGCCTTGCTAACCGAGTCGGGGGCTTTGATGAGGCCTACATCGAGAGTATTCAGCCCCTAGTTCAGACTCTTGGCAGCATTATTGCAGCTTGGCGCGCCGATCGGGCACGTGTCGCAGCTGAAGAAGAGTTGCGGTGGTCAAACGCAACCCTCCTCTCTGCGGAGCGTATCGCGCGTATGGGACACTGGGTTCGCGACCTTGAGAAAGACGAGTCGACATGGTCCGACTCGATGTACCAGTTGATGGGAATTGAGCCAGGCACCGCTCCCAGTCCAGATATTGCCCGCCTACACATCGCCCCCGAGTATGTGGATGAGTTTAATGAAAACCTTGCCAAAGCCCGCGAAAACGGAGTGGGATGGGATCACGAAATTGAGCTTCTAGGCGAGAACGGTCGCAGATTCTGGGTGCGCGGGATTGCAGAACCTATCTTGCGTGACGGCAAACTAGTTGGACTTCAGGGCGTGCTCCAAGACATTGACGACCAGAAGAAGGCAGAGACCGAACTTCAACGAGTGAATACAATGCTCAAGTCTGCTGAGCGAATTGCTAAGCTAGGGCATTGGTACAACGATCTTGTCAAAGGTGAATTGTACTGGTCCGACACGATGTATGAATTGGCAGATCTGGACAAATCTATCCCTGCTTCCGATGCTACGGGCAAATCGATTGTTGTCCCCGAGTACTACGACGAATTCATTCGGCTTGCAGTACAGGGTAGAGAGAAAGGAATCCCGTGGGAATATGAGTTTGAGATCATACGTGGTGATGGCGAGCGCATCTGGGCTCGGGCGATAGCTAGTCCGATCTTGCAGGATGGAAAGCCAATCGCTGTGCAGGGCATTCTTCAGGACATCAACCAGGAAAAGCAGGCAGCGATTGCATTAGCCAAGAGCCGTGAAAGTTACGAGCTTGCTTTGCATGGTGCCGAGCTTGGTACCTGGGATTTGGACTTGCCAACTGGCACAGTGTCGATGAACACTCGGTGGGCAGAAATGGTGGGATACTCAACTACGGAGCTCGGCGCCGAAATCACTGCCGAATCTCTTGAGAGACTCACCCACCCAGAAGACTTGCCGGCAGTTCATGCTGCGATGGAGGCGCATTTAAGCGGTGCGTCGCCCACTTATGAAGTCGAGCACCGCCTTCTACACAAGAACGGGCAGTGGATATGGGTTTTGGACAAGGGCAGAATCTGTGAACGTGACCCGGATGGCAACCCTATTCGAATGAGCGGAACTCATCTCGACATCACAGAACGTAAAGAGGCAGAACATCAGATTCACCAAATGAATCTGATCCTGGAGCAAAGGGTTCAAGAACGAACAGCCGAGCTGCAAGCCGCAAATGCTGAGCTGGAATCCTTTGCCTATTCTGTCTCACATGATCTCCGATCCCCGCTCAGGGCACTGGATGGCTTTGCGAAGGTCCTCGGAGACGATCTTGAGGGTCGAGCGACAGAAACCGAGAGCCACTACTTACGAAGGATTCGCGCCGCAGCTCAGCGCATGTCGAGCATCATCGACAGCTTGCTTGCGCTTTCAAAAACAACACGCTCGCAACTCACTATCGGCGCGGTTGATCTGTCGGGTATTGCCAAGAGCATCGCCAGTGACCTTGCGATTTCTGATTCGGCAAGAGTAGTTCAGTGGGAAATTCAGGAGGGGCTAACGGTGACCGCAGACCCCAATCTGATGAGGAATCTTCTTGAAAACCTTCTTGGAAATGCTTGGAAATACTCTGGTAAGAAGCCAATTGCTGAGATACGGTTTGGCCTTCACGAATCCACTCCAGCGGAAGACATCTTCTTCGTCCAAGACAATGGCGCTGGGTTTGACATGGCTTACGTGGAGCGAATGTTCAAACCGTTTCAAAGATTGCACCGCATCGATGAATTTGATGGCACAGGCGTGGGCCTAGCGACTGTTTATAGAATCGTCCAACGGCACGGAGGTTGCATTCGAGCTGAAGGAAGCGTCGGAGAGGGTGCTACAATATTCTTCTCGATACCTCGACGCTGAAGGCAACAATGAGTTCCGACCCAATACTTCTAGTTGAAGATAATCCAGACGATATCGAACTGACCCTAATCGGCTTTCAGCGGAGTCGAATCGCAAATCCAGTGGTTGTGGCACGGGATGGACAAGAGGCTCTCGACTACCTTTTTGGTACGGGCGAATGGGCCGACAAAGACCCCCAGCCTCTTCCTGTACTCATTATCCTTGATCTGAATCTCCCCAGGATCCCTGGGCTTGACGTCCTCAAAGAACTTCGGCAAAATGAGCGCACGAAGTGGGTGCCCTGCGTCATTTTGACCACATCGGTTGAAGAGTCTGACCTTATTGCCAGTTACAGCTTGGGTGTGAATGCCTACGTCCAGAAGCCGGTAACGTTTGAGGACTTTCAAGAGGCTGCTGGGAGGCTCGGACTGTTCTGGCTGTTGATGAACGTTCCGCCCCCCACCCCGCTGAGACTGTCGGACAGCAAACCCTAACGTGCATTCCGGGTTTTGAACCTAAATACTTGGTGGACCGTGTAGGGCTCGAACCTACGACCCGCTGATTAAGAGTCAGCTGCTCTGCCAACTGAGCTAACGAAGCGATGTAAAAGTCGTGATTTTGAACCTAAATCGGGCGATTTTTCCTCATTTTCGCGCGATTCAGGGGACGAACAAATGACGTTAGAGCAACTTACTCGCCAAAATTCTTTGAACCTGACACTCGACACCGCTTTGCGCGAATTTGACCTTCATCAGAGGGTTTCGCGGCACTCGCCAAGGACCCTTGAATACTACGACTTTGCCCTTGGCCGATTTCGGTCGTGGCTCGAAGCCCGAGGGGTGCAAGCGCTTGAAGAGGTCGGCGCGTCACACATTCGGGAATTCATGCTCGACCTCGAAGGGTCGATGAAGCCGAATAGCGTTCATGCCATCATGCGCGGCGTTCGTGCGCTCTTTAATTTCCTTGAGCGTGAAGAGCTTCTTGTTTCAAACCCTATGCGCAAGGTGAAAATGCCGAAGCTCGACCAAACGATACTCCCGGCATTTACCGAAACCGAGATTGGCCTTCTTATGAAGGCCACCCAGGGGAAAGACTCCAGGGACGTGCGGAACCGGGCGCTCGTTCTGACCCTGCTCGACACGGGCCTCAGATTGGCCGAATGCGCGGCTTTGAAGGTCGGAGACGTGAATACCGACACCGGACTTGCCAAAGTGCTTGGAAAGGGCAGAAAAGAGCGTGTAATGAGGCTCGGGGCCAACTCGCTCAAGGCGTTTACCAAGTACCTGCGTATGCGTGGCGGAAAGGTCGGGGACACGCTTTGGATTGGCCGTCAAGGCCCTATGACGGCACTGGGGATAGCTGAGACGATTGAGAAGCTCGGGAAAGCGGCGGGCGTTCACGCTCACCCGCATAAGTTCCGTCGGACGTGCGCTTTGATGATGCTGAGAAACGGCGCTGATATCTTTAGCGTTCAACACTTGCTCGGCCATGCCGACCTCGGCGTTCTGAGGCGCTACCTCGCTCAAACCGATGCAGATATTGTGAAAGCTCACGAGAAATGCAGTCCGGTGGACGGCATGAATTAGCTCTTGCAGGCATTGAGTTTAGCTACGTTCTCACGCGATGCTGGCAGGTTCCAAAACCCTCGTCAGCATCGCTTCTATGTACGTGTTTTTGTCTTCGACCTGAAAGAGCACGTTCCGGTCTTCGAACTCTCGTTTCTCGTCGCCTGCCCACCACCCAATGGACTTGAACGGAGTTGTTGCGACAATGAACGAGTTCAGAACTACGGATGGGTCATCAAGGCGCACTTCTAACTCTTTGATGGTCTTTGAGAACTCAATCTTGGGGTCATTCAGTCCCGACAATTGGCGGATGCCCTTGGGGTCGATGAAAGTCACAAACTGACGGTCGCCCTCGACCAACCAGAGAATGAAGTCAGGATAGAAGTTGCCAGCCTCGAAAAAGCCTATTCCGCGCCCCCGACTCATATTTCGCAGCAAGTAGAGTTCGCGTCCGTTGAAAAAGTCTCGATTGCCCTCGTAGAACTTGCGTAAGTCCTCGACAAAGTCTTGCTCGCCAACATTAAGTGGCACCGGTGAAATCTCCAAGACCTTATTCTTGAGATGTAAAAGGGGTCGATACAAATGGCGAGAGAAGCCGAGTGCAACGAGCGAATCGAAAGACCAGCCATCTTCTCTCAGCTGGCCGGACTCAATCAACGCCTTCAGCTCGTTGAGCTTTGTAATGACTTCCTCTCGCCCTTGGTCCACCCAAATCCGATATTGCTGGATGAAGTTCGGGTCATCAGGGGTGATTTCCCGATATTGGGTGTGAGGGCGCTCGAACTCCGCCTTTCGGTAGAGATAGAGTCGCTCGACGTACTTCTTGAGAAGCGCGACCGCAATTTCCTGCCAACGGCGCACCCTGCCAAAGTCCGTGAACTCCAGTTCGGCTTCGGGGATATAGAGGGTGTACCAGTCATCCCGCTGGAGCAGTTCAATGACCGACTCGCGAGAGAGGTTGAGGTTGTACCAAGACCGCTCTGCCTTGTAGTTCTGGAGCTCAAACCAAATCTCGTCGAGGTTGAAGAATGCCGTGTGCATTGGGGAGAACTTGTGAGTCTCTAGTGCAATCTCATCCGCAGGTCGACCAGCCCCTTTGCTCTGCTGCGCCTGAATCTTCGGATACCAGTTCAGCGAGACTGGAGCCAATCCGGGGAAGGGCGGTTCGAGATGAGGCTTCTTGCCCTGGCGTTTGAAGTCAACGTCCTTTGGCACATCAAGCACTTTGAGTTTCTTCGACCCAAGGTTGTTGATGACGGGAAGCTCGAACACGTCCTCGAAATCACCAGGAGGTACACCCTCCGCTTCGAGCATCTCCTTGAACTGCGTCATGTAGTCGGCTCGGACACCGAAAACGTTGAGGGTCTCAAGGAACCGCAACGACTTGGGCGGCTTCGGATTCAGGTCAAGCATCGACGAGCGTTTCAAGCTCATCGCGTGACCCTTTAGTCGGACCCCTCGACCAAACAATTGGATGATTTGTGAGCCCTCCGAACGACCGATGTTCATGAGCCCCATCGTCGAAACTCGCCAGCTATTCCAGCCTTCCGTGAACTTACGTGAGCCAATCAAGACGTTGACGCCAGAGTCCTTGTTGTTCAATCGAGCGAAGACCGAACCGCTGAACTGCTTCTCCTCGGTGATAAGTCCAGCCTTTTCGCAAACGGCATGGAGCTTCGGAGCGTCACCGACATTGATGACTCCAAATGGCACGTTATCTCCAAGCCGGAGGGTCAGTTCACCGTCCGAACCCTTGAGCAAGTCGACGTGGAGAGCCGCTTGGAACGGAGCATTGAACATGAGCTCCAGGATTCCCGCAAATGCTTGTTCTGCGGTCAATCCCACCGTGTTCAAGTAGTCGAAGGCACCCGAGCCGAAGACAGGTCTGCCTTTCTGGTCACGCAGTGTACCGTCGTAGTTTAGGAGTCGACTTAGCCTCGATTCTGATACGGACCGGTTCGAGATGAACTCTTTCAGGAACAGCAAAACCGACACCACGTCGGAGGCGTCCCGGTCGGAAAGCGTCTTGGTTACGCTGCCACCAACAAAGATGGCGAGTGGCTTTTCGATGAGAAACTTTGCGAACTCCTCCCGCCTGTCTTTGTGCAGCCGAAGCTGCTGATAGAACGATAGTAGACACGCAGACAGATAGAGACTTCGAATCTCGTCGTCGTCATCGTTGGCGAGATTCAGGATTCGATATTCCTTTCCGTAGCCGTCACGATAAAAATATTTGTACGAGTAATCAAACAAGATGCACTTGGCGTACTCCTGCTCCAGCTTGGTACGGTTCGCACCGGTCGAGGCCCGAATCACCTGTCCGAACGTCGCCGAGTATTCAAATGAGAACCCCTGCTCGGAGAGCCGACGGCGCATTTCCATCCAAGTACCGTCACTACCAGCGCCTCGATGCCCCTCGTCGACCAGCACCAAGTTATTCCCTTCAAAGGCTTCGATGGCGACCGTCTTGTCGCCCATCTCTTCCTTGAGCTTCTGAATCTCGATGATTTCTACTGCGTTACCTGAGAACAGAGATGCCCCATCCTTTCGGAAGATGTCCGCTTCCATGCCAGACAAAGCAAACTCCTCAAGATGCTGCCGCGAAAGCCCTTCGTTGGGCGTAAGAAGGATGATTCGGTTCAAGTCTCGCTCGCGACCGTGTTCCTTCAGATAGTGCTTGTACTGAAGGATGTTGACGTGCATCAATAGCGTCTTTCCAGACCCCGTGGCGCTCCAGAAGGCGAGCTTGCGCAGGTCTTCCAGCTTGTATGGCTCGATGCCCGCTCCGGTCTCTTGGCAGAACTCTCGCGAGAAGACGTTCAGCTCGCTGAGCAGTCCATGTGGGTCGCGGAAATAGCGGTCGAGATAAATTTCTGCGAAGAGCAGGCTCAGATATTGGAAGTATTTCCAGCCTTCGAATTTCTCGTGCTCTGCGACGCTCGCTTGGGTGTGGCGAAAGATGTTGTTGTCATAGCGAGTGAGGTCGTCGTTCTTAACGCCTGAATACTCAACCGTGCGCCGCAGGAGCTGGCTTAGAAACTTGGAGGTGTTGTCTTCTTCCCAACCCTCATGCTCGGGTTGCTTCAGGTCAGCCGCGAGGTCTTCAAACTGCTTGGCGTCGAAGAGCGAAAGCAGCCAGCGCACCAGGACCAGCTTCTGGTCAAAGCGCATGGGAGCGGTCAACATTTGGCGTTGCCCGCCCGACCCTCTTGGGCGGCCGCGAGGCATCAGCGGCCACTCTCCAACGTGGACACATTGGACTCAAGAGCCACCGGCTCAAGAATCAGCATTAAGTCTCGACTGACCGCATAGTCTGACGCGAGTTCTCGAAGCCTCGTGACCATCTGTGGCGGTTCATACTTCGCACGTTGCTCAGCTTCATTCCACTTTTTTTCGAGAAGCGAGGCTAGTTGTTTGAGCCGCCCTGCTTTTTCTCTTACGATGGTCAAGAACGAATGCGCAAGAAAGGGTTCATCCAGCATTTGAAGGGCAACCGCTTCAAGGTGAAATGCAAGCTCTATTCTTCCCAACAATGCTTCTAGTCGCTGTACTTCAAGAGCCACCTCGATGGTGGACTTAACGGGAAACAAAACAGCCTGAATCCAGGTCGGGTCTTCGATTCGCCGAAACTCGGTCTCAAGAAGATTGCGCCAACCGATTCGGAGCTGTCGGAGCTCATCGACCACCGAGCGGCAATTGACCTTGGCATAGTCGTCAAGCGGTGCGCGTGTCCAGCGCAAATACTCGAAGCAGGTTTCGAGGCGAGCCATCTTGTCAGCATCGTCGATGTCCTGAAGTCGCACGACTCCACGCTCGATTCTCTTTGCGGACTTCGATAGCTCGTGATTCGATAGGATGTGAGCTCCTGTCACGAGGATGAGCCAACCTTGACAGGCAATTTGAACTGCGCTTGGATGCACGATTCGGGCGAATCCGATAGACTTGCCGTTTTGAACCGCAACAGCCAGTTCTTGCCCTTGAGACATCATGAGCTGCGCAGCATCACTTTGCAGAAGTGGCTCCACATGGGGAGCAAAGGCAGCGAACCTTGAGCTCAGCGTGATACCGAGCGAAGTGGTCGACGCCAACGCTGATGTAACATCCTTGACGAGTTCTAGCCGTAGGTCAGGGTGCTCAGCAAAGACAGCACCATCCAGACTCGCACGCTTCAGGAAGTCTTCGAATGTCATCGAGACAAGGCGGCTTGGTGTGTGATGAAGCTCCAACTTTGAGACAGCAGAACTTGACATTTCGAGCAACGATGTCTGCTCTGAAAGCTTCTCGTCAAGTGATTTCTGCCCCTCACCAAGCGCCTTCAGATGCTTGAAAGCGACGACGCCGCCTCCAAGAATCGTGGCAAGGAGAATGACAATGACCCAGAGCAGACTGGTCAAATGCCCTCCACATCCCACATTAGACGGTGGAACTCTTCCTCGATGAGGCGGACTTTCCAGGTTTGGTCGTCCTTTCTCAGGTTCTGCAGGTTGTTGTCGCCGTTCACGTAGATGACATCGAACTCCTGGTCGAGCGTGTTGTAGGCTTGCTTGCCAAAGAACTCGTCGAGCTTTTCGTTCGGGTTCTCGGTCGTGTCGCGCCAGATGATGAGCGCCTTGTCGCCGTTCTCGCTGTTGCCTTGCCCTGGCAACCGACCAGTGACAATATGGAAGCCGCGAATCACGTCCATCGTGTGGACGCGGAGCCCGAGAAGCCAGTTGAACGTCTCAACCAGGTCAACGTTGACTTCCCTCGTCTCGCCAACGGTGTCAGCGGCAACCTTAAGCTTGTACTCAAATGGATGGTCGAAGGATTGAATGTTGAGAGTTGACAGACTACCGCTCGTTTCCGCATTCAGTATGTAGCGGAGCATGTAGCCTTCTCGTACGCCATCATTCGAATCCACAAGTTTGGCTTGGTCGGGGTTGGGCGAGCGAAATGACAGGTTAGCCAGTGAGTCCTCGTAAGCTTCAATTCGAAACACTTTTATGAAACCGGACACGCCATCCATTGCCTGCGGCTTGCCCGCAGTCCATGAACTGGAATACATAGCCTTTCTGAGGCGAGGGACAAGAACCGTGTCAAAGTAAGTGCCCATTTCAACCAGCAAGAAGCGTCGCTTGCCTAGGTCTTCACGATTCAAGGCTATGACAGCGTGACCCGTTGTGCCTGAGCCAGCGAAATAGTCGACCACCCAACCGCTTGGCTTACCGCCTAGTGAGGCAAGAACGCTGTCTCTGACGGTATAGAGTGATTTCGGATACGACACCGGGGCATTGGGAATCATCTGGTTAAGCAGCTGAGTTCCGTGGTTGTTTGCCGAGTAGCGGGCGTCGACCCAATTTGACTTGTAGTTGAAGGTCTTCTTCACACGCTTTATGTCAATCACACCTCGTCGCCCGAGCTGATGTACTTTGAGTTCGTGCTTTACGCTCTCAACCGTCTGTCTGGCGAACCTCCACTTGCGTTCGATGCCATTGGGGTCAACGGGGTAGACAGCGATGACACCACCGTCCAGCTCGACATTGATTGGTGGATGGCAGTCCTCTGGGCAAACGTCTCCGAACCCCTCGACTTCACCGTCCTTGACTAAGATTGGGTAGAAGCAATTGGCGGCCGCAGTCCTAAGTGACTCATCGCCAGTGACATCACGGAAATTCCGGTCATCCCAGTCATCTGGATTCTCACGCGTCTGTTCTGCGATGTAACGTCCTGGTCGAGGATAGACGAAGTATGCATATTCGTGGGTAAATGAGAAGTTGTCTCCCTGCTGTCCCGATGGGTTGTGGTTTACGACAATACAGCTCTTTTCAAAGCCTGGGAAAAGATTGGAAATGAGCTGCCCTAGGCGCTCCTGCTCCACTTCGTCAATCGCAACTACCAGCACGCCGTCCTCTTTGAGGAGGTGCTTTGCCGGTGACAATCTGTCTTGCATCAACGAGAGCCAGGATGCATGCTTATAATCGTTCTTGTACAGAATCTCCGATGATTTGGCGTTGTATGGCGGGTCTATGTAGATGCTTGAAACCCTGCGCTTAAGATAGCGCGACGTCAATCTCAAGGTTTGAAAATTGTCACCTTGGATGGCGAAGCCGGTGATAGTTTCATCCAGCGAACTCTGCGCTCCGATTAATCTGACTTTGAAATCCTCACCGAAGTGCCGAGTGTCAATGGTGAGATTAGGGTGCGACTTCAGAAAAGCTTCAGTAACTGGGGTCGAATACCCCTTGGCTTCGAGCGTGTCCTTTAAGTCTTCGATTGCGAAATTACGCAACCAATCTTCGATTTGACACTCGTTCTCGATGATAGCCGGATACAGCTCGATTGGCACTAGGTCGAGAGTGACGAGATAATCGCAGGAAACCACGAACTTCTTCTTGAGCCAGAGCGCCTTTTGGAACTCTTCCAGTTGAGCGAGAAACTCTATGATTTTGCTGGCGACCCGACGAATCGCTCGAACTTTCGCGAGATATTGCTCGACCTTCGGTGCTGCTTCGTTCTCGATGTCGTCGAGGTGCATTACTTCGTTCTTAATGTAGAAATCGAGCTCCCGACGCAGGAATCCGCCTAGGTCTTTGTGGATGAAATAGTCGAACGTGTTTCGGGCGGTGAAGTCGTTCAACCGCTTCGCAAGGATGGTTCGATTCGGGTCTTTGTCGGTTGGTATGGTCAGCAGAGCTTTCCAGCTAGCTGGGGCAGCATCTAAGATGATAGTGATCGCTGCCTCAGACAGGTCTTTCTGCTTTCGATTTGCCGAGTCGTTCCGATACTCGAACCGGATGATGAGCTCGCCGTTCTCTTCGACGACCGGGTTCTCCTCTGAGAGGATGAAGACGCGCTTCTCCTGCTCCTTATTGTTGTCCTTTTCAGTTTGAGCTTCAACCAGCTTGAAGTGCACCCGCCGTTGTCCTTTTTCTGGGCCGACCTTGAAGATGAAGTCGCGGAAGTGCTCGGCGGTCTTGATGTAATACTGGTCGGCGTTTGCCCAGTGGAGTTTGACTTCTTCGCCCTCATAGGGGATGGCATAGACGCCTTCCTTGTACCGGCGCAGGCTCAGGAAATCACCTTCATCGTAGTATCGGCGGAAGAAGCTATAGAGGTGGTTGAAGACTTCTTGTTCAAGCGCCCCAATGTCTCCGCCACCGGCATACTTGGCGCGAAGCTCTTGAACCTTCGGACTGTCATCGGGATTCATCCCTGCGTCACGAATTTGCTTTTCGAGGGTAGTAAGTTCCTCTGCTCCAGCCGTTTCAATGTCTCCCTGAGCAGTTGCGAGAACTGACTTGACCTGCGGCAGCAAATCCTTCTCCAGGAATCGGACAATCTCGTCTCGCTTCGAGTTCATGATTCGGTAGATGCCGAAATCGAGGTCCGCCTGGTCGAGCTGGAACATCTCGGTCAGCTTCGCGAGCAGCTTGTCGTAATTAGAACTCATTCGTTGCCTTCTTCCTGGCCATTATCGTTAAACTCGTCATCCTCGTCGCTATCGATAGCTTGCCGCGCGATTCTCTTGCCGGTTGCCTGCTCGATGTGTTGCAGCAAAGCTTCCTGACGTGCCTCGAAATGAGCCGTGAAGTCATCGGCTCTCATTGCGGCAACATCCACCAAATGAGATTGCAGAATTTCATCTAATCGACCTTCGTCCATCCCCATTGAACTGCTTAGCCTGCCGAGGTATTCGGAGGGCGTCCGACCGCCTATGATTCGATTCGTCTTAGCCGAAAGCGGTGTTTTGTTGACGATGGAGTCGTAGAGCCGAGCGTCGATTCCTCTCTTTCTGCAGTAGTCCTGAGGAAAGATGTGGTGAACGTCGATTTTATCATCAAAGTAGAGCTGGAGGTCGATGGGGTCGCCCGTCCGAAAGTCCAAGCCCCCGTTGCGTATCAGTATCGCCGAGAGCCCCTTGTACGCTGCGCTACGCCTCGTTCTCAATGTATGCAATCTTCCTGGCGAAAAGTTGCACTCTTGGACCGTGCTCGGCTCCTCTCCTCCGTTGACCCAGGCTAAGACTTCCGGCAGGTCCTTTGCAAATCGGCTTTCCACCGTACTGCCGTAGAGCTCGCCAAAGACGCCACACCAGTACCATCGGGTGAGCTTGCTTCGCACAGCATCCGACTCTGCCTTATCTCCGAGCGCAACGTATATGGCAGCCAGTGGGACAAGCTGGGTTGAATAAGGCAGTTGGTCGGAGCTGAATATCTTCTCCCTCATCAGAAACCGAGCCGCGCTCTCGAATCCTTGGGTTACTCGGTCTGCCCACTGCTTGTAATCGGCGAGACGCAATCTCAGTATGTCTGCCCGCTTGCAGCTCACGGCCGATTCAGGGCTGGATTGCTTCCTGTGCCATGTTGATAAAAGGGTGACCGTCGACAGGAAATCGGGAGCTGTGACCCCCCTTAAGACAGGCTGTTTGCGCAGTCTGTCGCCCCTCCCATCCCCGACCTTCTTCCCCGTTGGACTTCGCGCCCCTTCCCAATCCTCCCGAAGGTCAAATTCTTCTGCCGCGAAGGTCGCAGTGACAAGTTCGAATACGGTCAGTGAAACACCGCCGGTATTGACCTTCTCGAAGACCTGACAGACGGCATCCTTGGGAGTCTGCTTCTTTAGGAGAATGACCGGGACTTGGTACTTTCTAAATGCTTCCAAGACATTCTGCTCGAAGTCATCGAAGAGCTTTGTCTTCTCAGGAGCATGCTCCCAATGTTTGTTAAACCCGGCTCGCCAGTTGTAAGTATGGAAGACTTGATTGAGGGGAAACAGCAGCGCCTCATACTCGGAGTCTGCGTTCGAATAGTCCACCAAAACTTCGTTCCGGAAGTTGCGCACCTTTTTGTCGGCAGGGATTCCAATGATGGCTTCTTCACGGTCGCCATCGGGGTCGAGCGATGCTTCCATTTTGATGTAGTAGAGGCGGTCGAGCGCCTTTCCTCTTGCATCCCGAGTCCTCACTGCTTTGGCTAAAAAGACCGATTGAAACAAGGATGTGAGCCGTTGCTGACCATCGAGAATATAGCGGTCTGGATTCACCCCCTGCTCAAGCTCTACGCCTTCGACCGGACGAGGCTTGAACTTGACATCCGGGTTGCCTGTCTCCAACATCATGACCGCACCAATTGGATAGGAGAGCGAAATGCTTGCCAGCAAGCTGCGAATGTGTGAGTCGTCCCAAACCCAACCGCGCTGAAACTCGGGCAGCTGAGTCTTGCCCTCTGAAATGCCCTTAAGCAGGGCATCAAGGAACTCTTTGTCACTAGAGAAAGCAGTGATTTCAGCCATCAGACAACTCTCCAGCGAATAGTGAACAGGTTTGAGCTTTGTGTCTTTTGCTTCATTCGCTTTTCAAGGGCTCCAATGAGCTGGTCACGCTTTTCGATGATTTCGTCCTCAATTTCAAAAATCCTTTGACGTTGCTTGCGTTGCTTCTGCTCAAGGTCCCGGATTTTATTTTGAAGTGTGAGCTGCTCTTCGGTCGTTGGAGCCTGTCGCGCTTGGCGGTTTGTTTCTCGAAGCTGGGCTTTGATGTCCTTGAGTTCCTTCTCAGCAGAGAGAATCATGTCGTCCGCCCAATTCTCCAGCCGTTCTCGTTCCTCGTTCATGAATCGGTTATTTGCCTCGAACGATTGGTGCATCGTTGCTTTCTGGTGTTGGGTGGATTCGGCATTCAGCCGGTCAGGCATTTGCAAGTCGTTTATCTCGTGTACTTGTCCGCGGCAGAGAAACATTTTCTCAAGCACTTCCTGGTCTATCGAGGCACCGTCATCCGAGAACCCGGAAAGCAAAATATATTCCTCACGTTCAAAGGCGTCGATGATGAGTTTATCAAGTGTCATCCAGCCTGACTTACCTCTAAGGTCTTCAACAACGCTCATACGAGTCGGGTGGCTTGAAATATCAAACGTCACGTTGGCAAGTGGCGTTGCCCCGGCCTTTGCTTCGTCAACGACATATTCCCCAAGAGGATGTGAGAGTCGATACAGAAATTCTCCATCCACATTTTCTCTGCTCTTTGAAATGAGGTGGTACTTTCCAGCCTTAATGTCTGGACGTGGTGCACCAGTCAACTCGAACGCCAGCTCGTCGTCATCAAACTTAGCGGAGTCCGAAATAACGTGCTTTGTCAGCAACCAGAATTGCTTCCCAAATCGGTCGAGCTGTTGCTTAGTACCTTCAAGCTGGAGCCGAAGACGCTGGTGAATCTCTTCGTCAAAAAACTCCAGCAATAATTGTCTGGTCGACGTCATACGAGCTTGTATGCTTGATTCAAGTTGCTCGCGAAGGTCTTTGAAAGCCGCTTCAATTTGGTCGGGCGTACGGCACGATTGGTATATATCGTAAACTCGTTTTTCGAAATCGACACCGGACTCAATACTTCCCAACACTTCGTCTGACGCCCCAAAAACGCCATCGAAGAGTTGAAACTTTTCTTCGAGCAGTTCGAATGTGCGTTGGTCGGCTGCATTCCTCTCATTAACAAAGTTGATGACCACGACGTCATGCTTTTGACCGTACCGGTGACATCGTCCGATTCTTTGTTCAATGCGCTGAGGATTCCATGGAAGGTCGTAGTTTACGACCAAGGAACAGAACTGAAGATTTACTCCTTCGGCGGCGGCTTCTGTGGCGACGAGAATTTCGGCGTCATTTTTGAAGTGGTCGATGATGGCCGAGCGAGCGTCAACGTCTCGCGACCCTGTTACGCGACCAGTGCCTCTATTTTCGATGACCCAACGGTCGGCTAGTTTTTTTGATTCTTCATCGTTGTTTGAGCCATTAAAGGTTGCGACCTTTCCAGCGAATCCGTTGGCTTCAAGGAAATTTCGGATGTAGGTTTGGGTGCGGCGTGACTCGGTGAAAATGAGGGCTTTTTTTGCAGCGCCATTTTCCTGCATCTTCGTAAATCCGATTTCAAGTGCGCTCAGAAGCGCCTTTGACTTGGTGTCAACCCCTATACCTCTCGCCCACCGAATGTACTGGTCGAGCTCTTGTATTTCTGCTTCGAGTTTTGCAATATCAATTGTGGGTATGTCGGCCTCGGGCTCTTCTATGTCAAGAGATTCCTCTAGGAAGTCGTCTTCGTCAAGGTCTTCTCCGGCAATGACTTTGTCCACCAAATCGCCTTCGGGGACGCCTGCCTTCAGTTCAATCAGACGCTGTCGTATGATTTCAAGAGTGCCAGCTATTGCGGGAGAAGAAGATGCAAGAATCTTCCTCAATCTCAGGGTCAAGAGCACTCGCTGGCGATGCGGAATACTAAATGTCTCGGCTCGTTGCAGGAAGCTGGAAATAGCTTCATAAAATGCGTGTTCGTCGTCAGTTGGTCTGAACGGTCTGGTTATCGCTTGTCTGTTCGTGTACTGGACGTATTCCAATACGTCCTTCCTAAGCGTTCTTTTGCAGAAACCTCGAAGGCGCGTCTTGAGGTCGCTTAGGTCAGCATCGGCTCCACCATATAGCGACCGGAAAACGGATGGCTCCCCAAACATGTATTCGTCAATTATTGACGACATTCCAAAGAGCTCCATTATTGAGTTCTGGAGTGGTGTTGCCGTAAGGAGAATTTTCCGGGGCTCTTCAACTGCGAATCGGATAGCTTGCCCAGTCTTGTTGCTTGGCTGATGAGCATTTCTCAGCTTGTGTGCTTCATCAATAACGACCAAATTCCACCCTATTGACCGAATCTCGTCCTTCATCCTTGCAGCGAAATTCAACGAACAAATCACTACTTTGCCGCAATCAAAGGGACTGATTGAGCCAGCCTTCTTTGCAAGGTTATAGGCTCGGGCATCCAACAGGATTGAGGGCAAGTTAAATTTTTCATCCAGCTCGTTTGCCCATTGTTTTCTGATTGAAGCAGGACAAATGACTAGAAGCTTTCTCTTGCGCTCAGCCCACAGTTGGCATAACACTAAACTCGCCTCGATAGTCTTGCCGAGCCCAACCTCATCCGCAAGGATAACACCCTTCGAGACAGGGGACCTTAGCGCAAAAAGAGCGGCCTCAATCTGGTGTGGGTTTAGGTCGACGTTGGCGTCAAAAAGCGCCATTGAAAGTCTTTCAAGTCCCTCGCGAGAGGCTTGTCTCGTCAAATTGTGCGCAAAGTACTTTGCGTGATACTCAGTTGTAGCAAAAATGTGGCACCCCAGTCATAGCAATCGGTAGCACTACCGCCTGCCCTGCTGGGGCAAAGATTTGGCTCTTCAAGTGACAGGTCTGATAGAGACCCAGTTTAGTTGAATGCTCGTCTTAAATCTCTTCCCCGTTTACGCAGAACGCCCGAGAGATTACCGAATCAGTTGCTCTAAGGTGAATCTCAAATTGCCCCACGGTTGTGCAGAGTTTCAAAATCCTTCATAGAAGCCAGACCATAGGCATGACTGACAACCCTTGCAAAACCTGACTCTGGCACTCGTGTTTCCACCATCCAGCAGGGCCGTAGAGCCTCTCTTTATGCCTTGCATGAGGCAAATCACCTATCAGTATTTCAAGGCCCTGAGAGGGCCATTCTGGGGCTCTTTCAAACGTCTAAATAGATATGGGCAGTTGGTGCAGCGGGCGGCAATGGACGGCTCGAAAAAGGTGTGTCGAGGAGTGTGCTTCGTTCGATGTGGATTCGCTCGTCGAGACGGTTGAGTTCCTTGAGATTTGCCCTCTTATCTGGTGGCGTTATGACGGTGAGGACCCTCAATGGGGCAGCTGGGTTGAAAGGGACCCCGGCGGGCTGCTCATCGGCCTTAAACGCGGGAAGATTTGCGAAGGTGACGTTTATCCGGTCGAAAGGACTTCCCTGCCGAACGGTGGCTTTCGCAACTGGTGGATTTGTCCCGGTTGCAGCAAGCGCCGAAAGAAGCTCTATCACACACCCGATTACGCGGCTCTTCGGTGTCGAGTGTGTTGGGGGCTTCGTTACCAGTGCCAACGGCAGAACCATCGTTGTCCGCGTTACGCGATTAACGGGCTCGGAACCATGGCGTATGAGCTTATGACCGAAGTTGCGGTGATGGACCGTTTGGAGCGGCGTTGGGCTTATCAGAACAAAAGGAATCAAAGACGGAAAGACCGGCGCGGTCGAGTCTGATGTCGCGGCGATTTCGGTAAATCTGGGAGAAAGTGTGGAGCCACAAAGCAGGCCCGTACAAATTCGTTTTGGCGAATAGACCGAGTGGGACAGTGTAGTTGTTACATATGTCTCTTGTGACTTAAACACTTGTAAAGACAACTTAGGCGTAACAGTAACATGTGTCTACAACTCTCGACACGGGTTATTGAACCTTTAATGAGTTCCGTTAGTGATACTCAGGACGAGCTTTCCTCTACGCAACCCTGCAAATTCTCTTACTGGCAACCAGGACAAATGTCTCAGGTTCACTCAAGTTCACGCTAAGTCCACGTCCAGAGTCATTACACGCCAGTTCGGATGTTAGCCCATCAGCGATGTTTTTCACACAGAATCATGTACCTTCCGTGCTTTTTTCAGAATATCCGAAGAGTCCTTTTCGCATCTTTCTGAGACGCTTTACATTTGTAATGGGGATGGCATATAGTTATAGGTCCGATGGCGTGCCTTTATCGTGGATTTTGCAAAGATTCAAGGTAAACTTACACTTCGTTCAGAACGATTCTTGAATTCAGGTCTCGCAATCTGTTCGACTCGCGCGATTTCGCTACAACAATTTTGACTCTTTGGGTCATGGTGCTGGATAATCGCGCTCCACATCGTGGCCCATTTCTGTTTTTGAGGTGAGGCCCCTGACGAACTAAAAAGCCGACCGGGCCCCGTTAAGGCCCGAATCGGCATGTCTAAAACCCTTCAGGAGCAATAGACATGTTTCAGTGTAATCAAAAAAGTAAAACGAAAACAGCATTTAAGTTCAAAACACGGCATCAGACCCTTCACACTGCGGAGGGTCGAGTCATCGCCCGAGTACAAACCGACGACCAGGGTCGGCTTTATTCGACCAAGCGTATTTCGGTCGAACGCCACCAACTCCGAACGCCACCGGCCTTTGCCATGGACGTTTCGGCATTGAACGAAGCTCAGAAGCTCGGAGTGAAGTATCACCAGCTCCAAGACCGAGAAACCGGCCAATACTTCGTGGCTTGGCACCATGATTTTATCAAGCACGGTTTTCCAGTAAATCGGGGTTTCAATCCTCAAACGGCTTTGGGGCTTGCATGGTGGCAAAAGCGGCCTCAACCCTCCGATTATGGACCACAGCCGAAACCACCGGCGGCGGCGCTTCAACAAGACCTCTTCGGTGATGGTATGGGGGTGGCGGCGTGAGCAACCTCAATGAAGCAAAGAGGCTGCGAAGCCTTGGCCTCAATGTGGTTCCTGTGGCTCACAGAGAGAAAACTCCAAGCATTGCCGACGGAAACGGGAGAATTCGCCGGATAGCGTGGAGCGGTTACCAAGCGAGCATGGTCCCTGAATCGAATCTCGAAAGCTGGTTCTCTCGTGATATCGGCATGGGTGTCATGTGTGGTGAAGTCAGCGGCTTTCTGTGTGTGCTTGACTTCGACCGAGAGGGGACTTATGAGGCCTGGAAGGGCCTCTTCCCCGCTTGGGCGGCTGTACTGCCGACCGACCGACGTGGGGACCGATATCACGTCTATCTTCGCACTGAGGGGCCTTTGCAGTCCTCGACCTTCAGCCTTTGTGGGGACCACCAGTCATGCGGTGACCTCTTAGCGCAAGGGAAATTCGTCGTCATGCCCCCGACCATTCATCCCGAAGGCGAGACTCGCGTTTGGGTGAATCCTATTAAGGAACCGATTCCGGTCGTTTCTTTGGCTGAACTCGGGGTCGAGGTGCCGATACGTGCTTCTGTTAGTCCGGCAGAGAGAGTTCAGGTCGAGAGAGCGCCCGATGGTTCTATGCGGCCAGGAGACTGGTTTAACGAGAACGTTTCTTGGCGAGAAGTCTTAGAACCCCATGGGTGGGACCTCACGGGCATATCAGGTCGAAAGGAGTATTGGCGAAGGCCAGGGGAAAGGGCCGGTACTCATAGCGCGGTTGTAGGGTTCGCAAATAAAAACCCGAATTGGTTTTTCAACTTCTCACCTAACTCTCACCCCTTTGAGCCTAACAACTGCTATTCGCCGTTCGCGGCGTACGCGCTTTTGAACCATGGCGGAGATTTTTCGAAGGCGGCCAAGGCCATCTTTGAGGCTCGAAAATCGACCGTGCAACTTCATCATCCCTCTATAGAAAAAGAAAGTTGGGAAGACCTCGACTTTGCCAACTTTTCTTTTTGTGGTGACTTCCAAGATGAGAATGGCGAGGGCTTGGCAGTCCAGAGCTTTGAGGAGGTTTTTGTGGCTATGCCGGAGTACATGCAGGAGAGCGAGGAGCGTGGCATGGATTGGATAGTTGAAGGGCTTTTGCCTGCTACCTTTCTTGCCCTGCTTGCTGGAGGGTCGAAGGCTGGGAAGTCGTGCTTTGCGACGGCTCTGGCTATGGCCGTGGCTAAGGGTGAACCGTTCCTTGGCCTTCCGACGACTCGGTGTCCGGTCATGTGGTTGGCGGTCGAGGAGAGTCAGACCGAGCGGGCTTTAGTGCTGAAAGAGTATGAGGTGACTTCAAACCTGCTTATCAGCCACTACAAGTTCTGCCTCGAAAAGCCAGCGGACATGTATCTGTTGCGGCAGTGCATCCGTCAGTCAGGGGCTCGTCTTCTGATTATCGACCCTCTCTATGCAGCCACCAATACTGACACGCTCTCAGACGGTCGGCAAGCTCGGAAGGTCCTCACGGGCCTTAAAGAGCTTTGTGCCAGTGAGAGAATCGCCTGTGTGCTTCTGCATCACATCAATAAGAACGTTGCGTCTGGCATGAACCGTGAACGTATGGCCGATTCCAACCAAATTCTTGCGGCGGTCTCTCTTGACCTGCTCATGGAGCATGAAGAGAACTCCGACGGAACCCGCTGGATAACGCTTCATGGCGCGGGTCGAGGCGATTTCAGCCGTCGGGTTTGGACCATCTACTCTTCGGGACCGGCTTCGTACGAGTTGCGAGAAAAGCCCGATGGAGTATCAAAGTCAAAGTACTTTGCTGATGAGAACATCTTGAGTGAGCTTCGAGAATGCCCTGAGGGGCTCACCAAAGATGAGTTAGTAGAACGAACAGGCCAAAACGCCAAAACCCTCGGGAATCGGCTTTCAGAGCTGAAAAAGGGGCGAGCTATCAAAGTCATTGGCAAAAAGCGCCGTGCTGATATCTACTCTCTGAGTGAAGAGCAAATCGCGGCGTAGATTTCGCGGCGAAAACGTGTATCATAGAGCAGCTGATTCGCGGAAAAACGGGGTGTTTTCGAAACGCTTTGTTAAGGAGTCAGTTGCTCCATTTAGGTTCAAAAAAGGCGTTGGTGGACCGTGTAGGGCTCGAACCTACGACCCGCTGATTAAGAGTCAGCTGCTCTGCCAACTGAGCTAACGATCCAACGTGAGGAGTATTATACTCCCAACGGTTTGCAGGATCAATTTCCTCCCCTCCAACCGAGTCGTTAGGACCAATTCCACGCCATGAGCTTCTCCATCCGACTCGCCACCCAGGCCGACGCCATCGCCGCCGCTGAAGTTGTCCGTGCCGTTTACGACGAATACGGCTTCACCTGGGACACCGGTGGCTACCATTCCGATCTCTACAACCTCCAGAGTCACTATATCGACCAAGGTGACTATTTTTGGGTGGCAGAGGATGAATCTGGAAAGATCGTCGCCACAAACGTCCTCACCTTCCATGAAGCTATACCCGGCTCCCACGGACACGTGGTCAAGCATGGTAGCAAATACAGAATTGCGGGCACCGAATGCGCGCTGAACAGGCTTTACGTCCACCCGGATGGCCGCAGGCAGGGGATCGGACAAGCCATGATGCAGGTGACGATGGATGCGGCAGCCGACCGAGGGAAAACGGCCATCGAAATCTGGAGTGACAAGAAGTTCGAAGACGCCCACCGGTTGTACATGCGTTTTGGAGCGCTCATTGCTGGTGAACGGATCTGCGATGACCCCGATGAGAGCCCAGAGTGGGGCTTGTTCTTAGAGCTGTAAACACCCGAACGTGCAACTGATCGGCACAAAAAAATGGGGCCGGATGAACCGGTCCCCAAAAGCATGGAAACGTCCCTTATCTTTCCATGCAAAGCCTAAATTGTCGTGATCGTCAAAAGTCGTTAGAAAGTCGGAGGCTTCTTCCCGCCACCGCCAGCCTTTCCAGTCCCAGCACCAGCTTTGCCAGCTCCTGCTTTCCCGGCATCGCCGCCGCGTCCTGCTCCGGGGCCTCTCTGAAATCCGTTCTCTTTAATCCACTTCTGCCAAGCTTCCTGATACTTTTTGTAGGTAGCTTCGCCCATGACCTTTTTATAGGTTTCTTCGTGGGTCTTACGAGCCTCGCGCATGGTATCCATGGCTTTTTGACGCTGTGCTTGATCCATCTGTTGACCCGGCTTGCGGGCATCTCGGAGCTTCTTCGTAACAGCTTCTTGCTTGTCGTCAGCGGCTTTAAGCTTCGTCATCTGGTCTTTGCTGAGCTTCAGACTGGTGAGAATCTTCGTCTTAGCTTCAGTCATCTTCTTGACCATGGCTTCGCGGTCGGCCTGGCTCATGCCCTGACGGTCACCTTGGCCTTGACCGGGCTTGCCCTGTCCGCCTTGCCCGCCGTTCTTGGGTCCTGCCCCCTGGCCAAATGAAGTCGTCATAGCTGCGGCGAACGCAGCGACTGCACAAATCGTAAGAAACTTTTTCATCCTAATTTCGAACCTCCGATCAGTATCTAACCGGCTAAACGACAAAAGGAATCCAAGGTTCAGTGATATGCTTCAAAGGTTCTAAAAAAAGGACCGTGCCGCAGATTTGGTGATGAGTTCGTGAATTGCATCATTGCGCGATGCCTCAAACTCTGCAGTCGTGCCAAGGAATGTCAGCTTGCCGCCATCCAAGAATGCCACGCGATCGGCAATCCGAAACACAGAACTCACGTCGTGGCTCACCACCAGACTCGTCACGTGATACTTGCTGTTCACTTCGGCAATCATCGAGTCGATGGTATAAGCCGTAATCGGGTCTAATCCGGTTGTCGGCTCATCGTAAAGCATCACTTTAGGACGAAGCGCCAATGCTCTTGCGATGCCAGCTCGCTTACGCATACCACCACTTAACTCAGCCGGCATCAGGTCCTCCGTTCCGCCAAGACCCACCGTCTCAAGAAGCTCCTCACACAGCGCAAACTGCTCGGATTTGCTCAAATTCGTATGCCGGCGAACGCCAAAGAGCACATTGTCACGGACACTCAGATAGTCAAACAGCGCGGCGGATTGGAACACCAGCCCCATCTGCAGCCGTGCTGATTCGGTGTTAGCTGAAACATCGACACCACCCACTTCAATCTGGCCCTCGGTTGGGCTTATCAGGCCAGTGATGCATTTGAGCAGCGTGGTCTTCCCTCCCCCACTGCTGCCCATCACCGCTACGATCTCACCCTCCTTGATGGCCAAATCAATCCCGTCGAGCACGGTCTTCTTGTCAAACCTCTTAATGAGTCCGGTTACAGAGATCGCGCTCATGATTATTCAGTGGTACGCCGCAGACTTGTTGGACTGACTCCAAAGCGCTGTGTAAAGGCGCGGCTAAAGTGTGAAAGTCCTGAAAAACCTACTGTTGCGGCGACCTGAGTAACGGGCACATCACCCTCCACGATCAAGATCTTGGCTTGTTCAAGCCGAATCCCGATCAGATAACGGTGGAAGGGCTGTCCGGTTGCCTTCCTAAAGAGATACCGGAAATGACTCGTGCTAAGCCCAAGCTGCTCGGCTATATCATCGTCCGCTAAATCCTTCGAGTAGTTGCGGTTGATGAGGTTGATCGCGCGGTCCATCAAGCGGTCACCTTCCGAGGAAGGTTCACTCATAGCACTCGTAGCCACATCTTCGGCAACTCTGCGGGCTTCCCTGGCGATGTCAGACAGTTCGGACAGTTCGTCGAAAGCTCGCGCGGTCTGCAACTGAATCCTGTGCATGCTCCTTGAGCCACCCATCTCAAGCATTGAGGCTGTTACAACCGCAATAAAGGTAAGCGCTTCTCCACGAGCCTCGTCGAGATCATTCGCGCTCAAGACCGCATGCTCAAGCTGGTCAAGCGCCCTGCCAAACCGCACACGATCGCCTACCCGCATCACCCCAGGGAGATCCGATAGCGAAACACCACCACCACCAGAATGAAACGGGCAACCGCTTTCACCAGGTTCGTACTCCAAGATAACGTCAAAGAGAACAAAGGATGCTGGCGTCCCCAAGTCACGAAAGTGCATCGTCGTTGGCGCAGGTCCGTCAGGAACATCTACGGATAACTCATCAACCCGATAGGTTTTCCCTGAAATCCTTGCCGAACCCACAGCGCGCAAACTAGTACCATCGCCAAGAATTCGGTCAGCTCTGTCAAGCTCCTTGGCGTCGTCATAATGGCGACGACTCAGCAGGTCGATTCTCAACAGCGGCTTCGCCTGGTCACCGACCGTAAACATCGCCCCTATCGAGCCTGAACCCTCAATCGCCGCATCGGCCCATTGTGCAAAGATGCCAACAAGATAGACCCGTACTAACCGCTCCGGCGTCTCAGGAAGGTCAATCTGTACCGAAAAAGGGAGGGCTCGGTCTGGGTGCCCCCGAGTAGGGCCGCCGTTACTTTTCCATGCGGGCAACCCCGATGGCTCCAAGGGCAATCCTTCCCCACCGTTGTTCCACGAGATATCGGAATAGCCCCTCCCAAATTCGGCAAGTACGAATCGGCTTTTCTTAGGTCGAACTCTCATGCTTAAAGTTAGAAGCCGTGCATCGAAGGCACGGCTTACTCAGGATGACGTCAAGGCACCCTATTTGGGTGCATTTTCAAGCTTCAGCGTGGTGTGCGCCAAGTGCCCAAAGAGGTTGCTACGAATTCCCTTCACGCGCGGGCTGATCAACTCAGCATCGCGTTGGTAGTAGATCGGCACGATTACAGCATCGTCCAGACCAATATCCTCCGCTTGAGCGTAAAGCTGCTTGCGTTTCTCTGGATTGAGTTCGGTATCCGCCATCGCACAAAGCCGGTCGTACTCCGGGTTGTGGTGATTCAGACGGTTCTCAGGCCCGTAGCTAGCCAACAAGAAGCTGAGATAGTTCTCAGGGTCCAGATAGTCGGCGGCCCATCGCATATGCACAAAGGGCTGTTTCTTGGCGTTATTCTTCTCAAGGAATGCGCGCCATTCCATCGTCTGCCCCTTTGCGTCAATGCCAAGGTTCTCCTTGATCATCCCTGTCACAGCAACAGCGACCAACTGAATGTCTGGGTAGCTCTCTCGATAATAGATCGTGAGCTGAGGGAAACCCTTCCCGCCCGGATATCCGGCCTCAGCGAGTAATTGGCGCGCTCTATCGGGGTCATACGGAAGCGCCTTCGCATCCTTTCTGTGCCCAAAAACACCCGGAGGCACCAAGCCATTGGCGACGCTGTTCACGCCCTTCATGAGGCCGTTAACAATCTGATCCTTGTCAATCGACATCGCAATCGCTTGGCGTACGCGCTTGTCGCGGAGCGGAGGAAGAACATCGGCGTTGAGACCGATGTACCAAGTAGAAGGTCGCTCAAAGAGCACCAGGTCACCAGCAATCGCCGGGTCCTTCTCTACACCTTCGATATCTTGCCGCTGAAGCTGCACAAGGTCAATCTCTCCTGCCTTGTACTTGTTCAGACGAGTCGCAGCATCTTTGATAACCGGGCGCTCGATCTTTGCAACGGGCGATTTACCGCCGTGATAGTCCTCAAAAGCTTCTAGAACGGTCACCTGCTCCTGGACATATTCGGTGCATTTGAACGGCCCAGTGCTTACCATCAATTCCGGCTTGTTGATTTCTTGCCCCATCGGAACGATGTCTTTATCGAGCACCGCACTGACGATGAACGTCAGCTTGCCCAAGAAGTAGGGTCGAGGCTTGTCGATGGTGATCGTCAAGGTGTACGGATCAACGACCTTGATGCCAGTGATGTCGTTAGCTGTGCCCGCGCACTTTTCACGGACTCCAACGATATCGGTCAGGTACACACCCGCAGTCTCGTTCGAAAACTTGTTGGGGTCGGTCTTGTAGCAGTTGCGCTCGAAAGTCCACTTAAAGTCCTCAGCCGTCACCTCTCGTCCGCTATGGAACTTCACGCCTTTCTTGAGATGGAACGTATAAACCGTGCCGTCTTCCGATATATCCCAACTCTCAGCCAGTCGGGGCTCAACCGTATTCTCGGTGCTCCATCCGACGAGGCCCTCATAGACGTTTTGCAGAAGGTCGATCGTGTCTCCATCCTGCACAACACCTGGGTCAAGGGTCGTTGGGTTGTTGGGAATCGGATATCTAAAGACGTCTCGTTGAGCGCTCTTTACACGATCCGAAAAGTTGCCTTTGCCACATCCAGCTACAGCCAAGAGAGCGGCGAACACCAGCAGAATTCCTGTGTACCTCATGATTAAGGCTTAGTTTACACTCCATTTGTCGGCAGGTTCGCGATAACCTGCTCGTTTGCCTGTAAAGCGCTTTCGGCAAAGTGCCTCCAAAACGAAAAGAGCGCTCTCAGGCTGTCTTCGGCGTATTTCAGTTTTGGCGGCGGCTCCTCAATCTCAGCGACCTTGGCAAGGCCATAAAGCACCTCAGCGCGCACAAGAAAACGATCTCGGAATTCGGATGCTTCGTCCGAGGTCACATACCCACCGGCAGACGGCGATACAAACGCTTGAGCTTCCTGTACCCCTACTCCAGATACAACAGACAAGTTCCAAACGGGTTGAAAGCCACTCAACTCCATCAGCTTCAGCTCAGCCCAAATTAAGCTCACAATTGGGCGTTCAGCGACCTCGATGTAGCGTAGCGCCTCGACCAAAAATCGAAAAGCCTCGGGAGCTTCTTGCCCGTGGGGTAGCACAGCAGCCGCGATTTCAGTCAGAGCCAGTGCGAATGTGAGTCTGTCGTAGTCCGCGCGCAAGCCTGGGTAGGAGGTGATCGGTTGTGCCTGCGTAACGAACCAGGTCTTGCGCCCCGTGGCCAGATTCATTGAGCAAACCGAAAGAGGCTCGGATATCCCTGCGAGCCTAGACCCGTGCTTGCGAGCTCCCTTGGCAGTGACGTCCATCACCCCAAGTTCGGCAGTCAAAAGAGTAAGACGCCGGTCGCTTTCTCCAGCGTCCCGGCGTCTTAAGACGATTGCATGTACGTTTGCAGTCGCCGACAGGTCTTAGCCTCCCGTAAAGATTCGCAGCAGCGAATCGCGGAACCACTCGATCCACACGAAGTACATGCGGTCGATCAGGAGGGCGAAGCGGGTCATAACGGTCGATCCGAAGATCGCGCCGAATCCAACCATCAACAGCCAGCGCCCCAGAACGGTTGTCTTCACCATCATCTTGTTCTTGATGTCAAAGCTGAACAAGAAGTAGCTCATGACGCTTAGGAGCGTGATGAGGAAGATGATGTTGTTGACCGCTTGGCTGAGGAATACATTCTCGGCGGCGTGTTGCGTGATTCGAGCAGCATCCGCTGCACTTGCAGAGGATGGAGCAATCGGCATTGTCAGCGAATCCCACGCGGTCGGCACAATCGGCTTGAGCGAGTCTTCGATCTGTGGCTTATAGCGCGTGATCCAAGCATCAAGTTGCTGGCCAGCCCAAAGACCGAGGATAACTCCCACCGGGATGCGGCTGATCCAGTTGTTCTTCTTGCTGACAACGAAATACGCCATGATGCCGAGAGGCAGCAGGAGTGCATATGCCCAATATCCTGGCATCGCCTCGTTCCCCTCGCTCACGATCTTCCCGGTCATCTTGTCGTACCAAGTCGCCTTAAGCGTCTCTGCAAAGAGGGCGACCGCGCCCCAGCCTCCAGCCAGGCCAAGGAAGATGTGCTCAACCGTCCTGTAGAACTTGTTCTCTCGGTAGAGAATGCTGTACAGGCCAAAAGTGCAAAGCACGCCAACAGTCAGTTTGATAAAGGTGTAGCTGATCACTTGCGTGCCCCTCTCTTAGTCAAAAACATACCGACGTTGCCAACTATAACGGCTAAGACCATCAGAATCATCGCCGTGTGGAGCGAGCCGTAATAGCTCATTCCCCTGGCATATCCCGCTCCTGGCAAAGGCGGCGCGGGATCACCGGGCACGGTCATCGCCCCGTTGGCTCCGTTGGGATCGATGCCTTTCACCATCATTGCTTCGAGTTCCACGACACCAGCCAACCCAATCGCAAGCCCCTTCACTTGATTCGACTTGTAATAGTTCAGGCTCTCAGGGCCCATAACTCCCGTAACCGTTGCGGCGACCGTCACCTTGTCACCAAGACGTTCGTTGATGATATCAATCGTCTTCGAGCCCGTAAGGTTCAGAAGAAGCGGAAAGTCTCCTACTCCCTTGATATGGGATAGCACCGGCGATTCAAAGACGGGACGACGAACATTGTTTGGATCTAAGTCTGTTCGACCGTTCCAAGCCGTACGAACGTTGTTTGCCATCGCTTTCGCAAGGGCTTCGCCGCTCGGGAAGTAGCCGAGATCCACCCAGTCTTCCCACTTCTTGTACTCCGTTTTCTCCAGGGCTCCTCGCTCAGCGTTGATCCGCTTGATGACGTCACGAGCGACCTGAGGAGCCTGAGGGTCTGCCACGCTGATAAGAGCAAATTTGATTTTTCGCTCCATCAGGATCCGAAGGACCGCTTCAAGCTGACCCATGCTCTCGCCGCGAGTCGACTTAGTAAAGTCAGACTGCAGAATAATCGACGAACCCTCGGGCAGCTTCATCAGCACCCGATAGAGCGATGCCGTGCTCGGCGTAGCTGTGATTGGAATCTCCGTTGGGAAGAAGAGCGGAATCGAGGCCAGAACGATCAACGTCGCATATAGCCACTGACGAGGAATCATCGTCATCTTTTCAACGAAGCTCACTTTGGGAGTGGTCTGTTCTTCAGCCATTAGCTCGTCCCTCCAGTTTTTTCAAGGCTAAGCCACAGTCGCAAGCCCATCGCAAGCGTTCCAAGGCCAATGCCGAAGTCCATCGCCCGGATACTCGGGGTTTGGATGTTATCCCTCACCCATCCTGAGAGCGCGGAAAGTTTTAAGTTGTTTAAGAAGTTGTTGACGTCGCCTCCCGTTGCGCTGTTGATTCCATTGTCGATACCCATCACAAGCGCTCCAAGGAGCGAGAGGATCATCAGCAAGGCGGCAGCGAGAAGAATCGTCGATTCTATCGAACGGATTCTAAAGGCTCGATAAGCCGCGCTAAGAATAAAGAAGGCGATGATAGAGAACATGCCTGCTTCCATCTCTTGCAGCATGCCGTCGAAAAGGAAGTCTTTACCCGCATAGGCCAACGTCGTCGTGATATCGAACGTTGCTGGCGCATTCTGCGTGTACATGTCCATCGTCATGTAGAACGTCGCATAACCGAAACCGATCATCGCGATCATCGAAATCAGCAGAACAAGACTGTATGGCCAGTCAGGCTGCATCTTGAACAGCCGCCGAACGTGAATCCTCGCAAGGGAGAAGATTCCCAGACCAAGGATAAACGCCACAAGAATGTTCGTGAAGTCGTTGACGATCGGAACCGCGTCGCTGATCCAAAAGCCAACGTTTTCAACGAATCCATCAGGCAAGTCATTCGGGCCTCTGAATGCGGGTTTAGGCCAAAGAAAAGCCACAACCCAGAAAGCGCCCGCAACAAATATGAACGCGGCTGTGATTGGACCGCGGGCTCGGGTTGGCGCTTTGATCAAGGCAAAGATCAGAGCGACTCCTATAGCCAGGCCCATCGCAGTTTTCAGCCACAGCGCCGAACTGCCCGCAGGCGCGTTCCACATATTAAGTGCTTGTCCAAAGTACATCAATTGGCGCCTCCTGCGGCTTCAGCGGGTGCCGGTTCGGGAATCTCCTGAAGTCTTGACTTATATTCTCGAATCACACTCACCTCGCCCGTCTCAGCGTCTGTGACCACCAGGTCCTCATAAACTCGTGTGTATACCCCCTCTGAAACGGTCCATGAATGCCACACTCCAGTGACATCTGCGACTGCGTCCTCACCTCCGGCAACCGGGGTGGTCGCTCCAGGAATCTCAGTCGCTCTCAGCCTTGCATAGTCCTCAATCGAGGCGTACTTCTTTTCCCCAGAAACGGGCTGGCCCTTGACGATCGTGGCAGGGTTAAAAAGCATCTTGACCGTCGTTTCGCCCTTGCGCATTTTGTGCGCATCGTCCGTGACCCGGGTGTAATCGGGTGTCACCTTGTATTGGATAGTCGTGTTCAACTGAGCTGTGTTTACGAACGCGCCGATGATGATCATCGCCATGAGCGTTAACTTGCCCCAGTCTTGACCGATTAAACTTCCCACAAGGACCGGCTCTCGGGTCAGGTACGCGCTTGCCGCATAGAACTCGTCCGCAATAAGAACGTAGTCACAAGCCGCGATAAAGAACGGCGTCTGTGTGTTCTGCGTGGAGCCAGCGATCTGGATCGCGCCAATCGCATTTGCCGATTCGGCAAAGATCAGCGATTCAGCGAAGAACTCACCCAGGAAGAACGTTGCCGCTGTTTTTTCACGATTGATAATTCCTGAAACTGCCGCCGCAAAGGCGAACTGCCTGTCGCTCAAGAAGCGCACCGAATCTGGATCGTAGCGATCCATCATGCCCTCGCGCTGATAAACGTCTCTGACGATCTCTTGCGCCACCGTAAAGACTGGAGGCACCGCGCAACACACCCGAATTGGGGTTGCGAATCTTGCCGCCATCTTTGTGACGTGAGCGAAGATGTTGAGCGCTTGCATCGAGTTCGCGTTGAGGTCTCCCAAACCAGGCACCATCAGGACGGGGCGACCCATCTCAGTGGCACGTCCAACAGCTTCCTCAATAGCGTTCAATCCGGAAATACGGCGTATGAACAGATCTTTCCCGCGCTTCGAACGGGCGATATTCACGAGAATAAACGCCGCGATCGACAGCACGATAAGGATTCCAAACCAACCTGTGCTGAGGTATTGCATGACTTACTGACTAACTCCTTCCGCGGGCGCGGGCTTCTTCTCCAGTTCTTGGATCAGCAGCTCCACGTTCTCGCGCTTGGAAAACACTTGACTATAGTTGTCCAGATTCTCAAATCCTATGAGAGGGACGAGGAAAGGTGAAAAAACGATGGAAGTCTGTGCCGCAATATTCGACAGCGGCCTGTTCATCTCCAAAAATAGAATAGCTGGCGCTTCCATATGGCGCTTCTTGATCTCATGAGCCGCCTTGCTTACAAGCTCCTGAACCTTTTCGTCGCTTACTTCCTCAGTCCAAAAGTCCAATTTCTCCGCTCCATCGTTGAGTTATTGCGTTTAGGACGTCTTCCTTGTTCCCATCGAATCGCAAAAAGACACCACGAAACTGGCTCAGTTTCGATTCCTTCTCCAAAGGCGATAGTTTAACACCCAAATCCGATGCCAGAACCCGCTTCACTGCGCTCCACTCCATCGCGGTCGTGCTCAACCCGACTCTTGCCGAAGCGCGGTGATCATCTATCCGATACTTGATTGGCATCCAAAAATCGGCGGTCGCCAGCATGATCGCAACAAACCCGATCACCCCCATGACGAGGCTTTGCAGCAGAAAGATACCGACCAGGCCCGCAAAAAGAGCAGCTGTCAGTACCACCCAGAACTTCTGGGGTTGCTTTTTGTGAAGCCGAATCTCCCACACAAACGCATTCCCCGAAGCAGTAGCTTCAGAACGCGTGTTGTCGGACGTGTGTTCGGCTTGGGTCATAGGCGAAGAATCTCCCTAACTGCGTCTCTTTAACGCCAGTCCTTGAAGAGTGTGCTAATCGAAACGTTGTGGTGAATCCTTCGGATCGCTTCACCGATAAGGGGCGCTGATTCAAGAACGGTCAGCTTTGGAAACTCTTTCTCGGCAGGAATTGGAATGGTGTCCATGCAGATCAGCTCACTAATGATGCTGTCCTGCAATCGCTGCGAGGCGTTGCCGCTCAAAACCGGGTGTGTGCAACATACGACGACATCTTTTGCGCCGCGCTTCATCAAGGCTTCCGCACCCTGAACGACCGATCCGCCGGTGTCGATCATGTCGTCAATCATTACGCACTTCTTGCCTTCAACATCACCAATGATCTCGACGATGTCCACTTTGTTAGGCTCGGGACGTCTCTTTGCAATGATGGCCAAGGGGGAATGAAGCATTTCAGCAAGCGCTCGGGCTCGCGAAACACCGCCCACGTCCGGGCTGACGACGACGATATCCTGCTCTTGATAACCGTGCTCAATCATGTACTGACCGATGATCGGGCCGCAATACAGATGGTCAACTGGGATATCGAAGAAACCCTGAATCTGCTCGGCGTGCAAATCCATACAAACGATTCGATGGGCTCCTGCAACTTGGATCAGGTCGGAGATCAGACGTGCTGTGATCGGTTCGCGGGGCTTGATCTTCTTGTCCTGGCGGGCGTATCCAAAGTACGGCATAACCACCGTAATCCTGCTCGCCGATGCACGACGGAATGCGTCGAGCATGATGACAAGCTCCATGATCGTATCGTTCACGGGTGAGCAGGTTGGCTGGAGGATAAAGACGTCGTTGCCTCTCGCGCTTTCATTCACCATAACCCGCAGTTCGCCGTCACTAAAACGTGTGGATGTGATGTGCCCGAGATCGACGCTCAGGTAATCGGCGACCTTATTGGCAAGGTCGCGATGGGCGTTCCCAGAGAAAATCTTCATTCCGGAAAGTTCCGACGTGCTCAGTCCGTTTGTTTGCGCTTCCGCCATTTTTGTGCCCATTCTTCCTTCACCTCCTGCCGCGCCCGGCCTAAGCCCAGCGCGTCTGCAGGAACGTCTTCGTTGATCACACTGCCCGCGGCAATGATTGCCCCATCACCAATGGCAACGGGGGCGATAAGTGTAGAGTTTGACCCAATAAAGGCCCCCTCGCCTATGGTTGTTCGATATTTTTTATAACCATCGTAGTTGCAGGTGATCGTTCCGGCTCCAATATTGGTCTCCGAGCCAATCGTGGCATCGCCGATATAGGTCAAATGCGACACAGAAGCCCTCCCCCCAAGCTCTGCATTCTTGATCTCGACGAAATTTCCCACCTTAACGCCATCACCCAGCGATGTCCCCGGCCTGATGTTCGAGTACGGGCCAACTCGGACATCATTTCCGAGCTTGGCACGGTTCATATGGCTCATCAAGACGGTGCAGCCAACGCCAACGGTGCTGTCTTTTATCATCGTTGACGGACCGATCTCACAAGATTCACCAATAACACTCGCTCCGAGGATATGTGTCATCGGAAAGATCACAGTTTCCGCCCCTATCTGAGCGTTCGCAGAGATGTATGTGGTGTTGGGGTCCACCACGGTAACTCCGTTCAGACAATGTCTCCGGATGACTTGTTTCCGATAAGACTCTTCAGCTTCTGCCAACTGCCAACGATCGTTCACTCCAAGGAGAATCGATGGTGGGAAACTCCTCGTCTCAACCCTGCCACCAGACTCAAAAACAGCCTCAACGATGTCCGTCAGGTAGTACTCACCCTGGGCGTTTTTGTTGCTGAGCGTCGATAAGAGCCTAAACAGAATCGAAGCATTGACACAGTAAAGGCCGCTGTTGACCTCTTTGATCGCCTTGATTTTAGGATTGGCATCTTTCTCCTCAACGATCTTCGTGGCGCGATTATGAACATCGCGGACAACGCGTCCGTAACCTGAAGGATCCGGGAGATGAGCGGTTGCCATGGTAAGGTCCGCATGAGCCTCGCGATGCTCCTCGACAAGCGCTCTAAGCGTAGCCTCGTCGAGCAGAGGAGTATCGGCAGCACAAATTACCACGGGCCCTTCAAATGTGCCCAGCGCCGACTCCGCCATCAGCGCGGCGTGTCCCGTCCCGTTCTGTTCGCGTTGCCAAACATACTCAAAGCCGTCGCCGAGGGCTTCGATCATCAGATCGCCACCATGCCCGACCACTACCACCACCCGCTCAGCCCCAGCGCTTTTCAAAGTTTCACCAACAAGCTTCGCCATGGGCTGTCCACAGATTGGAAAGAGCCCTTTCGGAAGCTCGGACTTCATCCGAGTTCCCTTCCCTGCGGCGAGAACGATAGCGGCTAGCGCGTTGCTTGGCATAGATTCGGTGACCTGACCTTGACGAAAACTTAACGGTCCCTACAGTTTTATCACGATTGGCCTCTTCTTGGCTTGAAAACGCACCGGTTTGGCCCCGTCTTCGGTAAAAATCTAAAACATGGCCCTGCATCTGGTCGATCATCCGCTTGCTCAGCATCTCCTGACCTGCTTGAGAGACAAGGATACTGACCCGGCATTCTTTCGCCGGTATAGCCGGATTCTCACGACGCTGCTTGTCTTAGAGGCAACTCGTTCGCTTGACACACAGACCAAAACAATCGTCACTCCTCTCGAAAACCATATGGGCTCGCAACTATGTGGAGGCCTTGCCGCAATTCCAATCTTGCGTGCTGGGCTAAGCATGCTCGAACCAGTCGTTGATCTTTTCCCCGATGTCGCGGTTGGATATATAGGCTTGGAACGCAGCGATGCAACTGCCATCGCCCACAGCTATTACTGCAAGCTTCCTAGCCTTGCTCACAGAACGGTCCTTTGCCTCGATCCGATGCTCGCAACCGGCGGCTCCGCTTCCCAAGCCATTTCCCTCATTAAAGCCAACGGAGGCGCGAAAATCGTCATGGTTTGTGTCGTCGCAGCTCCCCAAGGGATAGAGAAACTTTCTACAGATCACCCGGAAGTTCCGATCTACTCCGCCGCACTCGACCGTGACCTGAACGACTTGAAATATATTCTTCCTGGACTCGGAGACTTTGGCGATAGACTCTACGGAACAATGTAATGCTAAACCGACGCGCTCAACTCAGTACAACGGTGCTCTGCACAATCGCAACGTTCGACTTGCTGACGACGATCATGCTCGTTATGGTGGGAATGCGCGAAGGCAATCCTCTCTTCGCCTGGCTTCTCAATTACGGATTTGTAGCCTTCGCTGTCGGAAAGCTGGTACTGCTCATCGGCCCAATCCTCATCCTTGAGTGGGTGCGGACCACCAAGCCCAAAACCGCCGAGCAAGGGACCTGGGTGGCCGTAGGGTTTTATGCATTGCTCTACGGTTGGCAAATCATCACGCTTCGCGCTGGCACAGGTCATTAAGAGTGCACATCAGTACAATCTTCGCAACTTTCGAGAAGCGTGGGAATCCTCAGCATGATATGATTCACCCAAGACGTACAGCGAGCGTCGGGAGAAGTTATGAAGAAACTGATTGGAATTCTTGTATTGTTCACGTCCGTTTTGGTCTCAGCTCAAGACCATATGATGGACATGTCACCACCCAAAGAGGTGTCGAAGCTTGACTTCATGCTAGGCAAGTGGACCGGATCCTACACCTCTTATATGGAGGGCATGGAGATGTCCATGAAGGGCACCATCGTCACCAAGAAAGCTGTAGGCGGTCGGTACGTGCAGAGCGATCACACCTACTCGGGCAAAGGTATGCCGGAGATGTCGGGGATGCATATGGCCTCCTACGATCCCGAGACCAAAGAGTATTTCGGCTATTGGTTCGATTCAACAGCTCCCGGTGCGATGGAGATGCGCGGCAACTTTATGGGCGCAACCTTGCGAATGGTCAGCAAGCCAACCGCCGTGCCCGGAATGCCCGAGCCGATCGTCATGAGAGCTTGGTACACAAAAGTGAGTGCAACCAAAATCGACTTCCTGCTGGAAATGAAAATGGGGAACGATTGGGCTCCGATGATGAAAGGAACAATGACGAAAGTCAGCAAGTAAGAACTACTCTGAGATGTGGTCAAACAAAAACAGCCCCCTCACTTGGTGAGGAGGCTGTTTTGCCATCGGGCTGACCGCAAGTCCAACGATAGAGTTTAATCTTCATCTTCAGAGGGGTTCACAGAGCCTGCGACCGCCCCAGCTGTTGTGCTCTTCGGGACGACGGCCTTCTCGTTTCTTGCGATGATCTTCACACCGCCACCGTAATAGCTTGTGCCAAGCTTCTGCTTCTCAATTTGTACGCCGTCACGAAGAAGAATTCGGTACATGACGATCTGGTGTCCAGCGCTTCCCTTTTCAATCACTTTCTCGGTTCCTGCCGGTACGGTTGCGTCATCGACGTACTTCACCCCACGGCTCCAAGATTTGTGACCTTCGCCCACAATCTTGATTTCGAGCGAATGATCCTTTTGTCCAAGGACCCTGAATGTCAACTTTCCTGGTGCATACGAGCTTGAGATCGCAATCGGATACGACAGGGTGTTCTGGAAGCGAAAGTCTTTCGTGCCCCAATCGACGGTCGCATCCCTACCAACCGGAACATAAGCCACCGGCATAGAATGGTTGGTCCGCTCAACGATCTTGAGGTTGCTAAAGAGAACCGCGTTGTAGAGTGTGGTGCTCACTTGGCAAATGCCACCCCCAATTCCAGTGTCATGCCGTCCATTTACATAGACGCCGGCGAGCTTGTATCCAGCCTTGAGCGTGCGCTGTCCAACTGTGTCGTTAAAGCTGAATGTTTCTCCCGGCATGAGGATCGTCCCGTCAAGCTTCGACGAGGCGAGTTTGAGGTTGCCACAACGAGAGACCTGGCTTGTAGGAAACTTCGTCGAGAATTCTGCCATGACCTCAGTGATCTGGGATAGCTGATCATCGGGCACCCTTTTCGGCGCCTCTTCAATCGGTAAGACGACCGCGCCGTCACCCTTGAGAGCCTCGACGACGACATCATGCAGCGCAGTTTCATTCAACTCATAGCCGCTGACTTCGGGCTCACGAGTGATGATGCCCTCTGCAAAAGTGACACGAGCTGGCCTCGGATCGCCAATAGCCTTCTGGACATATTGCGTCAGAGTCTCAAAGTCCCCGTCGATCTTTACAAACTTAACGTCAAACTCTTGCTTGGGTTCGTCGGTACTCTGGATTTTTCGTTTGAGAGAATCACCAAACGTGTCGAGTGGTAACTCGGCAACGCTCGCTTGGTCGTCAAGCTTGATCCCTAGCTTCGAGAGCCGAACATTCATCGGCTCTTTCTTCGATCCGTCGACTCGCACAGACAATTCGCGTAGCTTCTCGGTCTCCCACCAAACTCGCAGCTTCTTTGCCGCAGCCTGCTTCGACAATCCGCCAACGGCTACGATTCCGACGTACGTGTTCGGCCTAATGACCTCTTCAAACCGAAAGGCCATGACGGTTAGCGAGCCGCCAACAACGAGCACACAAACCAAAGCTCCCAATAGAAATTTTTTCATCCTTGACATCTCAAAAAACGCAATCCTTTTCGGCAACAATCCTTGAACCTATATTGTATGACCGTTGTCTACCAAAGAGTGTTGGCAAATTAGGCACTTTTATCCACTTCTTTGCAAAAACCGTGACCCTGCCGACAGGAAAGCGGTTTCGGTACACTTCACCCATGCCTAAGCTTGTTTGGTTAAACGGTGAAGTGACGCCGCTCGAAGATGCAAAGACGCATGTTTCGGACCATGCGCATCTTTACGGCGACGGGCTCTTTGAGGGAATCCGGTTCTACGGACGCAAGATTTTTAAGTTCCACGAGCACATGGAGCGCTTGTATCACGGGATTGGATATCTCGGCTATAACATGCACATCTCACGAGAGCAGCTCACAGAGATCGTGCTGGATACCTGTAAGCAGGCTGACCTTGTGGATGGCTATATCCGCCTGAATGTAACTCGGGGCTACGGACTTGGGCTCGACCCCAAAGCGGTCGAAACCCCTCCAAGTGTGATGGTGATGGTCTCCACACTCGCGCTCTACCCACGCGAACGTTACGAGACGGGCCTCACGGTAATGACCTCTCCGTTCCGGGTCATTCCACCGGACAGCCTTGATCCTCGCCTAAAATGCATCGGTCGCTATGCCTCCAACATCCTGGCAAAGCAGTATGCCAACCGCATCGGCGCGGGCGACGCGCTGCTGCTGAACCATCAGGGCCAAGTCGCAGAGGGCACAGGCAACAACATCTTCATCGCCCGAAATGGGACTGTGCATACCCCGCATCCTTCTTGTGGAATCTTGCAAGGCATCACGCGTAACTCGGTTATCGAGATGGCACGGAAAGACGGCATAACGGTCGTCGAAGATTTCCTGTCACCGATGGACTTCTATGCTGCCGACGAAGCGTTCTTTACCGGCACCGCAACCGAAGTCATGCCGATGGTGAGCCTTGATGGAAATAAGATCGGTTGTGGTAAGCCAGGACCCATCACCCAAAGGATGATGGAGCTTTTCCAGGAAGCTATTCTTGACGGAACACCGTTCTGATCCATGAGTAGATCGAAAAAACCTTTCTTGCTCACCCGTGATGGCGAGTCCGAAGCTCTGTCAGCCGACGAGTTACGGGCAAAGCATCCCGAACTGTCGCTGACAACTTCCTTGCTGGCAATGCGTCCACCAAGGCGGTTGGCAAACGTTTGTCCATCATGTGGCTGGACCTCGCAAAAGGTCGAAGAGACCGAACGCGTAGGCTGTCCACTCTGTTATGAATCCCTGGATGCGCCGATTCTGCGATCATTCCGGGCGGGTAAGTCGTCCAAAGATAGCGGGCCTGGCTCCAGTTAGGTATCGTATATAGGCTCAGGAGACTCAAAGAATGCGTGGTTGGTGCTTAGCGGCTCTATTTATCTCTTCACTTTTCGCGATTGCCAGTTGTGGCGGTGCGTCCGGCGGGTCAGGAACTCCAGACCCCATGGCTCGCTTCTTCAACGGTAGTTCCGATTCTGGGCCGCTTGATTTCTGGCTCAACGACGATAACAAAGCTCCCTCGATCTCATTTGATACCGCCACCCCCGCGTTCGAGGAAGTTAAACCCGACGAACTCGACGTAATCTTGAATTCTGCTGGAGTTCAGGATCAGCTTGATGCCCTGCTTTTCACCTTTGTGAAGGACAAGGATTACATCATCGCCGCGCTAGGGTTGGAAAACTACGGCAGTGAACCTTTGAAGCGTCTCAGGCTTGTGGTTCAGGAAGTAAACCGAAAGTTCATCAACGGCAACGTTTCACGCCTCGTCATTTTCCACGGCTATAACCGAGAAACTGGATTTGAAACCCCCGAAGTTGATTTTCAGAATCCGGGCAGCAACCCACAATTTAAGGTTTCCGAAATCGCCTTTGCAGCCGCAAAGACAGCGAACATCACGTCAGGCGTACAGAACTTTGAAGTTCGGACATCGGGTACCGAAAACATCATCGTGACGGCCACTCATAACCTTCTCCCCGGGAAGACCTATGCAGTATTCATCCTGGGACAGGAGAACGGCACCGGTGACTTCACCCCCAAAGTCACCTTTATCGAATTGGAAACCCGGCCCTAATCCTCATCATCTTCATCGAGAGATGAGATTGGACGCAGCAGCGAGATAAACCTCGCCACGAACAGGCTCAACAACGCAAGGCCAAAAAACGCCTGTAGGCTGGCTATAAGACGGAGTACACCGGTCGGCCTGAGATCTCCGTACCCAACCGTGAGCTGAGTCACCGCGCTGAGATATAGGGAAGAAAGCGTGTCCTTGCTCGCCCAGGGCGGACCGATGAGATTCCTGTTGATTTGGTAAACGATCGCAAAAGCAAAAATGAGTTCTAAGTAGTTGATGAAGCCCAAGATGATGCTTCTCACTGTGGAGCTGATCTTGTATTCGGATGTGTAATGCGTCTTGTATGGGTCGAAGAGGACGATCCGCCCCGCCGTACACACGATGTCCACAATCCGCCAGACGGCATACCAAAGCGCTATCTGCGAAAAGGTCGATCCTGCTGGATGAGTCTCGACCCACCATGTGCAGGCCCCAGTTGCCACAAGCAGTGTAAACACCATGGCGTCTGTCATCGCCGGCTTGAGAACATTGTCTGGCATTCCGAGGGCTCGACCAAGGCCCATAAAACCACGTTTCAGCAGCAAGCTTGGGTATGTTGCCGCCGTTAGGACATGCCCAATTGCAGGAGTTATCCACCCCCGCTGAGAAAGTTTAATCTCGGTATACGGCTTCCAGCCCATCGCCGCCGCTATTCTAACCCACTCTTGCCTCACCTAAACGGCCCGAGTGTGGAAAACCCAAGTTCATTCAGATTCGGATTCCTGGTAAATTAACCCGAGCGGTGGGGGGACCCTCATAGCTCACAACTCTAAAGCTCGTGCGTCACGAAAAATGCAATTTTGCCTGAATCGCTAGGCGCCCGCATCTTTTCGAAAGACGCACTCGTCCATTCCATGCAAGAGAACGCAAGTCGAGACACGATAGCCGAAAGGCGCTGGTTAGCGGCCTTGGCCAAGGGTGATCCCACGGCCTTGGGGGCTCTATACGAAGTGTATGGAGATCGAATTTTTCGCTACACCTATCGCATGTTGGGGAATCGTACCGACGCGGAGGATGCAACGGCGGAGACTTTCTTGAGAGTGCTCAAGAAGTCAAATGAACTGCGCGCTGATGGCGCTTTTCGGACCTGGTTGTTTCGCATAGCGAGAAATCTGTGCATTGACCGGCTAAGACAGCACAAGCTGATCGAACTGCCGAACGATGCGCACGATTCAGGCTCTGAAGATCGCGCAACGCTCAGGATCACCGTTCATCAAGCTCTTGCCGAGCTCCCTGTGGAGTACCGAGAACCCTTGGTCCTCTGCGATCTCGAAGATATGCCTGCGCGAGAAGCTGCTGACCTTTTGGATATCAGCGTTCCTGCGTTAAAATCAAGGCTATACCGAGGAAGAAGGGCGCTCAAGGATAAACTCGGAGGAGCATTGGAGAAATTAAGATGAGCACAGAGTTCTATCGCAAACTGGTGGATCTCTACGCTGGTGACGAGCTTCCGGAAGAGTTGGAGGCTGAGCTTTTCAAAGCCGCAGCCGAAGACCCGGAGCTAAGAGCAGAAATGAAAGCCATGAAAAGAACGGTTGACCTTCTGCACAATGAACCAGCGCCAGAGATGACTGAAGAGTCGTACCAGCGCATCCTGATCAAACTCTACACCCGAGGTGTAGACGTTCAACCGAAGTCCCCCACCCCGGAGTACTTACAGTACTATCTCCCGATACAGGGGTAAACGATGAGTATGAAGCTCGATTGTCCACGTCGTGAACTATCAGAGGCCCTGAGCCTCACCAGTGCGGCCACTAGGTCGAATTCGCCGACTATGATTCTCCAGAACCTCAAACTTGAGGCTCATGACGGAGGGTTACGCGTTCTTGGATGCGATGGCGAGATGTGGATCGAGCGCGAGTTGGCTTGCATGGTCCACACTCCCGGAGCCGCTTGTGTGCAAGCGCGCCTGCTGAGCGATCTGGTCAGTTCCCTACCAGATGGCGACGTACAGCTTTCCATCCTGGACCATCACGGAATGCTCCTTCAGCAAGGTGCGTCCGAATACCGTGTGCTCACCCAAGACGCCGTAGATTATCCGGAACCCCCGGCCTATGGTGGCGACGGTGAATTGACCATGAACATGGGCACCCTAAGGGCCGCGATCGAGTCTGTAGACTTTGCCGTATCCGCCGATCAGCACCGCCCCATCCTAACCGGAGTTCAGTTTATCTACGACGGTTCTACGCTGACCCTTGTCGCGACCGACACCCACCGACTCGCTGTAAAACGTCTGGAGCAGCCTGGTATTGGATCAAACCTCACCTGCGTTGTCCCCGACAGGGCGTTGAAAGCGATCCGGAGCCTCCCGATTGCCGATGAGGACAACATCACCATTCGTTTTGGAGATGGCAGGCTCGGCATCGACGCAGGCGGTTCAAAAGTCGTCGCTCAGCTCCTCGCCGGAGCTTATCCAGCATGGGAGCGTGTCGTCCCTTCCGAGATCACCAGAACATGGCAGTGCGAAGTCGATCAGCTTAAAGATCGCGTCCGTCGATGTTTGATCTTGGCCCGTGATAGCGCCAACCGAGTGAAGTTCAAAGGCGACGGTACTCACATCCTTATCTCTGCACGGAGCGAGGAGAAAGGTGAAGCCAAGGAAGAGGTCGAAATGATCGCCACAAATGGCGATCTGGAGATCGCATTCAACGGCAAGTACATCCTTGACGCTCTTGACCATGTGCCGGGTCCCGGCGTGAAGATCGAAATGATTGAAAACTCCCGGCCCGCCGTGATTCGCACTACCGATGGCGACGACGGCTACTTCTGCGTCGTCATGCCAATGGCGCTCGGATAAGACATACAAGCTCAACGAAACACCGAAGGATCAAAGTGTCCCTCGGTGTTTTGTTATTTACCGGTCAAGAATTGGCTCAGTTGTCACTCTTCTAGCGGCAAACTTTGTAAACCTGTTCTATACTGAAAATGTCGCTATGGGCAAGGTTGACTCCAAGCAGAAGTTGAAGCTCCCCGCGGCACTCCGCGAGGAAGACCGTCTCGTCAAAGCATTGTCAGATGAGACGATGCCCTTGATTGTGAATCTTCTTGGTCAAAAGTGGGCTCTCCACATCCTCTACTCCTTGCAAAATGGCCCTTGTCGATACAACGGTCTGTGCCGAGAATTCGGCATCAATCCCGCGACCCTCAGCGAACGTTTAGGGGAGCTACTCAAGTACGGCATTGCAATCCGAACCGTGCTCGAACCTGGGCCACCACCCGTCGTTCAATACACACTCACACCTAAGGGACACGAACTCGCTAAGATATTCGAGTACCTGGACGCTTGGACCCACTCTACAGACTTCAAAAAACAAAAATAGCGACTTTTAATAGGCATAGCGCCTTACTTTTGGATTTCTGACGTTCCCTTCTCCCCCTTGCATCATCTAAACTCTCCGGCTCTGCCTCCTCGGGATGGGAAAGGAGCAAGAACAATGAAAGAGATCGAAAACGTACCGGTATGGGGAGACCCCATTGACGAAAAAGCGGTGAAGCAGATTCAGACCTGTGTTCGCGGCGCGTTCGCCGGTGCCCTCATGGCAGACCATCACGTTGGCTATTCCATGCCGATTGGTGGAGTCGTGGCGTATTGGGATCAGATCAGCCCATCCGGAGTTGGATATGACATCGCATGCGGCAATAAGGCCGTTAGGTTGGATATCCCCGCCAAGGAGGTCGTCTCCAATATCTCTCGAATCATGGACGATATCTTTAGTCAGATCTCGTTCGGAGTTGGGCGGTGCAACGACGAAAAGGTGGATCACGAACTCTTTGATGATAGGGCCTGGAAACTGCCAATGATCCGTCAGCACAAGCAGATGGCTTCGAACCAGCTTGGGACTGTCGGAAGTGGAAACCACTACGTCGACCTTTTTGTCGACGAGGAGGATCACATTTGGTGCGGAGTCCACTTCGGCTCGCGTGGAATCGGACACAAGATCGCGTCTTTCTTCACCGAAGCAGGCGGCGGAGCCGACGGTATGTTCGTCGAGCCCGTCATTCTGCATGAAAAGTCCGCGTTAGGAGAGGACTACCTCGAAGGAATGCGACTTGCAGGGCGCTATGCCTATGCAGGACGCGACTGGGTTTGCGACAAGGTCGCCAAAATTCTCGGCGCGAAGGTCGTAGAGGAGGTTCATAACCACCACAACTTCGCCTGGAAGGAAACTCATGACGGTCAGGAGGTCTGGGTTGTCCGCAAGGGAGCGACCCCGGCGTTCCCGGGGCAGAAGGGCTTCGTTGGTGGGTCGATGGGCGACATCTCGGTGATCCTCGAAGGCGTGGAAAGCGAGGAGTCTAAGAAGGCTCTGTACTCGACTGTCCATGGAGCGGGGCGCGTTATGTCGCGCACCAAGGCAGCCGGAAGGTTGAAGAAAGGTGTCCGCCAAGGCGGCGAGGTCACACGCGAAATGATGCACGAATGGGTTGAGAAGCAGGGCGTCGAACTAAGGGGTGCAGGCACAGACGAGTCGCCGCACTGCTACAAGCGACTGCCTGACGTGCTCAAGCATCACGCGCCAACGGTGAAGATTCTGCACACCCTGCGCCCAATCGGCGTAGCTATGGCGGGTGCAAACGAGTTCGATCCGTATAAGGATTGATCTTGGAACGTCGTCAAGGGGTTGGCAGGTGGTTATTAGGTAGCTTTCAGGTTGTAATTGAGGCGACTCATGACAACCTGTCGGCTACTTGTCAACAATCTGCCAACGTCCTAAGATCACCCGGTTGCACGATGTCGCAGCGGAACGGCAGGCAATTCCAGACTCTCTTGGCCAGATGAAGTCACTTTGAGAAGCCGGTCCAGAATCACCTTCACCGCTCCCGCGACCGGAAAAGCGAGCAACATGCCAATGATGCCGAATAACGCACCACCGCTGAATGTCACGAACATGCTGACAAGTGGATTCAAACCCACAGAGCGTCCGACCATCCTTGGATAAATCAACATGTCGAACCCGCGATCAAAGACCAGATAAACCGCAAAGCTGACCATCGCCAAAGTCCACGACGAACTGAACTCAATTCCATAGAGCGTCGTGTTTCCACTCAAACCAATGGTCAAGATCATGATGATCGACGAGATGATTGGCCCGATGTAGGGGATCAGATAGATGGCCCCGAAGAGAATGCCAAGCAGTATCCCGTACGGAACTTGTAGGATGGTGAGAATGATCGCCATCATCACCATGTACAGAGAAATGGAGATGGTAACACCCCGGAGGTAGTTGGTAAACACGCTGCCGATGTCTTGCAGCAGTTCCACTGTCTCTGCGCGAATAGAAGGCGGGATCCACATTGCGCTTCGGCGCTTGAAGCGATCCATGTCCGCGAGCATAAAATACGCGAGCAGAGGCGTAAAGATGAGCAGGAATAGCTGCGATCCGAGACGCCCAATAACCCCAAGAATGCCAGTAAAGAACCACTCAAAGCCCTTGGCGATCTCTTGCTGTTGAGGCTCGATGTAGCGGTCGTAAAGCTCCTGCCGAGTGTGGGGCAAACCCAGTGTGGTGAGAATCGGCTCGACCTGTGTGAGCAGTTGATCGGTAAGACTTTGCCTTGTCTTGTTCTCCGCAATCACGGCTGGGTTCCACTTCACATAGAAGTTTAAGCTCGGGTCTTCCGTGGTTAACTGATGGCTTATCGCCTCAACCTGCGTACTAAAATTGGAAAGCTGCCCACCAATAACCGGGGCCAGATAGAACCCGACGACACCCAATATCCCGAAGAAGATCAGGAACGGCGTCATAATCGCCTTCCCTTTCGACCAACCCCTCATCCTGAGCTTTTTGATCGATGGATCGAGTAGGGAGGCAATAATAAAAGCCAAGATGAATGGCAGGAGAACCATCCGCACCATGTAAAGAAAGGTGACGGTTATGATGACAAGCGCTATCCAAAGCGCGATTCTCCACCAGCCCATCTTGGCTGTATCTTACCTATGCGCCCATTTCTTCGACGAGCTCTTTGGCATTTCTTTTTGCTCTTTGCTCAGAAATCCACTCTTCAGTCTTCCCTTTGAGCTCCTTAAGCTTGCTGGAAAGCTCCTCACGGGTCTCAGATCCCGCCTTTGGCGCAAACAGCATTCCCGCAGCAACTCCAATCAAAGCACCGACCCCTACGCCGGCAAGAAGGTAAAGCATCGCATTTTTTTCTTCAGATTCACTCATAGTTTTTTCTCCTTCGAAAGGTTTGTTCTATTTTACGCCTTTCTGCCCCTTCCGTCACGGTAAATCAGCGGGGCGAGTCTGAAACAGGTCCTTCTCTTCAGTATCGGTAGTCCCTCTCGGCTTGCCTCACCGGTAATCACATCAGAAAAACTCGCACGTTGAATAGTTCGCGGCGCAAAAACCTTGAAACTATCGGATATGATTCTGTAAGAAGCCATGCGTCTAATTCATTTACTCCTCGCCACATCTCCTCTCGCCGTCGCTGCGCTTGCTTATCAGGTGCAGAATGCCCAAGTTTCTGCTCATACCGAAGTTCTGCAAAAGGCCCCATCTGTGATGCTCACAGTAACGGCTCAAAAACTCGGAGGAGCGCCCGATGAATACACGCTCTCTTTCTCAAAGCCGAACCTCCTAAAGCTTGAATCCAGTTCGCGCACATTGGTCAGCGATGGCACGATGGTGTGGGATTACGACAAGAAAGCAAAGACGTACACCGAAGATGCAGCCTCACCCGGGGTTCTAAAAACTCTCTTGTCTGCCGACAACCTTTGGATTTGGTCTGCCTTCTTCGATGCGGATTTTGCAAAGAGCATCTCCTCTGCCAAAGCTGGAGCGAGCCGAAATCTGAAAGGCAATATGGTCAAGGAGCTCACTCTGACCCTTGCCAAGGACCAGCGCAAAGAGATCACATTCTATATTGACGAGAAGCTCAAAGTCGCCCGAGGAGCGATCATCAAGGCCAACGACACCGAGATGATCTACAACGCGATCAAGCTTGAATTGGGCACTGCACCACTGCCCGCTGGCGATTTCACCTTCACCGCACCCACTGGCGCTACCAAACTTGATAAAGCTGCCGCAGCAGCAAATGGCTTGAAGTATGCCGATGTAAGCAGCTTCTTCTCGACAAACTGCGGCCCTTGCCACACGCAAAACATGAGTGGGGGTCTTCGTCTCAGTTCGTATCAAAGCATCATGCGAGGCGGACAACACGGCGCCATCATTGTTCCTGGCGACTCCAAGAATAGCAACCTTTTCAAGTACCTCCGTGCTCAGGGAAGACCCCAAATGCCCCCAGGAGGCATGGTCTCAGATGAGAACATCGCTAAGCTTGAACAATGGGTCGATGCAGGCGCGAAAGAATAGCCGCTATTGAGATCATCAGCCGTTAGGTGCATTCAATTGCATCTAACGGCGATCTGCTCAGCCAGACAGGTAACTCCGAATGGCCCGCGTCCATACCCTTGGCACTGTCCGCGCAAGGCGCAACGCCTCCTTATGGAGTTCCATCGCCTCGTCGTGCTTGTCCAGTTGATCCAAGAACTTGCCCATCGTCGATGCCGCAATCCCAATATCCATCTCAATAAGCCTGCGATAGTAGTTACGTCGAGTCTTGCCAAGCTTCTTGTACAGCACATCCCATCTCGGCAGAATGTGATCTTTCAGTAAGTACCGCTGCGCTTCGTGAAACTTATAGCCCGCATTCGCCAAGGACTCGCTCCGTACCGAATAGCGCACCAACTTCTCAGGCATATGAACAAAGTTGCCCTGCGGACCCAAGATCAGCCACCCGTACCAGTCTGAACAACGCACGGTCTCCGGGATAAAGTTGCCTGCCCTGAGCATCGCCTCACGTTCAAACACAGCCGAACTCGCAATCACCCAGTTCGTCGGCAGTATGTGGTCAAGAACGTGCTCGATCTGAGGAATGATCTTGTCCCGTGGCACGATCTTGCCATTGTCGTAGTGAAACCAACAGTCGGTATGACAGAGCACTGAATTCGTAGCCTCAATAGCTTCGACCTGCTTCTCTATCTTCTTTGGCTCCCAGAAGTCGTCGTGGTCCAAAAAAGCGATGAAGTCACCCCTCGCCTCTTCGACCAGCACTTTGCGACCAGCGCCCAGTCCTGCATTCTCTTGACGGATGACACGGCATCCAAGCCCCTCCGCAATCTCGCCAGACCCGTCTGTTGACCCGTCGTCAACAACAAGGATCTCTTCAATCGGAAAGCTCTGGTCAATCGCCGTTTGTAGCGCATCGGCAAGCGTAGCCGCGCCGTTATAAACCGCAAGGCAAACGCTAACTGAAGGCATAAATGCAGGATACCGCTCGTCAACCCAGCCAACCGTCGATCCGTCCCGGTACAATGCTCGCCAGCAACGATGCTGGCCCGCACTCTCATTCTTAAAACCGCCGCCCTTGGGCCGGTCGAAAAACTTGTTCGCAAGTCTTTTCTATTCAGACCCCTTGTTCGCCGCTTCATCGCTGGGGATACCGTTCAAGACGGGCTAGTCGTCGCTGATGAGTTAATCAAACAAGGCTTCCGAATCTCGCTGGACTACCTCGGCGAGAACACAACTACAGTCGAAGAATCACGCGCCGCTGTCGATGCCTATATGACCATGCTCGGTGAAATCGCCGAAAGCAACTGCACGCGCCCCGTCGAGCGACGAGCAATCTACGCGTCTCAAGGTTCGGAAAAGCCTGTCGAAACCTGCAACGTCTCAATCAAACTGACGCAGTGTGGGCTCGACCAGGGCGATGGATTCGCCGAAAAGAACTTCCGCGAACTGCTTGATCTCGCCAAATCTCTCGACAACTTTGTCCGAATCGACATGGAAGGCTCCGATTACACCGAGCGGACCATCAAAATCCTCGAAAACGTCTTCCCATCCTTCCCAAACACAGGCACCGTTCTTCAGTCTTATCTCCACCGCACACCCAACGACATCCAAAAGATGATCGACCTCCAGATGCGCACGCGAATCGTAAAAGGCGCCTATCTTGAACCTGAGAAAGTTGCGATTCAAGACAAGAAACTGGTTGATAGGGCATATGTCGAAGCAGCCCAACGGCTCATGCTCGAAGGCAACTTCCCCGCTATCGCCACCCATGACGCAAAGATTGTCGATGAGTTAAACGCCTTTGTGGCCGAAAAACGGATCGACAAGAGCCGCTTTGAATATCAGATGCTGTTCGGAATCCGGCGAGACCTCCAACAGCGGCTTAACAACGAGGGTTACAACGTTCGTGTCTATTTGCCCTTGGGCGATAGCTGGTACCCCTACTTCACCCGGCGGCTTGCCGAGCGCCCCGCAAACGCCTTTTTTATCCTCAAGTCGCTGTTCCACAGATAGAGGTTCCCTGGTCCGCGCCCGAGAACTATACAGAGGTACCATAAACCACGGACATGAGCGACACGCCCACCAAGATCCGCCTTCGTATCCTTCGCCAGACATCGCAAAACGCCGAAAGCTTCTGGCAAGAGTTCGAAATCCCTTATCAGCCGAATCTCAACGTCATCTCCACGCTCATGGAGATTCGCAAGAACCCGCAAACCGCGAACGGTGTGCCTGTCGATCCTCCTGCGTGGGAAGCAGCCTGTCTTGAAGAGGTGTGCGGCTCCTGCACCATGAACATCAACGGTGGAGTGCGACAGGCTTGCACTGCGCTTATCGACGATGTTGGCGATAAGCGCGGAGATACCCTCCACGTCACGCTGGAACCGATGAAAAAGTTTCCTCTCGTGCGCGATCTTATCGTTGACCGTTCACGGATGTTCGAAGGTCTTAAGAAGGCGAAAGGCTGGGTTCCGATCGATGGTTCTTACGACCGAGGTATGGCCCCAGCGCAAGACGATCATGTTCGGCAACTGCGATACGCCCTATCGCGCTGTATGACCTGTGGGTGCTGTCTTGAGGCTTGCCCCCAGATCAACGAAAAGTCGACGTTCGTGGGTCCGGCAACGCTCGCTCAATCTCTGCTCTTCAACCTGCATCCGGTTGGGAAAACCCTCGAAGCCGACCGTATGGAGTTTCTCACTTCCGAAGAGGGCATTACCGGCTGCGGAAACGCTCAGAACTGTGTGAAGGTTTGCCCCAAAGGCGTCCCTCTCACCCAAGCCATTGCTCAGCTCAATCGGGACACCACTGTTTACAAGATCAAGAAGTGGATGGGCTTGTCCTAAGAGTTAAAGTTGCTTTCGGCGTAAGGCGCGAAGCGTGTTGGAGCTTCATGCGTCCAACCCAAACACGCCCCAAGGCGGAACCGCCCGTCCCACCCAGGCGTAAAAACACAAGAGGTATCCTATCCCCATGACACGCAGACTCTCGATCCGTGCCGTATTTGCCATGATAGCCGTCGCCGCATCGTTGTTCGTTTTTGCCCAGGTTGGAACCAATATCCCGACCGCCAAAGCAACGATGGACGCCAAGACGACAAAAGCGGGAGCAGTCGCCAAGGGCAAAGTCGTTTTGACTTTTGCTGAGGGTTGGCACGGCTATCAGAATCCGCCGATGGGAGAGTATGAGATTCCTGTGAAGGTTGAGTCTGCAACGAAAGATGTCAAGATCAAAGTGACCTACCCCAAGGGCATCGTGAAGGACTTGATGGGCGCTACCACAGCGGTCTATGAGGGCAGCGTTGATATCCCGTTCGAGTTCACAACTTCGAAAAAACCCGGCGATTACAAAGTCAAGATCAAAATCAGCTACCAACAGTGTAACGATTCATCTTGTCTGCCTCCAGGGTCCATCACGCTTGAAGTACCGGTAAAGGTCGTTAAGTAATGCCACGCGGTCCGTTCTCACTGGGCCGTTACTCGATCGGAGGCCCCCAACTTACGATTGTAGGTGGACCGTGCCTAGCCGAATCTTACGAGGTGTGCTCTTCGGTAGCCCGTGAACTTGCCCGCATCTGCATCGAGCTAGACTTTCAATATATCTTCAAGGCCTCGTTCGACAAGGCCAATCGCACGTCAGCAAACTCACAAAGAGGAATGGGAATTGATGCGGGGCTTGACCTGATCAAACGCGTCGCCGACGAGGTCGGTGCGCCTTGTACGACCGACGTCCACCTTCCCGAACAGGCCGGTATCGTCGCTCAAAGGATCGACCTTCTTCAAATTCCCGCATTTCTCTGCCGCCAAAGTGACTTGCTGCAGGCCTGCGCTGAAACCGGCAAACCCGTCAACGTCAAAAAGGGACAATTCCTTGCCCCATGGGACGCCAAGAACATCGTCGAGAAGCTTGAGGCGTTCGGGGCTAGCGGCATGATGCTCACGGAAAGAGGAACCTCCTTTGGTTACAATACTCTGGTCGTCGACATGCCTGGACTGGAAACGATGCGATCCTTCGGCGTACCCGTTTGTTTTGACGCAACGCACTCCGCTCAGCGACCAGGCGGAGCAGGCTCCTCTTCCGGGGGCAACCGGGAGACGATCCCTGCAATGACGCGAGCAGCTGTTGCCGTCGGTGTTGATGCGTTGTTCCTTGAGGTCCATCCCGACCCCACCAACGCCCTTAGCGACAAAGAAACCCAGTGGCCCCTAGCCGATGCCGAACGGCTACTGAGAATGGTTTCCGAGATTCATAAAGCGACAAAAGAAGTATCAGCCCGTTAAGGCAAGCCCTGCAGCAAACTCTTCGAGAACTGTTCGTACTTCATCAACTCGGTTGCATTGCGTAAGTCGATTCCGTGTCTCTGCGGCTCCAACTTCGCCCTTGATGTACATCGGAACCTGACCACGCAGATGCCGCGTCGCGTACATTTCTGACTCGTCAAACTGTGCTTTGGGCAGCGCCAACGCCTCTTCCCAAGAATCCACTTCCGCTTGATAGGCAACCATCAGCTTTAGATGCTCAATAGCAGTGTCGATCCGCTCTCGGATCGTTGGCATCGGCGGAATCTCCTCACCGGCAAGCCCAGCCTGAATCCGGGCGAGAGTCCACGGATTGGAGATCGCTGCCCGCCCCACCATCACGCCATCCGCGCCCGTCTCGCTAAGCAAACGAACGGCATCCTCCGGAGTCTTGACGTCGCCGTTGCCGATCAGCGGCACGTCAACCGCTTTTCGCATCTCTGAAATGAGCCGCCAATCCGCCTCCCCTTCAAAACCCTGCTTTGCAAAGCGTGCGTGGAGGGTGATCATCTTGGCCCCAACCCCTACAAACCGTTTTGCGAGTTCAGGAGCCGCATAGAGTGAAAAGTCCCAACCCGCCCGCACCTTAACCGTCACCGGCACCTTAACAGATTTGACGACCGCTTCAACAATCTTCTCGGCAAGCTCGGGATCCTTGAGCAAAGCCGCCCCGGAGCCAGTCTTGCAAACCTTCGGTACCCAGCAGCCCATATTGATGTCGATGATGTCCGCCCCGTGAGCCTCGCAAAGCTGGGCCGTCTCCGCCATGATCTCCGGCACCCCGCCAAAAATCTGGATGCCCAGCGGGCGCTCGTCAGGATGGATTTTGAGCTTGCGGAAGGTCTTCTTGGCGTTGTAGTGGATCGCCATCGCGCTCACAAACTCGGTAAACATCAGCCCTGGATTGCCGACCCGCTTGGCGATTAACCGAAACGGAAGGTTCGACACATCCTCCATTGGGGCAAGGATGAGCCGGTTCTGAATGGGGATATCGCCGACGTGGAATGCAGGGGCCATGCGGTCTCTATTATGAAATCATCGGAGATGAGGAGTCGGGATAGAGGACCGCGATAGCGCCACACACTCCTTCCCCACCCCACCACGACTGCACCAGGGCAATGAGGAGGTTGTATGCAGGGTAAAAACAGACCGAGATGGCAAAACAGCTCAACGTCGGCCTCATCGGCTATCAGTTCATGGGCAAAGCCCACAGCAACGCTTACCGCCAAGCCAATCGGTTCTTCGATCTTCCGATCCAGATCGGTATGAAAACGATTTGCGGACGCACAGAGTCCGCCGTCAAGGCCGCCGCCGACAAGTTCGGGTGGCAGGGCTACGAGAATGATTGGCGAAGGGTGGTTGAAGATCCCGCTATCGACATCATCGACGTCTCCACTCCCGGCGACAGCCACCACGAAATCGCCATCGCCGCCGCACAGGCAGGAAAGATCGTGTTCTGCGAAAAGCCACTCGGGAATACTCTTCAAGAGGCAAAGGAGATGCTAGAAGCCGTGCAAAAAGCCGGAGTCTCTCATGCCATCTTCCACAACTACCGAAAAGCCCCAGCTGTGGCCCTCGCCAAAAAGATGGTCTCAGAAGGACGGCTCGGCACGATCTACCACATGCGAGCGACCTATCTGCAAGACTGGATCGCCGATCCCAACTTCCCGCTTGTCTGGCGATTACAAAAGGAAAAGGCGGGTTCGGGGACACACGGAGACATCAACGCCCACATCATCGACCTGGGACGCCACCTCCTCGGTGAGTTTGAGCAAGTGACGGGTCATTTGCACACCTTCATCAAGAAGCGCCCACTAGTCGGTGCAACGGACGACCGTCTCGGTGCTCAGGCAAGTGCCGAGATGGGAGAAGTCACCGTGGACGACGCAGCTATGTTCCTTGCCACGTTCAAAAATGGCGCGCTTGGCACTTTCGAGGCATCGCGCTTTGCCGTCGGCAGAAAAAACTATAACAGGTTCGAAATCAACGGCTCTAAGGGCTCGATCGTCTTTAACTTAGAGCGTATGAATGAACTTGAGTACTACAATAACGACGACCCAGAAGAGACGCATGGGTTTCGAGTTATCCAGGCTACCGAAAGCAGTCATCCCTACGCAGGCAACTACTGGCCGGTCGGACATATTATCGGATACGAGCATACATTTGTAAACCTGGTCGCAGATGCGATCATGGCTATCGACAAAGGAGAACTTCCCTCCCCAAATTTTGTCGATGGTTATGAAAATCAGCGAGTTCTCGACGCCGTCGAAAAAAGTGCCATTTCTCGAACCTGGGTGAACTTGTAACAGAAAGTGAAGTAGAATGTAAAAGATTCGCGTAACGCTGTCAAAGCACAATCGTTTGATGTGTGAGGGCAGCGACCGCTGCAAGGATGGAGCGGCTTTTTGAACCTTTTAGGTTGAGGAATGGGTGCAATTGACCCATTATCAAACGTATAGAGGTTTGGGGACGCAAACGAATAAGGACGAGTTCATGCGTCGAAGTATCAGGGCAATCGCGTTAGGGACAATCTGGGTAGCACCGATCTTGGTGTCTGCGCAGGTGCCTTTTGATGCTGGGACCACCCCAGAAAACTCCGCGAACGACCTCGCCGTCGGTGGAAGACTCACCAGCGACCTCATTCTCATCAAGAGTTCAACGCCCACTATTCCTCTGCGCTATGGCAGCATCGTCGCCAATTCAGAACGCATCGAGTTAGGCGGACGTGAGTTGGTCAGAGGCAAGGATTACTCCATCGACCTTGAATCCGGTGTGGTCTATCTGATGGTGCCGGTCAAGAACGGTCAGTCGATGGTTGCCACCTACCGCTACAGGCCCGACGCACAGAAGGAACTCTCTGGACTTTTCAGCACCGGCGGAGCGCCCACTTTCAAATTTGACCTGATGCCCGGTGGCGTCAAAGCTCTCGTGGGCTTTGGCATGACGGAGCGAGGCAAAGACGGCAACGTCATCAGCTCCAACGTCTACGGCCTCAACAATGCTTTCAAGTTCGGCGGAGCTGGAAAACTCGGTGGACTGATGCTCTTTGCAAGCCGAGAAGAGAACTCTGTTGAATCGAACTACGAATACAGAGAAAAGAAAAAAGCAGAAGACCTGGGTAGCTCAAGCTTCATGCACCAGCAGCTTGAAACCAAGATGCTCGGCGGCAACGTCGTCCTGTCCTACCAGGACATCAGCAAGAACTTCACCGCCTTCAGCGCCGTTGCCGATGCCGGATACGATCAGAAAACAGTCGATCAACTCAAGAAAGAACGCGGTCTTGAACGAATGTCCATGGGCATTCAAGACATGAACTTGGGAAGCTCGAAGTTCAGCGGCGGTTTCAAAACAGTCGGTGACGGCGACAACAGCATCGAGTGGCGAAACTACGGCTTCAAATCGGGCGGACTGCAACTCAACTACAACAGCCAGACCGTCGATAAAGGATTCAATCGATTTAAGGACCTTGCCGAAGCGGACCGCGCCCAGCTTCAAAAAGAAGCAGGCATGTCGCGCCAAACGATGAGCGGACAGTTTGCTCAAAAGACATCCAAGGTCTCGTTCGAAATGAATCAGGTTAGCGATCCGAACGAGAAAGAGATCGTTCGTCGCTCCCTATCACTCGACACCACAGGCTTCAAGCTCTGGATAGGAGACCAAGAGGTCGAAAGCGGATTCAGCCGTATGAGCAGCCTCCTTGCTCCCGAACAAGGCATGTACGGCCGTGAAATTGGCCTCAGCCGTCAGTGGTTCGGAATGGAGACCGGCTTGCTCGGCAAGAATATGCTCGTCCGTTTCGAGCAGAAATTTATCACATCAAAGTCCGGCGACTTCAAGAGCGAAGATGTCTCCTTCAAAGGAAACGGATGGAGTCTTGAACACGCGACCCGCGACGTTAGTGCTGGATTTACAAACCTCAACTCGATGCAAGACGCCGAGAAGAAGGATCATGCTCAAGTCGTCGCCAACATGTACGACCCCAAAGGCGTGGCGCTTCAAGGTGATGACATCAACCGCTTCCTTGGCACACGCGGACTCAGCCGATCGCTTACCCGATTCAATGCCGAGCCCTTTAAAGCTTGGAAGTTCAGCTTTGATGCACTCAAGCTCGAAGGTGCGAAGGACGAGGCGTCCGTAGATACTTACGACGTTCAGGGTCCTGGCTTCAAAGCCAAGTATCGAAAGCAAAACCTGGGGGCTCAGTTCAATGAACTTGCCTCGCTGATGAATGTTGAACGCCAACGACTGGGAACACTGCAAGGGCTCGACCGAACTGATTTCGCCTTGGCCTTCGATTTCAACAAGAAATCGAATTTCAGCTTCTCGAATATGTCTGCCGAGTCTGCAAACTCAGGCGGAGCTTCGCGCACATCCCTTCAGTACAACGATCCGAATCTAAGTGTTCAACTCAATGCTCGGAACGTCGATCCCCAGTTCGATGGAGTCAATAGGTTGGTTGATCCTGAAAAGGACCTTCTCAAGACCATGCAGGGCTTCCAGCAGCGCGATGCTCGCATCGTGTGGAGACTGATGCCCGGACTGAAGCTTGATTCATTCGTATACGAATCCAACAACGGGATGACCGAAGAAGCCAGACTCATCCAAAACACACGAGTCGATTGGGCGCTTGACAAAAACACCGCGTTCACGTTCCAAACCGCCGGTACCAAGAACGCAGATCCTCTGAAAACGCTTTTCGAGAGCAACCTTCAACAATTTGCTGTTAGTCGCACTATGGGATCGGGTGGAAAGTTCACCTACCTGCACGAGACGCAGGATTTCAATGGCGTTGATGCCAACCGGCCCGACTACGATAAGCACTATTTTGCCTACGAAGCCAAGCTTAATCAGAAGACTTCCCTGCGCACAGAGCAAACTCGCACAAGATTCGATAACGGCGATAAAGAGAACGTCAGCACTAACGTTGTCACGACGGAGATTGCCAAGAATGCGGGTGTCAGCGTTACAGATACCCACATCGACCGCGAAGGAGACGAGCGCGACGAGACACGACGACTCTATGGTTTCTATTTCGATCTTCCCAACGGAATGCGCATCAGCTATGGTTATAACCGACAGATGAACGGGGCCAATGGAGCTCTTCAATCCACGCTCGGAGTGACGGCTGGACAGATCGGCGGAATCAGCGTTGACCAGGCCAACTACAACACAAACTCGGTGGACGGACAATACAACAACGCAACAAGCAACTTCCAGATTTCGACCAAGAAACCGCTGACGCTAGGCTTCCTCCACAACTTCCAGATTTCTGCAGGCTCCGATACACAGTCACAGAAGTCGAACTGGGTGAAAGAGAACAAGCAGCTCGCCGTCGGGTTCAACATCGGCTCGACCGCATTCGGCTATGCGTATCGCAGTCAGATGCATCAGTCCGGTTACCGAGCCATCGACAGGGCGTTCAGCTTTAAGACCGATCAAAACGAGAATCGCGTGTTCCGTGCGGCAATTGATTACAAAATCAGAACATTGCCTTGGGGCGAGAACGTGATGATTCGTAATTTCGGTGTCTACCTCAAGCCGGCAAAAGACATTACGCTCAGCAACGTTGTCAGCACAAACCCAGAGGACAAAGCGAATCCGAATCAACTTCTTGGCTCTGTCGCCACTAAGCGACAGGACAATCAATGGAAGCTCGAATGGAAGCGCGATCAGAACTTCACACTCAGCGGTCAATGGCTGGAGCAGCAGAACTATTCTGAGGCTCTCGTTCGACACGCAGGATTGAACCTCACGCTTTTCCAAGGCTCGGGCTCACCGCTCACGCTTTACTACGGAATGCGGCAGAGCGGATGGGATGATCGCAAGACCTCGCAAGAATTCAGCCTTAGGTTCGACCAGCGACCTGGTCCCAACCAGGTTTTCAGCTTCTACGTCGGCAACGTGAGCTATCAGAACTTCACGCCGAACGGCTACAAGAACACCAACTGGACAGTCCGCTTGGATTACCAGTTGAGGCTCAAGTAAGGGCTGGTTAGTTTCCCCAATCGTAAAGCAGAGATCAATTCCAATGCATGTCGCTGTCACCCAGCGCGGCTTGATGGTAGTTTAACTGTCCATCGTGGTAGGTGATGTGGCTTGCACAGTGCGCCGCAAGTTTGAACGGACTCGTCGGTTCGCCATGTGGCAATGGAATCACGCGTTCATACTGGTCTTCTGGTAAGGCTTCCCAGGCATCAAGGACTTCCTGCACCGAAGAATTGAACTCACTCACGGCATAATCCCGATTTTTGTACTCTTCGGGGGCCATAATCCAACCGTCCATTTTGAAGGGCGCAGGCTCCTCACCGCGAATTCGTGCTGCAAATCGACGATTGACGAAAATGACCTCATACGTATAGTCGTAGGGGCTTCTCGCAACTCCCCCGAGAGAGTTCGCAAGCGCCTCCTCTGACATGGCGGCAAGGTCGCCCGCATAGCAAGCGGCAGCAGTTCGAATTCGATCGGATATGTGGGCTTTGATGTCAATGGCCATAGCGCTGTCCTTCATCCCTGCCAAAACAGGTGTCTATGAGCTTACACGATACTGCGCCACCGCCACTCTTTCAAGCCTGATTGGCAGGTAATGTTGGATTGATGAAGCGCGTCCTTCTTGCCGCCAGCGGCGACTCCCGGCTCCCTGCCAACCAGCTTTGCTGGCCCACCCAAGAAGCGATGGAGGCCAAGCTGAAGTCGGTGCTTGCCGGCCTTGGCTGTGAGGTCCACCGCGTCCATGAGTACGACCCCCAGGCCAAGCACGGGTTTTTGGATTCGCAGAAGGCTGGGCTAGCCGCCTTTGCCGAGATCGACCGGACCGCGCCGATCATCGTCGCAGAGAGCGTGTGGCAGTACAGCACCCACATCCTCCCCGGCCTCATCAACCATCGCGGGCCGATCTTGACGGTCGCGAACTGGTCGGGGCAGTGGCCAGGACTGGTCGGGATGCTGAATCTGAACGGGGGTCTGACCAAAGCCGGGGTCAAGTATTCGACGCTCTGGAGCGAGACGTTCGACGATGAGTTCTTCATGCGCGGGCTGAAGGAGTGGCTGGAGACGGGAACCGTCACCCAGGACGCCTCCCACCTGCGCCCGTTCGACCCCGCCTCGGTGTCGGGCGAGGCCGCGTCGGTCGCCAGCCGTCTGCGCGAAGAGCTGCTGAGAGATGGGGCCATCCTTGCCGTCTTCGACGAGGGCTGCATGGGGATGTACAACGCCATCATCCCTGACGAGCTTCTCTTCCCGATGAACATCCACAAGGAGAGGCTGTCGCAGAGCGCGCTCCTGTTTGGGATGAGCCAGGTCACCGACGCCGAAGCCGAAGCGGTCTATCAATGGATCGTGGACAAGGGGTTCACCTTCCACTTCGGACCCGACCCCGAGAACGATCTGAGCAAGAGCCAGGTGATCGAGCAGTGCCGGATGTATATCGCCGCCGCCCGAATCGCCGACGAGTTCGGCTGTGCCGCGCTGGGCATCCAATACCAGCTCGGTTTGAAGGATATGTGCTCGGCGAGCGATCTTGTGGAGGGTTTGCTGAACAACAGCGACCGCCCGCCCGTACACAGAGCCGACGGCTCGATCATCCGGGAGGGCGAACCGTACACCCACTTCAACGAGGTGGACGAGTGCGCGGGGGTGGACGGGCTCTTTACCCAGCGTATCTGGACGGCCCTGAACCAGCCGCCCGAGAACACCCTGCACGATCTGCGGTGGGGCGATATCGACCGGTCGGGGACGGTGGACGACTATGTGTGGGTGTTCGAGATCAGCGGGGCGGCCCCAGCGGAGCATCACGGCGGCTATGGCAAGAGCTTTGGGAAGCGGCAGGCCAAGATGTACTTCCCCTATGGCGGCTCAACGCTGAGCGGCGTGGCCAAGCCGGGAGAGATCGTTTGGAGCCGCATCTATGTGGAGCCGGGCAGGCTGTGTATGGACATCGGGCGTGGGCATGTGGTGGAGCTGCCGGAAGCCGAAACGCGGCGGAGGCTCGACGGCACCACTCCCCAATGGCCGATCATGCATGCGGTGCTGCACGGGATCAGCCGCGATCAGATGATGGCAAAGCACAAAGCGAACCACATCCAGGTGGCGTACGCGCATGGGGCTGAAGAAGCTGATCGGTGTATGCAGGCTAAGGCGGCCCTTGCGCATTCGCTGGGGATAGCGGTCAGTGTTTGTGGGGTGTAGGGGGATAGGACTTATGGGACCGATACGTCCTATAAGCCCTACCTAAAAACATAGAGGCTTACCTTTCCCGGTCAGCTTCTTACTCCCGACCCTTATGCTCCCGAATGAATGTCGGAATGTCCAGATCGGACTCGTCAAATACGCCGCTGGAGTCGATGTTCGACCCCCTCGATGCGCCGGAAGTTCGCTCCACCCCGTTGTTCGGTACAGGAGGAATCTCCCGCTGAGACCGAATCACGGGCTGAGGTGAACTAACCGAACTGCCTGTTCGAATATTGTACGTCGAACCCGTCTCATCGACCTTTGCCTCCGATTCGGGAACAACCGCAGTCGGCGTCGGCTGAACCTCGGAGCTGCCGATCGAGTAGGTGGCATCGGCGACCTTGCGACCTTCAATCGTATACGGGTTAAACCCAGTCGCAATCACGGTAATGCGAACAGAACCGTCCATCTCAGGATCGACCACCGTACCAAAGAAGATATTCGCCTCATCGCCATCGCAAAGCCCGTGGATAAAGTCCATCGCTTCCGTGGCTTCGGCAAGTGTGAGGTCTTCCCCACTCGTGATATTCACGAGGAGGCCCTTAGCGCCATGAATCGTCTGCTCAAGCAGCGGGCTCGCGGTTGCCGATTGCGCTGCCTGAAGCGCGCGCTGATCGCCGACGCCATAGCCAATGCCCATCAATGCCGGTCCTGCATCGTTCATGACCGCTCGGACGTCGGCAAAGTCTACGTTGATCTGACCAGGAATTGTGATGATGTCGCTGATGCCCTGAACGCCCTGTCGAAGCACATCATCGGCTACGCGGAAAGCTTCGCGGAGCGTCGTCTTGCGCTCGACAACGCTGATAAGTCGGTCGTTTGGAATCGTGATAATGGTATCGACACGGCCGATCAGCGAAGTCACGCCGTTCTCGGCGAGTCTTGCCCGTCGGGGTCCTTCAAAGCTGAACGGACGAGTCACAACCGCTACAGTCAGCGCCCCCATCTCCCGAGCAAGGTCAGCGACCACAGCTGCCGCGCCCGTGCCCGTACCACCGCCCATACCGGCAGTGATAAAGACCATGTCGGCACCTTCGAGCATCTTTCGGATGTCGTTTTTGCTCTCTTCGGCGGCCATCTTCCCGATCTCGGGATTGCCTCCCGCGCCCAAACCGCGAGTAAGATCTTTGCCTAGCTGGACCTTCTTTGGGGCCCCCGAAAGGTCGAGGACCTGGACATCGGTGTTCATTGCGACGAACTCGACCCCCTGAATTCCCGCTTCGATCATGCGATTAACGGCATTTGAGCCGCCACCGCCAACGCCGATGACTTTAATGACTGCGCTTTGTGTTTTCACGATTCCGTCCTGGTCCATAGCTAAAGCCGGTAGAACCGACTCCACAATTCAAAAAAACAGCCGCCGAACAAAGTTCGGTCGGGCCCTTTTGTCTTTACATCTTACGCTTTGCCACCCATCAGTGACAAGAACGTTCTTATTTTATCCTTCCAACTACCGTCAACTGTTGCCGGTGCGAACTCATCATGTTGACATTCGAGACCAAAGGTCGATAAGCCCACCGCTGTAGCAAGCTCAGGCCTGTTCAGCCCTTTCTCTCTCTGACCACTCAAATGAGGTTCTTGGCTGGAAACTTTCATGTGCTGAAAAACGCTCTGGAAGAGTTCGGCTGTCCCCGGTATGAGCGATGCCCCGCCGGTCAGTACGATTCCTCCCGGCAACATGCCAAAGAATCCGCTCTTTTCAATCTGCTGGCGAGACATCCTCGCCAACTCTCGCATCCTGCTCTCGATGATCTCCGCAAGTACGCGGCGCTGGAGGTCACGCTTATGAATCTGCCCAAGCTGCAAAACGCCAACGATCTCGTCTTCGTTCGCCATCTTAGCCCAGGACAAACCACCTTCGAGCTTTAAACGCTCAGCCTCTTCTGGGCTCGCCTTCAAGAGCTTGCTAATGTCCGAGGTGACAAGCTGCCCGCCAATCGGCACAGACGCAGAGAAAGCCACGCTCTCGCCGAAGAAAACAGCAATCTCGGTCGACCCACCGCCTATATCGATCACCGCTGCGCCAAGGTCGCGCTGCTCATCGGTTAGCACAGCAAGCCCGGAAGCCAGCGCCTTGGGCACCAACCGCTCGATCTTGCGACCTGACATCTCCACGACCCGCTCCAAATTCTGTATATGCGTGGCCTGACCGCTCACGAGGTAAGTGTTAACCTCGAGGCGTCCGCCACTCATCCCTATCGGCTTTTTAATCCCGCGTTGCCCATCAATGCGAAACTCACGGGGAATCGCCTGAATCTGCTCTCGGTCGGGTGGCAATGAAATCTGACGACTGTGGTTGACAACCTGCAAAACGTCATCGCGTGTGATCGGCCTTGTTCGCGGGTAGATCGGTACGAACCCCTGAGAGTTGATGCCTTCGACGTGCGCACCGCCAATCCCAACGACAAGGGACTCTATGGATTCGTTGGTATCGGATTCGACGGCACGACAAACCTTATCAACCGCCTTTGCCGCTTCTTCCAGATCGGTTACAACGGCTTTGCGAACACCCTTACAATCCGTCGAATGCCAACTTTCGACCTTGATGCGTCCGGTTTCGGTTAGCTCAGCCGCCAGACACACGGCCTTCGTGCTCCCCAAATCTAAAATATGAACGCGCCCTGATCTCATGTTGACTTCTGCTGCTGAATCTGCTCTTTCATTTTGGCGCGTTCGCGATTGTCGCGCCACGTCGTCAGCAAGTATCGCCTGATTAAACTCAAGTTTGTAAAGATACGAGTGCCGAGGATGATCACGGCCGCAAGAGTCAAATTTGCGCCAATCTGATCGCCAAGCCAAGCAAGTATAAACGAAATCACGACGTTTGAGATGAATCCCGTGATAAAAACGTCGTTAGAAAACTTCCCTTCAATTCCTGCGCGAATCCCGCCGGTCACCGAATCAAGTCCAGCAACACATGCGACAGCCAAATAGTTGCCGCTCATGCCGGTGACCGCCCCAAGGCCGATGTACTGCGCCAGGATTGCTCCTAGCAGCAGTGCGACGATGGGGATCAGGATCATCATTACTTCGAATCCTCAGCCTTTACTACCGTTGCGAATTTAGTTGCGGTAGGACCGTTGTAAGCAGGGAGAGAGTGCTTTTCGACCTTTTCAATCTGCACCATATTGGCGCTGCTCTGTCGAATCGTATCAATAACTCGCCCCGGAGTATTCAAAGCGCCGATCAAAAGGTCAGGATCGCCAATTGCTCGAATACGGACGGGAGGAGCGATGCGCACATTGTCAACGAGGATCGTGTTACCAACGCATGTAAACGACGACCTCGCGACGATGCGTCTGTTATTCACGCTCAGAGCCTCTGCACCGCCTGCCCACAGTTCATTCACAACCATCGTCACGTCTTGGTCGTGGATGATATCGTCCGGCACAGCCCCAAGAGCGCTGTTGGGAGACGCGTTGTCGCGCAGGGTCACCGTCACTCCCGGCCCCTCAACTTCTGTGAGACCGGCGAAGTTCTTGATGTCTTGAAGGTTCTCGTTCAGAACCTTGGTCATCTTGGTGTTGTCGCCCATCGCGTTTTCAAGCTGCGTCTTCTCTTTGCGAAGCTTCTCAACCTCAGCCGCAACCTTTTGATAATCCGCCTGCATGTCGATGGTGCCAGCACGGATTCGACTTTGTTGAGAGGGGTCAAGCAAAGGGATGCGTGAACCACGCGACTGCTCGGTCAACCAAGCGGACATCATCATAAACCCGAGCAACAGCGACAAAATGCTGACCGGGATCATCCACGGATTTCGATTCACTTTTGATACAAACGGGTTCATTGCGTTGCTCCTTGGCGCGGTACATACACGGGACGGTCGGGATTTGTTAGCCGAATCTCTCTCGATCGACGAAGCAAGTCGGGATTCTCCTTGAGTTGCTCGTCGAGGACACGAAACTTGTCATCGAGACGGCTCATGTCACCGAGCCAAATCTGGGTACTTGACCCAGTATTTAAGCATACGGTTCCCGATGAATCAAGGACTATGCTCACTTCGTCCCCTATATCGCTCGCTCCTACCCTCTTGCAGACGTCGGCAAGCTCCTTTGCATTCCACGCGCGCAAGACCGTAAAGCTAGGATCCTTCACACTCTCGGGCAAAGAAACCTTGGGCACGGAGAAGGCATAAGGAAGTTCAAACACTTGCCCTTCCGAATCAATAAAAGCCCCGCTCACCCCTTCCAGTTCCCCGACAGGCTTTCTATACTCAAGCTCAAGTGTCGCCCTACCAAAGATGTTGCGGCGAAAATGCGCCAGCCGCACCGCTGGATTCTTTAAAACCTGCGATTCGACACTCCATGGATTCACCGTTAGCGCCGGTCGACCCCGGAACTTTGCCGAGATCGAATCCAGACGCACTTTCTCGTACTCATAAGCGCCTTCAATCCTGACCGTTCGGATAGAGGTAAGCGGACTCAGTGCCAAACCGATAGCGATGCTAAGCCCAAGAAGGAACCAGAGCGCCTCTGCCTTGAACACGAACTTTCTTCGCCGCTTACGCCTTCGCCGCATGTCTCGTCAACGCGTCCCTAACGATCCAATCCACCAAAGTATTAAAGTCGATCCCCGCAGCTCGCGCGCTGTTGGGCAACAAAGAGGTCGGGGTCATCCCCGGAAGTGTGTTGACCTCTAGAATTGCCAACTTGTCCTTGACCACGATCATGTCCGTGCGTGTTGCCCCATCGCAACCAAGCGCTCTGTGAGCTTCCAACGCTTGCCGCTGAGCCTTCTCAATAAGATTGACGGGCAAGCGGGCTGGGACGATTTCCTCCGTTGCGCCGGGGGTGTATTTTGAGTCGAAATCATATCGTCCGCTCACAGGCGTTATCTCCACCGGCGGTAATACGCGGTCGCCCAACACCGGCACAGAGATCTCCATTCCCGTCAGCCACTCCTCGACAAGTACTCCCCCCTCAAAGGCCAAGGCTTTCCGCACCGCATCCTGCAAGTCTGCAAAAGATTCCACAAAACTCAGCCCAACCGTGGAGCCCTGAGAATTCGGCTTGACGACAACCGGTACCTTGACCGTGATCTCTTCTTCAACCGAATGGACTAGCTGGCCCTTCGGCACAAGCAGGCCAGCATGCTCAAGAATGGTCTTTGTCGCCTGCTTGTCAATAGCCATCGCACTGGCTTGAAGCCTGGAGCCGGTATACGGGATATCGAGCAATTCAAAAAGGCCTTGAATGGCCCCGTCCTCAGCATGGGTGCCGTGAACGGCAAGGAAAACGACATCGGGCCGATTTGGACCGACAAATTTGGACAAGTCACCCTTTGAAAGAAGCAAATCCGAGACATCGACCAGCCAGGCGTTATGCCCCATCTCACAAAGTGCAGAGTGGACAGCATTGCCCGAATGAAGAGAAACTTCACGCTCTGGGCTATCTCCACCATAAACGACGGCTATATTGAGCGTCGCCATCCCACCCTGTAGATACCGCTCCACCGAGTCCTTGCCCAACTCCTTGATGAGAGCTCCGCCGAACTCCGAGATATTGCCCGCTCCCATCGCCAAGATAACATCTCCTGGCTGCGCCTTCGCTGCGACAAAGCGAGGAAGCAGATGTCTTACAGGCACATAGTCCACTGAGGCCTGCACCTTTTCAGCAATCCTTGCCGAGCTAACGCCTGGAATCGGCGCTTCCCGTGCGGGGTAGATGTCGGTGATAACAACATGATCTGCCGCGCTCAACGCCTCGGCAAACTGGGGGATCAAATCCTTCGTGCGGCTATAGAGGTGGGGCTGGAACACAGCAATCAACCTCCGCCCCGGATAGCCATCGCGCACAGCGCTCAGGCTCGCCGCGACCTCTGTCGGGTGATGGGCATAGTCGTCAATCACCGTGATGTCGCCATCTTGCAGAACTTGCAACCGTCGCTCTGCTCCATGAAACGACTCCAATCGGCGCATGGCCTTTGCCGTTTGATCAGGGCTCATCCGCAAGTACTTCCACACCGCCGATGCCGCGCCCGCATTCAAACGGTTGTGCTCGCCCGGAATTCCGAGAGGCCAATGAACCTTGGTATACGACTCATGCTTGCCCTCAAAAGCCGTTCCGATCTCCTTAGCCCCCTCGTCATCACCGCAGTACACGAGCAGTCCACCGTCCGGAATGCTGTCCACGAATCGCATGACGCTCGCCTTCAGATTCTCGTAGTCGCCATGAAAGTCGGCGTGGTCCATTTCTAAATTTGTGAGAACTACCACTTGCGGGTGAAGATCGTGGAAGCTGTCATAGGCTTCGCAAGCTTCAACGACGGCATAGTCGCTCGTCCCCGCGACAACCGAGGTTCCAAACTCGGGAATCACAGCGCCAACGACGATTGTTGCGTCGATTCCCGCCGCTTGTAGGCTCGCGCCGATCATTCCTGTCGTTGTCGTCTTGCCGTGCGTTCCCGTGACAGCGATGATCTTCTTGTCCTTCAAAAGCCAGCCAAGAAGCTGCGAGCGTCGATAAAGCGAACATCCGTGACGAATCGCGCCCTGCACTTCAGGATTGGTCTTCAGGTCGATTGCGTCGCTCAAAATAACTTGATCGAAGGGAGAGATCGTGTCTTCCGCGTGTCGTAGGTGGACTTCAATGCCTTCTGTAAGAAGGCGAGTGGTCATATCCGACGGCGTAGAGTCTGAGCCCGCGACCGCGCATCCTTGTGCCTTAAGCATCAATGCCAGAGCGCTCATTCCGGCTCCACCAATGCCTACTAAAAAGAAGCGCTTGTGGGGCGTCAACTCTTCGGTAGAGGCAAACGCGGATTCGATCTCGGCTCTCGTACGCATGGGGTAATAGGATTATGGCATCCGCCAGCTAGTTGGCATCAGCCATCGGCAAATAGCATGTCCCCAACCGTGCAGCACGGTTAACGAATTCCTCTAGTTATCACCAGACAGCAGACAGCCGATTGCCGACTTCAAATCTATCCTCCACAACAAGATACATGGCCCGCATGACTCGCCAAGAAGGTTGGAAGACTCGTCGTTGGCTTAAACGGCGCTCCAGTTCGAGTGATGATCTGCCCAGGACGCTCACTTGTCATCTCACCGTTATTAAGAACAGATCGCCCGTTCACAATCACATAACGTATCCCCTTGGAAAATGATCTGGGGTTCGTCGGTGTAGCCGTGTCGATAATGCTGCCCGGGTCGAAGAGAACCAAATCGGCCCTCATTCCCTCCTTTACCAACCCACGGTCCTTAAACCCAAACCGCTTCGCGGGAAGCGAAGTCATCTTTCGAATAGCTTCCTCTAAGCTAAGGACCCCTGCTTTACGAACGTAGTGTCCAAGCACTCTGGGAAAGGAGCCCGCACCCCGTGGATGGGAACCTCCTATCGCACCGTCCGACGAGAAACTCGTCAACGCCCACTGCATAAACCGAACGATATCGCCCTCTGCCATCGCTGTAACGATGACGCTTGCACGGCCCGACTTGCCTGGCCCGTAAGTATTCAGCACGATCTCCTGGATGATCTCAGCGGGGTCTTGAGATGCGGCATCGGCGATCTCTTGGATCGTCTTCCCTGCCCAGTCTGGCTTATAAGTGCATTCCGCCAGGCGAATTCGGCTGGCGTCTCCAAGATCACGAATCGCCTGCTTCCAAACCCCTATCCGGTCCCAATCACGACTTGGAGTCAAAACAGTGATGCCACTCTGCCAGTAGGTGTAAGGATAGATATCGGCGCTGACATCAACCCCTCGTTTCCTCGCGTCCTCAAACAGTGCAATCGCTTGCTTTGACTGCCCCCAAACCGATGGCAACCCAAGCTTGATGTGCGAAATCTGCGCTGGAATCTTGGCCTCCTCGGCAATACGGATCAACTCCTTGAAGCTCGCCAGGGCATTCGTATCCTCGTTCCGAACGTGGCTGATATAGGAGCCTTTGTACTTGGCCGCGATTTTGGCGAGCTCAATCACCTCGTCGGTGTTGCTGAAAAACCCGGGGTTGTATTCGAGTCCACTGGACAGCCCCAAAGCCCCCGCCTTCAGGTCAGCCTCCACAAGCCCTTTCATCCGTTCGATCTCTTCGGGGTAAGCCCATCGCTCGAAATCATCCCCCCCAAGCACGTGGTTGCGAATGCCACCATGTCCGGTAAACGCAGCAAAGTTGATGGCGGGCTCAGCGTTCAAAATGCGCGTCATCGCATCGGTATAGGGCTCGCTCCAGATGCCGTCCTGACCGACCACAGCAGTGGTGATCCCCTGCCGCACTTGAGATTCGGCGCTGGGGTCATCGGCAATGCCGAAGTCGGCGTGGGAGTGGGCGTCGATGAACCCAGGAACAAGGACGAGGCCGCTGCCATCTATCAGCGGAGATGAAAATTCCGCAAGGTGCACATGCTCAGGACCACACTTTCGGACAAAGACGATGATGCCGTCCTTCACCTTAACGCAGGCGCGGTAGGGTGCACTGCCAGAGCCATCAATCAACGTGGCATCGTGAATGAAATAGTCGTGTCGATCGAATTCTCCCGTAACTCCCAAGCCCAATGAGAGCGCTGATAGCAAACACGTAAGCATCTATTTCTCCAGGTCGATTGAGTCTACTGTGAGATGATAGGAGCGGGCATGGGATAGTAACGCACTCTTGGAAATTCTCCCAAAGTCTCTATGCCAAGAACCTCTGCAACAGAAGGTGGAAGTGATGCGTCCCTGTCTCCCGCTTTGGTGAATACCGCCCGCGATCATAGAATCGCGACCGCAGTCCCTTCTGCACCAACTCCACAATTGCCTCATCCTCCCGCTCAACGCGGTCCAAATCGCCGCCCGCTCCTTGGCCCAGCTTCGACTCATCCCACAAATAGCGGATAAACGACACTTTGGTCAGGTCGGGAGCAAGAGGGCGGACCACGTTGATGGAAAGCCCCCACGGGTAGAAGTTGAACATCATGTTCGGGAAAACCCAGAAGTAGTAAGCCGAGATAAGTTGGCCCTCGTCCGGGTGCCCAGCCGGAAGATCAAACCCCATCTCACCTGACTTCCCCACCCCGAGCTGCAGGTTGCAATAGTCGAACAGCTCGCTCGTATAGTTTCCGTAATCCAAAGTTTCGTTCAGCGAGGCGTGGATGTAGGGGATGTGAAAGCCTTCCAAATAGTTATCGACATACAGCGCCCAATGCCCCCGCACCATGTAATCCCGACCCTGCTCCGGCACATGCTTGAATTCGTTAAAAGGCAAGAATCCGACCCTTTCTTGCATCGGCCTTAGCCACTCTTCAAGGGATGCAGCAGGGTTCGTCGAGACATGCGCAAATTTGTGCCAAAGCTCCATCGGGACGTGTGTGAGGTTGTCCTTGTCGCACGGAAAACCTTCGCACCCTTCAAACTCCGGCATGAACTGAAACTTCCCGTCCAGCCCAAACCGCCGTCCGTGATATCTGCAGCGCAGCGAACGCTCAACCCCTGCGCCCTCGACCACGATGTTTCCACGATGGGTGCACACGTTCGAGAGGCAGCGTAGCTGGTCATCCATATCTCGCGCCAACATCAAGGGTTCGTTCATCAACCCTTCCAACAGGGTAAAAGGCCAGACCTGCCCCGGCACCTTCAGGTTGTCGGTGTCGGTGATGAACTGCCAAGACCGCGCGAAAACCTTCTCCTTAACCTCTTCGTACACGCCAGGATCGGTGTAAAAGTCCGCTGAGGGTGTCCAAGCCTTGCCGATTTCAGGATGGATATCCAGGTGCATCACCCGATTATGGCGTTTCCTGCCAGGTTCAAAAACAGAAATGCCTGCACCGTTTTGAAACAGTGCAGGCATTCAAAATCTTCGCAGGGCCAATTAGACGTTTCGCGAAAGAAGCTGCTCAATCACAGGCTTCGGAGCCGCGCCGTTCATCTTGTCGACGATTTTGCCGCCCTTGAAGACCAGCAGCGTCGGGATGCTCATGATGCCGTATCGCTCCGCAATCTCGGTCTCATTGTCGATATCGACCTTGTAAACCTTTGCCTTTCCTTCATATTCCGATGCCAGCGCCTCAATCGACGGGCCGATGGCTTTGCACGGGCCACACCATTCTGCCCAAAAGTCAACCAGGACAGGAACGTCCGAGTTGATGACCTTCTCTTCAAATTCTGAGGTTGTAAGCGCTAAGTTCGATGCCATTGTGTTGTGAATCTCCTTGATTTCCAGCTTGATAAGGTATACCTTTAAACCAAGACGCCGGGAAAAGTTCCCGCGATTTACGCTGGGACTCGTGACCTATGGGTACAAATGCGCGTCCATATAACACGGAAAGCCAAGCCGACCAAGTCAGGAGGATTCAAGTTTGAAGCTCAAGTGGATAGTATTAGCCGTTAGTGTAGCAACCGTCAGTGGCATGCTCGCATCGGATGTCGTCGCGCAGGCCAAGGCCGCGCCAGCCAAAGCCGCCCCGAAAAAGATCTCCCTCGTTGGAATCTCGCTTTATGATACGGGTGCAACCGTCGTTGCCAAATACGGCAACCCGTTCGAGGTACAAGCCGTATCTCTCGGCGGTGGAGCCATCGGCCCAGCCGGTGGTCCTGGTGGTGGACGCGGGCCGAGCATCGGTACTGCAGGCCCCGGCGGAAGCGCACCAAACGCAGCAATCGGGCGGGAAGATATGCGACCCGGCGGTTTCTTCGACAATGAACTGTTCCGTCAGGGAGCAGCTATTGGCGACGAAGGCAACGGATTCAACATTCCGTCAGGCCGAGGTGGCCCTCCCGTAGGCGGAGCCCCTGGTAGCGGTGGCGCTGCAGGCGGAGACGCGAACAGCGATCGCATTCTCTACACACGATGGATCTACAAAGTTGGCAACAGCAAGTACGCCTTCGTGTTCGATAACAGCAACAAGGTCGTTCAGATCGAAGCTGTTGGAATGAGCGATTCCCGAGTGAAGACCGCTGCTGGCGTAGGCTTCGGAGCAAAATTTGCCGATCTGATCAAAAAGTACGGTGCCCCCGAAGGCTACGAGATGAACGGCGATGCAATCGTCGTCCGATATCTCAAGACCCACAAAGTAGTCTTCCGACTCAATCGTCTTGGCAAAGATAAGCCTCATGTCGTGACAGCAGTTGTTGTCGCCGGCGGTAAGGCGTAGAATAGATGCGTGGCTGACGAGAGAGACGACATCCGTGCAAGGATCAATATCGTCGATCTCGTCAGCGAGCGTGTAAACCTTCGCAAAAGCGGAAAAAATTGGACGGGACTTTGTCCGTTTCACGACGACAAAAACCCGTCCTTTAATGTGTCTCCCGGAGTAGGACGCTACCGTTGTTGGTCGTGCGGAGCTGCCGGAGATATCTTCGACTGGGTGATGAACACCCAAAACGTCGAATTCGGAGACGCTCTCAAAATCCTTGCCGACCGCGCAGGTATCGAACTCAAACGAGGAGCCGGTCCCTCTAAGTCTGTACGCAAAGAGCAAGTCGCCCTCATGGAAGAAGCCCTCGCATTCTTCCAAGAGATGCTCTCCCGAACCCCCGAAGCCATCGCTTACTGTGAAAACAGAGGCCTCACCGAAGCCGTCCTGAAGGAATGGGAGATCGGATACGCACCAACCGACAACACGATGCTCGCCTCACGTTTAGGCAAGGCCAAGCTCAACCTGGCTATGGGAAAAGAGCTGTTCCTCGTTGACGGTGACCCCAATTTTGGTTATCGCGACAAGTTCACCGGCCGACTCATGATCCCCATCCGTGACGAGCGCGGAGAACTCGTCGCCTTTGGTGGACGCATCATCGGCGACGGCATCCCCAAATACATTAACAGCTCCGACACTCCCCTCTACAGAAAGAGCAGAGTCCTGTACGGCATGAACAAGGCCAAAGAGGTGATGTCAAAGTCACGAAAGGCGGTTCTCGTGGAGGGTTATCTCGACGTTATCGCCTGTCATCGTGCAGGGGTGACCACAGCCATCGCCTCCCTTGGAACTTCGCTCGCCGAGGACCACGCTGCCCTCCTCAAGCGTTGGGTCGATCAAGTCACTATTCTCTATGACAGCGACACAGCCGGGCAAAAAGCCGCCGACCGCTCAGCATCCATTCTCCAAGAACACGGCATCAAAGTTCGCGTCGCTCTCATGCCCCCGGGAGAAGACCCGGACACTCTTCTCCGCACAGCCGGTGCTGGCGCCGTGATGCAGGCAGCCGAACGTGGCATTACTCCCACAGAATTCAGACTCAAAGAGGTCGAATCCAAGATTGACCCCAATAGCGATGAGTTCTGGGAAACTGTCGCTCAGGTTCTGATCGCTTCCAAGTCGTTGAAGGAAGTCGAACGGCATGTGACCGAGCTCGCCGCAAAGTACCTTGCTAATCAGCCCGAACGAAGCGCCCGAACCTCCATCTTTGCCCGCATCGAGCAAGTAAGACGAGCCGCTAAACAGAGACGAACGAACGCATCCAGTGTTCCGGTACCCGTTCAAATCGAAACGAAAACACTTACCAACCCCGAGGCTGTGGTTTGCAAAGCCTTTGTAGAAGACGATTTACGCTCCCTCGCATGGCGTGCAATTGTCGATGGTGCGCTCGGACGCTCGTCTGCCGGTATCGCCATCACTGAGGCAATCCGATCCGCCTTCCCCGATGAAGCCCCAGTAGGCCACGCATCTCAATGGCTGCACAAAGTCGAGCCCGAAGAGCTGCGCGTCATCCTATCCGACACCGAGTCCGACCCCTTGCTTGCTCAAATCACGCTGTTGTCATTGCAAACAACGGTAGCCCATCTCAAAAAAGATTCAAACCGCTCAGAGCTCCGCGAACTCAAAGCATCTGAGCCCAGCGACGAAAAATTGAAAAAAATACAGGAAAAATTGGAACAGCTGAAGAATCCATAACAAAAAGCACAATCGCTCTCTTTTTCTTGGAGATCGCAAAAACCTGTTGTACAGTAGGTGTGCTTTGGGCAGTCTTAGGGGGCTGGCAATTGTTTATGGTGGGACGAGCTATAGGCGGTAATACGTCAGAGTTCGAGGAAAACGCTGGAGGCGAGATACGGGTCATTACTCCATCGACTCATTTCGAGGAGTTGCCCACCCAGATAGGAGAAGGCTTTCTGGATGAATCTCAGAATGGTGTAGCGTTTGCCGACGAACGTAGTGAAGATGTTGGGTTGTTCGATGAAGCTTTGCTGGAGGACTCTGTCCGAGCTTGGCTAAAGAAGATCGGGCGAACCTCCCTTTTAACACAAGAGCAGGAGATCGAAATCGCTCGCGCAGCTCAGGCAGGCTGCGACAAGGCAAAACGATTGATGGTCGAGGCCAACTTGCGCCTCGTGGTCAGCATCGCCAAGAAGTTTGTCGGGCGTGGCCTCTCCATGCAAGATCTTATTCAAGAGGGCAACGTTGGACTGATGCGCGCCGTCGAGAAGTTCGATTACACGCGTGGATTTAGGTTCAGCACCTACGCCACTTGGTGGATTCGACAATCCATCTCAAGGGCAATAAGCGACCATTCGCGCACCATTCGTGTGCCGGTACACACCCTCGAAGCCGTCAATAAACTGCTCAAATGCGCCACCCAACTTCAGCAGCAGCTAGGACGAGAGCCAACCGAAGCCGAACTTGCCGACGAGCTTCAAGTGCCCGTTGAGAAAGTTCACGAGTTCCTTCGAGCGATCATGGAGCCTGTGTCGCTTGAATCTCCGGTTGGCGATAGCGACGACGCTTCCCTGATAGAGTTTGTCACCGACACGACGGGCGAGACCCCCGCCGAAGCCGCGATCCGATCAATGGTCAGATCGCGCATCGAGAATCTTCTTGAAACCCTCGGCGAGCGTGAGAAAGAGGTTATCGCCATGCGATACGGACTGTCTGACGGAAGGTCGCACACTCTTGAAGAGGTCGCAAAAGCGTTCAACGTCACCCGAGAAAGAATTCGCCAAATCGAGCAAAAGACCTTGAAAAAGCTCAAGCACCCCTCGCGTGCAAGAAAACTGCTGGAAGTCCTGGAGTGACATCTTCCGCGCAGTTCGCGTCTCAAACTCTATTCAGAAGCGACTTTCGCTTGTTACAATAAGTGTAGAAGGCAATCTCGTCACGAACGAGAATTCAAATTATGGACAAACTTGATGTAATCATCCCCGCTGGGGGCAAATTGGACGATAACTTCGCGCGCGTCGTAGGTACGCACAGCAAAGCGCTCATCAAGTTTGAAAAGCGAACGATCCTTGAGTCAACCATTCAAGCGTTGCGCGAGTCCGACCGGATCGACAGAATCATCGTCGTTGGTTCATCTGAGGTGATTGAAAGCTCCGCCGTTGCCGAAGCTACCGATGTCCTTCCCGAAGGCGGTTCTGGACCGGAGAATATCTTCCGAGGGCTTGATGCCCTTATGGAGACCTCCAAACAGCCGGAACGGGTGATTATCACAACCTGCGATCTGCCCTTTATGACTGGAAAGACGGTTTCGAATTTCCTTGATCTTTGCCCCGATGGGATCGACTTCTGTGTCCCCCTCATCTCAAAGGTCGACTTTGAGGAATCCTTCCCAAGAGCCGAAGCAACTTTCGTCGAACTCCGCGACGGCATCTACACCACCGGGTGTATGTACAACGTCGACACGAGGGCGCTCCGAAAGGCTCTCCACCAAATTGACACCATCTTCAAGCGACGCAAGAGCAAACTCGGAATGGCGAGGGTTCTCGGCTTCACATTCGCATGGAAGCTGATGAACAAACACCTTGTGGTGTCCGACATCGAAAAGAAAGTGTTCGACATGCTCGGGTGCAATGGCCGTGCAATCCACGACAGCCCTCCCGAACTCGCGTACGACGTAGACTACATCGAGGATTACCACTACGCGCTGCAAACGTTCCAGTCGCTGCGCAGCGCTGTGCCCACTTCCTAACGAGCCAGATCAATGGTGATCGTGCCCATGGCTACCATGGTCATGCCCGTGTCCATGTTCGTGGTCATGCCCGTGTTTATGGTCGTGGTCATGGTCGTCGTGATTGTCCAAGACTTTGCACTTGAACAGGTCTTCACTCTCGGTCGCACTGATCAGCGATTTCGACCACTGATCGGCACCTTCGGTAGTTAAGATCGACGGAGCCACCTTGAGCAAGCCCGTTAAAACCTGATCCTCTGGGAAGATCTTCAATCCTGTCACGGCAGTTGCCCGCATCAACTTGAATTGCCCCGTGTTTCGATAGCATAGAGCAAGCCACCGAAAGGCGTCTTCGAGTGTGTCTTGGTCAGCCTCCGTTAGTTTGTCACCCAGTGCAAACCCTAGACGGACCGCCTTTGATAGGAATACGATCGCGTCATCAAGCTCTTGTTGGCGTGTGATCTTGAGCCGTGCTAACTCCACATGCAAAGTCAAACTCTTGGGGTTGTTTCGAATCCCTTCCTCTAAAAATGCCAAGGCCTTCGCAGTAGCGCTATCCGACCTTTCCCGAGCGATGATGGAAGCGCCAACCTGCCAACCTGTCACAAACTGAGGATCGAGCCAGGTCATCAAACGGAACAGAGGCAGCGACTGTTCGGGGTTGTTGTGATGATGCGCCTTCATATCGGTGAAGGCAGAGACCGACCGCTCCACATCCCCAAAAATGCCTCGAAAATCGCGGTCTTTGGTGGGAATCGTGGTGACGTGGGTCTCTTCGTCTCCCATGATCTGATCAGCGGTCCCCACCCCTTTGTGGCCCGCCTTCAGTTCGGCTTCGGTGAGCACCCGCATCTCCACGCCGTTGTGGAGGTAAAGGTCGGCCCGGAGCCAGAGGTACGAAGATGCGCTAGTGCGAAACTGCCCCAGAAGGCTTGTCGAGCCGTGCGTCTCGTGCGCGTCCAAGCCCGACGGTGGCGCGGGGGGCTGAACGGTGTCTTTGAGGCCGGAAACGCCCATGCCAGCGGCACCAATGGCCGTGACTGCGACAATCGGAACGAATATGCCCTTCATCGCTTAAACCGCCTGCTTTCTGAACTTCCACCAGCTCAGGCTCAACATCGCCCCTGAGTAGATCACCATATAGGCGAACAGGAAGCCCATCACCCACGACGGGACCAAGCCCCAGTTCGAGTTGGCAACACGAGAACCAAAATCGAAGAGGTGAACCTGTGGAAGAGCCATCGTGACAAACTTGAAGATGCCCTGGACCGCCGGGGCGGCTCCATCATAGGCCATCGTGAGTCCGCGCAAAATCATCGCCGATCCAAACGCGAGCACGAAACTCATCGTCGCTGCGGCTGCGGGGGTCATGTACGTGCTGAGCATCACGCTAATGCTGCAGATCACGACCAGGCCCATCATTTTGGCGACGATATATTGCAGCATCGTCGCCTCAAAGTGGACATGGAACATCATCAGCGCCAGTCCAGTGAGGGTCGTTAAGATGAGGAATCCGGTCCAGGTGACGATCACCGACCCGATCAGCTTGCCCATTAAGAGGTCGAAGCGGGTGATCGGACGCGAAAGAAGCGGATAGAGCGTGCGGTTCTTGATCTCTTCGGGGAGCATCCGCGAGGCAGTGAGGACTGCAATAATGGTCGAGAACAGCCCCAGAACGGTCGCTGAGAGGTCTTTCGCGAACGCCTCAAGCCCATTTAGGCCAAAGAATCCGAGCGCGCTAGCGCTGACCACAATAAGAAATCCGAGAATGCCGACGACATAGAGGTCCTTGCGGCGGATTGACTCCAGCCAAACTCCTCGCGCCAGCGCTTTCCAAACCTGAATCTTCATGCTGCCCTCCCGATGGTCTCGACAAAATAGTCTTCCAAAGAACCTTCCTGAGAAACGATGTCCTTGATCTGTCCGCCCGAACCCTGAACTCTCGAAATGGCCTCGATCAAGCCTTCTTTTGTGTCGAAGTGAGCTGTATTCCAGCCCTCAGGCTCCGAAGAGATCTGCTGGGTCAAGTCGATAAGGCTCGCATTTCCGGTGAATGACACCGAGAATTGGCGCAACTCGTTCTTCAGCTCGTTGATGTCGCGCTCCTCAATCAGCTTGCCTTGGTGGATGAGCAACAGACGGTCGCACAGCATCTCGACCTCGCTCAGTTCGTGGCTGGAGAAGAAGAGAGTGCTTCCCTGCTTCTGGCGGTCTTTGAGGAGGTTCCTCAGCTCCTTTCTGCCGATGGGGTCGAGGCCGCTGGTCACTTCGTCGAGGATGAGGAGATCGGGGTTTCCGAGCAGCGACTGGGCGATGCCCACACGCTGGAGCATGCCTTTGCTGAGTTGTCGATTCTGCTTCGTCATCGAGTTTTGCAGACCGACCAGTTCCAGAAGTTCTTCCGATTCGTTCAGCAGGGCCTTGCCGCGCAAGCCTTGAAGCTCGCCGTAAAGCCGCATTGTCTCCAAAGGCGTCAGATAGGGGTAATAGAGGGCAACTTCGGGCAGATAACCGCATTGTTTCTTGGCTTCCAGAGAACCTGCCGCAAGTCCAAAGACTTCGCATTCTCCGCTTTCCGGCTGAACAAAGCCCATCAGAGCCTTCAGCGTGGAGCTTTTTCCGGCTCCATTCGGCCCCAAAAATCCAACCACTTCACCCGGTTTGACCTCAAAAGAAAGACCCTGAACGGCGTGAACCCACTTCCCGTTCTTGGCCCGATATTTTACGTGCAGATCACGCACACCGATAGCACAACTCATCCTGGTACAAATATCGGCAAGTTCAAGGATTACTTGAGGGTTTGCGCAAAACTATTGCGTTAAGGACTCAGAACCCCCTCCCTGCCTATACAAAGTCGTGCTTGCTTGCAAGCATGTGATTTGCGGGAACCCCCTCCTTGCCTCGACGAAGTCGTGGTGTGGCTCCACCGAACAGCGTGAGGAAGGAAAGGGGGCAGGGGGTGGGGTAATTGAGAATTCTGCAATACAATAAGTGAATGAACCGGCGGCGTGCTGTTCTACTGCTTGCAGGCCTAACATTGTTCAGCCTCTCAATGGTATGGGCTTCTCGACCCCGCTGGCCTGAAGAATCATGGCTATTCCTCGAGGGACGCAAGCCGACGAAAGTTCAATACTTCGGAAGTGATTCGCCGGCGCTGAGAGAAATATGGCGTAATCCGGTCATCCCTAACAGGACTTGTAGGTTAACCACTTACGAATATTGGACAGACCATCTCACAGCGATGACTACAGACTTCTCCGAACTAGATCCTGGAAATGGACAATTGGAGGCTTTTACAATCGACGGGAAGAAACATCTATTTCCAACTTTCGGCTTGCTTAGTATGGAAGGCTACGAGTCCAAGGGCAACGACCTCCCCAAACATGCCGGCCAGACAAAAGTTAAGATCGTTATTTACCGTATTGCTCCGCCAACTCCCATAGAATCCGCTTGGGCTTGGCTTCGAGACACACTTTGAAAGCAAACGCACCCGATTGCAATAAATCTATGAAACGCTGGAAGATCGCTGTGATCATCTTTGGTTTAGGAGGACTTGCTCTCTTCCTGCGTTGGGGTCTCACTGAGCAACCCGCCGAGCAATCTTGGACGTTTCTGAAAGACGCGAGACAGGTTTCCGAAGAGCGCTACACCCCGATCTATACTCTTGATGGCGACGATATCTTCTTTAATTCATCATCCATGCCCTCTGTGTTTCCAAGGCATCAAGGCCCACCAATGTGGCAGTATGCCCGGAGGACGACCTACGTCGTCCAAACCAACCCTTACGAGGTCATTCGGGAGCTTCGTGGCTTGTTTCCCCCAGACACCTTCAATACTTACGACCTATGGGATACGAACGGGGCTGTTGTAGAGAACACCCAAATGAGGGCATATATCTGGGCCAGCCGCTACGACCCTGTGCGCGGTATGGCGGAAAAGGACAAATCTTGGATTCATGTTGTAGTAACAAGCGGGATTGAGCAGCCACGCCTCCAAAAGCTGTGGTCTTTCCTAACTGAGCGATGATGAACCGAAGAAACGCTGTCCAACAATGAGCAAGCAGGCAAGGCTGTAGCTCCTTTAGTGAGAATCACCCTCATTAACCCGCAACCAGACCCCTTCTCCACTATGCACAGCAGAATTGATAACCCCAAACACCTGTATCGTCGTATAGTAAAAAGATGCGGCTAGATGCTCACCAACACTTCTGGCATTACGACCCCGCAGAGTTCGGCTGGATCGATGATTCCATGTCGACCATCCAACGTGACTTTCTCCCCTCCGACCTCAAACCCATCCTCAAAGAGAGCGGCATCGACGGCTGCGTTGCCGTGCAAGCGCCCCAAACGCTCAAAGAAACCGAATGGCTTCTGGAACTTGCCGACCAGAACGACTTCATAAAAGGCGTCGTTGGGTGGGTCGATCTCCGCTCGCCATCAGTCTGGAAGCAGCTGCACGGCTTCATCAAGAACAAGAAATTCAAAGGCGTAAGGCACATCGTGCAAGCCGAGCCCGACTCCGATTTCCTGCTCAGGCCGGATTTCAGCAACGGCATCGCCGAGCTATCAAAACACAACCTGGCCTACGATATCCTCATCTTCCCTCAACACCTGCCTTGCGCCATCCAATTTGTCGATCACTTCGCCCGCCAGTGCTTTGTCATCGACCATCTCGGTAAGCCGCACTACACCGAAAAGGGGATCGAGCCCTGGGCATCGCAAATGAAAGAGATCGGCAAGAGGCCGAACGTCTATTGCAAGCTAAGCGGCATGACCACCGAAGCTGACTGGAAAAAATGGAAGCCTGCCGACTTCCAGCCGTATATCGACACCGTGCTGGAAGCATTCGGCCCCAAACGCATCATGTACGGCTCGGACTGGCCCGTCTGCCTAGTCGCAGGAACATACGCTCAAACTCTGGACCTCGTTCTAAAAGCGATCAAGAAGCTCAGCGCGGACGAACAGGCTCAAATCCTTGGCGACACCTGTGCAGCCTTTTATCGAATCTGAGTCTTCGATGAAAATCAGCCAACAGCAATCTACAATCTACAATCGTTAATCGCAAACTAATTTGGTGGGCCCGGGGGGGCTCGAACCCCCGACCAAGCGGTTATGAGCCGCCTGCTCTGACCACTGAGCTACGGGCCCACGGCAGAAGCGGATGATACCCCGTCCGACCGAGCTGAGGACAGGAACTCCGCCACTTCGCGGTCGCTCTTCAAATGAACCACAGGCACCTCGGGGCCATGCTGCATTCGCAGCGACTCGATGCGAGGTCGGTTGACACGGTCGAACCTCCAGATAAACGCAATGACTTTCGCAAGCCCGCACAAGCGGTGTGCTTCACCGCGTTTGAATACTCGCTTGATGGCCCGCCAATAACACACGAGCTTTGGAAGTTCCAGCCAAACTATTATCGTGGCACGAGGCAGCCGAATATCGAAGGTCGCAGCCGCAAAGTTTCCGTCGCTGATCCACTTTTCGCGAGCATGCGCTTCCTCCATCAGGGTCCGAAAGGCAGGGACATTCTCATGGCTCCAACCGGGTTGCCAGATCGCATCTAGGCAGATAACGGGCGCATCTATCCTCTCGCCAAGGAGTCGGGAGAAAGTCGTCTTTCCGCTGCCCCCACACCCAAGGATGACGATTCTTTGCATTTCGTCTGGCCTCATGAAGAGATACGGCTCTTCTTCAAGCTTACATCGCCAACTCGGTTCTACGATCTCGGATTACGGATTACAGATCACGCATTACGGATAGCTGGTAGCTGATAGCTCACAGCAGATCGCCACTCACTCCCCTTCTTCGTCCTCTGATCGTCAATCACTGCGCCCTTGCGCATGGGGAATCGGAACAGTCCTTTATCCAACCCCTTCCCTACCGAGATCCACCGAATGTCCTCTTGGGTCAGCGGATCAACCGGTTCAGACACCCAGTCGGGATACTGATTGTGAAGGTCTTGAAAGTACTGCTTGTTGTCATAGGCGATGCGATGAATTCGAGGTTCGCCACCAGATTTGTAGTAGAAAGTGACCGTGCCCGACTTGGTCGATTCGAACGTTACCGCCTCTTCGTTTGGTCCGACCGGAGCCTTCTTGATAAATCCATCCGGCTTGACTAGCTCCTTCATTCCCGCCTCTCCTGCCAGAACAAAGGACAGCAGCGAAACCTCTCCACCCTGCTGATTCAGCCCGACCGATGACTCAAAAATCGTCGACTTCAGGTCCCGATAGACCACAGGAGTCTCGCCATCCAGCCCATCTACGATCACCTTCTCACCGTCAGCGATGTACCGCATTCCCTCGCCCCAATAGCCAAACGTCTCGAACCTAAACTTCGATGGGCTTTCGTACCAAATCTCCCGTCCACTGTCGGGGTACATCGCTCCAACTTCCTCATCTTTCACTGTGCGGACAATGTAGACGTGAACGTTATTGAGCTTTGACCCGGCTTCAAAAATCTTCTTAAGCATGGGCTCAGCCGAGCGGTCGGCGGCTGGCTTCTTCGCCTCATCCTGCTTCACGCCCTCTTGCGGAGCGCTTAGCAGGCCAGAACACAACAGGATGGGGGACAAAAGTGTCGAAACAAGCATTGCATCTACCTATCGAAATCGGTTCTCTGCCGATGGCTGGGAATAAACCCGCTATGGGAATATACTATGATGCATCACGACAGTGTCGTCGAGGTCCTTCCTAAATGAGTTCGCCTGTATCAACTGTTCCCTCCGGCTGCGACTTCTACTCTTCAACGCCCGAATCAATCTTTTCCGTGGAGCAGTTTGGCTCCGACGAGCAGCTGATGATCCAGACGGCGGAGCAGTTCATGCGGAACGAGGTGATGCCACACCTGGAGAGGCTGGACAAGCAGGAGGACGGCCTGATGCCCGAGCTGATCCGCAAGGCCGGAGAACTGGGCTTGACGGGCGTCGACGCACCAGAAGCCTACGGTGGCCTCGGGCTCGGCAAAAACCTCGCCGCACGAATTCTCGAATACATGAGCCTGAACGCATCGTTTAGCGTCACGTTCGGGGTCACCACCGGCATCAGCCAGGTTGGCCTTTCGCTCTTCGGTGCCGAAGAGCAGAAACAGAAGTATCTCCCCAAGCTCATCTCCGGTGAATGGATTGGCGCCTACTGCCTTAGCGAACCGAACTCGGGCTCCGACGCTCTCTCTGCCACTACTCGGGCCGACCTCAAGGATGGCAAATGGATTTTGAACGGCACCAAGATGTGGATTTCCAACGCCATGTGGGCCGAGTTCTTCCTCGTGATGGCCAAAATAGACGGAGACAAGTTCAGCGCCTTCTTGGTCGAGCGTGACTTTCCCGGCGTCCATATCTCCCGCGAGGAGCACAAGATGGGACTCAAGGGTTCCAGCACCGCGAGAGTCGTGTTGGAAAACGCCGAAGTCCCGCTTGAGAACCTTTTATACGAACCTGGAAAGGGCCATCATGTCGCCTTCAACGCCCTAAATCTCGGAAGGTTCAAGCTCAGCTCAATGTCGATCGGTCCGGCTCGAAACGCGATGGAAATCGCCGCCGAGTATGCCAAAGATCGAAAGCAGTTCGGCAAGCCGATCTCCGAATTCGGCCTCATTCGCCAGAAGTTTGCGATGATGGCCACCTGGTTCTACATCGCCGAATCCATGATCTACCGAACTGGGGCGATGATCGACCACGCCTTCGATACTTGGGGCGGAACTATCGACGGCAACCGCGCCGCCGCCGAAGAGTACGCCGTCGAATGTAGCGCCTGCAAAGTCCTCTCCACCGAGCTTGAAGCGCTCATCGTCGATGAAGCCCTCCAATGCTACGGTGGCTACGGATTTACCGAGGAATTCCCCATCGCCAGACACTACCGCGACGCCCGCGTCAGCCGTATCTACGAAGGAACGAACGAAATCAACCGGCTCTTCCTCGCCGACCGCCTCATGCGCCGGGCCCGCGATGGTAAGGCCTCCATGGAGTCGGCCAACGACAGTTTCATCAGCGAGCTTGCAGGAAAAGCGATCCGGACCGAACCCTCCGATCAGATTCGGCTAGGAGCCCTCTCCGACCTCTTGATGCTGCAATACGCAGAACAGTCTGCTCGGCTAAGAGCGGTCCAAACCGGCGGAAGGAATGCTGAGCTGTACAAATCAGCGCACAACTGGCTGAATGTTCAGGCCGCTTCCGCTTTCCAGGTGGTAACCGGAGAAGCGATCAGTCTCCCCAAACCCATAGCCGTCGATCTGGACGCCCTCGGCGCAATATAGCGGCACAACAATACCACGGGTCAACCAGTAAACAGAGGGCCGTAATGCTCTACCAAAGGCTGGTTTGAAAGAACCCGATTGGCACCATCAAAGGACTATCTATAGCTTTAGAGCTATCATTCAATACCATCACAAGCCTCTTAAGACCAACGTAATTGCTATTTCAATAGCGGTTGAAGATCGGCTATGTGTTAGAAACAAGAAAGTGGTCGCGTTCTTCTATCGGTTCGATTAGACTGTATTCGAGAAAGCACAGGCAGGCAAAACCTATGAGCGACATTGGTGAAACACCGACTATTCAATCAGCAGATACAATCGCACAGGAACTGCCTGTCGAAAACACGAAAGCACCGACAAGAGATGAAGTCATTACCGCACAGATCGCCGATGCGATTGACCGGGGGTTTGATGTCAAAAAGTGGATACGTGATATCGTACGATTCATCGGATGGCGTCAGGCCGTTTATCTCCTGTTCGGCTTCGGAGCAGCTTGGGCCCTCGCATATTTCGGCTTTCTGAGCGTTAAACAAACGCCGAAAACGCAAGCCGAAGAGGCACTTGGCGTGTACTCGATTGAAAGAATTGACAGTCGCGACGACAAGAACGCTTCCCCTCCTACAGAGTTTATTGCCGAAGCAAAGAGCTCAGTCCTCATTACCGGCTTTAGCGCCTTTCGAACGGTTGAAAATAACCCCGACACGATTCAAAAGCTCCTCGACGACAAAGTTGATATCTACATGCTAGTACTCGACCCTCGTTCGCCCGACGTTGCCAAGGAGCAAGAGTTAGACCCAAAAGCCCCCGTCAAAAAGAATCAAATGACCGCTATAGAAACGGTGGTAACGAAGTACGCTAATAATCCAAGCTTCCATCTGCGATTCATGAAAGCCATGCCTGGCATCACAGGGATCGTCGTCGATGCTGAGATTGAGCCGCGCTCTGCACGCCCACGATCAACCGGCGGAAAACTTAGGTACCAAATCAAAGGCTTCAGAATCCCGCAGCGCAAGGGATACGTCATTCAGCTAACACAATCTTCAAAAGAAGATAACCCGATGTTCAACCTATTCTGGGAGGACTTTCGCACCCAATGGAAGTGGGCACAGCCAGCTGACGAAGTACTGCCTGCCATCGGCCTCGTCCGCAGACAATGACCAACGAGTGAGTCGTCAAAACAGGCTACATCCCCACATTCCTGCGGACGTAAATAGTTCCACTCTCATACGCATCCACCACCACACTCCCATCCCAAGCCGTGCAATATATGCGTTTACGCACCGTGTAATCGGTAAACACTTTCGACTTTATCCCCGCCTTAACCGTGATCCTTGGCCTCGTGCTGCTGATCGCCCCCTGCAATAGGTCAAGAATCCCGACATTCGGATGCCCATAGCGCCAAGTTGTGAAGGGATTGCTGCTCCCTTCGCCCTCATTCCACTTGCCACACGAAATGAGCGCTGCCTTGGGCGTTACAGCGTCAAGAAAGGATTGTGTTGTCGCATTGCGAGAGCCGTGGTGACCAACAACCAAGATGTCGCTATCCAGTGGACCACCAGAGAGGTACCGCATCTCCAAAAGCTCAAGTTCATGCTCCTCCGCATCACCCGTAATCAGCAATGACGATGCGCCAAGCGCAATTCGAAAGACCATGCTGTGATTGTTCTGGTTCTCAAATTCAGATACAGGCCAGCCTGGGTTCACCCTCATGCTGCTTGCGAGCACGTGAACCCGAGGGTCGCAGTCATCGCAAGTCAAAGGATCAACATCAGCATCTGTGTATCCGTCAGCAGTACCTTGCGTCGTAACTCGGTGATCGTCGACAATTCGCACGACAGTCGCGATGTCGCCATCGCGGACCGCCCGGAGGATCTTATTCAAAGATGAGGCGCCTGAACCAACCACGTCTCCGTTGAACAAAAATCTCTCGACCGTAAACTTCTCAGCCAAGGGCAACAAGCCCAAAGCGTGATCCTTATGGCTGTGCGTTAGCGCCATGACCTTAAGCGTGCGATTCAAATCAGGACGTAGATTGAAGAACCACTCCAGATACGAAATCAGATGATCGACATCCTGCGTGCTGCCCGCCCCAGTGTCAACCAACATCGCTCCACATTTGAATTCAAGCAGCGTGGCTGATCCTTGCCCAACGTTAATGCAATGCACGCGCATCCGCCCTACTTCAAACGCGGATCCAAGGCTTACGAAAAGAAAAAGTACAACGCTCAAAAAGAGTCGAATCGGTCTTGTCATGAAGTCACCACCCCAAAGCTATCGCTGAACCCATTCTAATGGATTCTCAATCGCAAATGAAGTATCTACGAATTCCTTAACCGTCGCTCTGTTTCTTGGGCTAAGATCGACTTTGAGGATTGAGTCATGAAGAAGTACATGCTGGTGTGCGCTGTTCTAACCATAACACTTTTCGGCTGCTCTCAAGAAATTCGCAAACCGAGGATTCCTCCTGCCGAAGTAACGGGACATTGGAAGGGAGAGCTAACCGATGGCAGGGCCAAGGCTGAAGGCGAGTACACCGCCGAGTTCCGAGCCGACGGAACCTTCACCATGAAGCAAGGCTCAGCCCAAACCACAGGCAAATACACCGTCGAAGGCAACCACGTGAACCTAATGATTGAGAACTTGAATGGCATGGCTATCCCAAGCGGTGGAGCAGCCAACTCTCGTGGGCTCGATGTGTCAGCGGATGGAAAGTCAATGGCCGACGCAGGCGGAACAGGGTCGCTAACTTGGGTGAAGCAATAATCTGGGATCGCTGATAGCCGATCGCTGGAAACGACTCCCATTGATGAACAAATCCCCCGCCAAATAGCACCTATTCATTAAGAGGAGCTTCTCATGTCCACAACACGCCTAAATCTCACGCCCCTTATCCTTCTTGCCCTTGCCTCCACCTTCATGCCGGGATGCAGCAAGGCCGATGCCCAAACTTCAACCGAGGTCGTCAAGAACGGACCTCGCCAGATCGAACTTCTGGTCTACGCCAACGACTTTGGCATGGTCCGCGAAACGCGCGACGTCGACCTCAAACAAGGCCGGGTTAAGGTCGGCCTGCAAGACGTCAGCAAAATGCTCGACCAGAATTCGGTCCTCTTCAGCTGGCCCGACAAGACCGACGCCCAGGTCGTTTCCAGCACTTACGACATCGGGATTGGCAACAGCGCACGCCTCCTGGAGCGCTTCGTCGGCAAGGAAATCGATCTCGTCTATCGAGGCGACAACGGCAAAGAGAGCGAGCGTATCACCGGAATCTTACAGGTCGCTGAGCCTGGAAACGTTGTCGTAAAAGCTGGCGACAAGTTCATCGTCAACCCGAACGCCACTATCGAGGCCTCCACCGGGTCGGGAATCGTCGCCATTCCTCAGCTTTCCGCCGAAATCGAGAGCAAGGCCAACGCCACGGCAAAGATGGGCGTGACCTACCTTACAGGCGGCCTATCCTGGCATGCCGATTACACCGCAACCCTCGTTCCCGGCGTGGAAGCGATGGGCCTTGAATGCTGGGCCACGGTGACGAACATGACTGGAACAGACTTCCCCAACGCGAGCATCAAGTTCGTAGCAGGGTCGCCAAATCGCGTCCTGGCTAACCGTTCCTCATGGGGCAGCACCACTGGGGGAGGAGGCTTTGCTACTAATGACCTTGCTAGGAAGGAACGGATAAGTGAAAGCTTCGGTGCCCCCGAAACCATGGGTGAACTCTACGCCTACCCCTACAAATCCACCGCTACCATCAAGCAGGATCAGATGAACCGAGTCCGCATGATGGGCGCCGACAAAGTCACCATCATCCGCGACTATAACATCCGCCTGCCCTACATCTACCGAGAAGGCTTCTACGGAAACCCCGACCAACGCCTATCCGCAACCCTCGCCCTAAACTTCACGAACGACGAGAAGTCGGGCCTCGGACTTCCCTTGCCCGGCGGATCAATGCGCGTCTACGAACCTGACAAGGACGGCAACATGCGCTACATCGGCGCGGCAAGCATCTCCGACACCCAAAAGGATGCCCGCGTAAACGCAACTTTGACGAATGTGTTCGACCTCTACGCCCTTGCCAAGCAGACTGCCGTCAAGAGAATCGACAAAAAAACCGTAAGTCGTCAGCTTGAGGTAAAGCTCTTCAACGAAAAGGACACCACTGTCGAACTGAGACTGGTCCAAGACTTCGGCGGTATCTGGAAGATCACCACTGAATCTGAGCCGAGCACAAGACTCTCGGCGAGCATGGCTCAGTGGAAAATCAAACTGAATCCTGGAGAAAAGAAGACGCTGAGCTACACAGTCGTCGTGGGATAAATTTAGGAAGTGGGGCGATCAGGTTGCTGTCATCTGCCAAGATCGCCCACTCTGTACCCTAGCTACTCACTCATAGCTGCTAGCTGGTTTACTCTTCTGCATCAATAACGTCAGGCTCCATCTTCCCAACCTCGACGTTCCACTCGTCCGCCCAATGTCGACTCTGAGCCGTCGACGGTCGCATACACATCACGACGTGAACCTGTGGTTCTTCAGGGCTCGCCTTGCTTTGTGAAATCTCTATCAGCAGATCCGCCATCCGCTTACGAAAACTATCGGCCTGCGACCGAGAAAGCCGCTTGACGACACGAAGATAGGCAGAAAAGTCGTGGACAGACTTCTCATGCTCCATCAATTCGTACATCATCGCACTCTCACGCGTGATCGTGCGCATCATCGCCGCGAATGCCTTCTGTCGGTAGAAGTTGTACTCGGGTGTTCCATCCTCACCCATATCACGCACTTGAACCCCAGTTCTGACAAAGAGCTTCTCCAGGCGTGCATGACGTTTGCGAGTACTCACGGGAATGATCAGACCGACCCGAAGGAGTTCGTTCACATGATAGTGAATGGTCTGCGCCGACTTGCCCAAATCGCGCGAAACGTCAGATGCCGAGATCGGTTCCTCAGCCGTGAAGGACCAATACACACGGTTCCTCACGGCAGAAGCTAAAACCTTAACTTGATCCAAGTCAAAAACCATCAAGTCTATTTGCCCAGGAAAGAGTGTCATATTAAGTTGTTTCAACCCACCCTGCTCTAATTCCTTGTGCATTTTGGAATACGTATAAGTTCCTTGCCCTCATATGCAGCCTGCCCGAATCAATAAACGGCCCAACTGCTAAAAACGTTTCCAAATAAGCTAAGTTCATCCAAACTTTTGCATCAAAAGACTTATTCCGACGGAGATCGCCAGTTGAACCTATCCCGGCCCGGTTAAGCCTCGGTCGGTATAATCACCTATGGCTTGGGAAAATTTTTCTGATTGGCTGAACCGTCCGATCTTGCAGATTGAGGGGTTCACTCTTACAGCGGCGTTTATCGTCAAGCTTATCCTCCTCCCCATCATCGTGTTCTTCGTCGCCAAAATGGTACGAAAACTGGTGAACCGCTCCCTAAAAAGAGTGCACACACTCGATGACTCCACCCGAACCCTCGCAGGAACGCTCGTTTACTACGTTGCACTTGTACTTGGTGTGGTCTGGGCGTTCGGACAGCTTGGACTAAGCACCAGCGATCTCGCCGTCTTTACAGGCGCTCTTGGACTTGGTATCGGTCTCGGCTTCCAAGACGCTGCCAAGAACTTTCTAAGCGGTCTCATCATGATGTTTGGGCGTATGGTCAAGCCGGGCGACGTTGTCACAGTCGAAGACACAACAGGGCGAATCCTTACTATTGGGATCTATTCCTGCGAAATCATCACAACCGCAAACGGGACCGCGTTTCTCCCCAACGCAAGCATCCTCGGCAGCAAGTTCATCAACTGGTCGCACGACAACGAGGAGCGCTGGGTCGAGATACTGGTCGGTGTCCACTATAACTCTGACCTTGAATTGGTGACCAAACTGCTGCTGGAAGCTGGAGAAGGCCTCGCAAACGTCAATCCAGAAGCAAACCGAGTGGTCTACTTGCGCGGATTCGGCGATAACTCGATCAACTTCTCAGTCCACTTAAAGAGCACAGAAGTGATGTTCCCCAATCGCGTTCTCAGCGCATACAACTACCGGGTCGCCGAGTTGTTTGCGAAACATGGAGTGGTCTTCCCTTATCCGCAGCGCGACCTCTACATTCACCAAATGCCCGGCATGCAAGCCTCCGATACCGAGCCTGTGGCCGTATCGTAGTTCGTGCCGCATCAGCAATGAAAGAAGAGGCCCAAATCCTTGGGCCTCACTGCATCCTGTAAGCCTCACTCCTCGTCTTTACGGTGTCACACCTGATCTACGATGCAACTACTATCGGATCCTAATGCCTGGATTGGTTTGCTCACGCTGACTATCCTTGAAATCGTCCTTGGCATAGATAACATCGTCTTTATCTCGATCCTTTCGGGCAAGCTGCCCAAGGAACAGCAGCCCAGAGCGCGGAAGCTTGGCCTTGGCCTCGCTATCATTACCCGTATTGCCCTTCTGTTCTCAATCGGCCTCATCATGCGCATGAGTGAGCCGTTCATGCACGTCTTTGGCAAGGGCATCTCCGGACGCGATCTGATCCTGATCATCGGCGGTATCTTCCTGATCGCCAAAGCCGTTCACGAAATCCACAACAAGCTTGAAGGCGAAGAGCACGAAGCGGCAACTGTGAAAAAGGGAGGCACGATGCTCAGCATTATCCTCCAAATCCTCGCCATCGACCTCGTCTTCTCTATCGACTCGGTCGTCACTGCCGTTGGAATGGTGCAGTACATCGAAGTCATGATGGCCGCGGTCATCATCTCAGTCCTGTTCATGCTCGCCTTTGTCACCAAGGTCAGCAACTTCATCGACGCGCATCCAACCGTCAAAATGCTCGCGCTGGCGTTCTTGGTGCTCATCGGTGTAAATCTGCTCGCTGAAGGCTTCGGCGCACACATTGAAAAAGGCTACACCTACTTTGCGATGGCGTTCTCAATCATCGTCGAGATGCTCAACATCCGATTGAGAAAGAAGTCGTCAAAACCCGTGGAGTTGCGACACAACTACCCTTCAATCGAGTAGGAGTTGGAATAGAGAGCTGAGAGCTAAGGGCTGGGAGCCGAAGAGTTCTATCCCTGCCTCTCATTCCCAGCTCACAGAGCCAAGCTCCCAGCGACTATCTACCAATCCCTAAGAACTCTGCCACCCGATCCAGCCTATCTTGGTCGTACCGATCAAGCGGCTTCGGTTCTCCACTCAGCGCAAGGTCAGACGCCGTGCCGGAGTGCAGAGAATAGAGGTCGATCAAGGCAAGGTAGAAGGCGTTTTCTGGGTCAAGCTCACTGGCAAGACGCATGCTCTTAATCGCCTCTGCCTTCTTCCCTGCCCCCCAAAACGCGACCGAAGCTCGTAAGTAGAGGTGATCGTCTCCCGGGGATCTATCCACCGCCTCCTTCATGGGCCGCAGTGCATCCTCAAACCGACGCAACTCGATCAGCAAATCTGCAAGCCAAAACCAGTAGAACGGATCCGTCTCGCCAATCTGAGCGGCTTGTTCTGCTGCACGCACCGCCAGCTTGTATTCCCTGATCTCCCGATATGCCTCCGCGAGTTTAAAGTAGTGAAAAGGGTTCTTCGAATCTTTCTTCGAGGCGCTGGTGAGGTTTTCGATGGACTCCCGAAACTTTGCGTTTCTCCGGAGGATGTCGGAGACGCCAACCTGCGCATCGGTTGCGCCTTTGTTAGCGCGAAGCGCGAGCTGGTACTCGGTGATGGCTTCGTCCTCCCTATCGGCGACATCGTAAGCCGCTGCCAGGTTCAAATGCTCCTTTGCATCCGGGTTGGGTGTCTGCTCAAGGGCCTTCTGAAAATGCTTGATCGCAGCATCAAAGTCGCCGTCTTCAAGACACTGCTCTCCAAGTGCGGCGCTCTCGTCAGCGTCGCGCCCAACCTTGGTAGAGGCGACTCCCGGCTTGACGTCACGAACGTCGTCTTCGAGAATGCCAAACAGTTCGTTGATGACTTTGCGAGGATCTTCCATGCTTACTTGGATTTTACGTCCACAAGCAGGATATCAAGCTCGCGAATCGACCTTGTGCTCATGCGGTCGATCGGGCGAATCTTCAGAGTTGCTGGGTAGCTGCTGCCTGAGAGCGGCACAGTTGTAAGCGAAAACTGCTCCGAAGCTCCTGGTTCGAGGCGGTACTTCATCAGTCGTACCTCCTCTTTAGGCTGCAAAAGGGGAGTTCGCACAACCCTCTCACCCATCGCGAACAAGGCTCCGGAATATCCCGCGCTCGCCTCAAAGACGACTTCAACATCCGTCGCCGTGTCCGTCGAGTTCGACAGTCTGGCTTCAATCTTGTAGGTCACGCCAAAGTTGCCATCGAGGTTCGATAGTCCGTCTGCCCGCTGAATCGCCTTTTGTCCAAGTCTCACGAACCCGTAGGCCTTCCCAACCTCATACTGAACGGTTTCGATCTTGAACGGATTGGGATAGATATGAGCCGACGTTGGGGTCTCAAGCTCCACAGAGTTGCCGAGCGGAATGATTCCAACCTGCTGCCAAGGCGTCGGACTCGCAAGCGCAGCCTGCCATCGCGCATCCAGCGCAAAAGGCCAAATCGCATCGGCGCGCACCTGCATCGTTTGGGGGCCGCTCACGATCTTCAGCGAACAAAGCCCGCTCACCGTGTCGTTCACGTTAAACCGACGCAGGGTCAGTGGAAGCGACGATCGCGGCGGAACGATAATCACCTCACCCGAACTATAAATCCAATTCTTGACGAACTGCTCCGCAGCCTGAATACCCGCCAAAACCGGGTTCTTCTCCGGGCTGCTATCGCCAGGGATGACCATGATCCGCGCTGGCTCATCGGAGAGGTTCAAAATCCGAGCCCGGAAGAACAAAGGCCAAGTCGAACTGTTGATATGGTGATAAAGCAAACGAGCGGGCTCGCCCTTCTTGAGGTCGGCAACAAAGAGCGTTCCTGTGGTCTTCACAGTCTCGGGGTGGTTGCAATACCAGAGCTCTGACTCCTGCATCTTGCCTACGTTCTCGTTGCGAACCGTTACGGTGACCAAACCCTCGTTCGTCATGCTCTCCGAGCCCGAAGCTCGAATGCGGATATTGTAGGACTTAGCCTGGCCCGTCAAGATTTGCCCAACTTCCGGAACTTGATAAACCCAGCGCGCATCTGGCTCAGCCTTAAAATTGCTCTCAATCGCCGTCCGAATCGCTCCTTGAACAGTCGCTGTTGTTGCAGGACCACCGCTCACAAACGCACTGAACGTTTGCGGAAACTTTGCTGCCATCGGGACGACACGCACCGGGATGCTCCGAATGTTGTTCTTGATCGCTACCACAACTTCAGCGCTTCCGTAGTTGCCGCCGGTTAGAATGATCTGGCCCGTCTTTCGGCTCACCTTGACAATCTGTTCATCTGAACTTTCAATGGTCGCCGTCGAAGCCAAAGAGCCGACAACGGCAACGGGCTTCGTCATCCCGCCAGTAATCCGAATCTGGCTTGTGTCCAGTTGTAGTTCAGGCAAGGCGATCGCCTCTTTTAGCTGTGCGGACCACTGATTCGCAAGCGCTGGGATCGTCGTCTTATAGGCCGAGGCTTCTGCGCCATCTACCGCCAAAACTGTCTTGCTGCCAATTCGGATGTACCAGCCCTTTTTCGTCTTTGAGACGCTAACAGAACCGGACCCGATAGACTTTTGAAGCGCCTTCTGCAAGGCTGTCGCGTCACCCGATGTGTTGCCCGCCTTAAAAGTAATGACCGGCATTTCATTGACGAAAACAGTAGGGCCCTCTGCGCGCACCGTCGCGGCCCAGCTCGCTGAAACAACGAACTGAAAGATAAAAATAGCAAATACAAATCGTGCGCCGCGCATACCGCTCTCTAACCCCGCACAGGATACCTGTCAAAGTTGCCTGCAGGTTCATTATCGGTTGTTAACGATTCAATAAACATACACTCAAAGGCAGGTTTGTGAAGACTTTCTTGCCGCTGTGTGTTTTAGATTTCTTGAATCTACCTCCCCCTTTAGACTCTGCAAATCCGCTCATATGCTCCAAATATGCAGTTCATTTGAAGAACGTTTCATGATTCGCTTTCCAGGCTAATGATCTTTCAAGCTCAAACTAAACAACCTACATCGTCTCTTCTGGCTCAGCCGAAGAAACCCGCCGTCACGAAGCACAAGTCCTCAGATTCACCGATGCAAAAAATGACCTACCATTTTTCAAGGAACCCGGTAAAATAGGTACAGCGTCGCGGTAAGCATCGCCTCCTAGTTAGCGTCTCCGGTCAGTTCATCCGCGATGCTTCAGCAAAGAGAGTTACGGCTTCTACCGGACCGGAGAATATAGAATGAGCAAGCGCCTATACGTTGGCAACCTGCCGTACACAGCCGGCGAGCAGGATTTGATGGATCACTTTGCTGATTTTCAGCCCAGTTCTGCACGAATCATCGAAGGCCGTGGTTTTGGCTTTGTCGATGTCGAAGACGATCAGATGGACGCTGCAATCGAAGCCAAGAACGGCTCCGATCTTGGCGGACGCGCCCTCGTAGTCAATGAAGCTCGCCCACGCGAAGATCGCGGACCACGCGACTTCGGCGGTGGTGGTGGCGGAGGCTACGGCGGTGGAGGCGGCGGTGGTCGCGGTGGAGACCGTGGCGGCTTCGGCGGAGGTGGTGGTCGAGGCGGCGGCGGTGGTCGCGGTGGAGACCGTGGTGGCCGTGGCGGTGGCGGCGGAGACCGACGACGTTACTAAGCAGACTTAGAACAAGCAGAAACGGACATCGAGTTTTCGATGTCCGTTTTACATTGTCATCCTTTCCCCTAATGCCCGCTCTGCCAGGTGACCTCGCCAACCTCATTCGGCATGACAACGTCAGGATGATGTGGCTTCACACGCACGATATATCCTTTGTGCCCGGACTGCGAGCAGGAAAGCGTGCCAAAGAACGTATGACGGCTGCCTTCGCCCTCAATCCTTTCCAATACCAACGGCTCGATGTTGATCAGATCGCGGTTCGGTCCAACATCCCCAACAAGACCCTCGACACGGACTTCATCAGGACTAAACGGTCCAAGTTCCACCGTTGCCTGAATCTGAATTGAGGTCCCAACTGTCGTCCTCCTGGGAGCATTGTCGTTAACCTCATGAATGCGTACCTTCCCCCACTCTGAATCGACCTTTGCCTGCCATTGGATCGCTGATTTTGCTCGCTCCATTCCGTTGCCCGCAAGGTTGCCATAGCACTCACTCGCCGGTACATAGAATCGTCGCCCATAATCCGATACCATTCTCCCCGTGCAGAACTGAGGTGCGAGAATCATGATCGACCGTTTGATCATCTGAATCCACGCAGTCGGAACTTCTGAGCCCATCCTCGAATAGAACTTCGGTGCGATCTCATTCTCCAAAAGCCAATAGAGCGAACGGCTGTCGAAAAAGTCTTGCTGCCCTTGGTCAGAATAGTCTCGGCGCTCGCCGATCGACCAGCCGACTCCCGGCATATAGCCCTCATCCCACCAGCCGTCGAGTACGGAGCAGTTGAGGCCGCCGTTCGGCACAACCTTCATTCCGCTCGTACCGCTTGCTTCCAGAGGGCGCCTCGGGTTGTTGAGCCACACATCGACACCCTGTACGAGAGACCGTGCCACCGACATATCGTAATCCTCCAAGAACACGATGCGCGACGAAGTCCCCTCATCCCGGATGAAGTGATACAAATCCTGGATGAGCTTCTTTCCGCCATCGTCACGGGGATGGCTCTTTCCTGCGACCAGAATTTGAACTGGCCTTTCTGGGTGAAAGAGAATCCTCTTCAACCGCTCAGGATCAGAAAGCATCAAGGTCGCACGCTTGTAAGTCGCAAACCTTCGCGCAAAGCCGATGGTCAGGAATCGGGGATCAAGAATTTGATCAAATGCGCTCAGTTCAGAACGGTCGCTCCCCCGATGTTCAAGGGCCCTTTGCAGCCACACTCGGGCATTCCGAACCAAATCACCGCGTTGATTCTCCCTCGCCTCCCAAAGCGCTGCATCGGGAATGTCGAGCACACCCTCCCACAAAGAAGCATACTCCGGTCGCCGACGCCAACTTGGGTCAAGGTAACGGTCAAACAGTTCACCCATTCTCCGACTGATCCAAGTAAGTGTGTGGATGCCGTTCGTAACGGCCTCAATTGGTGTCTCATCTTCGGGATAGTTGGGCCATTTCTGCTGGAACATCGAGCGCGATACGCTCGCGTGAAGTTTTGAAACGCCATTGATGTAGTTGCTGTTCTCGATGGCGAGCAATGCCATATTGAACTTCTCACCCTCGTTCTCAGGGTCCATCACGCCAAATGCCACAAACTCCTCAAACGAGATTCCCAGAGCCTTAACCGCACTCGCCGTGTATCGCTCAAGGAGATCAGACGGGAACAGGTCAAACCCTGCCGGAACCGGTGTATGCGTCGTAAAAACGCTGCTCCCAACGATCACCTTGCGCGCGGTCTTAAAGTCGCACTGGTTGTCAGACATGAACTGGCGAATCCGCTCAAGGATCATAAAGCCCGCATGGCCCTCGTTCATATGGCAAACCGTGGGGTTAATGCCAACTGCTCGCAGAGCGCGCATACCACCCACACCAAGAATCATCTCCTGAGCAATGCGCATCTCCTCATTGCCGCCATAAAGCGTGTCGGTAATCTCTTGGTCGCTCGGAGCATTCTCCAGTACGTTGCTGTCAAGCAGATAAAGCTGAACGCGCCCTACGTCTGCCCGCCAAATCTGACAAACGATGGTCCGGTCGGGAAACTCCACCTCCACCCGTAGCGGTTGTTGATTCTCGCCACGCATCAAAGTTAGCGGCATCCGGTAGAAATCGTATTGAGGATAGTGCTCCTGCTGCCACCCGTCCGCCCCAAGCACCTGACGGAAGTAACCCCGTGAATACAGCAAACCCACACCGACCAACGGCAAGCCAAGATCGCTCGCTGCCTTCAAATGGTCGCCCGCCAAAACCCCAAGCCCGCCCGAATAGATCGGCAAAGACTCGGAAATGCCAAACTCCGCGCAAAAATAGGCGATTCGCGTTTCCTCGCGCTTGCCGGGGTAGGCCTTGTCGAACCAGGGCTCCTCATCCAAGTACTTCTGAAGGTCGCCCGCGCAGTAGTTCAGCTCTGCCAATATCGAAGCATCTTGCTGCAAGCGATCCAAACGCTCTGCCGAGAGTGAGTTGATAAGCTGAACCGGGTTATGCTCAACCCTCTCCCAAACATCCTTGTCGATGCTCCTAAAAAGCTCCTGAGTGGGGTGGTGCCACGTCCAACGAAAGTTAGAGGCAAGCGCCGAAAGTTGACGGAGGCTCTCCGGCAATTCCTGGATCACTTCAAACGACTGGGCATACTTGGGATGTTTCATTGTGGTGGCAGCGCCTGCACGCTGATCCTATTATCGGCTCGAATTCAATGTACCTTTGCATCCGTCTGAGCGGTTGTCCCGGTAATTCTTACAGCAATAAGTGTAGGCCGTCCGCGCTGGTTGCCGCCTGTTCACGCCCTTGCCAAGCCCATTCTAGGGTAGAACCACACTTGTCTTATGCTGAAGATTCAAGACTTGAACGTGTATTACGGGGCCATTCACGCCCTCATGGGGATCAACATCGAGGTCAACCAGGGTGAGATCGTTGCCATCATCGGCTCAAACGGAGCGGGAAAGAGCACGACCCTGCGCACAATCAGCGGTCTCCTGCGCGCTAAGTCCGGTTCCATCCACTTCAAAGGCACCGACATCACGTCCAAACCTCCGCACGAGATCGTAAAGCTTGGCCTTAGCCAAAGCCCCGAAGGTCGCCGAATCTTCACCAACATGTCGGTTCAAGAGAACCTACAGCTCGGCTCGTTCATTCGCAAAGATGCAAACATCGGCCCCGACATGGAAGCTGTCTTGACCCGCTTCCCCCGACTCCGCGAGCGCTTCAAGCAGAATGCCGGGACCCTTAGCGGTGGTGAGCAGCAGATGCTTGCCATTGGTCGAGCCCTCATGTCTCGCCCACAGCTTTTGCTGCTTGATGAGCCAAGCCTTGGCCTTGCCCCTAACCTCGTCCGTGAGATTTTTAGCATCGTTCTTGACCTAAACAAAGACGGATGCACCGTCCTCATCGTGGAGCAGAACGCAAATAAGGCGCTTGAGATCGCGCACAGGGCCTACGTTTTGGAAACCGGCAACATCATCCTTGCCGACACCGGAAAAGCCTTGCTCACAAATCCCAAAGTCAAAGAGTGTTATCTGGGCGGTTAAGCGCAATGGCGGTTATACGCTTCGAGCCTTTATCCGACCAGCACATTCCCGCGATCCTGGAGATCGAAAAGGACGCCAATTCTGCACCTTGGTCGGAGCGCTCTTTCAAGAACGAGCTCACCAACGCCCAAAGCGTCTTTGCGGTTGCCCTCATTGGTGCTGCTGTCGTTGGCTACGGCGGGGCATGGATCGTCGTCGATGAATCCCACATCACAACCGTCGCCGTCCACAAAGACTATCGAGGGCAAGGTATCGGCCTCAAGATCATGCGTGAAATCCTCAAAGAGTCGAAGCAGCGCGGGGCCATCTGCTCAACTCTGGAGGTCCGTGCGAGCAACCAAGCCGCGATTCACCTTTACGAAAAGCTCGGCTATGTGCTGACAGCCTCACGAAAGAAGTACTACCCCGACAACAACGAAGACGCCGTGATCATGTGGCTGCACGAAATGTGAGGATGATGAGTCGTGAATAGTGGGTCGTGAGGCGTGAAGCGTAAGGAGTGAGAAGTTGACAGACATCTGATCCCGTACCATAGAATCTCGATTCCCGACTTCCGATCTCTGATCTCGAACTTCCAATCCAAAATCCAAAATCCAAAATCCAAAATCCAAAATCAAGACTCCCCCATGCTCCCCCCGACCTTCGACCGTCCCATCCTCGCCATCGAGACCAGTTGCGATGAAACCAGCGCTGCCGTCCTCGTGGGAATGGACGTGCGCTCAAACATCATCGCAAGCCAGATTGACCTCCATCAGAAGTGGGGTGGCGTGATCCCTGAACTCGCCGCCCGAGCCCACGTCGAAGCCATCCTCCCGACCCTTGAAGAGGCGCTATCCGTAGCAGGCATAGCCAAGGAAGAGCTTGGCGCTATCGCCGTAACCAACCGCCCTGGCCTTGTCGGTTCGCTCAGCGTCGGTGTCACCGCTGCGAAAGCCCTCGCCTACGCGCTCAAGCTCCCTCTCATCGGCGTTCACCACCTCGAAGGCCACATCCTCTCGCCGCTTCTTGCGAAGCCTGACCTTCCCTTTCCCCACATCTGCCTTCTCGTCAGCGGTGGCCACACGGAGCTTGTTTTGGTGGAAGAAGTGGGACGTTATCGGCTGATCGGGCAGACCCGCGACGATGCCGCTGGCGAAGCCTACGACAAGTCGGCAAGGCTCCTCAACCTTCCCTACCCCGGTGGAAAGTCGATCCAGGAGCAAGCCGCAGACGGCAACCCCACGCGCTACTCATTACCGAAAGGGTTAGAACGGGAAGAGACGCTCGATTTCAGCTTTAGCGGGCTCAAAACCGCCGTGCTTAGGCTCGTACAAAACGAAGGGACCGCCCTGAGAGTCCCTGATGCTGCTGCCTCAGTCCAGGAGGCGATCAACTCCATCCTCAGCCGAAGGTCGATGGAAGCCATCGAACAATCGGGGGCTAAAGCGCTCACCCTCGCCGGTGGTGTCGCCGCGAACATGGACCTGCGCAAGAGGCTCGAAACAGAGGCCCACAAACTCGGCATTCCCTTCGCCCCCGCTCCGCTGGAGATGTGTACCGACAACGCCGCTATGATCGGTCTCGCCGCAACCTTCAGACTGGCTCAAGGTGAATCGGACAACTGGGATTTAGACTGTTTGGCTAACGACAATCTGCCGAGGTAGGTTACTTCCGCTTCTTCTTTAGAACGGCCCAAATGATCGCAACGATGAGCACGATCCAAAAGATTCTTCCTGTCCATTGACCGAATTGGTAAGCGGTTTGCGCGAAGAGGATTTCCAACATCCACGGATAATATCCCAGAGCGGTATGGGACAACAAGACACTGAAATAGAACCTCCGCTATTGCTGTCCCCACCATCGCCATTTCAGTCCAAACTCACGTAGAGGATCGTTTTTCTTGGACACGCTAGCTTCACCAACCCAATCAGCAACACTTTCAGGATAGTATTTTTTCTTCGTGGTATGAATGCCAACTCTCTTGAATTTGCCATTTCTAAGCTCAAATTCAAAGAGTTGGTACTTGTGCGGCCCACCATGGGGCTCAACATCTGGAAGATACAGATAATCCCACATGTAAAGCCCTCTTGAAGTCGGCCCCCAGCCACCGTAATCGCTGAAACTAAGATCGTTTGAGGACTTTAAAATCTTGGGACCGCTGGCGGTTAGTTCGTAAGGGACAATTTGGCTGTACCCATAGACTCCAGACTCCTCGGCGAGAGTTACGAAGAGGATCGTCTTGCTGGAGATTACGCGGCTAAACAAGATCGGTCTGAACTTTCGAGATCCATGATCATCAGGCCAGGTCCCCGATGGAAGGGTGAGTTGAATTCGATGAGTGCCCTTCGGGCTTGTCGTGCGGATGGCTACTGTCCCAGTTTTGAACGGAGTATCCGTATAACAGGTTGCCGTAAACCCCTTGCCAGCAACCGTCAACTGTTCATGATAAACCGGTCCCTCAACGGAAGAAGCGGCTACACAAAGCATGAAAACAGCTCCGATCATAACTCAACTCCTGTAAGAAATCTTATTTCTCCAATATCCGTGCGACTCACTACTCACACCTAGCTACTCACGACCCTCAACTCACGCCATCCCTCTTTACGAGCTTTGCTCCTTCGCGCACTTTGAGAGAAATCCCATTTCTCCAATCCCCAGCGACTTACTACTCACACCTAGCTACTCACGACCCTCAACTCACGCCATCCTTTTTTTGCGAGCTTTGCTCCTTTGCGCACTTTGCGCGAAATCCTCTCTCTTCTATCTCCCAGCTACTCACTACTCACTCATAGCTACCCGCTACTCACGACTCATCGTACGTCTCATACGGATCCGGCATCTCCACATATGTCAACTGATCCACCGACACCCCGTTCCAATCAAAAGCGTAATACTTCCGACCCTTCCGCGCCATAACCTCACGCACCAACTTCGCCCGACCCTTGGCCCGAGTGTTTTGCGGCGGGTCCGTCATCGCATCCACGATGTCCAGATCGTCCAGCATCCGCTCGGTCTGCCCCATCTCCTGCAACGCGTGGAACAAGCTCTGATCCGGGTCGATGTTGTGATACTCCAAGTCGATGGATTGGAGGGCGTCATCCTGCCAGCCCAGCCCCTCCGACTCCATATACTGCTCAACCACCTTCTTCTTCGCCACCCAATCGACCTTGTCGGCAAGCGCCATCGGGTCCTTCTCCAAGCCGTCCAAGATCGCCGCCCACTCGTTCAAAATCCAATCGGTCTGTTCGCTCTCCCCCCGAAACCGCTCGGCAAGCTTGAGGTACTCCCGCTGCAGGTCAATCGCCGTGATCGTGGTGCCGTCGGCAAGTTCAACCAGCCACTTGTACTCATCGTCTCTGCTGACTGTCCTGAGCGCAAAAACCGGCTGCGACAGCAGCAACCGCTGCGGAACCGCATTCTCCTCAAGCAAAGCCACCACAAGCGAAGTCGTCCCCACCTTCAGCGCATAGGCATACTCGTTTTGGTTTGCCTCGCCATATAGCAGGTGCAAGCGCGTTCGCCCGCCATAGGTGTAAAAGTGCTCCCACTTCGGGTTGATAATCGCGCGGTTAAACCGCACCCGGCTCGCGATGGTCTTCAGAATGTGGTCGGCGCGCTGGCTGAGCTGATAGTTCACTGAATCGTCGGGCAAAACCCCATAAACGTGGCTCACCCAAATGTAGTCGATTGGGTTGTCCACCACCTCCTGATAGTTCGGCCGAAACGCATTAGCCGAGAGCACATGCCCGCCCACTCGCCCAACGCCCGCATAAATCTGCCGAGTGACCAAGAACGGATAGAACATCTCCACGCGCTCCGTGAGCAATTCGTCGTTCGCCTCAACGAGGTAGTTCTCGTGGCACCCAAAGGTATGCCCGCCAAAGTGGTCAACCGAGTTGTTATAGATGCAGACGTCGTCAACGAGGTCAAGCTCTCGAATTGCTCGGACGATGTGCCTCTGCCCCGCTCGGTCGTTGGCGACAAGGTCTTTCAAAGACCGACATTCGGCAGTGGCGTATTCGAGGTGGCTCCCAACCGCATCGATATACAGCCGGGCTCCGTTCATCAAGAACCCGCCACATTGGGCAGGCTCAAAAACCTCATCCCGCGAATGAATATCCATCGCCCCGAGCTTCATATCAAAGAACACATAATCCTTGATCAGCTCGACAGCCGCCTCGGGCGAGCCAAGATTCTCATCCGCAACTAGGCAGCCGTACTCCGTTTCGACTCCGAAAACGCGATCGGTGCGCGGACGATCCATGAACCTATTCTATGTTGCATCCTGGCCCCGCGTCACGCGATAGGCACAAAAAGACGGTAAAACATCTTCATGATCGAAGAGGCGATGGCGCATCTCAAGAGCGTTGATCCGGTTTTAGGAAAGGTGATCGACGTTGTTGGACCCGCCCAAGGCAGACAGCACATCGGCGTTGGCGACACCTTCGAATACCTGGCCCACGTGATCATCTTCCAACAGCTTGCCGGAGCCGCCGCAAGCACCATCGAAAAGCGTTTCATCGCCCTTTTCCCAGACTCCCCATTCCCCAAACCCGACGACATCCTCAACGCCTCCGAGGAGTACATCCGCAGCGCAGGAATCTCCCGTCAAAAGCAGGGCTATCTACGCGACCTCGCGGCCCGTGCCAAGCAAGGACTGCCCACCATGAAGGAGATGATCGAAATGGACGACGAACATATCCTTGAATCGCTCACCCAGGTGAAGGGGATCGGGCGGTGGACCGTCCACATGCTCATGATGTTCCGCCTCGGCAGGCCCGATGTATTGCCCATCGATGACCTTGGTGTACGCAACGGCGCGAAAAAACTCTACGGAATGGATGGCGGCTGCAGCATCAAACAGCTCGAAGAGATCGCCCAACCATGGCGGCCCTACAGGTCCATCGGCAGCTACTACATGTGGGAAGTCTTGGAGCTCAAGGACTTGCCGAGCTAAGGGCCAAGCAGCTCGTGGCTGGGAGGGATCGTAGATCGTAGATCGTAGATTGTAGATTGCTGATCTCTGATTTCAGATTTCCGATCGCTGATCGCTGATAGCAGATCGCTGATAGCTGATCGTTCATCACTCATCGTTTCTCCCTATCGCCCCCACCCTTCCCCAGGTATCCTGATCCTTCGCTTATGCAAGCCTTCGTCCAGTGCGCGAACTGCAAGAAAATCCTTTTCTCGGTCGAATTCGAGCAGGCCCTACGTGTCTGTCCCCATTGTGGACACCACCACCGCCTCAGCGCCAAAGAGCGCATCGCTTGGACCTTCGACCCCGACAGCTTCCTAGAGGTTGACCAGGAGCTGCGCTCCGGCAACCCGCTCGGCTTTCCCGATTACCCCGAGAAGCTGGAGGGCGCCGAGAAGAAAATGGACATGCACGACAGCATGGTCGCCGGCCTCGCCAAGCTCGACGGACTGCCCGTGAGCATCGCCGTCGCCGACTTCAGCTTTATGGGCGGCTCGATGGGCTCGGTCAATGGCGAAAAGGTCACGCGCACCATGGAACGGGGAATCGACAGCGGCATGCCCGTGATCGTCTTCTGCGCATCCGGTGGCGCAAGGATGCAAGAGGGGCTTTTGAGCCTGATGCAGATGGCCAAGACCACCGCCGCCGTTCAAAAATGCCGCGATAACGGCATCCCCTTTATCACCGTTTTTACCGACCCCACCATGGCCGGGGTCCTTGCCAGCTACGCCAGTGTGGCCGATGTCATCCTCGCCGAACCGAAAGCGCTCGTCGGGTTCGCCGGAGCCCGCGTCAGCAAACAGGCCGGGGTGAGCAAAGTCCCCAACGACTTCCAAACCGCCGAATTCTGCCTTAGCCACGGAATGATCGACAAGATTGTCCACCGCCGCGACATGCGTGCGACGCTTTCGCTCCTAACCAAAATGCTCGGAGGGCACCTAACTCATGGCCGCTAAATCCTGGAAAGAGTGGGAAAGACCGCTCATCGAGCTTGACGATAACTTAGCCAAGCTCAAAGAGCAGCTCCCCAAACTGCCGCAGCAAGAGCGCGCCGCGATGGAAGAGCGCATCGCCGAGATCGAGCAGCGCCGAGACAACTATCTCAACGTGATGTACAGCCGACTTGGGCCTTGGGAGAAGGTCCTCGTCGCGCGAGCCGAAAAACGCCCCTACACCCTCGATTACATCACCGCCATCTTCCAGAACTTCACCGAACTCGACGGCGACCGCCGATTCGGAGCCGATCACGCCATCGTGGGCGGACCCGCGACCTTCGATGGACGCCCGGTCATGATCGTCGGGCACCAAAAGGGTCGCAACATCCAAGATCGGCAGTATCGCAACTTCGCCATGGCGAAGCCGGAAGGCTACCGAAAGGCGATCCGCCTGTTTGAGATGGCCGACCGGTTCCACATGCCGGTTATCACCTTCATCGACACGCCCGCTGCCGACCCCGGAGTAGAAAGCGAGTCGCGGGGCATCAGCGAGGCCATTGCCGCCTCCATGCTCAAGATGTTCGAGCTCACCGTACCGGTCGTTTCCGTCGTCATCGGCGAGGGCGGTTCCGGCGGAGCCATCGGCATTGCCGCGGCCAACCGGGTCATGATGCAAGAGCACGCGATCTATAGCGTCATCCCGCCGGAAGGTTGCGCCGCGATCCTTTGGCGCATGCCCGAAAAAGGCGCGCAAGCCGCCGCCGCGCTCAAGCTCACCGCCCAAAGCGCACTTGAATTTGAATTGGTGGATGAGATCCTTCCCGAACCCAAGGGCGGCGCACACCGCGACCCCGTGGAAGCCGCAGCAACGGTGAAAGATGGTATAGCTCGGTCACTGAAGGTGCTGGACGAGTTGGACGGCGAAGCGCTGAAAGCCGACCGCTATGCAAAATTCCGTGCAATGGGACAGATGAGAGAGGATTGAGGGAAGCTCCCAGCAGCTCACTCCCCGCGTTCTGATGCTTTAGTACTCAAAGACTTAAAGCCCATTTTTTGCCGAAAAGCCTAAGTGCTGATCAAATGGTCCCTAGTTTAAGCCTCAAGACTACATGTCGCCAGAACCCATAATTGACGTATGTGTGTCTTGTGCCCTCAAATCAACTCCCTAAGGTATGCTTATTTCGTCATGTGGCATACTTGCTAACATCGGGGGGTCATCAAAGTGCCAATAACCCAACAGCAATGGGCGGTCATCAATACAACTCAAGATGCTATCGCACATGATGCGGCTACACATATACGTGTCGTTGCAGGTCCAGGCTCAGGAAAATCTCAAGCGATTGAGAAACGCGTCGAACACTTACTTGCATCAGGGGTAACACCTTCCACCATTGCAGTTGTCTCATTTACACGAGCATCCGCACGTGATCTGCAAACACGTGTTCGCAAATCCTGTGAAAAAAAGGGATATCCCCAGGTTGAACAAGTTTCCATATCAACTCTACATTCACTCTGTCTGACTGCACTTCGCTCAGCTGGCCTTCTCAGCAGATTTCCTGTTGATCCAATCGTACTAATGGATTTGGAGTTAAAGAACTTTTACGATCCCGAATTCGGCCAGTGTGCCGGAATACCAAGTACTCGGAGGCGAACAGATATTCGACGTTTTTTTGAAGCATTTTGGAGCACAGGGCAACAGAGTGCTCCAACGTATGTGTTACCGCGAAACGGAATCGCGATCACTACTGACGAGCAACAAAAATTTCAAATATTCCACAATCAATCCGCTCAAGTTTACGCTTGTGTGCTTCCTGGAGAAATTGTTCGTGAGTGCGTTGATCAGATTAACGCAGGAGCACTGGATATTGTCCAAATTCTAAACATCAAGTATATGATAGTTGACGAATATCAAGATCTAAATCCTGCCGATATCGAGTTTATTGACATCTTGGCTACTTCCGGAGTTAACGTCATGGTAGCCGGAGATGATGATCAGAGCATATACAGTTTTCGACATGCTTCTCCACTTGGGATACAAAACTTCGTGGCGAAGTATCCTCAATGTAGCCAGCACGCCCTTAATACATGTGTACGATGCTCAACGGACATTCTTGCCGCTGGTGTGTCGCTAGTAGTTTCATCACCAATACCCAATCGCATTCCTAAGACTCTTGTCTCAGCTCACTCCACAGCAAGTCCAACAGTAAATGGAACCGTTGTCAGAGCGGTTTTCAGGACACACAGAGATGAAGCTACGTTTATTGCCCAAAGTTGTGAACAGTTACTAGCGTGTGGCGTAGCAGCAAACACAATATTGATACTTCTGTCTAACTCGAAGCTGTTATGGTCTCCTATACAGGACGCGTTACTAGAACGCGATATTCCGTTTGAGTATTCGGGAGATGAAACCTTTGCTGACTCAATTGCTGGCATTGTTGTCCAGTGCCTACTACGTATCTCTACATCCTTAAAGCCTACAGGGGTGTCTGACGATTATGTTGCTACCAGAATGTTGTTTGGCAGTCTCTCCGGTGTTGGCATCTCATCTTGTGAACGGCTACGGGATTTTATTTTGCAGACCCCTAACACTAACTACCAGTCTATATTCTACACATCTCAGATAACTAAAACTGGTAATAGCAGACTAGATGGTGCAATATCGCGCTTGAGGAAAGTATTATCGACCATTTTAGCATGGTCCAAGTCTGATACCCTTGACATGAGACGAGATGAAATTGCTAAGGTTCTTCAAGATATTCTTGGCACAGCTTATATAAGTGATTGGATGCAGTTTTGTAATACATTGCCAAGTCATTTTACCTTAGAGGAAACGAAAAATTACACGATGACTGATACTATTGAACAGCAATCAACTTTAGTATCGGAAAGCTATCGGCGAATCGGTGAAGATCAACCGATCGCAGAAAAGGTAGTCCCAGCTATTCGAATTATGTCAATGCACGGGGCAAAGGGATTGACTGCAAACGCTGTATTTATCCCCGGGCTAGAGGATGGCGTTTTACCTAACGACTATCAGAAGCCGTACCCATATCTGATGAGCGAAGCAGCAAGATTACTATATGTATCGATAACCAGAGCAAGAGCATGTTGCGTGATGTCTTATGCACGATATCGGGCTGTATTTGGCAACTTGCAAAATCAAATACCATCTATATTCCTTAATCACACTGGCGGAGGCACAATTGATAGAACTAATGTTCCATTAACTCAGATCGAAATTGCTGCGATATTACGCGACATTAACAATATGCCTCAGTGATGTTTTCGGCTACACCAACACGTCCTCAACCAACTCTCCGAAGACGTCGGTCAGCCTAAAATCCCGACCCTGATATCGGTACGTCAGCCGAGTGTGGTCGATCCCGAGCAGGTGCAAGATCGTGGCATGCAGGTCGTGCACACTTACCGGATTCTCGACGATGTTATAGCTATAGTCGTCGGTCTTTCCATAAGCCATTCCCTTCTTCACGCCTGCACCGGCCATCCAGATGGTGAAGCAGCGCGGGTGATGGTCGCGCCCATAGTTCATCTGCGTCAGTTCGCCCTGACTATAGACCGTACGCCCAAACTCTCCGCCCCAAATCACCAGCGTATCGTCCAGCATCCCCCGCTGCTTTAAGTCCTTCACCAGCGCCGCCGACGCCTGATCGGTATCTCCTACCTGACCCTTAATCGCCTTGGGCAGCGTGTCGTGGTGGTCCCATCCTCGGTGGAAGAGCTGCACAAACCGGACTCCCCGCTCGGCCATGCGCCGCGCAAGAAGGCAGTTGTAGGCGTAGGTTCCGGGCTTCTTCACATCCGGGCCATACATCTCCAAGATGGTCGCCGGTTCTTTAGAGATATCCAAAAGGTCGGGCACCGAAGTCTGCATGCGGAATGCAAGCTCATATTGAGAGATGCGCGTGTCGATCTCCGGGTCGCCGCTCACAGCCTGCTTGATCTTGTTCAGGCCCATCAGATCGTCGAGCATGTCCCGCCGGGTGCTCTGGTCGATCCCGTCGGGATCGTTCATAAACAGCACCGGATCGCCGGTATTGCGGAATTTTACGCCCTGGTGCGCGGTGGGCAAGAACCCAGAACCCCAAAGCCGGTCATACAGGGGCTGATCGTCGGGGCGGCCTGTGCCGATGGAGGTCAGGACCACATAAGCGGGCAGGTCGGCGTTCTCGGTCCCCAATCCATAAGACAGCCAAGAGCCGATGCTGGGGCGTCCTGCGATTTGGAATCCAGTCTGGAAAAAGGTGACAGCGGGGTCGTGGTTGATGGCGTCGGTGTGCATCGAGTAGATGAAGCACAGCTCGTCGACGATCTCGCCCATGTGCGGCACAAGCTCGCTCATATAGATTCCCGCTTGGCCCTTCTTCACGAACTTAAAGATGCTGGGAGCGACCGGGAATGTCTTTTGCCCGCTGGTCATGCCGGTGAGGCGCTGGCCTTGGCGGATGCTGTCGGGCAGGTCTTCCCCGCGCTTCTCGTTCAGGACGGGCTTGTAGTCGAAGAGGTCCATCTGCGAGGGCGCACCGCTCTGGAAGAGGTAGATGACGCGGTTGGCTTTGGGCTTGAAGTTAGGGACGCTGGGCAGCCCGCCAAAGCGCTTGCCGTCGGGGCCGAAGCCGTTCAGGTCGAAGGGGAACGATCCGTTTGTTTTTGGGCCGACTGCGGCGAAACCATCCTTCACAAGGAGTGTGAAAAGCGCACCGAGCCCGAGCCCAGCCGAGCGCTTGAGAAAGGTCCGCCGGTTTACGGCGTCTTGCATGGTGAGGATCTTGATCGGGTCCATATCTATCGGGCTCCTCGATGAGTCAGGGTCAAGGCTAATTCAGACGGATTCTCTCCACGTGAGGAGGAGATTCGGTGGTTGGTCGTCGTGTGCTGCACCATCGTTCTACTCCTTCGTGAGGGTCTCGTCCAGGTTCAAAATCGTGCTCGTCAAGACCATGTAGGCGGCGAGCTCAGCCGTGTCCAAGGCCGGGTCAACTTTGCTCTCGCCGACCATCATCAGCTTCTTAGCCGCGTCTTGATCTTCGCGATACTTCGCAAGTCGCTTCTCCAGTCCAGCCATTAGAATCCTCATTTCATTCGGCTTTGGCGCGCGGCATAAGACGACTTTATAGACGAATCGGATGCGACTCTCTGGGGTCGATCCACCCTGCTTAATCGCTCGCTGCGCAAGCATCTTTGCCGCTTCCAGGTAAGTCGGCTCATTCATCAGAGCGAGGGCCTGGAGGGGGGTGTTGGTGATGGCACGGCGCACCCGGCAAATCTCACGCGTGGGCACGTCAAAGAGGGTCATATTGGGCGGCGCAGCGGTGCGCTTCCAGATGGTGTAGAGGCTGCGACGATATTCGCTGCCGTCGGTAGCGTGTTTGTAGTTCAGAAGGTTTCCGTAAGCCGAGGTCTCATTCCAAAGGCCATCGGGCTGATAGGGATAAACCGACTTTCCTCCGATCTTCTCCTTGAGCAAGCCACTGACCGCAAGGGCGCTATCGCGCAGAATTTCGGCTTGGAGCCTGAATCTTGGACCTCTCGCAAGCAGCCGGTTCTCGGGGTCAATGTTGAGGAGAGCGGGGGTCACATTCGATGACTGTCGGTAGGTCGCACTCATCACGATCTCCTTGATCATCGCCTTCAAATCCCACCCTTTGGCGACAAAGTCGGTAGCTAGATAGTCGAGGAGTTCTGGGTGGCTTGGGAACTCGGCGCGGGTGCCGAAGTCTTCGCTGGTCTCCACAATCCCAGTACCAAACAACCGCTCCCAGAGGCGGTTTACTGCAACCCGCGATGTAAGCGGATTCTTGGGGGACACGATCCACTTCGCTAGCCCCAGGCGGTTGTTTGGGGTTCCGGCGGGCAGACTGCCGAAGACTTTTGGAATGCCTGCGCTTACGGGTTCGCCCAGCTTGTCGTACTGTCCACGAATGAGGATGTGAGCTTGGCGCGGCTTGGGCATCTCCTTCATGACCATCACGCTGGGAATCTGCGATTGGAGCTTTACTTTTTCCGCGATGGCATCGTCGTAACTCTTGGCAAGGGCAGCAAACTCGGGGTCTTTGTCCTGCAGCCACAAACGTGCGATCGTGCGCTTTTGGTCGGCTGTGCGCTGGTCTTTAGGGATGGCCAGAAGAGCGGTTGCGGGGTGGGAGCTTGCCAGCGACGCGACTTCGCTCGCGGTTAACGCTCGGCTGTAGATGGCAAGATCGTCAACCTTGGTCTTAATGAAGGTGCCTGGGGTTCGCCGCCCGATCTTGGTGCTGACAGTGGTCCGGATTGAGCCCTTCAAGCTGTCGCGCTCGGCGTCGTGCCCCACCTCTTTGCCGTTGATATAAATCTTGATCCCTTCTTTTTTGCCGGTGCCGTCGTAGGTGATGAAGACATGGGACCAGGCATTGAGAGGGATTTGCTCTTTGCTGATGACTTTGACGGCATCCTCCGACCAACTGCTGATGAAATGAGGAGCGGGCCTGCGGTCAACCATAAAGAGGTCCCAGCCCCGGTAGTTGTTGCCCTCATCCATACGAGAAACGATGGCGCCATTGGCTTCGATGGGATAGACCCAGGCTCCGTAGCTGAACTTATCGGTGCGGTCAAAGTCGCCGGCATTGCCAAGATCGACGTAGCCTTTGTCGCCCACGGTCACCGAACCTGACACTCGGCCTGGCTCGTAGACCACTTCGCCGCTTGCCTTGGGTTGGGGAGCGGAGCCGGTAGCTTGGAGTTTCGGTCTCAGTTCGTAACGTCCAACAAGGCCGTCGTTGAGGCTCGGCAGAGGCTTGTTGCCAGGGAATGTCCAGTCTTGGGCGGGCTCGATACTGGCGGTGACCCGGGCCTCCATCTGCTTTTCGAGCGTTTCTGTCTTCTGCTTGAGTTCGCGCATCCTTGCAAGTTGCTCAGGATAGGGAGCTTCGATGAAGGGGGGATGATTGACGGCACGCTCTTCTCCCGTGCCCGATTCGGGCACGTTGTTGAAGTAGGAGTACATGCTGTAGAACTCTTTTTGACTGATGGGGTCGTATTTGTGATCGTGGCAGCGCGCGCACCCGGTTGTAAGGGCAAGCCACACGGCTGAGGTGGTTTCTAGGCGGTCGATGACGGTCTCGACTCGCCATTCCTCGGCAATAACTCCACCTTCTGTGTTGATTCGGTGGTTGCGGTTGAATCCGGTGGCGATGACTTGGTCTTCGGTGGGGTTCGGGAGCATGTCACCGGCGAGCTGCTCCAGCGTGAACTGGTCGTACGGCATGTTGTTGTTGAAGGCGTTGATCACCCAATCGCGCCAACGATATTGATAGCGCTCGTAGTCGGCTTGATAGCCGTTGCTGTCGGCATATCGCGCGCCATCCATCCAGTCCATCGCCATCCGTTCACCGTAGCGCGGAGAGGCGAGGAGGCGATCCACGACCTTTTCGTAAGCTTGCGGAGAGCTGTCGGCAAGGAATGCGTCGACTTCTTCAGGCGTTGGGGGTAAGCCAGTGAGATCGAGCGTGACGCGCCGGATCATCGTAGTTCGCTCGGTTTGAGGAGAAGGCTTGAGGCCCTTTCTCTCCAGTTCGGCGAGGATGAAGTAGTCGAGCGGCTTTTTGGGCCATGCTTTGTCTTTTACGGTTGGCAGGGGCGGCTTAACGGGGGCCACAAACGCCCAATGTTGTTTGTATTCTGCGCCCTCGGCAATCCATTGCTTGAGCAACGCTTTCTCCTCGGCAGAAAGTGTTTTCTTGCTACTGGGCGGAGGCATTTGGAAGGGGGCATCGGCATTGATCCGAGTGAGGATAAGACTCTTATCGGGCTTGCCGGGGACGATGGCATGCTGGCCGTTTCCGCGAAGTGCGGTAGCGCTCTCGCGCGTGTCCAGTCGCAACCCAGCCATGAGCGAACCGGGGTCGCTGCCGTGGCATGTGAAGCACTTGTCGGAAAGGATCGGGCGGATGTCGCGGTTGTAGTCGATCTTGGTGCGGAGCTTTTTCGGTTCGGGCTGCTTTTGGGCATCGGCAGGGAGCAGGGCAAAACAGACAGCCCCTAGCGAAGCCAATGCAGGCAAGACTTTAGCAGCGATGCTCCTGGTCGTAATCTTTCTCAACATGAAAGGCGTCCTCGGGCAGGCGGAGATCCCTCGTCGTTGAGCGCCTCTGCTTTTCCCTTATGTTCGCAGATATTGGACGGATAATGGAACCGTTTTGGAGGTTTGTTTGCCTTCCGACAGTTGGAAAGAGCCAGCAGCAAGCGTGAACCGCTTGAGCGGGGTATCTTCCGAACCAGCCATGCCCGAATCGCCCCACCGCATCCAGGTTATCGACTCTCATACCGGCGGAGAACCTACGCGGGTGGTCATTGGCGGCTTCCCCGACCTTGGAGATTTGCCGCTTAAGGCCAAGGTAGAGACCCTACGGTTCGACTATGATCGTTACCGGGCTGCCGTCATCGAGGAGCCTCGAGGTTCGGATGTGCTTGTGGGGGCGCTGCTCTTGGAGCCGGAGAACTCGAACCACACGGCTGCGGTGATATTCTTCAACAACGCGGGATATCTGGGGATGTGCGGGCACGGGACGATCGGACTGATCGAAACGCTACGCCATTTGGACTGGATTCACGAAGGGATACACACGATTGAGACTCCGGTCGGGATCGTAGAGGCGACCCTTGAGAAGGATGGGCATGTGTCCGTCCAAAACGTGCCCGCCTACCGCTTTAAGAAAGATGTGACTGTGAACGTGCCGGAGATTGGGAAGGTCGTGGGGGATATTGCCTACGGCGGCAACTGGTTCTTTTTGGTTTCCGATCATGGGCAAGATTTGTGTTTGGGCAACGTTGAGCGCCTGACAGAATGGTCGTGGCAGGTGCTCCGTGCGCTTGATAGACACGGCATCTACGGCAAAGATCGGGCGCGGATCGACCACATCGAGCTCTTCGGACCTTCAAAAGTCGCCGATTCCAAGAACTTCGTCTTGTGCCCTGGCAAAGCCTACGACCGTTCACCGTGCGGTACGGGAACGAGCGCTAAGATGGCTTGCCTCGCCGCCGATGGCAAGCTGCAACCGGGCGAGATTTGGCGACAAGAGAGCATCATAGGGAGCATTTTTGAGGGCAGCTACTCGGGCGATGGTGGCATGGTAATCCCCACTATTCGGGGCCGCGCCTTTATCACGGGCGAGGCAACATTGATCCTGAATCCTGACGATCCCTACCACTGGGGATTCCGCTGATGGCGGACCGCGTGGTGGTGATTGGGGCGGGGGTGGTTGGCTTATCGTCAGCTTACTTTTTGGCGAAAGAGGGCTTTGAGGTCATAGTCCTTGACCAGAATCCACCGGGAACGGAGAACTGTAGCTACGGCAATGGTGGCATGATCGTGCCCAGCCACTTCACTCCGCTTGCCGCGCCGGGAATGGTGCGCCTCGGGCTCAAGATGATGCTCAATCCCAAAGGCCCTTTTCGCATCAAGCCGAGCCTGAACCCCGAGCTGATTGGGTGGGCGTGGAAGTTCATGCGTTCGGCGAACCAAGCGCATGTGGATCGCTCAATGGGCGTCATCCTTGAGCTTAATGCGGCGAGTAAGAAGCTCTACGAAGAGTTTGCCAAGATGCCCGGTGCAGAAAGTTGGGGCTTCACTCCAAAAGGGTTGTTCTCGCTCTGCAAGGAGGCGGCGACTTTTAAGCACGAGACGGAGATCGCTAAAAGGGCGCAAGATTTAGGATTGGATGCAGTCGCTTTGAGTCCCGATGAGCTGAAGCAAGCTGACCCGAATATCACGATGGACGTAGCCGGGGGAGTGCATTTTCGTGACGATGCGCACATCTCGCCCCACCAGTTCATGACTTGGCTGCGTGGTCAGATGGCGGACTCTATAAAGTTCGTTAGCGGTGAGGCTGTTGCCGGATTTGAACGAGCAAATGGGCGAATCTCGGTTGTGAAAACGACCAAGAACTCTTACGATGCCGATCTGGTGGTGCTGGCAGCAGGCGCATGGTCGGGGCAGCTTGCGCGGGGATTGGACTTGACGATCCCGATGCAGGCAGGCAAGGGCTACAGCTTTATGGTCGAGCATCCGGTTGAGCTTCCCCAGGTTTGCGCAATCTTGGTCGAAGCCAGGATCGCTGTCACGCCGATGGGTGGGCAGTTAAGGTTTGGCGGAACGATGGAGATAGCCGGACTCGACCTCAGCATCAACTCCACTCGCATACAAGGATTGAAAGAGAACATCCCGCGCTACTATCCAAAGTTCAAGCAGGCGGACTTTGGTGGCAAGGTATGGGCAGGGCTGCGGCCTTGCTCTCCCGATGGTCTTCCCTATCTTGGCCGTACCGCGAGAATCCCGAATCTCATCTTCGCCTCCGGGCATTCGATGATGGGGATGAGTATGGGGCCGATCACAGGGAAAATCGTATCTGAGATAGCGACGGAGAAACAAAGTGAGATTGAGATTAGTTTGTTAAAACCAGAGAGGTATTGAGGCGCATCAATCAAACAAGGAGTTACGGCCCCGTTAAGAGCTTCAAGTAATAGAACCAAGCGATCTCGGACTGGTAAAGCCGTGCTAAACTGCCGCACTCAGAAGGAACCTCAAAAGGTAATCTTTAGCCCTCCATGCAGGTTAACTTTTCCGGCGTTTTTCCCGCCATCACAACCCCATTCAAATCCGACGGTTCGGTCGACTACGATTTCCTCCAAAAGCACGTCCGCTGGCTTATCGAAGAGGGCAACCACGGCATAGTCCCCCTCGGTTCTCTCGGGGAGGGCGCGACTCTAACACACCAGGAAAAGCGCGATATCCTCAAGGCCTGCGTCGAGGCCCTGCCGGATTCACCCATCGTCCCGGGCATCGCCGGACTCAGCACCGCCGAAGCCTGCAGCCTGATCGAGGACGCCGCCAAGATTGGATGCAAAGGCGCGATGGTCTTGCCGCCATATGCCTACAGCACCGATTGGCGCGAAATGCGAACTCATGTGGAGATCGTGATGCGGGCGACCGATCTTCCCTGCATCCTCTACAACAACCCCGTCGCGTACAAAACAGATTTCGTGCCTGAACAGGTCGCTGAGCTTGCGGCAGCAAATCCGAACATGAAAGCGGTGAAGGAGTCCAGCACGGATGTGCGCCGGGTCACCGCCATTAAGGCGTTGATTGGCGACAAGATCACGCTAATGGTTGGTGTGGACGACGTGATCGTGGAGGGCATCAGGGCCGGAGCGACGGGCTGGGTCGCGGGTCTGGTCAGCGCGTTCCCGAAGGAGTCGGTGGCTCTCTGGCGGTGGACTCTGGATGGCAAGGATAAAGAGACCGATGAGCTGTATAAGTGGTTCTTGCCTTTGCTCAGGCTTGATACAGTTCCTAAGTTTGTCCAACTCATCAAACTCGTGCAAGAGATGGTTGGATGGGGGTCCGTAACGGTACGCCCGCCCAGATTGGAGTTGACGGGTGCGGAGCTTGCGGAAGCGAGAGCGGTGATCAATGAGGCGTTGAAGACCAGGCCAATGGTCTAATGAGGGGATGGTCCAGTCACGTGGCACGTCCGTCTCAGGCGTGCGTCCCATGGGCGTCTCGCCCATGCACTCGAACCGTGACAGAATAATGTGACAGGTAATTTGCCTGAGCACAAGGCCATGGTCGAGACGACCGTGGGAAACATGGGCGAGACGCCCATGCTATGAAGAGCATGCTAAAAGGACTTTCATTCATCGGAATCAGCCGCGGGTCAGCCGGGGGCCAGCGCTTCACGGTCAAGAGCCGCCTTACTGGGGAGAGCCTATCTGGAGAGTTCCACACTGCCCTGCAAACTGAGGTCGATGACGCGGCGACTCTTGCAGGCAAAGCCTTCCCTACTTTTGCAGCGGCAGGCAGGTTGAAGAGAGCGGAGTTTCTCCGTGCAATTGCGACGCAGATCGAGGCCGGAAAGGAGGCCATCATCCAGCGAGCAACGCATGAAACAGCCTTGCCAGAAGGCCGCATCATGGGTGAGATTGGGCGGACCTGTGGGCAATTGCGATTCTTCGCCGCGATCCTCGAAGGCGGAAGCTACCAAGACGTGCGCATTGACCACGCAGACCCCGACCGTCAGCCTCTCCCCAAGCCCGACGTCCGATCTATGAAGCAACCGATCGGTCCTGTCGCCGTCTTTGGCGCATCGAACTTTCCTCTCGCGTTTGCGGTCGCCGGAGGAGATTCGGCATCCGCTTTGGCAGCTGGGTGCCCAGTCGTTGTCAAGGCTCACCCCGCACATCCTGGTACTTCGGAACTCGTCGCGAACGCGATTGTTGCTGCGGCCCAGGAAACCGGCATGCCCGAGGGTGTGTTTTCGATGCTCTTTGACGAGAGGTACGAGATCGGCCAGGTGTTGGTGCAGCACGAATCTATCAAAGGCGTTGGGTTTACAGGATCGCGGTCAGGTGGACTCGCTATCCAGAAGCTCGCCCAATCACGCCCAACCCCGATCCCGGTTTATGCCGAGATGAGCAGCATCAACCCCGTGGTGGTAATGCCCGACAAGCTCGCAACCGACCCCGAGGGTTTCGCGACGGGACTTCATGCCAGCGTAACACTTGGAGTTGGGCAGTTCTGCACGAATCCTGGAGTGGCGTTCATCGTTGGCATGGAGGGGCTTGAAGCGTTTAAGTCCAGATTTGCCCAACTGATGAGCGAGACACCTTGTGGAACGATGTTGACAGAAGGGATCGGCGAGCACTATTTGAGGATGGTTCGGCGGATCTCCGGCTTAAAAGGAGTGACGCCGATTGTATCGGCGGACAAGCCGGGGGAAACGTCTGTGTTCGAGGTTTCGGCAGCTACGTTCATGCACGAAAGCGAGGTGCGCGATGAGGTGTTTGGACCGGAAACGCTGCTCGTGATTTGTGACTCCATCGAAGAAGCAGCCCAAGCCATTGCGGTCATGGAAGGACAGCTTACGGGCACGATCCATGCGACTCCCACTGACCTTGCCCACGCTGCGCCAATTCTGAATGTACTCACACGAATAGCGGGTCGCGTGATCTTAAACCAGTTCCCAACTGGGGTTGAGGTATGCCAAGCAATGGTGCATGGCGGACCGTTCCCGGCAACGACCGATGGGCAGTCCACATCGGTCGGGGGAAGAGCGATTGACCGCTGGCTGAGGCCGGTTTGCTATCAGAACTTCCCGAGAGAGTTGTTGCCGAAAGAACTCCGTGGGTGAATCGGTACACAAGCACCAACGGCTTGGAATAAGTCTCATCTTTGGGTGTATCACTTTTGCGGCTCTACTATCTGATTGTTCTCTTTTGTTTCATAACGCATGTCATACATCATTCAACATCAACTTAACACTGACTTCAGTGGATAATACGGGCAAGCTTAGATTGCACCATAAACGCTGTCATATAGTACGCCTCACTCTTCCTCGTCAGAGGTCTGGGAGTCTTCATTTGCAGATACGGCTAACCTTTCTCTATTAACATTCATCTTCAGTTCCAGTAAAGACTCTTTAAGCATTTGCCGCCCTATGCTCGCTCTCGAACGCACTGTTGCTGGAGACGCTTGTATCAATTCGGAAGCAGCTTTCATTGTAACTGCCTCGAAATCCAATAAAATTACTGGCTCTCTGTACTTCATTGGAATACTACCGAGCGCTTGATGAACAATGTGCTTTGGATAACGATAGTGGAGTTTATGAACAAAGGGTGCTTCCCGGTCTTCTGCCAATAATTCCCATTGTTGCTCTATCGAGTATAGATACTCGCGCGTTAATCTACCTAGTGCAAGCAATTCTTCCAATATGTCCTCTGTAGGTCTGGAGGGACTTATCTTATGATCTTCCTGCGACAAGATGGTAGCTACAGCGTCATCCAAGTCAGGCCACCACTTTTCAAATACACTGTCAAGAACAGCTGGATCCAGCCTTTGTTCTTCAACTTGCCCATTTATTGTCATTACAACTTTCTTGATTTCATCTTTATTGAATACTGCAACATTTAGGTTAGCTAAAGGACCTGTCAATTCAGATGGCTGCATATCAAAAAGTAGAGGAATTAAACGTGGCTTTCCTATTTTTGTAGCAAGTGCTCCCGCTTCAAAGAGCATCCAAGGTCGATCGCGATTCTCTTGCGTTATGAACATAATGCCCGTCTTGGCTTCCTTGAGATTTTCATTAATTTCTTGAAACCAAAAGCTTCCCTTTTCAATGTCGTCTGGAGAGAAAAAAGGAGTGACTGCTTGTACGACGCTTTGAATCCACTTGTCAAATGCTTCCGCCAGGGCCTTACTTCTATCGCCTGACCAGCTAAGAAATAACTTCATTTTCCAATTCTGTCGAAAAAAATCGGAAAAGTAAACCTGCTGGCATTCAACTCAAATGAAAAGTATTTTCACTTGCTCTTCCTGCGCTACCAAAGCCCATTCATCAAGCCTACCGATAAACGGCAATCGTCATGCTGCTCATTCCGTCCATGGTCATAATCTCAGCAGCACCCAGCATATCGATGCCATTGGGCTACGTTGCACCAGCGATGCTAGAGCCGTCCTGCATCCCCTGCTGCGCATAGGCTCCCTCGATGTTGTAGCCTTCGCCTTGAGTACTCCTCTGGGAGAAGTAGTTCTCATCCTGAAAACGCAGGCCTTCAACAGCGGTCCCCAGACGATCTCTCGAAGAGCCATGTCCCGAGCCTTCTCTTTGGGTTGCATCAGGAGCCAAACCAAGCAAGCGACCGCGACAATGATGAGAAGTCCTCCCTGCAAAGAGAGAAAATTCGCGAGCTAGAATTCCTTCCTCAAGATCGAATTGGACATCGACTTCTTTTGCTCTTCAATGGGCCTTCCTAACTATCGCACAGCCTCCACCATCATCTCTCCCGGTTTGCATCTCACTCGCAGGTGAGCATCAGGCATACCTGCCGGTACTGGCCTGCAACCGTGCCTTCATCAATTATTCTCCCATCACTTTGACAACGACTCGCTTTCGCCTTTGCCCGTCAAACTCGGCGTAGAACACCTGCTGCCAGGGACCAAGGTCCAGTCCGCCGTTGGTGATGGGCAGGATCACTTGGTGGTGCATGATAAGGTTCTTGAGATGGGCTTCTCCGTTATCTTCTCCAGTCTGGTGGTGCCGATAGTTTGCTTTGGGGCACAACCCGTTTAGCCAGTCCTTGATGTCCTCAATCAGGCCATATTCAAGGTCGTTCACGTAGACAGCAGCGGTGATGTGCATGGCGGAGACAAGGACCATCCCCTCCTGCACGCCAGACTCCATCACGATCTTGGCGATCTCGTCGGTGATGCAGACGAACTCTTCCTGCTTTTGGGTCTGAAACCAGAGGTATTCCGTGTGGGCTTTCACGGAGTTGAGGATACTCGGGGGAATTGCAGTGTAAGGGTTGTAAGGAGTAAGGATCGTAAGGATAATTGCCAATTGGCCGCCCGAGCAACGAAACTCTAGTCTCGGAATTTTGGTTTTCGAGACCTAATCTTTACAATCCTTACTCCTTACGATCCTTACCGGTCACATCTTCACTAACCGACGTTTCATAATTCGAGAGTGCTCCGCTCCTTCGCTATTCTGCTGCTCAAACTCGAGTTTTTGGCGTTCTTGGCGGCGGGAGTTGCGTTTGCGAACGTTCCTTTTTCGGCGTTGGGTTTCTTCGGGCTCATCGCCATCCCAGACGCGTGGCAGTCCAAGAGCAAAGGCATGCGCGGTTGGGCAACGATTGGCCTCTTCGGGCTGCTAGGCTGGGCTGCTTTCACAACTTGGCAGTCGCCTGAGCACGCGCTCGGCACGATGTCGGCACGAGGGACGAAGATCGCTCTGCTGGGATTGGGCACGCTGTTCGTGGTGCTGTTCGTCACGCTATTGGTCGTGGCAATGACCAGGCCCAAAAAGCGATCTTGAGCCTGGTACCGGCCGTTTAACCCTTGGTGACAGGGTCGCCCGATGTGAACTCGAAGCTGCCATCGGCAAAGTCAACGCTTAGCGATGTGCCGTCTTGGATTTCTCCCGAGAGCAGCTTCTGCGCGAGCGGGTTCATGATCTCCGTCTGGATCGCTCGCTTCAGCGGGCGCGCGCCATAGACCGGGTCGTACCCGACCACCGCGATCTCCGCCGCTGCCGCATCCGTCAGCGTCAGCTCGATGCGTCGGTCGCGCAGCCGCTCTGCCAGCAGGCCAAGCTGAATCTTCACGATCTGCTTGATCTCGTTCACGCCCAGCGGTCGGAAGACGATCAGGTCGTCGAGACGGTTGACGAACTCGGGCCGGAACGCCAGCCGCACCTCGTCCAGAATCCTCTGCTTGATCTCGGAGAAGCCTGCGTCTGCGCTCACCGGGTCGCTGTAATGGTGCGATCCTAAGTTGCTGGTCATGATGACGATGGTGTTCTTGAAGTCCACCGTGCGGCCCTGACCGTCGGTGAGCCGACCGTCGTCGAGCAGCTGCAGCAGGACGTTGAAGACCTCGGGGTGCGCCTTCTCCACCTCGTCCAGCAGGACGATGCTGTACGGCCTTCGGCGGATGGCCTCGGTCAGCTGGCCCCCCTCTTCATAGCCCACGTATCCCGGAGGCGCACCTATGAGCCGGGCCACCGAATGCTTCTCGCCGTACTCGCTCATGTCGATGCGCACGATGCTGCGCTCGTCGTTGAACATAAACTCGGCGAGGGCCTTGGCGGTTTCGGTCTTGCCCACGCCGGTGGGGCCCAAGAACAGGAAGCTGCCGATAGGGCGGTTCGGGTCGGCGATGCCGCTGCGCGAGCGGCGGATCGCGTCGCTGACGATCTGCAAAGCCTCATCCTGCCCGACCACGCGCTTGCGCAGGAAGTCTTCCATGGTGAGGAGCTTCTGCATCTCGCCTTGAAGGAGTTTGCTGACGGGGACGCCGGTCCAGCGGCTCACCACTTCGGCGATGTCTTCGCTGTCCACCTCCTCCTTCAGCATCTTGCCGCCTGCCTGAACCTTCTCCAGCAGTTTCGTTTCGTCTTCGAGCTGCTTTTGGAGGGTCGGAATGCGCCCATGCTGAATCTCGGCGGCCTTGGCCCAGTCGGAATCTCGCTCGGCCTTCTGAAGCTCCAGCCGGAGGGTGTCGATCTCCTGCTTGATCTTCTGAACGGCGTCGATCTGCTCCTTTTCCTTCTGCCATTCCGCACGCATGCCGACTGCCTTTTCCTGCAGCTCGGCGAGCTTCTTTTCGGTGGTCTTCAGGCGCTCTTTGCTGGGCTCGTCCTCTTCCTTGCGAAGGGCCTCGCGGTCGATCTCCAGCTGCACCAGCTGCCGCTCCACTTCGTCGATCTCTTGCGGAACGGAGTCGATCTCCATCTTCAGCCGCGAAGCCGACTCGTCGACGAGGTCGATGGCCTTGTCGGGCAGGAGGCGGTCAGAGATGTAGCGGTGGGAGAGGGTTGCGGCGGCGACGAGCGCGGAGTCGGTGATGCGCACTCCGTGATGAATCTCATAGCGCTCTTTGAGCCCGCGCAGGATCGAAATCGTCTCCTCGACGCTCGGCTCGCCCACGTAGACGCTTTGGAAGCGCCGCTCCAAAGCCTTGTCCTTCTCGACGTACTGGCGGTATTCGTTCAGCGTGGTCGCGCCCACGCACCGCAGCTCTCCTCGCGCAAGCATCGGTTTCATCATGTTGCTGGCGTCTAATGAGCCCTCGGCCTTGCCCGCACCCACGAGCGTATGCAGCTCGTCGATGAAAAGGACCACGCGGCCTTCGGCATGCTTGATGTCGTCGAGCACCGCCTTGAGGCGATCTTCAAACTCGCCGCGATACTTCGCACCCGCCACCATCGCGCCCAGATCGAGCGAGATGATCGACTTGTTGCGCAGGCTCTCCGGCACGTCCCCGGCGACGATGCGCTGGGCAAGCCCCTCCACAACGGCGGTCTTGCCGACGCCCGGCTCACCGATCAGCACCGGGTTGTTCTTGGTGCGGCGGCTGAGCACCTGGATGACGCGGCGAATCTCCTCGTCGCGCCCGATCACCGGGTCCAGCTTGCCTTGGCGGGCTTTGGCGGTCAGGTCGATGCCGTACTTTTCCAGGGCCTTGTAGCGGTCTTCTGCGTTGGGATCATTGGCCTTGCGCCCTCCGCGCAGGTCTTCGATCGCGGCTTCCAGCTCCTTGGCGGTCACCCCCAACCGCTTTAGGATCTTTCCTGCCGGGCCGGTGTCGCCTGCCATCGCCAGAAGGAAGTGCTCGGTGGAGACGTACTCGTCTTCGTTGGCGTCGGCGAGCTTGAAAGCCTCGTTGAAGAGCTGGCTGATGCGACTGGACATGGACGAGCCGTAAGCCGCCCCGCTGCCGCTGACCTTGGCGATCTGGTCCAGCTCTTTCTGCGTCTCGGAAAGAACGGTGTCGGCGTCGACGCTCAGCTTTTCAAGCAGGGAACGGACCACGCCGCCCTCCTGCCGGATCATCGATGCCAGCAGATGTTCGACGTCGATGGTCGAATGCTGGAGGTCGGAGGCTAGCTGCTGAGCTCCCTGGATGGCTTCCTGCGCTTTGATGGTGAGTTTGTCGAATCTCATCTCGGTTCTGTATACATGAGTCTATAAGACTCAAGTTATCTTATGATATCTATTATAACGCTTTCTATTTTCGGAAGTTCCGGCAGAGTGGGTTAGTCCTGGGGAATTTTGGGGCTTGGGAAACTGAATGAAAGCAACCATGCCACGGACTGTGGCTGTGCAACTATTATTCAACCTAAACCAAGCCAAATCCGTTCTAATATATTGAGAATGAAAATCGGGGAAGCGACTGCTGACAGCTGGGCAAGAGCGCCGCGCCATATCATCAGGCGCGAAGTTTTTGAGCGCTGGGATCTTACGCTCTTCATTTTGCTCCTTTGCTTCTGCGGATATCTTGCCTCGAACCCCGCTCGGATAGGGCTTCCGACGTTCAGCCCAGTGGTGGTCTTTGGCGTCGCATTCCTTGCCAGCGGCTTCGTAAAGCAGACGCTCAAAGCCGCTATCGTGAACAGCGTCAGCTACCTCAGGCTGCCTGAATTGAAGAAGGAGCTGAGAGGGCGCAAGGCGGTGCGTGTCGAACTCAGGATTGTGCAAGGAGGTGTGGTGACGGGCCAAGACAGGGGTTGGCTCGCGATGAATCATGAAGGTTTCATCTTTGTGGGACTGCGTACAAGGGCTGCGGTCTCGCGCTCCTACATCAAGTCGAGCAAATTCAAGCGCGGTCTGCTGGTCGACCGCCTGCGGCTTGAGCTTAACGGTCCAGTGAGGAGGGGTCAGCGGGTGCTGGTGGATTTCATGGGTGACCGTTTTGGAGAGGATACAGCCCTTAGGGATATCAAGTCTGTGAAACCGCTGATGGATGACTTTGTGCCGGAAGAGTACGAGCCGTTCGAGCTTCCGCTAAAGGTGCAGGAGGAGCGTTTGTTCAAGCCGTTCTTTCTAGCAAACGAGATTGCCGCCGGCGTTGTGCTGGGAGCTGCCTATTGGCTGCTCGCGATTCTGGGAGCGGTGGGTAGGAAGCCCTTGGAATCGGCAGATTCCGTACCGCTTTTGGTTACAGCCTGTCTGGTGGGCACCATGCTGACGAGCAGCCACACAATGATCGCGCTGGTGCGAACCTGGCGGCTACGGCGGGCCGGAGTCCAGGTGTAGCTATGGACCGTGCGGTAGCATCGTCAGAATGGAGGCCGGATCGAGAGGAGCGGAAGCGATGGGAGTCGCGATGCAGACTGGCTCGAAGCGTTGTCTTTCTTACGTTTCCGGTAGGGTTTCTGAGTCTGGGAGTTGGGAATATTCTTGAGGCAGACGACTGGATACGTTATGGGCTGACTTACGCCATCTTTCTCTTGATGTTCGCCTTTGCCTCCGGCTTTCTTCTTAGGAATCCTCCGTATGAAAGCGAGGAAGAGGACATCCTGCAAAAAAAGCCAGCGGACGATCTTTCGGCTCTCGCTTGCGTCAACATCGAAATCTGGCAGGGCGGGAGGCAGACCGGCACAGACAAAGGATGGATGTGGCTGGAATCGTCTGTTTTCCGTTTTGCGGGTCTGGTCAGCGACTTGAACCTTGCCAGCAAGGATGTGAACGAGGTTCAGCTAAAAGAGGCAAAGCATTCGAAGCACATGCTTCTTTCCTTGAAGGAGCCTGGAGTCGAATTCAAGATTGAACTCATCGAAATTGGCGAGTACGACGAAAGCTATCGATATCCGGGCCTTGTCTCAGATTTGCAGAACTGGTCGAGACAAGGACACACAACGCTCGCTCGCTCGAGATTTCCTCGTGAAGTGCAGAGGCGATACTGGCTCGGGCGGGAAGACAAGCTGCGGTGCTTGTGGGTTAGCGTGGTCGCGGTCGCTTTGCTTGGTGCTTCGGCATACGTTACTGCAGCAGACCTTGCAACTTCCCAATCGGAGCTTTGGAGATACTTCCTCATTTTGTGGGGAGTCTTATCGTTCCTGGCGATGACGTTCATTTGCTGGGATGCAGTGGTCAAAGCAAAGGCCATGCGTGTATTTCGCAAACTAGGCTTAAACCTGTCGTCGGTTTGAGCCGCAGCGATACTATGAATCAGATTGTTTGTCCAGCCTCTAACCACAAGCTTGTCAATCACCTTACCAATACAGAACGCTATGGATACCTCACACGCCCAGTCAACAAGCTTGCTCGTTGACAAAAACAGTTCCACATTTACTCTGTGATTTACATTCTGTTTCAAGTATTATCTCGTCGTGAGTCAAGTAGACAACAAGTTCATGCATTTACTGAAGACGCATTTGGCGACCGCTTTGGTACTTGCTGCTATTGGTTTATTCGTTCTTCTGACGAGCGCTCTCTTTAAGGCGAATCAGCCAGGACAAGAGCAGACGAAAGAGCTCATCATTCATTTGATGACCGTTGTCATTGGCCTTATCCCCTTGACTATCATCTACTACCTTGAGCGGTTTGTTGGAACCACAACTGCTCTAAAGAAGAAACTTGACGCGACTTCCTACAAGGTGGAAAGAATCACATCTCGACTGGGCATACAGGAAGGAGGTCAGGATGCTGCATCGATGGAGCGAAGTCTTACGATTCTTAGCAACGTTCTCGAACACAACATGTCCGGCGGGTTCGGGACGCTTTTACACAAGACGATGAGAAGCAAGGATTCTGAATTCAGAACCAAGGTCGTCGAACTGTTTTTCGGAAGCGAACACGTCGTATCCGATGTGCCCCCCGATGTGTATTTACGCATTCTGAAGGAGCTAGCCGAGGGTTGCACCTCATACAGAACGATTCAAAAGAACTCCTTAAGCTGGTTTTTTGATAAATCTGGCATCAACTTCTTGTCCGAGTTAGGCAGCATTGCTCATTTGCAGCAGCCCAATGTTGCCTACAGAATTTTTGTTCTTACTAGGGAAGAGTCCGAAAAGATGGACAAGGATATACAAGATCCAAAATATGCAGAAGCGTATCGAGCAGCTTGTGGTCCTTGGACCTCTCGACGCGTTGTAGAAGATGATCTTCGTGAAGAGATTTTGGATGAAGACACCCTTGTATGGCATCGAGATGTAGTCTTGTTAGACGATGTCTTGGAGATCACTTACGACGAGAAGAGCAGGCAACTCACCTGGCGTGGTGTTTATCACAATGACCCAACAGTAACGTTTTTCCGCCGTGTTAAAGAGTATGAAACTGCGATGTCAACTCGAAGCAAGATTATCTCGGTGCTTTAACACTTGATCCAATCTGAAATTCTCTAAAACGCCACACTCTCGCAAGTAATCTCAATTCCTGAGCCGCTTGCTTCCGCAGAATGCTACTCACTACTTCCCAATACAAAAGTCCTTAAAGATCCGGTCGATCATGTCCTCTCCGGCTGTCTCGCCTGTAATCTCGCCAAGCGCTTGAATGGCATCCTGCAAGCCGACCGCGACAAGATCATCCGGGATCTCCTCTGCATCAAGCGTGTCAAGTGCAGTGGTGATTGCGGCGCGGGCGCGTTCGAGATGAATCTCGTGGCGTGGATTGATAAAGATGTGAGAATGCTGTTCCGCGTTGGTTTGGAGACCCCGCGCCCAGCCGCTGAGCTGTTCCAACCCCAACTGCTCAGTTGCAGAGAGAGCAATCCCCTCCTCAATCATCGGCTCCAAATCGGATTTGTTGGCGATGAGGATGTGCGGGCGTGTGAGCTTAGCGAGGAAATCGCGGTCGAGCTGCTCCAATCCTATGCTCGCGTCGTACACATACCACACATAATCGGCGTTCTCGGAGAGCTTTAGGCTTCGCTCGACACCGATTTTCTCCACCTGTTCGTTCGTTTCACGCAGTCCGGCAGTGTCGATCAGAACACACGGCAAACCGCCCAGAACGACCTCTTCCTCCACATAGTCGCGCGTGGTGCCAGGGATGTCGGTGACGATGGCGCGATCCGCCCCGACCAGCGCATTCAGCAAAGAAGACTTGCCCGCGTTCGGCGGTCCAACGATGGCGATGCGCAGGCCTTGGCGAAGAATGCGTCCGAAATGAGCGGTATCCAGCAGCCTGTCGATGCTGCTTCGCACGTGAACCAGCTTGAAGGAGGCTTCGGTGCGGTTGAGCGGCCCGACCTCTTCGCTGAAATCGACGCTGGCTTCGACGGCGGCAAGGACGCCGATGACCTCGCGGGAGAGCTTGGTGACGGCTTCCAGCAGCGCACCATCCCGGATCAAAGCCGCATGGCGCAGCTGAGCTTCCGACCGCGCTTCGATCAGGTCTTTGACAGCTTCGGCCTGGGTGAGGTCGATGCGACCGTTGAGAAACGCCCGCTGAGTGAACTCGCCAGGATCGGCCATGCGCGCTCCTTGACCGATGCAGGCTCCGACCAGGCTTTGCACCGACGCTAGCGAGCCATGAATCTGCAGCTCGACGCTCTGCTCCCCGGTATAGCTCTTCCCTTCAGCAAAGGGAAGCATGAGGCCGTCGTCACCGGTGGACACCTTCCCGTAGACCGCCCTCCTTTCCTCGACCTGCTTGGGCCAAGGCTCGAACACCCGGCTGCCGATCTCCCAGGCCAGAGGACCGGATAGGCGCACGATCGCCACCGCGGCGGGCTGGCTGCCGGTGATCGGGGCGATGATGGTGTCGGTGAGGCTGGGCATGGCTGTATGGAGATTGTGGCTGATAGTGCATCATACGAACATAATGAGAAAGATTGTCATAGATTGACATTCACGGCATAATAGACGTAGGAAGAATCATGCACGTATCTCTAACTCCCGAACTTGATGAATATGTCCTTCAGAAGGTGAAGACCGGACGGTACAACTCCGCGAGCGAAGTCGTGCGTGAGGCGTTGAGGTTGCATCAAGAAAATGACGAAGTGAAACGGATTAGACTGGACAAATTGCGAAACGAGATTCAGCGAGGCGTAGACGATCTGGACGCTGGGCGTTTTGTTGAAGCGTCTGCAGAAGAGCTTGCTGAATTAATCTCGCAACGCGGACGAAAGCGTCTCAATGCCGCAGATAACAAGCGTAATGCCGGCTAATCGTTATCAGCTTTCGGATGCAGCAATTGAGGACCTGGACGCGATCTGGGAGAGCGCTGCTCTGCAGAGCGGAAATCTGGACATCGCCGATCGTTTGGTCAGATCTATTCTTTCAGAACTTGACTTTCTCAGCGAGAACCCCGGAGCCGGGCATCTGCGTGAGGACCTCACAGCAAAGCCGTTTCGCTTCTGGAGCGTTTATAGTTATCTCATCGTCTATCATCCCGACTCAAGACCGCTTGGGATATATCGGGTGTTTCACGGAGCTATGGACGTTGCGGCAATTTTGGCGGGATGACCTAGTTGGCAGACAACACCGGTTCACCGTCATCATTCAACCGACTTCAGCTATAGTGCAACTAGATACTTAGCAAGGAGTGCGGTATGAAGAATCGGCTTTTTCGACCGTCCGGTAGACAAGATTGGGCGAACTTAAGGGGGCCATTTTCCCAACCGAGATTCTGGATTGGACTTGCAGCATCATTGCCAATGGCAGCGTTATCCACCGTTGCAACCTGGCTACTGTTGGCTTCCCTGTTGATCGCACCGAGTGGCTGGATCGTATATTTCTATGCTTGCGTTGTCGCTTTATGGTCTTGGTTTTGGGTGAAGTCATACCGTCGGGTCCTCGACACGATGAGACATCTTCGTGAAGTGGGCGCTCCGTTTCCGCCAATTAACCTAAAAGGAATGTTGGTTACCTTGTCACTTTTCATGGCGATTGCTGCTTTGCTTTTGCCAACGATGTGTACTTTTGCAATACAACCCAAGAACCGTGCCGAGCGGGCTTTTTTGGCAAACGAGTTCAAGGCCAAGACACTGCCGTTCCTCCCCGACCTACGTTAACCCAAGCACCAATTTCCTAGGCACACTCTTCACGTCAATTCCGGGAATAGCGGAGAATATCCTCAGTGCTCGCGACACTCAACATTCTGTTTTGGATTCTGCACACCGGGCTGGTGGCGTTCAACGTCTTTGGCTGGATGTGGGAGCGCACGCGCCGATGGAACCTAGTTACGCTGGGATTGACGCTGGGTTCGTGGGTGGGGATGGGCGCTTTTAAGGGGATCGGCTACTGCCTCTGCACCGACGTCCACAGCAACATCCGCCGGCAGATGGGCATCACCGACGATCCCCCGACCTACGTTGGGCTTCTCATCCGCAAGGCCACCGGGTTCAACCCCAGCACCGAGTTCGTCTACTGGCTTTCTGCAGGGGTCTTCCTAATCAGTCTTATCGCCTCAGTTTCGTTAAACATTCGGGACAGTCGCCGCCGTAAAGCCGCCGCGCTTCGTCCCTAAACAGAGCCACTCATGCCAGCCTATCGCGACAAAGCTTCTTGGTATCTCGGACTCTCGTCCTACTGGTTCGCTACCAGCTACAAGTGGTTCATTCTGCTGCTGCTGGTGTTGCCGGGCCAAGTCGAGAAGATCGTCCCCGGCGGAGAAAAGAGCGCCTATTGGGGGATGATCTTTGCGGTTGGGGCGATTTGGGCATGTGTCGGACCGTCCATTTTTGGCTTTTTGAGCGACCGCGCCAAGGTTGGATTCGGCGCGAGGAAGATGTATATCGCCGTCGGCTGCGGAATGACGCTGATAGCGCTCGGATTCCTTGCCGACGCCAAGAGCATTCTTGCGCTAACACTTGGCTACCTGCTGCTTCAAGTGGCCGACGACGTGGGCACCGGCCCCTACAGCGCGCTTATCCCCGAGCTTGTGCCCGAGCATCGGCGTGGCAGAGCCAGCGGAATGATGGGGATGCTCCAGGCTTTTGGGCAGATCGCCTCGGCGCTCGCCGGTATTGCTCTGGGCGATGCGATGCTTATCTACATCGGCGTCGGTGTGGTGAACGTGATCTGCGCGGTGTGGACCATCTACACCATCCGAGGGGCTGAGCCTATTCGCCACGAGTCAGCCGAGGAGCCACCGGCACGAGAACGAGCTACGTTGAATGGATTTCTGAAGGGGTGGATCGAGCCTTGGAAGCATCGCGATTTCTTTTGGGCGTGGTTCACGCGGTTCTTGAATGCGCTGGGCTTTTACCTGGTCCAAAACTATTTCAAATTCTATCTTGGCGACCGCGTCCTTGATGCGGATCGGAAGGCCAGAGCATTCGGGTTCACTTTCAGCGAGGATATAGTGCCGATCATCATCGCGCTCACGATCTCGTTGATGGCGATTATCGGTTCCATCTATGCGACCAAGGCTGCGGACGTGGTCGGCCGCAAGCGGATCATCTATATCGGCGGGTCGATCATGTCGGCGATGATCGTGCCGTTTGCACTCTTCCCGAATTTTGCCCTGATCTGGGTTCTGTCGGTCTTCTTTGGTCTTGGCTACGGAATGTTCCTTTCCGCAGACTGGGCATTGGTTGCCGACATCCTGCCAAATAAAGAGGCGATGGGCAAGGATATGGGCGTTTGGCAGATGAGCAACTCGGTGGTGCAGATCTTTACCGGCATCACCGGCGTTCTGATTATGTGGGGGAATAACTGGAGCGCCGGGATGGGCTATACGGTTTTGTACCTGATCGCGGCCGGGGCGTTCTTCTTGAGCACAGTGCTGGTGCGCAAGATTCAAGGGTCAACTTAAAGACTCGGAATGGGTAAGGCGTAAAGGTCGTAAAAAGGGTGATCAAGATCGAAAGTTGACGTTCTTGCCGGGTGATTCTTATCCCACTCCTTACCCCTTACCCCTTACGAAACTTCCCTTCCATGCCCATAGGCCGGGAGCCCAAACGCCTCGGCAACCGCCTCCAGCGTCTCCGGGCAGAAGTAGTACGTCCGCAGCTCGGTCACTTCCCCATCCCGGACCGTCAGCCGGGTGACCTCGGAAACCGCCTTGCTACCGTCCTCCAGATGCTTGAGATAGAGCGCCAGCGGCTCGCCGCCATGCCAAAAGACGACGGCCTCGCTGGCGTCTTCGTCCTCAATCGTGTGCTTCATGCTGGAGCCCTTGGCCTCGTTGCGCCCACGCTCTTCGGCGATGCCGACGATGTTCACCCGGACGTCTTCGTGCAACAGCGCGCAAAGGCCGTCCAGATCGCGGCGGTTAAAGGCGTCCACAAACTTCTGCACGACCTCCGGAACATCCTCTTTGCCTGGGAGGCTTTCGGGCGGTGCGGAGGCGAGCGACTGCCGCGCCCGGTGCAGCGCCGCCTTCACGGCCCCTTCGGTCATCTCAAGCATTTCGGCGGCCTCCTTTGCCGTAAACTCGAACGCCTGAGTGAGCAGAAAGACGACCCTCTGTCGCGGGGGCAGGGTCGCCACCATCAGCTCCATCGCGGCGTGGCCCTCGGCGCTCAGCCCTTCGTCCATCGTTTCGGCGGCATCGTCTTCGTGCGGAGGAGCCTGGTCGGGCCGCAGCTGGTCGATCCAGATTCGGCTGGCGATGCGAAAGAGGTAGGCCTTGGGGTTGGTCGGCGACCACACCCGGGCCAGCGCGCCGAACGCCCGCAGCAGGGTCTCCTGCACCAAGTCTTCCCCGTCCCAGATCGACCCGGTGAGCCGGCGGCAGAACCGCCAGAGGTCCGGGCGCAGCGGGGCGATATGGGCGTCAAACGCCCTTTTCTGCTCGTAGATCGCCTTGCGCAGGGCTTTCAGTTCGTCGGGTGCGGTGTCCATCATCGGAAGGCTAAACGGGTTTTGGTGTGGGAAAGGGTACGGTGGTTTAAAAAACCTATCACTTTGGATGTTACTGGGCAAGTCAGCAAGAGAAGACACTCTGGAGTACAAAACATGATCTAAACTAAAGGGACGAAATGGAAGACTTGCTCAAGCGAATCACCGTCAACCCTGCCCAATGCGGTGGGCGCCCGTGTGTGCGTGGAATGCGCATCCGTGTGGTAGATGTGCTGGAACTTCTGGCGAATGGCCTGAAGGAAGAGCAGGTTCTTGAGGAGCTTCCTGACTTGGAGTCTGAGGACATCCGTGCTTGCATCGCTTTTGCGGCCCGCCGAATGAATCATCCGGTACTTGTCGCATGACTCTTTGGCTTGATGCGCATCTGTCGCCTGCATTGGCCCCTTGGATCGACGCCAACTTTGAGTGTAAATGCGTTGCCATCAGGGACTTAGCCTTGCGTGACGCATCTGATATTGAGATATATAATCAGGCAAAGATTGCAGAAAACACCGTCGTAGTCGTCAGCAAAGATTCTGACTTCGTGGATTTGGTAATTAGACTTGGCTCGCCACCACAACTCCTTTGGATCACCTGCGGCAACACCTCTAACGAAGCGCTAAAGGTGATTTTCAAGGCAACTCTGCATCAGGCCATTGAACTTTTAAAACAGGGTGAATCCTTGGTAGAGATCGGGCCTGTTTGAACGGAGTGGCTCTATCGTGGGGACCTCCCACCCCTTTATCCCCTCCCTCCAGTTCCGGAAAAATGGAAGGAGGGGAACAACATAGTTTTAGATGCCTCAGGGTGCGCACACATAATCATTTTTTTCTGCCTCAACATGCAGCCCTGAGGCTAAAACCAACGACTCCACTGCCTGTTGTGTGAATCACCCGATTCTGGTGGCATAACGCTACAGAACCCCCTTCTCGTAAACGACGAAGCCTTCATGAGGAGGGGGCAGGGGGTGGAGAGAATCCGATCTTGTTCTCTCGCAAAGTCGCCAAGACGCAAAGCCAGATCGGCTGACTGTGGCAGTGGATCTGTCTGCGGAGGGATCGGACCTCCCTCCCCTAACCCCGATTCGTCGGGCAGGCTAGGGGAGCAGAATCTCGCTGTCTTCTTCTACGCCTTCTTCAGCCGACGTCGGCGCAAGAACGGAAGCAGGCCAAGACCCAGCACGGCCGCGCTGGCAGGCTCTGGCACCGGCTCCGTCACGTTCACCGTGAAGTAAAGCGGATTCGACTCATGCCAGTTCTCCGACTCGTCCATGAACCCATAGAGCACACGCGGGCTCGGGTCCGTGTCGGGGTTGAAGTCGTGCATCCCGATCTGGTTCGTGGGTTTGATGGTGACGCCAAAGATGTCGCCTGCATAGTTCAGGCTGCCGGAGGCGATCCAATCCATGAACGGCGTCGGCAGAAAGGCGCCGTCGATCGGGTCGGTGACATTCGGCAGCATGGCGCTGTACATGGTGTAGCTCCAGCTCTCTGTACCCCCGACATCCCGAGTTGCCGTTCCGGTGAAGTAATAGACAGTGTCCGAACCGGGCAAAGGAGCAACCAGGTTAGGCTGGTCAAGTGTGATGGTGAAGGCGGCTTGCGCGCCTGCCGACAGCATCATCGCGACGACGAATGGGAAAAGTCTTGCTCGCATAATCCCTCTAACCTCCGAAAACTCCAAAAATTGTATCACTTTGGAGTTAAAGTGCAATATCCTATCGCCTGGCAAACTTGCGGGTTTGCGTTTTCAGCGCCCATGCCTCAGCACGCTTGCGTGTTGAGGTTGCAGACCCCCTCCTTGCCAACGTCGCAGACTTGGTGAGGAGGGGCAGGGGGTGGAGAGAATCCGATCTTGTTCTCTCGCAAAGACGCAAAGCCTGATCGGCTGACCGTGGCAGGGGCTTCTGTCTGCGGAGGGATCGGACCTCCCTCCCCTAACCCCTCCCTCCATTTCGGCTCCGCCAAGATGGAGGGAGGGGAATGCCAAAACTACTTCACCGGCCATTTGGGCAGCACATGCGCCAATGGCTTATCCGACCGATAGCCCAGCTCATATTCCGCTTGCATCAGCGTGTGAATCTCGTGGGTGCCTTCGTAGATGATCGCGCCTCGGGAGTTGCGGAAGTAGCGCTCAACCGGGAATTCGTCGGAGAACCCATATGCCCCATGAATCTCAATGGCCTTGTTCGCCGCGTCGAACGCCGCCGCGCAGTTGGTCCACTTCGCCATGCTGCATTCGCGGGTGTGCCGCAGACCCTCGTTCTTCATCCAGCCAACCTTGTAATACAGCAGCCGTCCGATCTCCCTTCCCTGCACCATCGAGGCGATCATCTGCTGCACGAGCTGCTTCTTGCCGATGGCTTCCCCGCCGACCGTGCGTTCGTTGGCATACTTCACGCAGGCATCCAGACAGGCCGTGATGATGCCCACCGCGCCTGAAGCGACCGTGTAACGGCCGTGATCGAGGGCCGACATCGCGACCTTGAAGCCGTCGCCCTCTTGCCCGATCATGTTCTCCTTCGGCACGCGAAGGTTGTCGAAGAAGATCTGTCCGGTGTTGCCCGCGCGAACGCCGAGCTTGCCCTTAATTGGGCGGCTGGAGAATCCGGTGCGGGTGCGCTCTACGATGAAGGCGGCATACCTCTTCCTCTCCCCTCCCCCTGGACTAGGGGGAGAGGGCAGGGGGTGGGGGTTCGAGGTGGACGTCCCATCCCCTACCCCTTCCCCCTGCGCTTGGCTAGAGGGGGAAGGGTGTCCGGAATCCACAAGCTTGGTAATCACCAAGAACTGGTCCGCATAGTCGGAAAGGGAGATCCAGGTCTTCTCACCGTTGATGACGTACTCGTCACCGTCTCGGCGGGAGGTTGTTTGTAGGTTCGCCGCGTCGGAACCTGCGTTCGGCTCGGTCAAGCCAAATCCCCCAACCAGTTCACCGGTCGCCAGCTTGGGCAGCCAGCGCTGCTTTTGCTCTTCGGTGCCCCATTGAAGAAGCGTAAGGCAGTGTAGGCCGCTATGGACCGACATGACCACTCGGGCGCTGGTGTCGGCCCGCTCAAGCTCCTCACAAACGATGCCGAGGCTGATGTAGTCGGTATCGGACCCGCCGTACTTTACCGGAATACTGACGCCCAGCAGACCCGCTTTGCCCATCTTGGTGAGGCTTTCGCGATCGGAAGTGTGGTTGCGGTCGCGCTCGGTGAGGCCAGGAAGGACTTCGTTTTGGCCAAATTTATAGGCGGTCTCGCGGATGAGCTCGTGTTCGGGCGTCAGGTCGAAATTCATGCTGAATATGGTACCGGGGACAGGCCGCCTGACGTTGGGGCGAAGCGCACTCTCGTATACGGTCTTGTCTGCAATAAAGGCAAGAGGGCTGACAAGTTCTGCCAGCCCCTTTAGTTGAGAGCGCTTGATACGCCCGCTCTATTTGGTCTTGCCGAATTTTGAAGGTGACTTGTAGTTCTTGAGCTCGGAAGCGAGCGTGCTGTCTGGATGGCAAGTCTCCCAACTTGCCCCATTAAACAGCCACAAATCTCCGCTGCTCTTCACCCATAGAAGTGTCACGAGTGTCGTATCACTTTCGAACGTGATCGGGACACCCTTGGAACTCGGCTTACCAGCCACGCCGGTTGATCGGACAACTCCAGCGGTACTTGTGCCGACAAGAGAAAGTTTTCCCTGAGGGATCGATCTCTTGACTGCGGTGACACGTCCTCCAAGAATGTGCTTAGGCAGAATTGAGAGAACTCTGCCACTACGAGCATCCACATCAATGATTTGCGTGACGCGCCCATCATCGAATGTCTGATCAGCGATAGTCACCCTTAGAATCGGCTGAGCGATCCGTTGGTCAATCAGCGTGAGGTGATCTGGCAGCAACTCGTTCGCGACCTGTGGTCCCCAGTTTGGCATTCCAAGCATCAGCTGAGTCTGTACGACCTTGCCAATGGGAAAGGGCTCGAAGCGCGAGTAAGCATTCTTGGCGGCATCAACGCAATCTTCAGCCGTAGCTAACTTACTTAATGCAAGTTTGCTGTGGTCCATCCAAGGTCCAAGATACGCTTCTTTTACAGCTCCTGTAGACCGGCTGACCTCAATTGAAATCAACTGAGTCGACAAAAACTTGCCGTACTGTGCTTGAACATTGAACCTGAAAGTATGATCACCGTTGTGAACCTCAGTGTCATAGCCATCCGCTTTCATACCGATCTCAGCCAGAAAATCAGTAGCAATCTTTTCGCACTGCTCTTCTGTAAGGAGATCGTATAGAGCACGTTTCTCATCAGATCGATAAGAAAGGAGACGGCCATCCCGATTGAATATCGTTACCGACGCATCCCCTAGCCAGACTGTGGTTGTGTTTGCTTCTACTACCACGGATGCCTTGTTCTGCTTAAGCAGCGTAGCTGAACGCAGATCAACTCCCTTTGCAGCGTTGAACTGAACCGCAGTCTTGCTGACTTCAAGCGCTCTTGTTTTGAGCCGATCAGACAACGACTCTTGTCCCCTCGTCTGAGCAATTCCTGCTGAGCAGGCAATGATCAGGACAATTGATAGAGTTATGGTGAATCGAACCAGATGTACCATTCTGTAAACCTCCCCTGTGAGTCCACTCTCGGTGCAACTCTTTCGGCTGCATGAAGATAGACTGATTTCCAAGTTGTAAGGGTATCGCCACGAAGTTGCATGGGCAATGGAAAATTGTTCACGTCTAGCGGAAGATAGAGCGCATTCGCTCTAACACGCGCACCCTCAGCGGCGTGGCCTTGATTCAACATGCTGAACAGCGTCGTGGCATGATTTTCAAAGCTCACAGTAGCTCCTGTTACGACATCCTTACAATCTGTCGTAAGAATTCCCTCGAAACCGAGATACACACCATCGACTGGTCGACGCCGGAAAGCCCAAGAGGGGTCAGCGCCACCGCCTAAAGTGTCACAACCATAGACGATAATCCAGCTGTGTTGAGGTGTCGCCTCATTCGGATTGAATGCGCCTGTTGCAGTCCCTATCTCATTCCATGGCAAAAAGCCGCTTGGGATGATAAGCCCAGTAACAGGATCCCAGTGACCGTAGGAGTCGAAGAGTCCTCCACCAGCTCCGTGCGTATTCACAAAGACCCCAGTAGATTCTCCGAGCTCGGCTAACGCCTGGGCTTTGTTCATCAATGGTCCTCCAGAGACCAGGTAATTCGCGGACGAAAAGTTTGATCGGCCTGTGTTTACTAAGCCGTCAATCCTTGCTTGAAGATTTGGAGGCCAAGACCCTCCATTTACCGTAACTATCGTCTTCCAAGACGCCAGCCTATTGTATGCCTTCGGGTCGATCTGCGTTTCGCACACAGTCGAAGCGATCCACTGCTGGTTCTTGAAGAGCGCGTAATAGCACTTCAAAACAACCGGAACATCGGCATTGTGCGAAAAGTGGTTGCTCGCAAACCTTGCCGGAGGCGGACCGTACAACTGGACTAACTCAGGGTCTTCTGGAACCTGAGCAAACAAATCAGCAAAGTTGAAGTCGTCCGTTGGTGCAAAGGCATAAAGCCCAGCGCCAGCTCCTCCCCCCGGAGGATCGCCAACACCGCCGCCTGTGCCACCCGTACCGCCGGTACCTCCTGTGGTTCCAGTTCCTCCTGTCGTTCCCCCAAGGGGGTACGTCTTGTCATAAATCTCGACGCCGCCAATCTTCAGTGTCGCTCGGAAGAATAGGGCATTGTCAAAGGGTGGGTCGCCCACATAGGCACCGTTCAAACGTGCGCCAGCGCCCGCCCCGACAGGAACAAACGTTCCCGAGATAGGCTTGCCCGCGGCAGTAACGCCGGGGATGGATACCAAAGCCCAACACTTAATGTTGCCAACTACCACTATGTTTTCACCATAGGTGTCAGCGGAGGACCTTGTTATCGCTAAGATAAGCAAACTTGTTATTAAGAAACAAGTAATGGACTGAAGTTTATGTCTCACATTAACCTCCCTGCATGGATTATAAAACCGATAGCGTCATTTTTCAAATCAAATTTGCTCCACTATTCAAAAATGTGGAAAAACCATTAATGTGTGCCTTCTAGTTGCTAAGTAATTGGAACAACTAATGGCACTGCGGAAGCAACCGGTTGACTTCATTCTTCAAGCTCAGACCTCCGAGGTCTTCTTCTCTTGGTGAATGTGGGGGTGGCTATCGGAATCCACGATTTAGTCCAAGTTCCTCTGGCAAGTTAGAAAAGGCCTGACCAACCGTTGTAAAATGGTCGCAGCCAAGATCATGCCGAAGCGCCAGCCTTTCTCAACATCTCGCCCCTGGAATCATGTTCGCCCGCATATCCTCGTCGTTGCATGTTCCGACGGGCGTCTGCAGGAGGCCACCGACGAACTTCTCAACGAGAGGTTTGGCATCGCCCACTACGATCGTTTGTACTTGCCGGGCGGACCGGGTGCGCTCGTGCAGGCCGGGGGGCAGTTCACACGGTCTTCACGCATCAAAGATGAATTCCTCTTCTTGTTGAAGGCGCATGAGATAGAGGAAGTCGTTTTGATGTTCCATGGGCCAGCCGAGGATGGCCCTGATGAAGCGATCTGTGCCGACTATAAGCGTGTGTACTCCACATACAACGCGGAAAGGATCAGGAAACAGCAAGAACTCGACACAGAGGAGATCTTGCGAGGAACCCTTAAGGCCTTCCCGCAAGAGCATGTGTTTGTGTATCGCCTTGAGGTCACGCGATCACGCGGTATTGACGTAAAAAGCATTCTCTGATGCTCGTTTGCGTGTCCTTTCACCTATCCAAGTTTTCAGGCTACTTGCCTTGAACGCAGAGGCAAGAAGATTGGATGCTCATGTCCGCTTTTGCCCAAACTTTGGCGAAGTGTGATTCTGCCGTTGCCGCGGCTTCGGCCTTTCCTTGGGCTCGCAACGCTTGCCCAAGACCAAAAAGCGACCAGCCATTCCCAGGGAGCCGTTTTAGGTCATCTCGATAGACCTGCTCGGCTTCGGCATGTCGTCCAGCCTTCAAAAGCACCGCTCCAAGAGTATGCCGAACGGGCTGAATCCAGTCGGGTGGTTCGTCGTACCGAAGCTGGTCTTCAGCTTTTACGCCCTTTTTCAACTCGGCAATGCTGGCCTGTATTTTGCCCTCGGCAAGCAGGATTTCCCCGTTCATTAGATGTGTCGCAACGGTGAGGATATCCGCCGCCGCATTGTTTCCAAAGGCCGCATCCTTGGGCACTTTCTTACGTGCCGCATAGAACATCGACTGCTCAGCTCTTGCCGCTTCAACCATTCCCATTGCAGCGTAGGACACGCTTCGAGCCTCATGCTGTAGTGACCTCGCAAGCGGAAAGTAATCAGGAACGAGCGGCATCGCAACAATCTCTTCCCACTTGCCAAATCGAACGCGACCCTCGAATGGCGATGCCATGAAGCCATCGACGAGCGGAGCCATCTCCTTCAAGACTTCGTCGGGGAAGATCGTGATCACGTCATCCATCGCCTTGATGGAAAGTTCACTTTGGCCAGTCATCATCGCAGCAAAAGCGAGCATGTGATGGTTGTGCGCCATATAGACTCGATAGAAGCCCTGACGCTGAGACTTAGCGCGGTAACTCTTATCGGCCTCGATTGCACGTAGATTCGCGGCAACGGCTTCTGCCCAACGTCCCGTGCGGACATCGATATGCGAAGGCATGTGGACCATGTGCCCAAGCCCGGGTTGCAGGAACCGAAGCCGGTCGGCTGCCCCAATCGCCTTCTCTGGATTAGGGGAGGCCTCCATTGTGTGGATGTAGAGGTGGTTGGCTAGGGGCTGCTTCGGGTTCAGCTTCATCACCGCTTCAAGGGTTCTCCGTATTTCGCTAGTCCCCGGTTGTGGGCTGCCGTCCGGCTTCCACAAATCCCAGGGCCGAAGATCCATCATCGACTCGGCGAAAAGCGCTCCGACATCGGCGTCTTTGGGGTGGGCTCGCCAGACTGTTCTCATCGCAGCGGCATAGGCCTTGTCGAGGGGGCCACGGTCAGCGGAGGGGTTGGACGAAAAACGCTTCATCGCCGCGCCTATGAGGTCTCGCTCGACCTTGGGAGCTTTTGGAGCTAAAGCGTTGGCTTTTTGGAGAGCATTCCATGCGGTCATGGCGTTGGCAGGGTCCACCATTGGGTTGTTGATGTGCGGGCCGTTTGCCGTCGCTATTCCCCACCAAGCCATGGCGCAGGAGGGGTCGAGATGCGTGGCCTGCTGAAAAGAGCGCGTGGCTTCGTCGTGGTTGAAAGCGAACAGAAATGCGAGCCCCTGATCCACATACTTCTGCGCATCTGGACTCGTTGTCTGGACTTTGCGGTGGAAGCCACCCAGCCCTTCGAACAACGGCTCCAACGATTGAGTTGGTGCCGCAATGGGTGCACCTAAACCAAGGATTGCAACAAGAGACGTCAGCAAGCTCATAATCCCTCCGATATTCAGTTCCGCAATTCAATTCTACAGGAAAGCAGCGACGCCGAGGCCACTGAAAAGCTGAAGCGCTTGGGAACTGTCTCCTGCAACTTGCTGCCAATCCAAAACTCTGCGTGCCCATTGAGTCACGCCGTTACAAGGTTTAGACAATTCGGTACAAGGCAATTCAATCGCCGTGATTGCATCCTGTATCAGCATGAAATTCGTGTCCCTTACACTCGTCGCCCTACTGCCTCTACTTTCTTGTTCACACCGGCCAGACAAACTGGAGCAGAAACCGGGCACACAGGCAAAAAGTGTCCGCATCCTCTTTATTGGCAACAGCCACACAGGGAACTGCGATGTCCCCGGTATGGTGAGGCAAATGATGGAGTCGGACGGGACGGGGACACCGGTTTACACCGAATCGATTTTCACGGCTTTCTTAGAGGACGCAGGTCAGAACGTTCAAACGCAGAATCGCATCAAGAACGGAAAGTGGGACATTGTCATCTGCCAGGCCGTCAAGCTCAGCTCCTCGCACCAGTATTCTTACCCACACGACGGGGCGATTAAGATTGCCAAGCTGGCTGCGGATACCGGAGCGAAGACTTACCTCTTTGCCGAATGGCCGCGAAAGGGTTGGGACGAGACGGAGTACATTCTTGGGGTTTACCAACAGGTCGCACAGGCGTCAGGCGTCAAGGTCATTCCGGTTTGTCGGGCGTGGGACATTGCCCTTAAGAAGAATCCGAATCTTGATTTGTGGCTACAGGACGGTAATCACTCTTCCCCGCTCGGCGCTTACCTAGCCAGCGGAGTGATCTATTACTGGCTCTTGGACGGCATTGGACAGCCTCGATATATTCCAGCCGGGCTTGTGAGCCGCACCGCCACACAAATGCTAGCGATTGCCAAAGAGACGCATCAACAGTACGGGAAGTGAGAAGACTCTGAATCACGATTTACGATTGACATTTACAATTGACGATCGCCCTTTTAGATCCGCGATCTCCAACCTCAAATTCCGCCATAGTTGATGGCCTGCCGCGACTCATTCGCGCTATTATTAAGCCACCTCTTCTGAGGGTGTTTAGCCATGCGCATGACTCGTCGCGACTTTCTAAAAGCTTCTGCTGCAACCACTCTCGCAGCTTCTCCGATGGCCCGCGCACTTGCCCAAGGCGGGTCGGGGCTTGTTCTTGGAAGCGGTGAGTTCCGCTACGAGTGCGTTCACGATTGGCTCACTCCTCCGCCAGGAATGGCTTTTGGCGATACACATGGGGTGGCCCAAGACAGTCAGGGGCGGATTTACGTCGCTCATACCGTTCATGGCAGCAGCAAGAGCTCCGATGCGATCTGTGTCTACACGGAGAAAGGGAAATTCCTTCGCTCTTGGGGTTCGCAGTTCAAGGGTGGTGCCCACGGCCTCGATATCCGACGGGAAGGGACAGAGGAGTTCATCTATCATTGTGATGTCGCACACCGCAAGTTTTCGAAGACAACGCTTGACGGGACGGTCATTTGGGAGATAGACGCACCCAAAGAATCGGACAAGTACGCCCAAGGCGAAGCCTTCATCCCGACCAACGTTGCCTTCTCCCCGAACGGAGATTTTTATGTCGCCGACGGATATGGGTCGAACTGGATTCACCACTACGACCGAAGTGCCAACTACCTAAAATCGTTTGGAGGGCGCGGCAACGCTCCTGGGCGGGTAGCCCAACCTCATGGCCTGTGGCTCGACAATCGCGGGCGAGAGCCTCTGCTTGCGGTTGCCGATCGTGGAAACCGTAGGATTCAATACTTCTCGCTTGATGGAGAGCACCACTCTTTCAGCACTGCAGGCATGCGGCTGCCCTGTCATTTCTCCATCCGTGATGGAGTGATGCTGGTTCCCGACCTTGAAAGCGTCATTACCCTTTTAGACCCGCAGAACAAACCCATCGTGCATCTTGGCGACGGCGCGCCGAGCGGCCTGCGAGACAAGCCAAGGGCGGAATTCATCCCCGGAAAGTTTATCCATCCACACGATGCGATGTTCCTGCGCAACGGCGATATCTTGGTGGCGGAATGGGTGCCGATCGGGAGGGTTACCCTACTACGTCGCATCTTCAGCTAGACGGAGTCTTCGAGCTGCCTTTAAGAGTCAATTTGAAGCTCACCGGGCCTTGCTAATGGCTGGGCGGTATGCCTCAGCGAACGTCTCCTAAAGGGCCCAGTCTGGTATCCTAGAGTTCATCGGGCCGAGAAACATTCTGCTGTCGCGAAGCTTTTTTAGGGGATAATTCGTCACAGAGTTGGCAGCGTCGCCGAAGCTTAAATGTAACGTTCTGGGGACTGTTACAAGCACTCCAAAAACCTCGCTTCCCCGCCGCGAGGAAAGTTGCAATTTCGGGATATTGACTTCTGGGTACCGAGCAAAATCATGACACCAAGAGAGGCCGTACAATTCGTTCTTGATAACGAAGCGCAATTCGTAGACATTCGCTTCACCGACCTTTTTGGAATGTGGCACCACTTCTCAATGAATGCGGGCCACTTCAGCGAAGACATTTTTGAGGATGGTTTGGGCTTTGATGGCTCATCCATTCGTGGCTTCCAGAGCATCAACGAGTCCGACATGCTCCTGGTTCCCGACCCTGCCACCATCTTCATGGACCCGTATACCGAGCTACCGACCGCGGTCGTGATGTGCAACATCGAAGACCCGATGACTCGGCAACCCTATTCTCGCGATCCACGCTATGTGGCCAAAAAGGCCGAGGCTTACCTCAAGTCGTCCGGCATTGCCGACACGGCTTTTGTTGGACCGGAAGCAGAGTTCTTCCTGTTCGACCAGTTGCTCTACAACGCCAATCCGCACGAGATGGGCTTTAAGATCGGAAGCCACGAGGCGCACTGGACGAGCGCGGACGAAGGTTCGGCAGGTTTCACGATTCGACCCAAGGGTGGGTACTTCCCCTGCCCGCCGGTGGATAAGCTGCAAGACGTCCGCAGCGAGATGATGGCGACAATGATCCAAACAGGTTTGGATGTTGAGGTCCATCACCACGAAGTTGCCAGCGCCGGCCAGTGTGAAATCGACCTCCGCTTTAAGCCGCTCTTGGAAATGGCTGACAACATCCAGAAGTACAAGTACGTCGTGCGCAACACGGCCTACCGAAACGGTTTGATCGCCTGCTTTATGCCAAAGCCGCTCTATGGCGACAACGGTAGCGGCATGCACGTTCACGTTTCACTCTGGAAGAACGGCGAGTCGATGATGTATGACGAGACGGGCTATGCCGGACTTTCGGACACGGCTCGCTTCTTTGTAGGTGGTTTGCTCAAGCATGCTGCAGCGCTTTTGGCCTTCTGTGCGCCGACAACGAACTCCTACCGACGACTTGTTCCGGGCTATGAAGCCCCGATCAACTTGCTGTACTCACAGCGAAACCGCTCGGCTTGTGTTCGTATCCCGATGTACAGCAAGTCGCCTAAGGCTAAGCGAGTTGAGTTCAGAGCGCCGGACCCCAGCGCCAACCCATATCTCGCCTTTCCGGCGATCATCATGGCTGGCCTGGACGGTATTCAAAACCGGATTGAGCCGCCAAAGCCGCTTGACAAGGATCTCTACGAACTGCCCGCCGAAGAGCGCGCAGGAATTCCGCAAACGCCAGGTTCGCTCCGAGCGACGCTTGAGGCGCTTGCCAGCGATCACGAGTTCTTGCTAAAGGGCGACGTGTTCACAAAGGACCTCGTTGAGACCTATGTTGAGTACAAACTGAAGCACGAGTGCGACGCGATTGCATTGCGCCCGCACCCGTACGAGTTCTTCCTGTACGGCGACATTTAAGAGCCGTGCTGCGAAAAAGAATGCGCTGGATGCTTATTCATCCGGCGCATTCTTTTGTAAAGGGTAAGGATTGTAAGGAGTAAGGGGGAAGATCTCCAATCTCCAATCTCCAATCTACAATCTACAATCAAAAACTCGTGTCGATCATCTCTTCCCTGCCCGTTTCTGAACTCTTGTACAAGGCATCGAAGATCGCATTGAGGATGAGCCCATTCTCTCCCGGAACAGGTGAGGGCTTGTTCTCCAGAATAGCGTTGACGAAGGCCTGAACCTCGGCAGTGTGTGAAGATTCCACTCGCGGGACATTGATCGGTTTCAGATTGAAAAGCTGCTTATTCTGCTCAGTATAAAGCTCAATGGGATTTTCCCCGTAAGGGTTGACAGTCGCTCCTGACTTTGTCCCAAAGAGGTGAGTTCGGAACGGATCTCCATCGAGGTTCGCCATAAACGAACTCTCCAGATTCACGACCGCGCCGTTGTCGAACTTGATGAGCCCAACCGCAAAGTCCTCTACGGTGTACTTCGTCCGGTCGTAATCGCCCCAGTTGTTAAAGAGGTCGGGGTTTGTGCCGAGCACGTCCCAAGTCTTACCAAACGCCGACACGGGTTTGGGATAGCCCATCAGATACAAAGTCAGATCAAGGATGTGTACGCCAATGTCGATGAGCGGACCTCCGCCCTGCTTCTCCTTGTCGATGAAGACGCCCCAACCCGGAACACCACGCCGACGAAGCGCCCAAGCCCGCGCGTAATAAATGTCTCCCATGTGCCCCGCGTCGATGTACTCCCTCATAAACCTTGCTGGACCGCCAAATCGAGATTGGAGCCCGACCATCAGAATCTTGTTGTTGTCCTTGGCAGCACGGCACATCCGGCGCGCTTCATCGGAGTTCATGGCAAGGGGCTTTTCGCAAAGCACGTGGACACCCGCATTCACCGCATCGACTGTTGGATCGACATGGTAAGCGTTTGGCGTGGCAACTGAAACAGCATCAAGTTCGCCTTCAGCCAGCATCTTGCGATAGTCGGTGGTGACGTTAGGAACGTTAAACTTCTCTGCGGCAGCCTTGGCAGTGTCTGGGTTCACATCACAGACCCATGTCATTTCACAAAGGTCAGGCATGCTTGCATAGCCTGGCATGTGGCATCCTTGGGCGATTCCGCCACTCCCAATAATTCCGATTTTCAGCTTCTTGGACATGAATAAATCAACCCGCGTATGAGGGGCTCCGAACGCAGAGAATACTCGAAAGGAACTCTGGGAATGACATGATTCAACGGAGAATCCATCAAGCTAGTTTGTGGGTTCGGTGGCAGCTTCTTGACCCGACTCTCCAGGCTCGTCGTCGGGCAGTGGTTGGGGTCCTTGACGGAAGGCAAGCCAGCCGCCAATGATAGCGATCAGGGCAAGCCCCGTCCAGAAAACCAGCGGCTTCATTTCGGGAATCGTAAAGCCCAGCGGGTTCAGCGGGTTACGCTCGTTGAACCACCGAACGCAGGTGTGTCCGCCCAGGAACAGTAGTTTTATGCCCGCCCAGCCCACAAGGATGTACGCCACATGGTCGAGCATGGGGTACTTCTCCAAGAGTCGGAGAAACACGTTTGCGATAAATCTCAGCAAGACGATGCCAAGCACTGCGCCGCAGTAAACGACCCAAATCTTATCGCGATGGGGCTCTATGGCAACGGCGACGAGGATGCTGTCGATCGCGAACGCGAGATCAGCAAGCTCCGCGTAGAGGACTGTCACCCAAAAGCTCGCCCCTGCAAGCCCTTTCGCCTTTGCACCACCGCCATTTGTGTTCCAGAAGTGCTTGACCATCAAAAAGATCAAGTAGGCCGCACCGATGAGCTGAACCCACCATAAGCTGATGATGAGGTTAGCAGCGAGGATGGCTCCCAAGCGGAAGGTGAACGCGCCCGCCATGCCATAAAAAAGCGCTTTGCGTTGAAGTGGCTTTGGGAGATGACGGACGATAATCGCCAGGATGAGTGCGTTATCCGCCGAGAGAAGCGCCTCAAGCAGGATCAGAAAGGCAACCTTTCCTAAGTCCGACGTCTCAAAGACCTGGTTAAACATGGGAATACAGACTCACGAAACCGACGAATTCGGCCCGTAATGGCTGACATTCTGCCACAATTCCGCCGGTTGATGGATCAAGCCCCATATTGAGGATACTTATGCCTACGTACGTTTACGAATGCTCATCATGTAATGAAACTTATGAGGTCGAACAAAGAATCACGGAAGACGCTCTGACCGATTGCCATTGTGGAAGCTCAGGCACGGTGAAGAGAATCATCCAACCTGTGGGCATCGCTTTCAAAGGCGGGGGATTTTATGTAAACGATGGGTCTTCAAAAACCCCGACCGCTCCCTCGGACGCTCCTGCCGCCGAAACAAAATCAGCAAAAGCGGAGGCTAAAGAAACGCCCAAGGCCGACGCCACGCCAACTTCAACTTCCAGCGACACAACTGCCCCAGCAAAGGATAAGTAGCCTGTTTCGGCTCGATCCTGGCGGATTCGTTTATCCGATTTTCCGAAGACACTCGTCGATCTTGGGCTGGACCCGCTCGCGCAGGAGTGGATCAAGAGCCATCGACCTGCGGAAATCCTCCAATGCAGTCGCGTAGTTCCCCTGCTTTAATAGGACATCACCCCTTGCGAAGTAGGTGTAAGGGTCGTATGGGTCGAGTCCGATAGCATAAGTGAAGGCATCTACCGCGCCAGCGGTTCGGTCAAGCTGCATTCGGTACAACCCGAGATACTGCCAATAATTCGCTACCATCGGGTTCATGGACACCGATTTTTCGTAGTCGTCGATGGCCTCGGCGAACCGACGCATACTCGCGTATGCCTGCCCTCGAATGGAGTAGGCGAATGCGCTTTCGGGACTGTATTGCACACCCTTGGTTGCGTCGGCTACCGCCCCTTCCGGGTCGGTATCGAGTCGAAGATTTGAGCGCAGGAGATAGGATTCGGGGCTCTTGGGGGCCAGCTGAATCCCTTTGTCCGCCGATGCCCGGGCTTCTTTCAAGTAGCCAAGCGACCCCTGGGCAACCCCCTGCCAGTAGTAGCCGCGCGCGTCTTTGGGCTTGGCCTTGACGTAGCGCTGGGCATCAGTGAGCATGGTCTTCCAATCCTCTTGGTAGAGCGTGGCGCGCATTTTGAGCAGGAGGACATCACTTGCTGTAGGGTTCCGCTTGAGGATTCTCTCAACTTCGGCAGCCGCCCCTTTGTAATCTTTCTTGGATAGCAGGAAAGCGATGGTGCCATAGCGTCCTGATATGATCTCGCCATTGGCAATCTTGTCTCCGTTTACAAACGCGGCAGGTCCGCCAGACGAAATCTTGCCCGTCTTGCTTCCAGCTGCACTGCGAACACCTTTAGCGCGGGCTGCGGAAACCACTTTCGCCGAACCCGCTTGACCGTAGAGGGTCGCGCTGGAAAAGATACCGCCCCAAACATTGACCTCTCGCATCCCTCCATCCTTGACGATCCGCTGCCCGATGGGCGTAAAGGTTCTTTTAAAGTCGTAATGCTGCACAGAGAGTGGAGCAATATTGTCCACCACTTCTTGGACAATGTCCTGACTGGGATCTTGCTTTAAGATCGCGAGAGCTGTTGCCAGTCCAAAGATTTGCCGCAGTTTATTAAGCTGGATTTCGGGATGCTCTTCCTGGATTCTTGCCAAGTGGCGTGTGACATTTGACGCGAGGCTCTCCATCATGCCCCGTCCAGGTCCTGATGAAGCTCCTGTGCCGCCGATTGACATCGGCTCAGTTCGTACCACGGGCTCCGCAGCGAACCAATAGATCGAAAGACCATCGCCTCGCTCGACCTCGATATCCGCCGGAAACAGCTCTTTCGGCACGAACCAAAACCGCGCCGCGAAACCACCGACCGGTCCAACTGCCTCGCTGAGCAGATCGGGCAGGCTTTTTACGCCTTGGGTGCGCAGGTGGCCCATTATCACACCTTTGAGGGCGTAGTCGATCTCAAGCAGTCTTAGCGATAGGAGCGTGTCTTGAAAGGAATCCGGGAGACCGCCGATACGCCCCCTGTGCGGTTGCGTGAAGTCAAATGGGTCGGGATCAATGCTCACGTACGGCGTCGTTCCCAACTTGCCGATGGAGGCGCACAGTGCGATGAGATTATCAGGATCGATGGGAGTATGCCCAGAGACAATGGACCCGATGAGAAGCACATCCCGGCTCACCTTATCGACTGCGACGCCATGAATGTCGGTCAAGCGGTTCAGTTGTTCCCCTCTCGCGAGCTTCTTGATCGATACCACAGCAAATGAAGTGAGTCTGTCGGCGTTCGGTTCTGGGGCTTTGGCGATGGCAGCGGCAAGGTCGGGAACATCCGCACGAACCATGACTCCACCGACTTTCTCCGCAGCGACCTTGCTTGCGTAGGGCGCGACCTCTTTGCAGCGTTTGCCCCACTTTACGAGGTCGATCTCGATCTTTGCGGGGCCGAGTTTCAATCCAATTCCGACCGGTCCCTTCTCATCGTTTCCAATGTTGATGCCGATCGAGTAGAACGTCTCCTCCAAACCGGTTTCAAGTTGGAGCCCCTTGACGTTGTCGTATTTGAACTTGCCACCAACACCCGTTCCCTTGAGATAGATCACACCGTTGCCGGATACCTTCTTCCCGTCGGGGCCGTATTTGAACTCGCCCGCGATCGCGACAGCGGTGCTTTCATTCTTTCCAAGTCCAGTCTCAATGTTCACATTAAGCGTATCGCCCGATTCAAATCCGCTGACAACCTTGAGGTAGGAAGGCAGGGGTCCGGCGGTTGAGGTGAACGCTTTTGGTTCGACTTTGAGGGTGATTCCCCACTTCTGGTAGGTGTTGGCGAGCCCGCGCAATCGCTGACTGTATTTGTCCCAACTCTCGCCTTGGCCTCGGGGGGTAAAGGCGAGCGCCTGACCGGAGATCAGAACCAGCGCTCCGAGAAGCGTCAGCTTGGCGGCGAATCTAAATCTGTAGCGGTTCATGCTTACGTCAAGTGTAAGCCAGAAACAGTCGATTTCCGACCGGATTTGTATGTCTGCAATCGGTGAGGAAGACTACTTGCGATCTCGTTTACTTGGGCAATGAGGCACGGAACTTAGCGAGTTCGTCTTTTGTCGTCGGCACTTTGATTTCGCCCGACTTCACCTTTTCCGCCACAGCATCGATCTTCGCCAGATTCTCATCGCCGATGATCTCCTTTGTAAACCTCATTGGGCTTAGGCCAACTCCACCGCTCGCCAGGTCATAGACCTTGATCTCAGGCGAAAAATTCCCTTCTTTGAGGTCCTTAATCGTTGAGAAAACAGCCTCATCGACGTTCTTGATCATAGAGGTGAGGATGATGCCCTCATAAAGCTCATCCTGATCGCTATCGACTCCAATGGCGTATCTTCCGCGCTCATGGGCAGCGTTGAATACTCCTATCCCGGCTTTGCCTGCGGCGTGATAAACGATGTCTGCCCCTTGAGTGTAGAGCGAGATGGCCGCGATCTTGGCAAGGTCGGCATTATTCCAGCTATCTGCGTACTTATCGGGGAGCATCTCCACGCTCGGATTGGCTAAATACGCCCCGGCAGCGTAGCCGCTGTAAAACTTCTCGATCAGACTGATTCTCTGCCCGCCTACGAAACCGAGCTTGTTCGACTTGGTCATGAGCCCGGCAAGGTAGCCGGCAAGAAAGCTTCCCTGCTCCTCATTGAAAATAAGGGAGCGGACGTTCGGGAGCTCGACGGGAACGTCAACGATGGCGAAGTTTGTCTCGGGAAATTTCGAAGCGCTGGCACGAAGCGCGGTCTCCATATTCACGCCAACGGCGATGACAAGATCGCAGCGAGCCTCGGCAAGTGCGGAAAGGTTCGTCTCGTAATCCTTCTCGCCCTGGCTCTGAATCTCTTTATGCTCGACACCAAGCTCTTTGATCGCCTTATCGATTCCACGAGCCGCGCTGGCGTTGAATGACTTATCGTTCTTGCCACCGGAGTCATAAACGATCCCGATAAGCAGCTTCTTTTCGGCGCTGCCGGTCGAAGAGCCGTTCTGAGCCTCTTTGTCTCCGCATCCGAGCGCACATAAGACGGTCAGTGTGAGCACAGCAAGCCCTATCAAACTCCATCGTTGTGTGTTGTGTCTCATGTTCCTAGCCACCCTTTCACGAGCAAGGTAAAATCTTGTCCAAGTATGGCGCAGTCTGTGTGTTATGATGCACCGGCGTACGCCCGAACGAGGAGTTTTCGTATTGTTGACCTGTCACCTGACAAAGCTTGAAACCGCGGTCGATCAAATTAAGAAGGCCTATCCGAAGATGAAGCCGACCGACGCTGCGCTGATCGCATCGGCGCTCGTCATCACCGGGCGTCACGCTATCGCCCACTACGAAGGCGAGAACTACTACTGGCCCGCCGATTACACCAAGCTCACCTCAGCGATGGTCAGCCACATCAACTCCATCTCTGACGAACTTGAGCCGCCGAAAAAGACCAAGACGGCTGTCGAGGAAGAAGCGGTTGTCGTTACCGTCGGCCTCAGCCCGAACTACACGGCGGGCGAGGAGAGATTGCTGGACCGGAAAGACCTCAAGGCAACGCTTAGCGACGTTCTCCAGGCTGGCGTTGAGTTTGTCTACTCCCCCACCGACGTAGGCTGGCAATGGGCGCTTGAGCGTGCGAATTGGAGCACGGTCACCGGCACCGAGGTAAGCAAGCGGATTAAGATCAAGGCGAGCTTTACAGAAGGTGCGGTTGGTGTTGAAATGGGCGCGACGACCAAGAAGCGTCCGGCAAGCCGAAAGAAGAACATCCCACCACCCCCTCCCACTCAGCCTGAAGCTGAAGAGGAAGCCTCTGGAGACTCTGCTTCGGAAGAGTAAGAATTCTCGTCGCTAACAGCTGGCATCCAAGGCTTAAAGCTTTCGTAAAAACCACTTCAAAATGCGCCGCTCGATCGAGCGGCGCATTTTTTGTCCCGCCGACATATAGCCGAACTCGTGCGTGTCCTCATACTTCTCCAGGGCTTCCAGGACCCGCAGCTGCTTCCAGTACACCAGGAACTTGCTGTAAAAGTGAGCGTGGAAGATGTACGGCTCTACATAGCGCACGGCATGGCGTCGGCACACATAGTTGCATTCGTTGGTGAGCACGTTGCACCTTAGCTTCCCAATCAGCCCAATCCCAGAGTTCATATAATCGCTCTCCTCAGGGGCCAGATAGCCGAAGTTCTCCTTCGCCATCGTGATGCCGATCAGCGGCTCGTCGGGATAAAGCTTGCTCTTGCGCTTGAGGCCAAGCGCGTCGTACTGCGGGATCAGCTCACGCACCTTCTCAATAAAATCCAGGCACTCAGGCGTGCGCTCGTAATAGACAAACCCGCTGTTGATGCGCCCGATCCGCTCGATGCTGTGCTCCTTGAGCATCGTCGGCACGTCGCGATACCAAAAGCCTTCGGTCGTCCAGTGCCCCTGCACGACAAAGCCCTTCCCTTCGCACTCTTCAAACACGCGGTCCATGCGCTTGAAGACCAAGGAATCCGCGTCGATAAAGATCACCTGGTCGGCATCGGTCACGTCCAGTCCGTCCAGCTTGGTGCAGTAGGCGTACTCAATCGGCTTGGTCGGCGGGATCACATAGTCGTAATAGCGCTTCCAATCCACGCCCTCAATGTCGGTGATGATCGCCCGGGGCGTGAGATCACCGATCAATGCCAGCGAACGCGCCAGACCCAGCGCCATCTCGCCGTAGCGCGGATGCCCGATCGCCTGCGTGAGGATCACACGCTTCTTCTCGCTCACAGCTTCCCCGCCATCTTGAGGAGTCGGCGGTCGATGGACCGCCGCAGCTTCATGGTCGGACGCAGAAATCCAAACTCCGTCCGGTCTTCGATCTTCTCCAGCTTCTTCAGCTTGGCCAGCTCGCGCCAATAGATCAGGAAGTTGGAATAGCGCGAGGCATGGAAGATATGGGGTCGGAAGAAACGGGTGTGGTAGCTCCGGCTGACGAAGGAGCACTCAGCTCGCATCACATCCATTTTCAGCTTCCCTTTCAGCCCGACCGCCGTGTTCATAAAGTTCAGTTCCGCCGGAGCGACGTGCCCGATCCCCGTCTCCAGCATCGCGATCAGCACGCAAACCTCTTCCGAGGCATTCCCCCGGAACAACTCAAACCCGGTGCTTCGATAGTCTTCCTGAATCTCCAGCATCCGCTTGAGGAGCTTTTCATAGGCGGGCGTTCGTTCGTAGTAGATCATCCCACCGTTGAACCAAGGGGCTTTCTCAACCCCGAACTTCCGGCAAATCTCAGCAACGTCCGCCCCGTGCCAACTCCCTTCGCTGTGCCAATCGCCGTGGATCATGAAATCGCGGCCCGCGCCGTAGTCGAAGATCGGACCCATCCGGCGAAAGGCGAGACAGTCTCCGTCGATGCTCAGCACCTGATCGGCGTCCAGATGCTCGAAGGCGTACAGCTTGTCCAGCGCAGAGCGACCCCGCAAGGGCGGCAGCACGTAGTCGAAGTACCGCTTCCAGTCATAACCCTCGATATCGGTCACGACGGCGCGGGGGGTGAGGTCCCCGATCAGCGCCAGCGACCGCCCCAAACCCATCGCCATTTCCGCGAATTTGGGCTTGCCCGTGGCGACCGTGTAGATGACCCTCTTCAATTACAGCCTCTTGGTGATGTGGCGATAGACAAACCGGAATGCCTGCCTCGCCCGTACCCGCCACCAGGGTGTGTAGCCCTGCAGATGGCGGTCTTCGTAGCGTTCGAGACGTTTCAGCGCGTCAAGCTGACGCCAGTACACCGGAAAATGCCGCAGCGATAGGGCGTGGAATAGGTACGGCTCGACGAATCGGACCTTGTTCGACCGCACCAGATACCGGCACTCCCCGCGCTTGATGCTGATTCGAGGGAATCCGATCAGCCCGGACGCCGTGTTCTGAAAATCCATCTCTTCGGGGATGAGCGACCAGTTTGGGTCCTGCATCATCGCCAGCATCATCGTGACCTCTTCCGAAACCTTCCCCTGCCGATACCGCTCAAAGCCGTACTTGTCGTAATCCAGCGCGATGTCGCGCATCTTCGCGATCAGGGCTTGAGCTTCGGGGGTGCGTTCGTAGTAGATCAATCCTCCGTTGAACTTGGGGAGCCGGTCCTTCCCAAACCGCTGCATGGTTTCCACAACGTCCCCGCCGTGCCACTTGTCAGAGTTGACGTACCACCCTTGCACCCCCAGCGTCATCCCTTTGCAGTACTCAAAGATGTCGTCCATGCGCTTGAAGGCGATCATGTCGCAGTCGATGGCAAGGACGGCGTCGGCGTCGGTGTGATCAAGGGCCGTGAGCTTTTCCAGCCCGTCGCGGTCTTTGGGCGGTTGAATGACCTTGTCGAAGTAGCGGCTCCAGTCGTAGCCCTGGATGTCGGTCATGATGACCCGAGGCGTCGTGTCGCCAAAGAGGCTCAAAGAGCGCCCCAACCCCATCGCCATCTCGGCAAACGGCTTCCTGCCAAGAGCAACGGTGTAAACGATCCGCGTCATTCGATACGTCAGTTTACCGGGAGTCTCTTTGGGAGCGTTCACAAGTGGCCAGCAAAGGGTTGGCAGGTAGGCGGCAAGTAGCCCATGAGTTGGTGAAATGTAAAAGCAATCCGGAATTTGCCAAAGGAATAGCCGGACTTCCTCCATAACAACCACGAACACCCTGGCAGCCCAGAAGCGTCTACACCACAACAGACCACCTGCCGACCATCTGCCTAAAAAAATGATCATCCCAGCACAAAACGCGTTCTGGTACCCTAGCCCGGTGCGAAAGGCAATCTTTATCGCCGCTTGCGCGGTACTCGCCTCTATCAGCGTCGCCCAAACGCGTCAAGGCATCTACCGCCCCTTAAACAGCGCCGGACTTGCTTGGTCAATCAACGAGCACCACGGTCTGCACTGGGACGGCAAGCCTTACATCCCAGTTGGTGTCCGGCTCGGCCCGGACCTTGCCAATCTCGACGCGATCAAGGCCGCAGGAATCGGCGATGTGATTGTTGAGCTCCCAGCCAATGGCGTAGGCTGGAAAGATACGATCTCGCGGCTTGAAAGGGCAGGCATGCGCTACATGATTGCCATCACTTCGATCGCACCGCTAGCGACTGGCGTTGTCGTGGAGCCCCAGGGCTATCGATTTGTTGGGATCACGGAAACAAAGCGTATACGATTTCCCCTACCTGGCTGCCAGTACGCTTACATGGTCCTCGCGATCCGGTCGGACGGACAGATTCAAAAGACCGGGCGCGTAAAGATCGAAAACGGCTACTTCGATCAAGAGATCACGCCTCCCAACGACCTCGACCACGTCCTTCTTGTTTATCCCGAAACCATTAGCGCCGCTTATGTCGATTATTGGGGCGGAATGGATAACCATCGGGACGGGATTCTTACCGCTCTCAAGACGACGCCTCTGGGGATCGGATTTCGAGGGATTATCAACCCGATGGGGCAAACCGTAAAGCTCAAGTCCGAACGTGGGTTGGTTCCAACCAGTCCTCTCTTCCGATTTGAACTGGCGCAGTATCTGCAAGAACGATATCGGAATTTCCAGACTGCCGTGCGGTCCTGGTCACTCTCAACCCACGATCTGGATACCTTTAACGACCTATCGCGCCTCGTGCCGCTTTGGTCTGGCAATCGCGGTGTGGGGTTGCTTTGGGATACGGTGAGCAATCGCACTTATGCGTGCGACAATCGCAAATCGACTGTCTGGGAAGACATTGAAGCCGTCTTGCGCAATTCTCAATCTCGGCGACTCCAAAGATTGATCACAGCCATCAAGCAGGTCACCGACGTTCCGGTCATTCAAGAGTGGGCAGGATGGGCACCGGCATATGAGATGCAGGCTCCAGCGCTAGACGGGATCGGTGCCGTTGCAGAAGGCACGAGCCCCAGCCAACTGGCAAACTCGGTCGGAGGAGCGAGCAGTTCGATCTTGCGCTGGCGACAGCCGGGTATGTTCTTGCTCACCGATTACAATCTGGACATCGACAAGGAAGCTCCGGCGGCTCTTGGATTAAGCCTCGACGATCTTGCGTCGATGGGAACATGCGGCTGGTTTGTTCGATCTTCCAATCTCAGCGTCATCCAAACCGTCGGACAGGAAGCGCTTAAACGCTCAACCGATGCGAGCGTAATGCAATGGTCGCCGAAACCGCTTTATTATCCTGAGAGCGCCCACTACCCGGCCTCTTCGCAGCGATTGCCGGGTGGCTATTGGTGGCTGCCTGCGCCATTGCCGGGCAACCGGGTTGACTACGGGTCCGAAATATCGGGCTATCGTGTCGAAGCGCCGGACGGGGCATTCTATGTTCTTTGGAACCGCAATGGAGCCAAGCGAATCAAAATTCGATTCTTCGACCCCAAAAAGCCAGTTTTCGTGACGCTCGACGGTTCTGACCCCAAGCCCAAAATTCACCGCAACGCAGTTGAGTTGACGCTTGGCGAAACACCGATCCTCATCAGAGGCACAGACGAGATTCCAATTCCCGAGCCCTCTCTGAACGAGCTCGTCTTTAGAATGGGCCAGCTTTCCGCTCTTGCCGAAGGGATGCGCAACGATGTGCACGACATCATATTCCTGTTCCGTGATGCCTATTCGGGAGTTGATCGGAATCCTGGTGGTTCCTACACTGTCATGCGCGAGCAGTTCAATAAGCTCTCGTTGCGCTTGGCGCGATACAGCTGGATCGAAGCAGAAAGCTGCAAAGAGACGAATTTCAGCGAGGCAAAAAGCATTCCTGGCACAAGCAACGGACTTGCCCTTAGCCTACAAACGCAGATCGTTAGCCCCGACGCTGTGTATACAGCAGAGTACAGCCTGCAAGCACGGTCGCTCGAAGACGTGGATGTGTGGGTGTCGGCAAGAATTCCACGAGAGAATCGCCGCGACTTTTCGGTCGATGTCGGCGGGCAGATACTACGAATCCATAACGAAGGGCTTAGCCCATACAACGGCGGATTCATTTGGTATCGCATGGGAACGACCAAGCTCGCTCGCGGAGTCAATAAGCTGCTCCTTGAGATGCGCGCACCCGAAGGCGTGGACATGGCGGTTGACGCCATCCTCATCACCCAAGGTGGATTCGCGCCGAGAGGGCCGTTTATTCCCGACGCGATTCCGTTCGGTCCTACGCCCGATAAGCCCTTGAACTAAGGAGCCTTGCTCGTTTCGATGAACGGGTTAGGTCGAGTTTTGAACGACTCCTGCGAGAGTCGTTCTTGCTCGGTGTAGAGCTCAGGATCTAGGTCGGCTTTGCCGTAAAAGCAGTTCTCCTGAGCCATGCGAACGGCCCACCCGGCATCACCATAGCTGTAGTGCCACCATTCGTCACGACAGTTAGAAAAGCCTGCACTAAGCATGGCTTCCACGAGGATCATCCGCATTTTTGTCGCCTCTGGTGTTAGCCCATACGAATAGGTCGGAGCAGCGCGGAATCTGTCGTAAGGTGCCCAAACATCGATCTGTTCGCCTTCGTTGTCCAGCAAAACAACATCGACCGCTGCACCTGTGCAGTGCCCAGGCGGAGTAGGCTGATCGATGGGAGCCACAAACCTCAAGATGGTGCGGCGAAGCTGAGCGTAGTCGCGGTTAGGATAAGCAACCTTGGCACAGGCGAGCATCCAATCATAGATTCGAACTTGCCGCTCGAAAGGCCGCCATGCGTCAATGACTCCAAGTCGCATCCCCTCGGGCAGATTTTCACTTGCCTGGTGAAGCATTTCGCAAACGACCTTGCGCAAGTATGGGATGACCGTTGTTCGGAAGATAACGACCTCAGGCGCATATTCCAGAATCGGGACAAGCGGGTCGCCGTTCTCGACTTCACGAATCTTGTTGAGTGCGGAGATCGGCTCGGGTCGGCCTTTTGTGCGGTCCCATCGAACCGTCAACTCTGAGGCTCCTGCATTCCACCGCCACCACCACTGCCGGGAGGATTGGTTGCCGGTCCGGTCGGCTTCTTTACAGGGACGTCGATAGAGTCGTTGGCTTGCAGCACGATGTCTGCTTGTTTACCCTCTCGAATCTTGTTCAGGTCTACCTTCTGGCGCGTTAACGCGCCATTTACCCTACGCATGATCGATATCTTTCCGAGTTCGGCAAGGACAGTTGTTCCACCCGCCGCTTTTATCGCTTCGGACAGAGTCATTCCTTCGCGAAAGTCAAGCAAGCCTTGCTTCTTCACACCGCCATTGATGGTCACATACTGCGGCTCCGGCTTAAGAGGCACGATGACCACATCACCGGACTTGAGAGGAGCGTTGTAGTTGAGTTCAAAGTTGATCGTGTCTACCGGTTTGCCATCCCTTTCGATGCGAATCTTCTCGGCATCCGCACGATTCATCAACCCACCAGCCGATTCAATCGCCTCTTTTGCCGTGATCCCGGCACGGTAAGTGATCACACCGGGCCGATTCACGGCCCCGAGGATGGTGATTTGCGGCACGGAACTCAGTTCGGCGACAAACACCTGGTCGCCGGGCTTTAACTTCGTGTTGCGGGCAGCAGAAGCCGATAACGACGCATCAAGGTAGAGCAGACTTCCATCAATCGACCATATCTCTACATTTTCGAGATCGGCACGGTCAGTGGGCACGGCAAGGCTTAGGAGATCCCCAAGCGTCGCATCACGCCAGGCCTGGACAGAGCCAGCCTTTCTGAATGCCCCAGTAAAGCTGATGGGGTGGTCTTTTGTGACGATGCGGCGAACAAGAACTTCGGAGGGCTTGCCAAGTTCAGCGAGGGCCTTTTCGATCGCCGTACGAGTCTCCACTAATCCGAGTCCACTCACGGGCACGGAACCGAGATTGGGGATACGAATGGAACCATCCGACGTCACCAAAGCCTCGAAGGGCGGCTGGGCAGTTCCTGACAAGAGAATCTCGATGCGGTCTCCCACGTTGAGCGGACGGGATCGGTACCCTGTACGTGGCTCATGGGCTACGGCGAGCCCGAGACAAAACAGCAGTCCTATGAGAATTGAGATTTGCCGCACAGTTACATTTTAACGGATATGGTCGGTCAGTCGTGTCGCGCACAGGCGACTGTATGCACAGCGGGCTTGAATCAGGAGAAAAGGGGGGATGGTGCCGCAAGCCGGACTCGAACCGGCGACCCAAGGATTTTCAGTCCTTTGCTCTACCAACTGAGCTACCGCGGCATCCTTGTTTCGATGGCGAGGATGACGGGACTTGAACCCGCGACCTCCGGCGTGACAGGCCGGCGCTCTAACCACTGAGCTACACCCCCGCGCGAGATCGGATTATACCAGTGCCCAAGAAGATTTGCACAAGCGGGAAGGGCCCATTCGGGACGTATTTCACACCGCTACTGGCTGGGGGGCTTCGTTCAGCAAAAGCCAGTACATCACGACGTTCAAAATGGTCTCAGAGAACTCAGCTGCGGTGTCCGGTTTGAGGATATAGCTGTTGGCTCCTGCGTCGTAACACTCCTCCACCTGCTTTGGAGAGTTTGAAGCCGTTAACACAACCACGGGAATGGTCGCCGTATCGCTGTTAGAACGAATACGTTGGAGAACTTCCAGACCGCTGAGCTTAGGAAGTTTGAGGTCGAGCACGATCAATGAGGGCATGCTGCCGAGGGGGAGCTGTGAAAAGGCTCCACGGCGCATCAGATAGTCCAACGCCTCTTGCCCATCGCACGCGACGACGACCTCGTTGACGACGTTATTCTTGCGCAGGGCGCGCAAAGTCAGTCGTTCGTCATCGACATCATCCTCAATGAGAAGGATCAGTTTATTTTTCGGCGGTACCAGCATTTCTTCTCGGGCGTCTCTTTCGGCGGACAACGTCACCATTTCCGCACCAAGTCCATTATAGCGGTGTTACGCTCCTGAGACTATAGTGCTTTTTGCGACCTTTATGCATATTCTTTACTGCGTAGAAACTCTCGCAGAATCCGTCCTTGGTGTTCGCCGTCCAGCAAAAAGGCGTCATGTCCATACGGGAGGTCAATGTTGTGCCACTCGGCGTAGCACCCCGCATTCTGCGCTAATTCAAGCAATTCCTGGCTCTGGTGTGGTGGGTAGAGCCAGTCGCTACTGAAGCTGGTAATCAAGAATCGGGCATCCGACGGCCCAAACTTACGGCGGTCAAAGTAGTCGATTGCCCGTGTCAAAAATAGCACACTATTGGCATCAAATCTTTTTGTAAATTTGTTACCTTGATAGGACAAATAGCTCTCCACCTGGAACTCAGGTGTGAATGAATATTCAAACTCACTCTTGTCTTGCAGTCGTCTGGCAAACTTAGAATCAAAGGCCGCCTCCGACAAAAACGATAGATGCCCAATCATGCGCGACACCGCAAGACCGTCGGCAGGGGGATCGTCAGGCGCATAATCGCCGCCCTTCCACTTGGGATCACGCATCACAGCTTGCCGTGCGGCTTCGTTGAAGCCGATCTGCATCGCACTGTGCGCGGCACAGGAGGCAGTTAGCCATACGTTCGTCACCCGTCCAGGAAATCTGAGCGCCCATTCCAGAGCTTGCATGCCACCCATCGACCCACCAGCGGCTCCGTAAAGTCTCTGAATTCCCAGGCGATCCATCAGCCGAGCTTGAACCTCAACCATATCGCCAATGGTGATCATTGGGAATCGAGAGCCATAAGGGTTTCCATCTGCGGCAAGAGAAGATGGACCCGTGGTTCCCTGGCATCCCCCCAGCGCATTTGTGCTGATGACAAAGTATTTGTTGGTGTCGATCGGCTTATCGGGACCAACCAAACGATCCCACCAACCCACAGCATGCGAGTCACCCGACAGAGCGTGACAAATGAGGAAAGCGTTGTCCTTGTTTGCAGAAAGCTCTCCCCACGTTTCGTAGGCGACTGTAACGGACTCAAGGCGTCCGCCAGCTTCACAGTCCAGCGCGCCGACGTCGGCATACTGACGCTCGTCGGCAACGGCCGCAAGCCGCTCGTTCTCCTGAAACAGTGCGGGATCGATGTTCACGTGAGAGGATATTTTAGCTGGTTGGCGGGCGGGCGGTCATGAGAAGTGAACCGCGTATGGTGAAGAGACAGTTGTAAATCGCTAAGTGTGAGACAGAGGTCGCGGTGGAATCCTTCGAACTGCTTTCAGACTAGCTCACTGCCCCTAACTACCACGACTCACAATTCACAATTCACAATTCACAATTCACAATTCACGATTCACCATTCACCATTCACGACTCACGACTATCTATCCATCACGCTTGAAAGCGGGGCGATTGGGCTGACCGCGCACGCCCTTGACCTGCTGATGGAGAGGCTTTTGGAGGTCGATATTCTCGTTTGCAAGCTGTTGCGCCGCAGCTTTGCCGACATGCAGCTCCACCAAGCGCTCAAACTCACCAGGGTCTTTGGCCTTCATGCGCGCGTCGTCGTGCTTCACCAATCCACGCTCCACCAAAGTCGCCAGCGACTGATCGAGCGTTTGCATCTTCTGGCGTGAACCGGTTTGGATCATCGAATTGATCTGGTAAGTCTTGTTTTCACGAACGAGGTTGCGTACGGCCGGCGAAGCAACCAGGACTTCAAAGGCGGCAACGCGACCACGTCCATCAGATCGCTTTACGAGCGTTTGGGAAACAACACCCACCAAGTTCACTGACAGCTGCATACGGATCTGCTGCTGCTGGTGAACAGGAAAAACGTCGACAATACGGTCCACCGTTTGAACGGCATCGACTGTGTGCAAGGTGCCAAAAACCAGGTGCCCGGTTTCGGCGGCTGTGATCGCTAGGTGAATGGTTTCCAGGTCACGCATTTCGCCCACGAGAATGACGTCGGGGTCTTGGCGCAGGACGTATTTGAGAGCGTTGGCAAAGCTAAGCGTATCAACATCCAGTTCCCGTTGGTTGATCAAAGATTCTTGATCGTCGTGAACGAATTCGATCGGGTCCTCAACCGTAACGATATGCTCGGCATGATTGCGATTGATGTGGTCGATCAGGGCCGCTTGGGTGGTGGACTTGCCAGAGCCAGCGGGTCCCGTAACGAGGACGAGGCCCCTTGGCCTCTCGACAAAGTCATAGCATGCAGCGGGGAGCTGCAAAGTCTCCATCGTTTGGATTTCGTAGGGGATGACACGAAAGGCCGCTTGAACAACCCCTCGTTGCTGGTAGAGATTTCCTCGAAACCTCGAAAGACCCTTGATCTCCAGCGCAAAGTCGAGCTCAAGTTCAGCTTCGTATCGGGCGATCTGTTGTGGGTCTAGGAGCTTGTAAACGGCAAGCCGAAACTCTTCGGGTTCGTAGTGAGGCATATCCTCGATCTCGATGAGATCGCCGTGAACCCGTAGATAGGCTTTCCCGGTATCGGTCTTGAAGTGCAAGTCCGACCCGTCTTTTTCGACACAGAGCGTCAGGAGGTTCTCAATGGCTAGCACTGGACACCTCCACAAGACCAAGGTTCGTCGCCCGACGTTGGAAGTCGGACGGGTTGCTGCACTTTGCTAAAGCATGCTCGTAATCAATCTGCCCATCCTTTAACAGGTCAAGCAAGCAACCGTCGAGCGTTTGCATCCCAAAGTCGATACCGGTTTGAATGTCCAAATAAAGCTGGTGTGTCTTACCTTCTCGTATCAGCGTTCGGATCGACGGCGTGGCGGTCATGACCTCAAAGGCGGCCACCCGCCCCTTTCCATCGGTGGTCGGCAAGAGCGTTTGAGAGATGACGGCCTGCAAGGTCACGCTGAGCTGAGTTCGGATTTGTGCCTGCTGCTCGGGTGAAAAAACGTCGACAACGCGGTCGATCGTTTGAGCAGCGTCGACGGTGTGCAGAGTCGAAAAAACAAGGTGTCCGGTTTCTGCGGCGGTGATCGCAAGCTGAATGGTTTCCAGGTCACGCATTTCACCGACCAAAATCACGTCGGGATTTTGCCGCATTACATGTTTCAACGCCCCGGCAAAGGAATGTGTGTCCGTTGCAAGCTCTCGCTGGTTCACGATACTTTGTTTATCGGCATGAACATACTCAATCGGATCCTCAATCGTCATGATGTGGAGGCGCTTGTTGACGTTGATCTCGTTGATCATCGCCGCCAAAGAGGTTGACTTTCCTGAGCCTGTTGGCCCCGTAACAAGGACGAGTCCCCTCGGCAACATCGCGATGCTTTTACAAACCTTCGGCATGAAGAGCTCGTCGATTGTACGGATGTTAAAAGGGATGACTCGGAAGACAGCGCCAACTTTGTGGCGCTGCCAAAACATGTTGACGCGAAAGCGAGCCAGACCCGGCACGTGATACGAAAGGTCAAGCTCCTTAAAAGAATGGAGCTTCGCCCTTCGTTCCTCGTTCAGGATTCCAAGCAGGAGTTGCTTGGTCTCCTCCTCATTCAGGGGGGGATAGTCCGCCTTGTGAAGATCGCCGTGGATGCGCATCACCGGGGGATGCCCCGCTTTTATGTGGAGGTCGCTGGCCTCTTTTGACACCAGATCTCTTAGCAGATCATCGATATTCAAACTCAACCAAAGGGCTCCTTTATCGTCGAAGCAACTGCTTCAGCTCCGATCCGACGCCAGCGTAAGCCACCGCCATCTCTTCGGATATCACACCTGCTTTGACATACCGGAGCAGACTTTGGTTCATAGTCTGCATTCCCCAGAACTCGCCTTCGTTCATGTGGTGATAAAGATCGTTGAAGTGTCCGTCCTCAATCAGCTTTGCAATGGTAGGGTTGATGATAAGGATTTCGGTGGCGCAAACGCGTCCGTTTCCGTCTGCCCTTGGTACAAGCTTTTGCGAAACGATGGCTTTGAGTGAGCCGGAAAGTCGTTCGCAGAGGTAATCGCGCTCGTGCGGCGGGAACATGTTCACGATACGGTCCATGGTCTCATACGCGCTCGAAGTGTGAACGGTTGAGAAGACCAAGTGACCGGTTTCACCGGCTTGCATAGCCGTGTTAAACGTCGTAAGGTCACGCATTTCACCGACGAGGATGACGTCGGGAGCTTCACGAAGAGCGGCACGCATCGCGGGAAGGAAGTCGTGCGTGTCGATACCGATCTCTCTCTGAGTTAAAAAGCTCTGCTTGTCGGAGTGGACAAATTCAATCGGGTCTTCGACCGTGACGATGTGGACCGGACGTGTTTCGTTAATCTGGTCGATAACCGCCGCAAGCGAAGTGGTCTTACCGGAACCTGTCGGTCCGGTGAAGAGCACTAGCCCTTGTCTGATCTTCGAAAACTCTTTGACGACGGGCGGAAGTCCAAGCTCTTCGACGGAAAGAATCTGGAGAGGAATAACACGACAGACGATGCCCCATACTCCGCGCTGAAGGTGGATATTGGCACGAACGCGACAGTAGGTCCCGACCGTAAACGCAAGGTCCATTTCGAGATTCTCGTCGAACTGCTTGAGCTGCTTTTCAGTCATCAGTTCCGAGATCAGCCGAACCGCATTTTGTTCGTCGATCACGGGCCATTCACCTGGCAACGGCTTGATCTTGGCGTGTTGCCTCATTACTGGCTTAGCGCCGCCACGAACGAAAACGTCGGAAGCACGCTCGTGATAACCGACCTCGACGAGCTCACGAATATTAATGGTTGACGGGTCACGCATACCTTTATCCTGGGAGTCAATATCTACAAAGCTCCGCTACCGACGAACGGACGGCCGCTTTGCAAGAGCTAAGTATACCAACGCACCGGCTGATAAACCGGCCATGAAAATCGCAATCCAAACATACGTTGGCAATAACCCTGCAGGCTCTGACGGAGTGTCAGACGACTTTGGTTCAACACGTCGATTCGGATACGTAATCTTGTTTGGATCTTGAGTCAGATACTTGACCGAATACTCGATTCCCGGGGCACCCTCTTGAGATGGTGAAGGAACGATAATCGCTTGAGAAAGGAAGGCGTCGGGCAGGTCGTATCGTTTCACCGTGTTTTCGTTCGGAGCCTCACCGTCGAAAAGGATCGTAATCCCCTTCAGCGTGTACGGGGCTGGGGCTCCGGCAAAAGCCTTCAGGATCGGTTCGATGCGCAACTCGCCTACCGATCTTTCAATCAGACCGTCAACGGCAAAACGAGCTTTTAGGAACCGAAGGGCTGGGTTCGTCGGGTCAATCTCGGCATAACCGACGGTAAGACCCCTCGGAGTTGATTTCAATAGCTGTCCGAGTGTGTCGATCTGTTGACGAAGGAGATCCGGCGGGTAGTTAGGGTCCAGAGCCGTGATCTCAACCATGTCTGCGGTAAGCGGATGCTCCGTCACCACGACGTTGATACCAGCATCGACGCTAAGGACGCGGTCCTGCGCCCTCACCGTTTGCAGCAGCATAAGCAGAGCCGCCAAAAAGACGGTGCGGTGAACAAGCTTGCGCATATATTTGGACTCTACCCTTCAAACGAAAATGATACTTTCGACGTTTAGAAACAGAAACATGCAACGAAATGCGGAATCTTACGTCTAAGACGGAAGATTGAACCCAAAAAGATGAGGTTCTAGGCAACATTGGCATTTTGGCCAATAAAGACGTGTGCAAAGCCCGCTTGCCGGGCTATAATTGCGACTCAACAAACAACATGAGCGACCTTAACGAAGCCAAGAGAGCAGTTGAAACAGACTCGGATTCGAGTTCAACGATATTCCTTCTCCCAGAGGGATATAAGCGGCTGCGCGACGAGTTAGAGCATTTGACTCTGACACGACGCCCAGAGATTGCCGATCGCATTCGCGAGAGCCTCCAGCATGGAGAGTTTAGCGAGGACAACAGCGAGCTTGATGAGGTTAAGTTTGACCAAGCGATCGTTGAAAGCCGTATCCAGGAACTCAAAACGATCTTCGGCAACGCTCAAGAGCTCAGCACATCCGACATTCCGACCTCATACGTTGGTATCGGTTCGCGAGTCTCTCTCAACGACGAAGCCTTCGGCGAGAAGTTCACGGTCCGGGTAGTCACGATCTACGAAGCCGACCCGAACGCCGATCTCATCAGCAACGAATCGCCGCTCGGCGTTGCGCTCATGGGTAGCCGCCCAGGCGACAAGATTGAGTTTGAAGCGCCTGACGGCCCACGAGCTTATTCTGTCATTTCAATAAGCCGTTAATTGCGGACCACCAGGCCGTCGAATTCGCCTCTATTTAAGCTGTGCGTACAGTTGACGCAGCCAGTTGTGGCGCGCCTCCGCCAACTCGATCAGATTCAACAGAGAAAGATGTTCAAAGTCTTCCGAATCTGCGGGGGTGCGCACTTCGCGCTTTAATCCTTCGACAAACGATTTGCTGCTTGCCACCCAGCTCTTTACGACCACAGCACGCGACTCTCGTTCGATAAGGCCAAGGAACTGCGTCCTGGCTCGAATAGGATCATGAAGAGCGGCAAAGTCGTCGTAAAGAGGCGTGGAACTTAGCCAAGCGGAAACTTCGGTCTTGCCATCCGGTGTGAGTTCATACTCGGTTCGTTGACGATTGGGGGATCCCGCTCGTCCGCTCTCTCGAACAAGGCCGGCAGTGCCCAAACGCCTCAACGCTCGATAGATTGAGCCGCTTTCGGTGCTCCACTGGCTGCCCCTCATCCGACCCATAAACTTACGCATTGCGTAACCACTTGTGACTCCGTTAGCAATCATTGCCAACACGAGATGTTCTAACTCACTACATTTTGCTGCTATTCGCATCTTGCTTTTGCCCAATCCGACACGCGCCGGAGTTTCTTCAATCTTCAACTATGCAACCTGAAAAGGATAACTCATTGAAGAAACGAAGATCAACTGGAATCTTTGTCCCAATTTTCACAAGATTCTATGATTCGCTGTGTCAGAGAGGTATGATTTTCGTATTCCCCTCTTTGGAGCAGCGTAACAACATGTCAAAAGACAGCCCGTCATCAATACCAATGCCTCGTCACCGACGAGGATTCAAGGCCTTTTGGGTTGAGGTTGTAAGGGAACTGAAGAAGGTCAACTGGCCACCGCATCGTGAAACGAATCGTCTCACGGGTGTTGTTCTTATCGTTTGTGGAATGATCGTGGCTTTTCTGGTCATTTTGAGCAACATCGTTGCCTTCGTCTTCCACTTCATCACGACAGGATAGTTTAGAGATGCCTAAGACTTGGTACGCGGTTCACACCATCGCCGGACATGAAAACCGAGTTCGAGACGTTTTAACTCGCAGAGCTCAGGTTGCCGGACTGTGGAACCTTGACATTTTTGAAGTGCTGATCCCGACAGAGAAGGAGCAGACCACACGCGGCGGTAAGCGCGTCGTGCGTGATCGCAAGGTCTTTCCAGGCTACGTACTGATCCAGATGTCGATGACAGACGACGCCTTTAAGCTCGTCAAATCCACAAGCGGAGTTACAGGATTCGTCCAGAGCGGCAACAAGCCCGTCCCTCTCGAAGAGGTTGAAGTACGCCGGATCATGACCAACCTTGAGGAGAGCCAAGAGGCACCCAAGGTGGCCTGGCACGTTGGGGACACGATTCGAGTTGTCGAAGGACCATTCAGCGAGTTCACAGGAAGGATCGAAGAGGTGAACGCCGACCGCGAGAAACTGAAGGTACTTATCAATATCTTCGGTCGCGATACGCCAGTCGAGCTGGATTTTACAAACGTCGAGAAGCTTTAACAGTTTTTTCTGGGGACGGTAAAATTTCGTCCCCCCTTACGGCGTCCCTTCGTAGGACGCCATTTTTATTACGATGAGTCTACAAACCGAACAAGAGTCTGTATGGGAAGTAGCCGAGGCTGACGAAATCGCCGAAGCCAAGCTTTGCCAAGCTTTGAATATCTCTTCCCTGCTGGCCCATGTTCTGGTGAATCGCGGCTTTTCCGATCCCGAAGCTGCCTATAAGTTCCTGAATCCCAAACTTGACGACTTACACGACCCGGCAAAGCTTCCCGATTACAGCGCAGCGGAGTCAGCGATCCTTGGGGCTATCGAACGCCGAGAGAAGATCTTCGTTCATGGCGACTACGATGTAGACGGCGTAAGCAGCGCCGCGTTGTTTACGCGATTCCTCCAAAAGATCGGGGCGGACGTCACGACCCATGTTCCCCACCGAATCAAAGAAGGCTACGGCATCCACGAATCAGCGGTAAGCGATGCTAAGGCCGAGGGGGCGAAGCTCTTTCTCACGTGCGACTGTGGGATTACAGCATTGGAAGCGGTAGAAGCTGCACGCAGCGAAGGCATGACGGTGGTGGTTACCGATCACCACACCGTCGGCAAAGACCTCCCCGAAGCCCATGCCGTCGTGAACCCGCATCGCGAAGATAGCGAATATCCTTTCCAGAATCTGAGCGGCTCAGGTGTGGTTTTTAAGCTTTGCGCTGGCATCACACGCTCGCTTGGACACCCTTTGGAAGCGTATTACCGCGCTTATCTGGACTTGGCCGTCCTTGGAACCGTTGCCGACGTGATGCCCCTTGTTGACGAGAATCGCATTATCACCAAGTTCGGACTGGAGCGGCTTAAGGAAACAAAGAAGCCCGGATTGCAGGCGCTGATGCGCGAATCAAGAATCAACGTCAGCAACGGCGAGAAGCTTAAGACCTTCCACATCGGATACCAGCTTGGGCCCCGATTGAACGCTGCAGGACGGATAGACGATGCCGACATCTCGCTTCGTTTGCTATTGAGCACGGATCAAAGCGAGTCTGATGGACTTGCGGCGAGACTCGAAGAACTGAATAACCAACGCCGCAACGATCAGCAAAGCCTTGTCGATGAAGCCCGAGAGATGGTTTATAGCATGGGCAAACAAGACGCATCGGTGATCGTCGTGGGCAGCCCAAACTGGCATCCTGGCATTATCGGGATCGCCGCCGGCAAGCTTGTCGATCACTTCCGACGACCAGTGTTTGTTGTCTCGATCGATTCGCAGAAAGGCATCGGAAAGGGGTCTGGAAGGTCCATTCCGGGCTTTAACCTGGCTGAAGCTATTCGGGCACACCCCGACCTCCTATCCGGTGGAGGACACGCCATGGCAGCTGGCTTTGGTGTGGATGCTAATCGACTCGAAGAAGCGGCAGATGCGCTCGCAAAGTATGGTGCCGTGGAGATGGCACAAGCCGACTTCTCGAAGATCTACAAGGCCGATGACGAAGTCTTGGGGCGAGATATCGAACTTGACGCCGTAAACTCCCTTTCCTTGCTGGAGCCGTTTGGCGATTCAAACCCCGAGCCGCAGTTTATCGTTCGCAACGTGGCAATCGAGCAACTGCGTCCATCGAAGAGGCCCGAGCATATGCTTCTGACCGTGCGCACGCCGGACGGAGTGATGGTTCGGTTCACCGCCTTTAACTCAGCAGAGCGGATGGCTGGACATGGTAAGGGTGTCTGGGCGGATATGCTGATCTCGCCCTATGTGGACACTTACTACGGAAGGCCGGAAGTGAAGTGGAAGCTGAGGGATTATCGGATTATCTCGTAGCTCATCGCTGAGAGTGAGCAGCTGCTTACTGCGATTCCTCTAAGATCGACCCAATCCCCAATCCCCAATCTACAATCTACAATCTACAATCTACAATCCACAATCTACAATCAGCCATCTACCCCTGTCCGATTGTAATTTCCAGCTTCAATTCGGCGTTGCTTCGGCGAATCTTAAAAGTCACCTTTGAGCCAACGGCCTGCTTTTGCATCACCTTTGCAAAGGCAAATTGATCCTTGATCGGTTCACCACCGATCTCGGTAATGATATCGCCACGGCGCAAGCCACCTGCTTCGGCAACCGATCCACGCGTGACTTCAGTGATCTGCGCACCCGCGTCCTTAGCGTTGTTGCAGACAATCCCTATCGCCGGATGAGCGGGCTTGTGGCTGGGCGACAAGAACCCTTCAATCACGCGCTCAAGGATATTTGGCGCCACAGAGTAGGCCACTGTGAGTTCGCCCGGACCGTATTGATTGATGCTGACTCCCTTCACGTTTACGCCGGTACCCCCGCCGCCACCGCCAAAAGCGTTCCCGATGGCGTTGTCCTGGTTGATGACTTCGTTATCGGAGAGCGTCGCACCGACGACCCCAACAAGCTCGGCGTCAGATGTAAAAACAAGTGCGCCAGCAATCCGCTGCTGGGAAGCCTCAAACCGAATTTCGCTGAGTGTGAACATTCGCCTGGTCGGATTGATAATCCCAACTCGTTCCTTAGAGACAAGTTCTGCTCGAACCGGGCCCGACGTGAGAACGGCAAGCAAAGAGACTCCTGCTCGTTTATCCTCCACCATCGCTCGTACCGGCTTAAAGCCCGCAGCGACACCCTTTTGCTTCAAAACAAGAAGAGCGAGCTGTGTGGGCTCATCAACGGAGATCACTTCCAACTCCACATTTGCCCCAGCGCTGGTTTGGGCAAAAAGGAGTGGAAAACGGACAGCAGATCGGTGGGCGATAAAGTAGCCCTCTTCGTTGATGCAAGCGGCAACTCCGCGCGGAACCGTACCGTCCATGACCATCACGGTCGATGAACGGATCACGTTCCAGGCGCTTTGCTCAGCCTGAGTGAGCTGCTTTTGCGACCCTGTAAGGGCCGTCGCAAGCATTAAAGTACTAACCACTGATGCTAACATTGCTGCTTGAACTCTGCTCTACCGCCTTACGAGCGCCCGTCTTCGAGTCGTTCTCCGGCGTGATAAGGATAATCGGTTCTGACGCGGACATTGGCATCGGTTCTACCAAGGTCGTCATGTGTGAGCCACGAGCGGCTGCACCGCCCGCTGGCGTTGGGCTCTCATCGAGCGTTGCTGTCTTATTCAAGATCGCGCTCTCAATTCCTGCCAAGACGATCGTTGCCTTCTTGCTGGTGTTGCGCTTGCCTCGTGGGGCTCTACTCTGCGGCTGTTCTGGCGTTCTCATGGCAATGGTTGTCTCGGAGATGATGCCTTCTGGCTTCTCCTTCTGACTCATCGCAATACCCTGAAGGGCCGACATCGCCGGATCCTTGAGGAGCTCAAACGACCGCGCGGGTGTGTTTACCACGAGCGAACCTCCCGAAGGAAGAATCACATTGGGGTCTCCCCCACGGTTCATAACAAAAAGTGTTGCAAAGGTGAGGGCTGCGGCTGTGCCGGGCATCCAAACCCAGGAGAGCCAGCCTGCTTTCTTCTTCGGCCTGTTCAAACCCTTATTGAGAATGGCGTGACGAAGTCGCTCGGTAGAAAGCTGGTGATCCGGCACTTCATTAAGCTGCTTGAGGTCTCTTCGCAGCGCCTCGAAATCGGAGACAAACTTCTCCGCTTCGGTGTCCTTGGCAAGCTCTTGGCGCAACAGTTCGGCCTCGCTTGAATCGAGTTCTCCGAATGCGTATTCAATCCACTTGCTCTCGTTGTTGTTTTTCATGGCTTTTCATCCCCGAGCAAAGGCGCAACACGGTCGCGCAATGCTCGACGAGCCCGTAAAACGCGAAGTTTGGCGCCCCCTACGGTGCAGTCCAAAATCTCCGCGATCTCCGAATATTCTTTTTCCTGTATGTCTCGTAAAATGATCACGTTCCGGTGGTGGTCCGGAAGGGCGTTCAGGGCCTTGCGTAAAGCGAGCACCCTCTCATCGGCGGCAAGGTTGTCCACCGGGTCATCGGCGATGTTCTGTGTCATCCATCCGAGCGCTCCTGAAGCCTCCTGCTGCTCCAAAGCCTGACGTCGGGTCGACATTCGTGCCTGATCGGTGCACAGATTCATCACGATACGCAGCAGCCAGGTCGTAAACTTCGCCTCGTCGCGGTATCGCGGGAGGTTCTGATAAGCCCTGACAAACGCCTCTTGTACTAAATCTTCGGCATCATCGCGCCGGGGCACCATCTGGTAGGTAAAACGGAAGACCATCGTCCGGTGACGCTCGAACAGTCGCTCAAACGCATCGAAGTCGCCATTCTTGGCACGCATTACAAGACCTTCATCGCTGTCGCGGTCAATTCCGATGCTATGTGTTCTTGGTGCGTATTCTGTTGCAGTCAGGCCAGTCACAAGATCTTCCACCTTATCTTTTTCTTGCTGGTCTGACGTCAAAGAAAGCCTCCGGTTACGCTCATTCGCGCAAGGTCCCACTAGGATAATACGTGATTTAGGACGCAGTCTGTACGTGGATCGGTTCCCTGCCCAGGTTCAAGCAGGACCCGGCTCCACCTCTAGCAGGATAGTTACGGGCCCGTCATTGGTCAATTTCACCTTCATATCGGCTCCAAACACTCCCGTTTCAACCCGGTGCCCCAAAGACTTTAACTCCTCGACAAACCTGGCAAAAAGAAGTTCACCCTTCTCATAAGGTGCGGCCTCCGTAAAGCTCGGGCGTCGGCTTTTTCGAGCATCACCGTATACCGTAAAGTTGGAGATTGCCAGAATCCCAACGGGCTCACCGACATCCCTTAGCGCAAGATTCATCTTTCCATCCGCGTCATTAAAGATTCTTAAGCCGCTAACTTTGTCAGCCAGCTTGTTCGCTTCACGCTCGGTATCGTTGGCGTGTGCTGCGCATAGGACGAGGAGCCCTTTTCCAATCTGACCAACCGTCTTGCCTTCAACATCGACTTGCGCTTCGAGAACGCGCTGCACAACGGCCTTCACTTTGCGGCCGTCCTGCCAAAGACGCGCAGGATGCTGATCACGTCGGCGAAGTTGCCGATCTTGTTCATCACTTGGCTAAGATGCTCCGTGTCCCTCAGTTCGATGGTGATGTCGATCTCGGCAGTCTGATTGGGGAGAGTTTTGATGCGAGCGGCAGAAACATTAACACCCGACTCGCCAAAGATTGTGCTGATATCCATCAACAAGCCCTGACGGTTCATCGTCACGATCTGCAAAACCACCGAGTAGAGCCGACCGTCGGAGGGCCAACGCAACGGCAGCAGCCGCTCAGGTTCCACAGATTGATACCGCATCGCGTTAGGGCAAATTCGTCGGTGGATCATGATGCCGCGCCCACGCGTAACGTAACCCACCACGTCATCACCTGGCACTGGATCACAGCACTTGGCCCGTTTGACGAGGACTGTGTCGATGCCATCTTGAGTGAGTGTGAGTTGACCCTCTTTTGTTTTGGAAGTTGAGATCGCGTCGGTTTGACGCTCGTCCGGGATGATGCCGCGCAACTTCGAGGCAACACTTTGAACAGAGATGAGACCAGAGCCGATTTTTGCAAAGACATCGGTTGCGTTTTCACAACCTTCAAACTGATCCATGATCGGTGTGAATTTGTCCTCGCCAATGAGCTTCTTTGGGTCGATCCCCAAGGACTTCAGCTCCTTCTCCAGCGCGTCTTTGCCACGCTGGGCATCGACGGTCTTCATCTGCTTTCTGAAGTGGGTTTTGAGCTTGCTCCGAGCATTGGCAGACTTCACAAACTCCAGCCAGTCCATGCTCGGCTGGGCATTCGAGCGGGTAATCAGCTCAACCACGTCTCCGTTTTCGAGCTTGCGGTGCAAAGGCACCATCACCCCGTTGACGCGTGAACCGACGAGTTGGAGCCCAAGCTGGGAGTGGACACGGAACGCAAAATCGACAGGAGTAGAGTCTTTGGGAAGGTCGATCACGTCGCCTTTCGGAGTGAAGACAAAGACTTGCTCACTAAAGAGATCGGTTGAGATCGTCCGCAGGAAATCGCTGCTCATGCGGGCGTCGGACGACCAGTCGAAGAGCTGTTCGCGAAGCTGTCGCAAATGAATCGCATCCGAGCCCGAACCTTTGCCCTCTTTATAGGTCCAGTGAGCGGCGACGCCGTACTCGGCAATTTCGTGCATTTTGTGCGTGCGAATCTGCACCTCCAACGACTCCCCGCTCGGCCCAACAACCTTCGTATGCAGCGATTGATAGCCGTTTGATTTAGGCTTGGCAATGTAGTCGTAGAACAGGCCGGGAATCGGCATCCACAAGTCATGAACCACGCCAAGCGCGACGTAGCAGTCATTGGATTCCGCGACGACAATACGAACGGCGAGCAGATCGTGGATATCTGAAAAGTCGAAGCCGTGCTTCGCCATCTTGCTGAAAATTGAGTAGAGATGTTTGGGGCGCCCTTGAACCTCAGCCCCTTTGATCCCCTTTTGTTCGAGCCGTTCTTTCAGCAGCAGAATCGCTGTTCGCAGTTCCTCCTCGCGTTGACCTCGTGTCTTAGCAACGAGTTCCGAAACCTTCTTGAACTCCTTCGGATGCAGTTGACGGAACGAGAGGTCCTCGAGCTGCCATTTGATCTGCCAAATCCCAAGTCGGGCGGCTAATGGAGCGTAGACGTCAAGCGTCTCGTTCGCGATTCGAGTTCGCTTTTCAGGCGGGAGTCCGTCAAGCGTCGTCATGTTGTGGAGGCGGTCAGCAAGCTTGATGATGATGACGCGGATGTCCTTGGCCATCGCGAGCAGCATCTTGCGCAGAGTTTCGGCGGCCCGATGGGTTTCTGCCCTCGCGCGTTGGGTGTCTGTCGCCCCTTCGATCGTGCTGAATTTGAGCTTGGTAACACCCTCGACGATATCAACGACATCTTGCCCAAAAGTTTCGGCAAGCATCTCTGCTGTGTATTCGGGATTGTCTTCGAGAACGTCGTGCAGAAGCGCGGCGCAGATGGCATCGTCATCCATCTTGAGCTCGGCAATCGTCATCGTGACAGCCAGTGGGTGGGTCACATACGGTTCGCCCGTGCTGCGCAGCTGCCCTGCATGCGCCTTCTCGGCAAGGTAATAGGCATAGCGAATCTTCGCGAGATTGGCATCAGGCCGAGTGTCGCGAACCATATCGAGGAGCTCAACCAGGTCTTGGGGCTCCTCCCACTGATGGCTAATGTCGTAAGGCGCAGCAGACATACGAAGTCGTGGGTTTCCTCAGGCTCAGCGTTGAGCCCGGAAGGTACTACAGTATATCGCTAATGATCCGCGTGTGAGTCGGTTCGTCGCATACGAGCAGACAGTATTCCCCGCACTTCTTCGGCCTGCTCAGGGGTATCGACCGCAAGCTCACTCTCAATGCCCTCAGACATGGCGATGCCAACTCCATTCTCAAGAAACCGCAGTTGCTCTAAACTCTCAGATTGCTCCAAGTCACCCATTGCCCAATGTGTAAACTGCTCTAAAGCAGGCTGTCGGTAGGCGTAAATCCCGATATGTTTCTTAAGTGGCGCACGCCGTTGATTGCGGGGGAACGGGATTGGATACCGGCTGAAATATAAAGCCCTGTCCTGGCCATCGGTGACAACCTTGACGACAGCTGGATTTTCCTCTTCCTCAGATGGGCACTCACAGTACGATGTTGCAACTTGGCGCTTGGGGTCATCGACCATAAGGCGAGCAAGCCGCCTAATGGTAATGGGATTGATAAGCGGCTCATCTCCCTGGACGTTGACGTAATAGTTGGCTCCCACCGCACGGGCGACCTCTGCAACGCGGTCAGTCCCGCTCGGGTGATCGTAGGACGTAAGCATCGCTTCAGTCCCAAAACCAACACAAGCTTCTATGATTTCCTGGTCGGGAGTCGCTACGATAATCCTGTCTGCCATCCCGGATTCACTTGCAGCCTCACAGACCCACTGAATCATCGGCTTGCCACAGAGGTCAACCAGGGGCTTGCCAGGAAAGCGGGTGCTTGCCATTCTTGCCGGGACGACGATTACACAGTCCATCACGAAGAGGATACTACTCGCCGTTGGGAATTGCTCGAACTTCCGTCTCGACATCTGCCGTTGGCATGATCGGACCTTGCTTGGGCGAAAGGAACTTTGCAATAACATTCCGAGCGACCGGCGCGGCAACTTTGCTGCCGTGTCCTGCAGCTTCGACGATCACCGCAACAACGATTTTCGGCTGGTCGATTGGGGCAATGCCGACAAACCATGAGTGCGTTTGTGAAGCCTTCGCATGTTCCGTGCTGCCTGTCTTTCCGCCCCAGACCACATTAGGAATAGGAGGGATGCCGCGCCCCGTTCCACTTTGCATCACATGAGTCATGGCGTCTTTGAGCTGACGCCAGAAATCACCTGGCAGATCCACCTTCGCAAGCACCTCGGGGTTTTGGACAATTGTCTTATTTTCAGGGCCAGGAAGAATCCGCGCTCTCACCAAATGCGGACGATAGGAAACACCGTTGTTTGCCACAAGCGCAGCGATGCACGCCATTTGAAGAGGAGTCGCCGCAAGAGCGCCCTGTCCAATAGACATGTTCACGGTATCCCCCGGATACCACCTCAGGTCTCGTTTTTCGAGCCATTCTTGAGTTGGGACAACTCCCTCATCCTCTGAGGGCAGATCGATGAGCGTATCCTGCCCAAGTCCGCACTCCAGAGAGGACTTCTTGAGCGCTTCAGGCCCGATACGCATACCAAGGTCGGAAAAGTACGTGTTGCAGGAAACCGTAAAGGCACGATCAAAGCTAACGGCCCCGTGGTTGCCAAGGCACTTGGAGAGCCTATTTCCAACCTTGTAGTAGCCGTTGCAGACGGTGTAGTGCCGTGGATCGAAAAGTCCGTTTTGTGCGGCAGATATGGAGTCGACAATCTTAAAGGTCGAGCCGGGTGAATAGTGGGAAAGAACAGCCCGGTTATAAAGCGGCTTGTCCGGGTCGTTGATGAGTGGCTCCCAGTCTTTCTTTGAGATTCCCCCTTCAAACAGTTTGCTGTCAAAGGTCGGTGCGCTCACCAAACAAAGCACTTCGCCGGTATTGGGATCAAGCGCCACAACCGCTCCCTTCCTTCCCCGCAACTGCTCATAGGCGTACTTTTGAAGCTCATCGTCGATGCTCAGGATCAGTTTTGTTCCGGGTACTGCGTTGTCTCGCTCGACGACTCGTTGAGGTCTCCGACGGGCATCAACCTCCATTCGCTCAAGCCCAGGCACACCCATCAAGGCCGTTTCATACTGATACTCGACACCATTTTTGCCCACGTAATCGGGAGTCTTGATGCCAAGAGCTTCAAGCCGCTGGACATCTTTTTCACTTGGGGTCCACACATAGCCGAGGATATGGCTGTAATTCAGCGTATCCGTGTACGTCCGCATGGGGATGTACTCCACGCCAACTCCAGGCAGATACTGACCAGCCTCGGCGATCTTAGTAGCCTGTTCGATCGGTACGCCGACAAAGATTGGGACCGCGATATAGGGTCGAAATGCGTTGTCGTTAACCTTATCCTGCAGCTTTGTCTTTGACGTGCCGAGCATCTCTGCGATCTTGTCGAGCACCCACGGGTTCTGGTTGATGATGGCTGGCTTAGCGGTAAGGACGATCTGAGGCTTGATTCCCGCAATCAGAACGCCGTTGCGGTCATAGATCAAACCGCGAGGGGCGAGCTTCGCCACGCTTGTGGTTCGCATTGTGACGGCACGGCTTTGGAGTTCGTCGGCCCGAACAACCTGCAAATACCAGAGTCGGAGAAAGATAACGACAAGCCACACCCCAACGACGATGAGAAACCACATCTGTCGCAGGTCAAGTTCAGGCCTTCGGGGGGCGTGGATAACGGACACTCTTCATTGTACTAACGCCGAAGAAGGTACAAGTTGATCCCAGATGGCCAAAATGGGCCTGAAGTACACCCTAAACCGGGGCGCAAGCTAATGCCTGTGCGCATTTGGGCCGTGCAACGGGCACTTCCCTTTTGGCGCTTGGCTCTTCTTAAACTTGCGTGTCACTGTCTCTGGGCAGTAGATCGTCGCCTGCTGACCGCTGTCCACGCAAATCTCTTGCTCAACCGTGGCTTCGACCTTGGGATCGCCGATCGGCTTCACAGGGTCTCGCTTGATCGTCCCTTGGCTTGAGGTTGCCGGAGGCGTTGCGCCATCCCCAGCAGCCGGTGGGGCGGTCGTTCCAGGTCCCGTTGCAGGCGCCGATGTAGTCGTGGGCGGTGCGTCTGCTGGAGCCGGGTCGTTGCCGTTGGTGGCGCCCGCCACGTCATCGACGGGCGGATCCACGGGAACCGGCTCAATGACGTCGCTCACAGGCGGCAGACTATTGGATCTTGGCCGAGCTTCGCCATCGCCGAACTTATCGACGACCTTCTTCATCACGCCAACCCAAATCTGAACAGTGACCTTTCCACCAAAAACGCCAGTCATCGGGTCGTAAACCCAACGGTCGCCGCTGCGCCGTTCGTTGGCGACCCATCCAATTCCGAGATAGTTGTTTGTGTATCCGCAGAACCAAGCGTCTCGGTTTTCCGAGGTTGTTCCGGTCTTACCTCGGGCGTTTGGCACGGACCGGGCGATAGTTGCTGTACCCCCAGTGACGACCTTGCGCAGAAGATCATCCATCCAACCGGCGACTGTGGGATCAAGCTGGTTCTTGCGGATGGTCGGTTTAAAGTCGCGGATAATGCCACCGCTTGGACCTTCGATTCTCGTGATGCCGTACGGCTCAAAACGATCCCCCTGTAGCATGAATACTGAATAGCCTCGGGCCATCTCAAGAGGGGAAACTGCGCTTGAACCCAAGACCAGGGGGAGAACAGGGTCCAGTTCCGAGCGAATACCAAAAACGTCCTTGCCGTAACTTGCGGCAACCCTTGGGGAAACCATCTGGCAAACGTGCGCAGCCGCTGGGTTCAGTGATGCGGCGAGTGCGGTAGTGACCGAAACAGTGTCCCCATACTTGCTGCCCCCTTTGGGCCAGAGAATCTTCCCACGTCGGGGATCGTCTATGACGAGAGGTGTGTTGGGGATGTAGTCCCTCGGTCCGAGAATTCCAGTCGAAAAAGCCGCTGCATAAACGAACGGCTTGAATGCCGAACCGGGCTGTCTCCGACCTTGAGAGATCATGTTGTACTGGTTGTGTTCATAATCCACCCCGCCAACCATTGCGATGATCTTGCCTTCGTAGTCCGTCAGCACAAATGCGCCGGTCGTCACCTTTTGCTTTCGATACTTCTTGACGATTTCTCGAACTTCATCCTCTGCGACCTTTTGAATCTCAGAATTGAGAGTTGTGTAGATCTTAAAGCCGCCCTTTGAGATCTCGTCCTTAATCTCGGGGGCAAGTCGGTCTAGCTGATCGAGAATATAGCGAACATAGTAGGGGGCGCTAATAATGCGCTCACCGCTGCCAAACGATCTCTTGGCGAGCTTTGGCTTGTCCTCAAGCGCCTCTTGGTACTCCTCTTCCGTGATCCAATTGGATTCTCGCATCTCGCGGAGAACATAGTTCCGTCTTTTGATCGAGGCTTCAAGGTCGTCAAAGGGGTTCACTTTGCTCGGGCGCTGCACCAATCCGGCGAGCATCGCCGCTTCGGCGATGGTGAGCTTATCGAGCTTCTTATCAAAGTACACATCCGCCGCAGCTGAGACTCCATAGGCTCCCGCTCCGTAGTAAACCTGGTTGAGGTACAGGGTGAGAATCTCTTCCTTGGTCTTGCGCTTCTCGATTTTCATCGCGAGCGCCATATCTTTGATCTTGCGGTCGAAAGTCTTCTCAGTAGACGTGTACAGTCTCTTGGCGAGTTGCATCGTGATCGTACTTGCGCCAGGGGATTTTCCACCGGAGGCAGTGTTCTGAACCGCTGCTCGTGCCGCGGCAAACCAGTTCACGCCTTGGTGCTCATAGAACGTCTTGTCCTCAGCCGCAAGCGTTGCGTTCTCAAGGACCTTGGGAATCTGATCGAACTCTACGTAGCGTCGAAACTCTTCTTGGAGGCGATAAAGAACCTTACCGTCGGCAGAAACGATGGTCGAAGGTGAGGAGTTCGCAATAAGGGCTTTCTTGCTATCGAGGTCTTGGACGATGGGGTCGGCCCAGCTCAGCGCGGAGTTCATTCGGTAGCCGAAGTAGCTGAATCCGAGGCATGAGAAGATAAACAACCAAATCAAAGTTGCGCGAAGTATTTTCCACCAGCGTGGAATACGCTTCTTGGTTTTTCCGCCTGAACGGACTCGTGTGCCTGTAGCTACGCCCACAACTCTAATATGACGGATTGGCGATGGAACTAGTTTCCGTCGCTCGTTTTAGGCCCACGCGGGGTGGGTGTTAAGCCTCAGGATTCTTAACCTTGTTTTCCCATCGCTCGAACTCGCGATCGGAAAACTGTCCGATGATCACAAAGCTCTTCGATCCCTGAGTCCAGGTATGGATGCGAACCTCTTTCGGGGCCATCCTCTTAAGCTTCTCCATCTCGACCGAGCCAAGTACTTGGAAGAACGTCACGACCTTTTCTTTGTGCCGATATGCCTGGAACAGAGCTTTCTGATCGTCGTGCTGCATCACACGCACGCTCTGCAGAGCGAATCCTTCGGATGCAGGCAAGAAAGCTTGATCAAATCCGTTCTCTTTCATCAGCCGACGGGAAACATCCTCAAGGCTGAGATACTTCGCGCCTTGTCGGCGGATTGGGAAAATGTCTCTTGGGTTAAACCGGGGGCTAAGGTCGATTCTTACAAACTCGAATCGTCCGTCCACTGAACCGACTTGGTTATAAAACTCTCTTTTGAGGAGAATCCCTGTTTTCGGTTCGATCCAGAATCTTTGCAGCGGATTGCCCTTCTTATCGCTAACTTCGACAAGCTCCGTCTTTTGTCCGGCAACCGTTCCTCCGTCGCCAGTGCTAACGTCGACAGAGCCGCTCTTGATGGCCTTAAGCATCCCATAGAGCCGTTCGGTCAATTCGTCGTACCGTGCCGGGGCGACCTCAATCTCATTACGGTCGGGGAAATACTGATGTCTAGTTTTGCCGTCTTCGGCAATGACTTGACCGGCGAACTTGCTATCACGAGGAAAAGTAATTCGCATTCGTGAGCCGTTGCGCAGGATGTACTCGGTATGGCTAATCCATTCGGATCGGCGACGAAACTCCGTTTTACGCTCGCCAGAATAGGTGTTCTTCTGCGCCCGCTCCATCATCTTCCGCAAGATCGGCGGCGCAGATTCGAGCAACTCTTTGAGTTCTTTGTCTTGACTTGACGATCCTGAGTCACGGCCTCCGCGAGAACTCTGGCCATCGAATTGAGCGACAGCCGTGACCGAAACGAAGAGCAGGCAAATCGCGAATACGAGTCGATATAGATCGGAATGACGAATCGTCATAACGTTCCGAGATCAACCTCCGTCCAATCCTCTCGTGGCTGTACCGAGGTTGGGTTGTGATAAGTCGCGATCGTTGAGCCGTTTAATTCGGCGACGGTCGCCGCTTCTTGGTGAGCGGTGATCAACGACATCTCGATAGGCGCTTTGTAGGGTCCAGCCGGGACGGTAGAAGGCTGCTGCACCCAAACCATAACCGCCATAGCGCCCGCCAAGCTCAATCCGACTGCTGGCTTAAGAGCTAAGAATATGCGCTGACGTCGCTTTCGTTTCGCAGACTCTACGACGAGTCTCGAATTCAGATTTCCTCGCCATGCGAGATTCAGCTCTTCTCCGGGAACGCTCTCGACTGCGTGAGACACAGTCTGCTGTGCCTTGCTTTCGAGCAACGCATCCAGCCGCGCCTCTTCCTCACGCGTCAGCTTCGCTTCCTTGAGCATTTTTGTTATCAAGTCCTTTTTCATCGTCTTTCGCTCCCTTCAAAGTTCAAATAAGTCGTCATCACCTGCTGCAGGTGCGCCCTCGCCAGGAAGAGTCGGCTTTTTACCGTGCCGATGGGAATCTTCAAAATCTCCGCGATCTCTTCATATTGTAGGCTTTCTCGGTCGTGGAGCAAGAGTACCGATCTCAGCTTTTCGCTCATTCCGGCGACTCCGTCCTCAACGACTTTTCTCAGCTCGTCGTCAAGCATTCCCGTTTCTGGATTCCAGCGCGAATCGGCGACTTCAAAAGCGTCGTCCGTGTCGGCGAGCCCATCCAAGGCATACTCAATCGGTCTGCGGTCGGCTTTTCTTGCACGATCGATGCACAGGTTGTGTGCAATCCTGAACAGCCACGTCCTGAGGGAGGATCGCCCGTCGAAACGGGAGATGCTTTGGTAAGCACGAATGAACGTCTCTTGCGTGATGTCCATCGCCTCTTCCCGGTCGTGCACCATCCGGCGTACAAATCCGAAGAGCCTATTCTGAAAGACGTCCACCAATTTGGCGAACGCTTCATCATCCTGCTTACGACACCGCTCAACTAACGCCAGCTCGGTAGCACGGTCGTTTGATGAGCCTTGCCCTAAGTCCATGCGCAGACAGAGCTCCATACTTTCATAGGGGGAAGACGAGGACCGATTTGGAATGTTCAATAGTCCCGCTCGAAAAGGGTCGAACCGGTAAATTCACACGAAAAAGCAACTTACCGGTTCCTACGCAAATTGCCTTACAAACGTATCCCGACCGCGAATGCAAATCCGTTCAAGCGGTCGCGTGAGTTGCCAAAGTACTTGACTTCGGCAAAGAGGGGGGACTTGCGCTTCATGAAGTCGTATCCAAGTGTCGCCTGATACGCAAACCTCTCGTCTCGAACCGTGATCGTATCGGAACCGGACTCACGAAAATCCTTGTTCAGAGCGATCCCTGCGCCCACCGACCAGTACCACTCGTCATTGCGGTGGACCCAGTTCAACAAAATCGGGATGGCTCCCATCTTGCCCTTTTGGTAGGCATCCACGGAAAGCGCGAGGCTTGTCGATGACCCAGAATTGGCATCGAAGCTGAGGTCGCGCAACTTCCAGTCAAACCCTCCGAAGAACCAAGACTCTCCCTGGTCTTTAGCGACATTTGTACTGGGGCTAAACGTGCCGATCCGCACCGAGATGCCCACCGGCTTGGTAACTTGGGCAACGATTGACCCCGCCAGAGCCGCGACAATGACGATGAATAAACACTTTTTCATCCTGATAACTTCCTCCTAATGTCGAAAAGACGCGACCGAACATAAAACGACGCGCCGAAGTTGAAAACCCTAACTCGCTGCTGTAACAAGAATCTCATACGCCAGCCGCGCTGTGTCGCACAAATCCTTAATCGCGATGAACTCGTCGTGTGTGTGAATCTTATCCATTCCCGTGGCAATAACGATTGAGGGGACGCCCTTTGTGTTGAAGACGTTTGCATCGCTGCCGCCCAACGTGGTCCGCAAGGTCGGCTCAAAACCCAGCTTCTTGCTTGCAGCCTGCGCGAACCTTACAACGTCGCTGTCTGAGGAGACTTCGTAGGCGCTGTAATGCCGCTTGTAGGCGATCTCACAACCTGCGCCAAATGCCGCAGCAGCCTCCTCGAAGCACGCTCTCATGTGATTCACTTGCGCATCAAGCTCCTCTGTATTGGTGCTGCGCGCCTCACACTTCATCGTGACGGACGCCGGAATGACGTTGGTCCCCGACCCGCCGTTGATCGTGCCCACGTTTGCGGTCGTCTCAGGTCCAATACGCCCGATCTTCATCTTGGCGATTGCATGGGCAGCAACCTGAATCGCGTTGATCCCCTTTTCCGGGTCCTTTCCAGCATGAGCGGGCTTGCCGATGATCTTCACATCGAGCTTGTCATGCGTGGCCGTCCGCGTCACGAATGTGCCGACAGGAGGACCCGTATCGAGCACGTAACCAAAGTCAACGTCGAGGTCCTCGATCTTAAGGGCGTGAGCGCCCAGCAGTCCGATCTCTTCAGCACAGCTGAAAAGCAGATAGACATCGCCGTGCGGGGCTCCTGTCTCCATCAAAGCTTGAACAGCTTCTATTGCGGGTGCCATTCCTCCCTTGTCATCAGCGCCAAGGATGGTGTCCGATTCGCTGAAGAGCACCCCGTCCTTCTCTCCAATAACCAGACCCGCTGTCGGTTCAACCGTATCGAAGTGAGCCGAAAGGAAGATTCTCGGCGCACCCGGTTTATTGCCTGCGAGTTTCGCGATCAGATTGTTTGCGTTTCCGCCAATTTGCTCACCACCGTCATCCTCCCAAACTTCAAGTCCCACCTTCGTGAGATGAGCTTTAACATAGGCGACACAGTCGCGCTCTTGAAGCGATGGGGCGTCGATTAGACAAAGCTCTTTGAAGAGCTTGACGAGGCGTTGCTCATTGATCATTCCCCGAATTGTATCTGGTTAAGCAGTTGTGCGGTTTGTGAGCCGTACTGCCACACTAGTCAAGACCTTGTCACAGCGCATTTCTGACCTAGGAACCGAGGCGTCACAGGTAACATTCTGCGTCCATGGCAAAGCATAAAGTCACGGTTAGTGGATTCGGAACTTTCGACGTTGAGGATGGCGCGAAACTGGCCTACGCCATCGAGCAGGCGGGGTACGACATCAGCCATCGGTGTGGTGGAAACGCCCGATGCACGACATGCCGCGTCAAGTTCGAGACTCCCGAGCCGCCGATGGGGCAGGTCGAACACGACTGCCTTGAAGAGGATGGCGTGCTTGGGCAGTTCCGGCTAAGCTGCCAGTGCCGAGTTCACGGAGACATGTCCGTGAAGGTGCTGATGCCAGTCCACGAGTGCGAGTGGGATAACCCAGGCATTGACCTGGAGCCATAACCACTCGTTGCCCACCGCAAGAGGTTGTTGCGCGTGACCCGAGCAGGGACTATCTGACGCATCCATCCGGCATCCAAGTCAAAATAACACTATGTGGCCCATTCTCATCATCGTGGCTGTCGTCCTAATCGGGGCGATACTGCTGTACAACGGCCTTGTGCAGATGCGCCAGCTCACAAGGAATGCCTGGGCCGACGTTGACGTCTACCTCAAGCGGCGGGCGGAATTGATCCCCAACGTGGTCGCCAGTGTCCAAGCCTACGCCAGCCATGAACAGGCCCTGTTGGAAGGGCTTGCCGAAGCACGCAGCCGGGCAATGGCTCTACCGGGGGCAACTCTCGACCGTGCCGATGCCGAAGCCACTGTGGGAACCAAGCTGGTGAACGTGCTTGCCCTCGCCGAGAACTACCCTAATCTTAAGAGCAACGAAAACTTTTTGGAATTGCAAAGCCAGCTTAAAGAAACGGAGAAGCTGATCGCAAACGCAAGACAGTACTTCAACGCTTGCGTGAGGGATTACAACACAAAAATCGAGGCCTTCCCCTCCAACCTCTTCGCAAGCCTTGGCGGATTCAAACACGCTGACTTTTTCGAGCTCGAATCAGTTCAGGAAAGAGAAGTCCCAACCGTCAACACATGAAGTTCGTTCGCAGCCTCCTAGCATCACTCCTATTCGCCTTCTTGGCGGTCGTTGGGGTCGGTCAGTCCTTTACAACCTCTATCTTTCGCGTTGACGCCGAGATCAAGCAAGACCGCACATTGCGTATCGCAGAGACGATTGAAGTCAACTTTACGAAGGCTTCTCACGGGATCGTGCGCTGGGTGCCCGTCGACTACCGAGCGCGTAACGGCGAACAAAGAAGCATCGGGCACAAACTCATCTCCGTCACTCAGCACAGAGTGGATGAAGAGGACGGCTCGGTTCGGGCGAATCTCTCACACACGATCGACCAAGGTTGGTGGAAGCTTAGGGTGGGTGACGCAGGCGTGGAGCTCCTCGGGCGCGTGCGGTACGAGTTGGTGTATGAACTCACCGGCACGCTTACCGACTTCGAAGCGACCGCTACTTCGGCAGCACACAGTGAACTCGTTTGGAACTTCATTCCCGTCGGTTGGGCCACAGAGATAGACAAAGCAAGCGTGTCCGTTCGCTTCCCATCTGGTGGAGAAATCCCACCGAGAGTCCGGTACATCGTCGGACCGTCTGGCGCGAAGGACGGGGTCGAGATTTACGGTCCTGGCAAGCCTATACAGGGCAAGATCGAGCTCCTCGAAGCTACCCTTACCGCGAACTCAACGGAAGCAAGCGTTATTGGCCCGCTGCCAAAGCAGCATGGAATGATGACCTCCCTTGCGATGAGCAAAGGATCGGTGGACTGGGAAGGCGCCTACGTACCTCAGCAAGGCATAGACGGTCAGCCCACTGCTTCCGATCAAGATGAGTTGGTGGTAGGTTGGGGTGAGCCCATGCCTCCCGGCATGGAGAATCTTTGGAACCCACTCGGACTACTTCCCTTTGGGATCCTGGCGGCCCTAGCCCTCCTCTTTCGCAAGCTCTTGGGGTTGCCCAAGCAAGGTCCCCTGGTCACTCGGTTTGAGCCACCTGATGGCATCGGCCCAATCGAGGGCGGATATCTAATCGACGGCGCTTTCCATGCTCGCGACTTAACGGCGGGCATCATCAGCCTTGCCCAAAAAGGCGTCATCCGCCTCCACCTTCCTGCCAGCAAAACAGAACCAGACTCCACCTCCTACACGCTCGAACTCCTAGACGGATACGACAGGCAAACGCTCACCAATGCCGAGCAGAACCTGCGCGATGCCCTCGAAGGTTTCGGCCCGATGATCACGCCTGAACAGCTTCGCGGCAATTTCCGACTTGGTTATCAGTCAGTTCAGCGGGTCGTGCAAAACAACGCGATTAGCCTCGGCTTGATGCGAGCGAACCATGGCTGTGTTCAGGGTTGCGGTTGCGTCAGTGCGATCCTCGTGGCGCTGCTGTTGGGTGCTTTCACATTTAGCTTTGGTCCGGGCTGGGTGATGCTCGGATCGTTCGTCGGACTGCTTTTGCTTGGCCTTGTTTTCCTCACATCGAAAATGCACACAGCAAAAGGAGCGGCGATTCAGCATGAGCTCAAGGGTCTTCGCGAATTCATCTCGCGGGCCCAAAAGGATGAGCTGAATTCCATGTCGGCAAGGATGCCGCTGCAAGCGCTCTTCGAGACTCTTCTTCCCTATGCCGTTGCTTTCGGCTATGCCCAGCAATGGACGACGGCTTTCCGTGATTTTCACCTGAGTCAGCCGGAATGGATCGCTGCAGAGCCAAGCTACAGCTACGACGCCTTCCTATGGTCTGCGGTGTTAGCCGATACATTCACAACTTTCGATCATGATTGGACAAATGCCATGACGCCCGCCGCGCTCTTCGAGAACAAGGGATTCCCGACAGACAACTCTTGGAGCGATGGTTCGGGGAGTTCCTTCGCTTCGGGCGACTCCTCATTCACAGACTATGGCTCGTCCGATGGCGGCTTCTCGGGAAGCGATTCCGTTGGCGATGGCGGTGGTGGGGGCGGCGGAGACAGTTGGTAGGCAGCGACGGACCGAACCATCGGGTACATTGATCCTCGTGTCGAAGCTCCTTGCCGAGTCCATTATTCGCGATGTCCCCGATTTCCCGAAGCCGGGAATCATGTTTAAGGACATCACCCCGGTTCTCCTCCACCCGCCCGCATTCACCGAAGTCGTCAATGCTCTACGCGACGACGCTCGTTCAAAAGAGGCCGACATCATCGTCGGAATTGAAAGCCGTGGTTTTCTCTTTGGTGTCCCCATCGCGCTCAGCCTTGGCTTGCCGTTCGTGATGGCGAGGAAGCTTGGCAAGCTGCCGGCTGACAAGATTTCCGAAGAGTACGCGCTGGAGTACGGGACAAACACGGTCGAAATGCACTGCGACTCTGTACAACCCGGTCAACGCGCCTACGTCGTGGACGATCTGTTAGCAACGGGTGGCACGGCTGCTGCATCAGCTCGACTTATCGAGCGGCTCAACGGCAGTGTTTGTGGGTTTGGCTTTATGGTTGAACTGGGCTTTCTGGGTGGACGTTCGATTCTCCTCGAATATCCCATCACCTCGCTGATTGAGTACTAACACGGAGCGCCATGCCCGAACACGAGCCTTTGATGATCGCCGTCATGGGCCCGACCGCATCCGGCAAGACAGCTCTCGCCGAGCGTATCGCCGAACGTTACAACGCCCAACTCTTTGCGGCTGATGCTTTTCAGGTGTATCGAGGATTCGATATCGGTACTGCGAAGCCTGCCCAAAAAGACAGATACAGGCTCGTAGACATCAAATCACCCACCGAGTCCATCGCAGTGGGAGAGTGGGTTCAGCTTGCGGTTGATGAGCTTGTTCCCCTCTACGAAAAACGCCGTAATGTCGTCTTTGTCGGCGGCACCGGACTTTACGTCCGTGCCCTCTTCCAAGGCTATGGGGCTCTTTTTCCACCCGCCGATCCCGAGACGCGGGAGAGGATTCGGGAGCGCGAAGCCGCCGGAGGGATGGAAGCGCTCGTTCAATGGTTGCGCGAGATCGACAAGGAGTCCTCAGAGCGGATCGACATTCATAATCCGGTGCGCGTTAGACGTGCCATCGAAAAGGCCCTTTGCCCAAAGGTGGAAACTTTATTCTCTGTTCCACCTTATAAACGGGTAAAAATGAGCCTCCAACCGGATAAAGACGATCTCAATTTGCGTATCAAGAACCGCGTAAGCGAAATGGTGCAAAATGGGTGGGTGGCCGAGGTAGAGGCTCTTCGCAGAGCCGGAATTTCGGACAATGACCCCAGCATGAGGGCAATTGGGTACAGGACACTCCTGAAAGTCTGCACGGGTGAAATAGCGTTAGAGCAAGCGATTGAAGCTACAGAAATCGAAACGAGACAGTACGCGAAACGTCAACGGACGTGGCTGCGCTCGGAACCGGACGTGAGAGTTATTCCCAGATTCGGCGATACTGAAGAGGCTTTCAGCGAAGCTTGCCAATGGATTGAAATTATTTAATGCAGGGATAGAGAATGGCTAAGTCGATTAATTTACAAGATATGTTTCTGAATCAGGTCCGCAAAGAGGGGATCGGAGTTACGATCTACCTAACGAATAGCGTTCAGCTTCGAGGGCAAGTACGCGGATTCGACGCATTTACGGTATTGCTTGATTCTCCCGGAAAACCGACACAGTTGGTCTATAAGCACGCGATGGCGAGTGTGGTGCCCACGCGGCAAATCTCCACCTATCGGCAACCGAACGACAACCACCACGAGGAAGAAAGAGAAGATTGATTCCCTTCGTCAAGATGCACGGAATCGGCAACGATTTCGTTATGCTTGACAACTTCACCGGAAAGCACGGCGACGTTGACTTCCAAGCGCTGGCAAGGGCGACCTGCGACCGACATTTTGGGGTTGGCGCTGATGGCCTAATCGTGGGCGAATATGGGGACGGCGCCGATTTCCGGATGCGAATGTGGAACCCCGACGGCTCCGAGAGTGAGATGTGCGGAAACGGCATCCGCTGCTTCGGATTGATGCTTCACGACAAAGCTTTGTTCGACAAGCGGAGCGTCACCGTAGACACGGGCGCAGGTGTCTTGACTCTCGTCAGCGAAAAGCCGGGGTGCTACACCGTCTCGATGGGCAGCCCCCGATGGACACGTGCCGAGATTGGAATGTCGGGAAACCCCAAAGAGACCTTCATCAACCAGCCGCTTTACAGAACCGATGGCCCCCTTCACGGAACAGCTGTCTCGACGGGCAATCCTCATCTGGTCATTCGCGTAGAGGATGTGCAGGCCGTTGAGTTGCATACGCTGGGGCCGCTGCTAGAGTCTGACCCCTTGTTCATCAATCGAACAAACGTTCACTTTGTGCAGGTCCAAAACCGAGAACACGTCATTCAACGAACCTGGGAGAGGGGTGCAGGGGTTACCCTTGCCTGCGGCACTGGTGCGTGCGCTGCTGTCGCTGCGTTGCACCGGCAGGGTTTTGTTGAACCTAAATGCAGTGTACGACTCCCCGGTGGAGAGCTCACTATCGAACTCAAGGACAATGTCCTCTGGATGACAGGTCCGGCAACGACTGTCTTTGAAGGCGTCTGGTCCGATTAGGCAGCCTTGGACCACTCGGAAAGGTCGGCTTCCGTCATCGTATCGAAATGTACAACGCGGTTCTTGCCCGTACCCTTTGCCATGTAAAGCGCGGTGTCACACCTGCGCAGCAGCGCGGCTCCATTCTCGTCGGGCTGAAGAGTGGCAACCCCAACACTAACCGTGATTTGCCGCGACTCCCAAACGAAATCTGCAATCGCGTTCCGTACATCTTCTGCAGCTCGAATGGCCTCATCTGGTGAAAAGCCCTTTAGCAGCACAGCGAACTCCTCTCCGCCGTAACGCGCAACTGAGCCCCGATTGCCAATCGCTTCATCGGCTAGCTTTGCGACATTACGAAGAACTTGATCCCCAGCAAGGTGCCCGTAGTTATCGTTAAAGCTCTTGAACGAATCGACGTCCATCAGAATTGCTGAGAGCTTTGTTTCCCCTTCGGCAAGCATCCCGTCCAGCAGTTCATACATCTTTCGATGGTTGATGAGGCCCGTTAGCCCGTCAGTCTCGGCGAGCCTTTCAAGCTTGCGATTCGCCTCTTCTAACTTCGACTTCTGCTCGCGAATCTCTTGCATGTGCCATTCGACTTGTCTTTCGGCAAGGACCCTGTCCGTAATATCGATGTTCGCACTGATCGCACCGACGACGCTGCCGGTGCCGCCTGTGAGCGGAATAACGCTACAAACGAGGAAATTCTCTTCACCCTTCGCATTAACGTATGTCCATTCCCGATGGGCGATCTCTTGCCCAGCAAGGACGGCTTCTACCGTCGCACCATTCCACAGTTCCGACGAGCTCTCCCCCATTACATCCCAGATCGTGCGCTCCATGGCTTCGAAAGCAGCAACCTCGAAGAGAACCTCAGCTTGCCGATTCCACTCACGAATCTTCCCTTCGTTGTCAAAGGTAAACGAAGCAACGGGAAGGCCACTAAAAAGCTCCTCGAAACGGCGAGAAGCGATAGTTAGGCTCTTGTTGGCAAGTTCGAGGTTAGCCTGAATCCTTTGAACCTTTCTCTGATTCTCGTACGCTGCCTGCTCCATCTGAGCGATGCGCGCAACACTACGAAGCTTGGCGATGAAATCCTTCTTTTCGAGAGAAGGCCGTGGCGCGGCTCCGAATGCTTCCGCTTGTAAAATGGCTTCGGAAATCTGAGGTGTGGTTCCGCCATAAAGGACAAGGTGACGGCGGATAGGCCCAGGCAATTCTGACAACTGGCGGCTCAGTTCAAGCCCACTCATCTCCGGAAAGAACCGATTTGCCGCAACGATGCGAATATCATCTCGAAGACACAAATCTGCTACTGCGGCAGCATGCTCTGTGTGTTGTACTTCAAATCCCGCATCCTTGATCTCAACGGATAACTCATCTGCAAGCGACAAATCGCTCTCTACTAACAAAATCTTGAACGTATCTTGCGTAGCCAACTCCACCACGAAGCAACCCCTTTCACCCAATCATAAAAACGGCGAGCCATACGACTCGCAGTAATGATGATTGTCGGGTTCATGAACTCAAATCTACAGCCAAAATTGGAACTTGATAGAAGGAGAGACTGCTATGTGCCCCTCGTGTTTCCAAAAAGATGAATGTGCATCCGTGGAGAGATCCTATAGGAGCGCTCTTGGCATATGGGCAACAGCAGCGCTTCCCGCCTTGTGAGCGTCTCTGCAGACGTTCCTTCAGCCATGAGCATCGTGTGCTGACGCGCTTCTTCATGCAGGGTAGCTAAAACCGCCTCGATTTCATCCAGATCGCCAAGTCCTTCGTCGGGGTTTACGACGAACTTGAGCTGGTAGGAATAACCCTCTACCAAGCGTCTCAGCGGTTCGAGATTAGAGCGCAGCTTCTCGTGACGCTCTGTCCAACCAAATCCCGCTTCAATTCCCGGCTTCGAATTCGAGAGTTTGGGGCTGATCGACATCAACCCGCAAGGAACATTACGAAAAACCGTACCCGCTGTCTCAATCGTAATGTGGAATCCCTTCTTGCTCAGCCGCTCACAAAGCGGCTCAATCGCATCAAACAGCATCGGCTCACCGCCCGTAAGCACCACATGTTCGACACAGCCCTTTTCAACGGCCTCTTCGATCTCCGGAATGGACATCGTCGGTCCTTCAGGATTCCAGCTTGCATAGGGAGTGTCGCACCACACACATCGCAGATTGCAGCCACTCACCCGCACAAATGTAGACGGCGTGCCAGCGAGCGTGCCCTCACCCTGAACGCTTGTAAAGATCTCGGCAATCCGTAATTTATCCATTTCGAAGATGCTCGAGCACAGGGTCTTCCATGCCCAGGGTTTGGAAAGCCGCCGACCGTATGAGGCAAGCGTCACATCGTCCGCAAGCTTTGCCATCGGCGTCAGGATCGTAGCACGAGTGAGTCATTCCAAAATCCACGCCAAGCTCGATGCCCGTACGGATAATCTCTGGCTTACCCATATCGATCAGGGGCGCGTGAATGCTGAAGCTATCGCCTTCAACGCCTGCCTTAGTGGCAAGGTTGGCCAACTGCTCAAAAGCTGCGACGAACTCAGGTCGACAGTCAGGATAGCCGCTATAGTCGACGGCATTCACACCGACAAAAATATCCCTTGCACCAATGACCTCGGCGTATCCAAGCGCAATCGAAAGGAAAACCGTGTTTCGTGCTGGTACGTAAGTCACCGGGATGCCCTGCTCCATCTCTTCGCTTGCTCGATCCTTAGGAACGTCGATGTCGTCGGTGAGAGCAGAACCACCGAGCCCGGCAAGGTCAACATGCACCTCGCGATGCTCGACTGCGCCGAGTATCGCCGAGATTCGCCGCGCCGATTCAAGTTCTATCTTATGCCTCTGACCGTACAGAATGCAGAGCGTGTGGACGTCAAAACCCTCCGATTTGGCAAGAGCCAAAACGGTAGCGGAGTCCAGGCCCCCACTCAGGAGCACGACGGCAGAAGGCATGAAGGAAAGGTACCCGCGAGAGCCTACTTAGGGTTGGGAACGTAGGCTCCTCCTCGGCACTGCTTAAGGTAGTTCATCCCATGAACTTGACCCGTCATCTCCAGTTCATCGCGATAGATGTGATCGTGCCAACCTTCGATGTCGATGGCCCCACGGAAGCCACTTTCTCGAAGGATAGAGATGACATCTGTCCAATTCGTGTCGCCAAATCCCGGCGTTCGGTGTTGCACCACGGGCAGCCCAGACCGGTAGCCGTGCTCCTTAATCACATCCCAGTTGATCGTCGCATCCTTTCCGTGAACGTGGTACACACGCTTGGCATACTTGCGCAGGTTCGGGATCGGATCAACAAGGCTGTACATCTGGTGGCAAGGCTCCCATTCCAATCCGATAGTTTCTCCAGGGATTTCATTGAACATCATCTCCCAAGCTCGCGGGCAGTGGGCGATATTCCATCGAGGCGCGCTCCAAGTTCCCCCCATATCACAGTTCTCAAATGCGATCTTGACACCCTCACCTTCGGCGACCTTGGCGAGGTGACCGAAGACCTCTTTGTACTTCGGCATAGATTCATCGATTGGCTTATCCTCTAACGCGCCCGCAAATCCACAAACCACCTTTGCGCCAAAGAGTTTTGCCGACCGGATGACCGTCTCCCAATCCTTCGCAGTCTGCTCATCTTGGAGGGGATTACCATAGATTCCGATGCTGCTGATGATCGCCTTATCGCCCAAGACGTCCGCCGATTGCTTGGCGAACTCTTCAAGGTTGACGTCGTCGATAAACCGCCACAGAGTCAACTCAAACGACTCAAAACCGTGGGGCAAAATAGCCCGCAGATAGTCGATGCCGTTGCTAAAAGGGGCGAGTGTTCCTATACGGATGTCTTGATGGTGCTCTCGGTTCATGAAAGATCGGCTCCGGCGCGATGCTGCGCCGCGCGAAGGTTACCAGAGCTTGGTTTTGAATGGGAACGTCAGACGCGACGAAAACCCATGAAGAGGGCAAACAGTCGCATGGCTGCGGTAGAGGCCCATCGCTGAGTCGTGTCGATAGCCCCGCTCGCCCAATCCGGCAGTTGCCAGTCTCCAATGTATCGTGCCCGTGACTTCGGGGGATTTGTGTTCGCCGACTTGCCAAGCTCACGCAACTTAACGTTGAGCGTGGTTTTGAGTTTCCGCTCTGTCTTCTTCCCGCCCACAACTGCTTCAGATGTGCTGGTTGAATCGGTCACCACCCGAACATCCTTTGCAACGCCTCGCTTCAGGTCGAACTTGATCGTGCCCGTTCCTTGCATCACGGTCGTCACTTTTGCGTAGGCGCTTTGCTTGGTCGCATTGCCACCCGAGGAGTCTTCATAAGTCAAATTCGTCTGGTCCAGCTTTACGTCGAGGTGCAGGGTTTCGCCTTCGAGCTTGGAAGGGGTGACCGTATAAGAGATTTCTGATCCGTTGAACTGACGCTTGAAACTCCAACTCTTCCCGACTTCGATTCCCGCGGCTGGAAACTCGACGGGTAGGTAGCTAATCTCTGGAAAGCGCTTCACGTCGAGCCCAGGAAGGGTTACGGGAGGATTGATGTCCGGTGCGTCAGTCTTTAACACCTTGCCCTGTGGGCTCATAGAAATCGTGGTCTTTGGGAAACTATCACGAACTTGATCAAGACCAAACGGGAGTTCAGCTCCCCCAAAAATCACTTTCGCGCTTGTGAGATCGCTGGATGCTTGCGGGTTCCCAGATGCGTCGCGCTTCTCCCCGACAACCAGCACACCCAGCTGGATTGATGCGTCTCCGTTGATCCCACCCATGATCGGGAGAAACCCCTGGAGATCCACCGTCATGTCAAAGTTCAACTTGGAACCTGGCGGAAAACTGTATGCAGCAGGCGTTATCAAGGCGGCAGCGAGTATCGTTAGCATGGAGATTTCACCCTAATCTGTGTCAATTGTACGAAATATGACGTTCACGGTCCTATTTGATACGCTATACAATATGCGCTAAGTACGAATTCAGGCCTTTCGCCGTCTGAAAGAGAGCTGTTATGCCGTTGCCACCTCTACCCGCAGGAACCGTGTTGCAGGGACGATTCCGTATTGAATCCGTCTTGGGACGTGGCGGGTTCGGCATCGCCTACAAAGCCTTGGATCAAGCTCGTGGCGACATATGCGTGATCAAGGAGCTTGCGCCGGAAGGCGCCCTAAGAGACGCAAAAGGCGTCATCCACATGGAACAGCTTGGCGACGGGCATGACTTGCGGATGCGTCAGACCTTCCTCCAAGAAGCAAAGTTGATGCAAAAGCTTTGCACCAACCGAATTCCAGAGGTCCGAGCCTCATTCACAGAAAACGGCACTGCCTACTACGCATCCGACTACATTGAGTCGGCGTTACCACTATCGGAGCGTCTGGCCCAAAAAGGACGGCTTTCGATTGCTGAAGCCGAAGAGACACTTCGCGACCTCTTAGAGACGCTGGAGGAAGTGCACGACAAAGGCACGCTGCATCGAGACATCAAGCCCAGCAATATCCTGCTTGACCAGCAAGGCAGAGCGTATCTCATCGACTTTGGTGCCGCCCGTGAATGGTTTGCCGACTGTCGCGCAGCCCAAACCGTGATCCTCACGGTGGGCTATGCGCCTCCCGAACAGCTCTCGGAAAAAGCACGACGTGGACCAGCTACCGACTTATATGGGCTTGCCGCGACACTTTATCATGCTCTGACCGGAACGGCTCCCCCCGGCGCTGGCGATCGTATGTCAGGGACGGCTGTTATCCCAATTGAGCGCCTCCGTCCCGATGTCTCCGATGGCTTAAAGCGAGCCATCGAAGCTGGGCTTGAGATGAACTTTAGCGCCCGCCCGCAGACCGCAAGTGACATGCTCGCCATCTTCGAGGGGCGTGTGGGCAGTGGAATGCTGGCAAGCATCGAGGACTTTGATCAGCGACGGCTTGAGCTTAGCAATCTGCGCTTTCACAAGATGGAATGCCCAGAGTGCACAGGCCTGCTGGAAGTGCCCCGCCCCTTAAAAAGGCTGCAATGCCCGGTCTGTCGGGATGGTATGGTGTCCATCCGACACATCGATCCAAAGCTTTGCCCAGTATGCAAAGCATCACCGTTGAAAGAGGTGAAAACACACAGTAGCCTGACCACGTGTCCAATCTGTCGATTCGGTCTGATGATGCCGATCAAAAAGGGGCTCTTCAAGCCTGTCTCTGAATTAGCTTGCCAAGAATGTGAGGCGAGATTCAGCCCAAGCGGCGATGTCTTGACCCTCACCGACCCAGGGAACCACGAAACCAATATTGAGCCCGACACTGCGCTCTCCTTGAGTGAATGGCAAGCTATGGCTCGGCGCAGTGATGAAATCCTCATCTGCCAAGGCTGTGAAGCTCAGTTCGATGCACAGATCGATGGGCGATATACGCTGGTTGTTCCAGAGGCGATGAGCCGTTACAAATCGCTCTATCGCGATGAATGGGCTCGTGTAGCCGCCAACCTGCCTCCTGGAGCGGGCAACTCCGAATGCGACAGCTGTGGGGCCGATTACTTTATCGAAGGCGATCAGATCACGCTTATCGACGCCGCCCACGATCCTTACGATTTCCTCCACGAGTTCCAAGGACGACTGATGGCGATTGAGGGAATGAGGTGGTTTGGTGTTGGAAAGACCAGCCCCCACGGCGGTCTCGTTTGCCAAGACTGCCTGTGTGAGTTTGATATCGACGGTGCTTATCACCGCTTGCAAAGGACGAAAAATCCGGGCATGAGACGCTACTTAGGGCAACCTCTCGTGATGGAAGATTGGCATCGGGCGGCCCGCAACCTGCCGCTCATCGCCCAGGTGACAGACTTTGAGACGGGGTTTGGCCTTGCTATTCGAGCTGCTTACCACGAAGGACAGATCGCCTTTGACGGGCGCGAAGAGTCCAAGTTGATTTGGCGGTCGAATGCGGTTCGCTTCGATCTCGTCGAAGGAGAATGGACCGAGGTCGGGAACGGAAATCTGACGATTGATCTGGACGAAATCACGTTCGGCGGGTTGCTGAAAAAGTGGAGAGTCCCGTTCGACGCCATCGTAGGCGCCGACTTTCAGGACACGGCTTTGATCCTCAACATCTCCGGTGAGGCGAATCCCATCAGCTTCCGAGTTCCCGAAGTCGAACTTACGGCAAGCATGGAATCGGGAACGCGAGTGATCCTTCTGAATGCGAGCGACCTCACAATGCGGCTGCGCAAAGCACAGCAAAAAGTCGCCAACATGGTCTAGACCGCGATATCCGCACTTCACAGCTTGCGAATTTCCCGTATCTTTTGCAGCTTCCATTTTTGCGTTATCTCTTCAATAAAGGGTAAGCATCGTACATGAGCCTTTTGTGGGGCATCGACCTTGGTGGAAGCAAGATAGAGGTGTGTGCCCTTGATCCTGCTGACTTGTCGAACCCACTTATCCGCAAGCGTATTCCAACCGAAGCCAACAAGGGATACGGGCATATCGTCGATGCGGTCGGTGGCCTTGTTCGATCAGCGGCAAAAGAGTTGGGTGAGCCTGAACCGAGGCAACTTGGGATTGGAACTCCTGGGGCAATCGAACCCGCAACCGGGCTGCTCAAAAATTCGAACACAGCTTGTTTGATCGGCAAACCCGTCCGCGAAGACCTTGCCAAAGCTCTACAAGCAGAGGTGCGCATGAGCAATGACGCAAACTGCTTTGCCCTAGCAGAGGCTCACCTTGGGGCTTCACGCGGCTACAAAACATCCTTTGGCGTCATTATGGGTACCGGCGTTGGCGGAGGAATGGTCGTCAACGGGCAAGTGCTGCATGGAGCAAATGGAATTGCCGGCGAATGGGGACACGTCGTTCTCGATCCTTATGGGCCCGCTTGTTATTGCGGGCAGCGCGGTTGCGTGGAAACCTACCTACGCGGTCCATCGGTGGAGCAAAGGCACGAGGAGAGGACGGGAGAGAAGCTTTCGTTGAAGGAGATTTCCGAGCGTTACGATACCGACCTTCAGTGCCGTCGCACCATCGCCGAGATGTGCACTCACTTCGGAAGATCGCTAGCCCTGGTCGTGAATATCTTTGACCCTGAGATCATCGTTCTGGGAGGCGGTGCGGGGCAGGTGCCGCATCTGTACACGTATGGCGTAGAGCACCTGCAAGCTCATGCATTCACGAAAGTATTCACGACAAAGGTCGTGGCTCCTGAGCTCGGCGATAGCGCCGGTGTGTTCGGCGCGGCGATGCTCTGGGCAAGAAGCGAAGAAGCAGAGAACTGACTCCAAGCTAACTAATCACAGGTCACCGATCACCGAATCACTGCGCCTAGCGTCTCTTCGCCGCTTCAAGCTTTCCTTTCGCCGCGACGAAGAGTGGCAGATCGGCATCTCCGCTTTTAAGCGCATCGACAACCATGCGATAAAGCCGCATGGCCTCTTTGCTATCCCCCTTCTTTTCGGCAACCTGGGCAAGTCCGTAGATTGAGTATGGGCTGTTGGCTCGGTCAGTAAGAGCGATATCAAAACACTTCTTTGCCAGGTCAAGCTTCGAAGTTTTTAGCAGCGCCATCCCCATTCCTTCTGCAGCCGGGCGGGCATAGTACGGCGGCTCAGTATAGGGTTGCTTCTTCATCACTGCCTCAAGCTCATCGACGAGAGCCTCAACCCCAGCGCCATCGTTGCTGGCACAAGCCAGATAGGTCTCCGCTTCGATGCGGTAAAACTGATCGTCATCGAACTTGCCTGAGCTTGCTGCCTTCGATTTGATGTCGTCGACGATAGTGGCAGCATCCTCGATTTTGCCCGCTTCAAACGCTGACATGGCTTTGAAGAATGTCGTGGCGAGGGCTCCAGCCCGGATCGATTTAGCTTCGAGCATCTCATTCAGCTTCGAAAAGTCGCTCGTGCGCCAAAGAATGTAGGTCGTGTTGTTGCGTGAAGAGTCAGCGGCTAGTTTGAGAGCCTCTTCCCTCCTGCCGACCTCGACAAGCGCGGCGATAAAGAAGTCGGTGTTGTGAAAGAAATTCCAGTTGCCGCTCGACGTACCAACCAGCTTGTTGTATTTTTCGTCGGCTTTCCGGGCGGCTTCAAAAGAATTGACCGCTTTGTCGTAAAGCCCACACCGATAGAAGATGTGTCCAGGCATATGGATCAGATGCCCGCAATTCCAGGCGATTTTTCCAAGCTTCTCCGCACTGTCCAGCGCATCCTCGGGCTTGGGACTCCCTTCGCATGCGTGAATCCAGTAGTGGTGAGCACCCGTGCTGTTAGGATCTAGTTTGAGGGCTTCCTGTGAAAGCTTGCGAGCTGCGGCCATCGCCCCAATAGGTTTGCCATCCTCGCCATAACCTCTGCTTAGGTTCGTCTGCACATAGATTCCGGCAAGAAGAACCCTTGGCTCAACCTCTTGTGGATTGCGTTCGCAAATGTCGAGCATGGACTTCTCGAACTCTTTAAATGCCTCGGGAGCGCCGGAGGTCCAAATCTTCCAGGACCGTATCAGGTCTTGCTCCAACATAGTACAGCCCTCCATCATCCGCACTGCACGGTCGATCGCCCCTTCACGCTCGGCCTTGTATGTGTTGTTTCGGTACCAAGGATTCTGCAAAACTGCGTGAAGCCCCCACCACCCCATGGCAAAGCTGGGGTCGATCTTCACGGCGTCTCGGAAAGACCGATGGGCTTCTGTCCAATGAAATCCGTGATAAAAACAAAGGCCCTGCTCGAACAGCTTCCTGGCTTCTTCTGACTTTGTGGTGACCTTGAGCGTCGTCTTGCCAATCCCTTCCACCAAAGTTCCCTCAGGAAGCGCGGTGAAATTCTTGAAGTCCATCTCGCCGTGTTGAGCAGTCACCCAGACGGCACATAACAAAGCGGCAACGCAGGGGAGGATTCGTCGCATGTTTTAAGTGTACGAAGAAACGAGCCCTATTTCCTTCCAAAAATCGAGGGCTTGCGCAAAATCACCTATGTACAGACAAAAAAATAGCGGCTTGCGCCGCTAAGAACTTCTTTGTTGTGTTTGCTATCCTGCCCTCTGTAACCGTATTGAACGGTCCGTTGGAATAGTCTTGATACGAGTATCGGAGCGCTTCCCCGTATCTTTAGGGGGGAATGAGTCCAAAGAGGCGATACTTCAAAAAATCGACATTCTAAGGCATAAGAAAAAGCAAAAAAGCCCCGCATAAGCGGAGCTTTCTTAAATCTATCTATCCGGGCAACGTCCTTATCTGGCGGGACCCTGCGGACCAACTACTTCCGGCGCTGAGGAGCTTAACTGCCGTGTTCGGGATGGGAACGGGTGTGTCCTCCTCGCTATGGTCACCCGAATAGAAACCTATTCGGACCTTGAAATTTACTCTCAAGATCTGCGCTTCAAGCGCTTAGAAAGTTGCACATGATTTTATAGGGATAGACCAAACACGTAGTAGCTTCATTAAAGCCCTCGGACAATTAGTATCACTCAGCTCAATACATTACTGCACTTACACATGTGACCTATCAACCAGGTAGTCTTCCTGGGTCCTTACCTTAAAGTGGGAAATCTCATCTTGGGGCGTACTTGGCGCTTAGATGCTTTCAGCGCTTATTACATCCCGACGTGGCTACCCAACGTATGCTCCTGGCGGAACAATTGGTACACCAGAGGTCGGTTCACTCCGGTCCTCTCGTACTAAGAGCGACACCCCTCAAATTTCCTACGCACACAGTGGATAGGGACCGAACTGGCTCACGCCGTTCTGAACCCAGCTCGCGTGCCTCTTTAATCCGTGAACTCCGGAACCCTTGGGACCTTGTACAGCCCCAGGATGAGACGAGCCGACATCGAGGTGCCAAACCATGCCGTCGCTATGAGCGCTCGGGCAAGATCAGCCTGTTATCCCCGGGGTAGCTTTTATCCGTTGAACCCTGGCGTGCCCACGCACCACCAGAGGGTCACTTAGCTCGACTTTCGTCCCTGCTCGACTTGTTTGTCTCGCAGTCAAGCGCACTCTATACCTATACGCTCAACGGCTGATTTCCAACCAGCCTGAGTGCACCTTTAGGCGCCTCCGTTACTTTTTGGGAGGCGACCGCCCCAGTCAAACTACCCGCCTAAGACTGTCTCCACACCGGATGACGGTGCAGGTTAGAAAATCAGATATACAAGGGTGGTGTTCCATTGGTGCCGAAGCTCCCACCTACGCTCTACATGCATAACCAATTCTCAATCTTAAGGTGTAGTAAAGCTCCACGGGGTCTTTCCGTCCTACTGCGTGTAACCCGCATCTTCACGGGTGCTACATTTTCACCGAGCTTCTCGTTGAGACAGTGCCCAAGTCGTTACGCCTTTCATGCGGGTCGGTATTTAGCCGACAAGGAATTTCGCTACCTTAGGACCGTTAGAGTTACGGCCGCCATTCACCCGGGCTTCGATTCAATGCTTTGCTTGCGCTAACATCTCCTGTTAACCTACGGGCATTGGGCAGGCGTCAGCCCCTATACTTCGGTTTTCACCTTAGCAGAGACCTGTGTTTTTGGTAAACAGTCGCCTGGGCTGCTTCGCTGCGACCCTCTTTTTTACGGAGGGCACCCCTTATTGCTAACTTACGGGGTCGTTTTGCCTAGTTCCTTAACGAGAGTTCTCTCGAACGCCTTAGTCTCCTCGACTCACCTACCTGTGTCGGTTTACGGTACGGTCAGATACAAGGTATTGCTGTGGAGCTTTTCTCGGCCCCCCTCAGTCCCACTTTTGTCCCTCCGAAGAGTTTCATTACCCCGACTCAACCTTTATGCCATCATTTCTGAAGGCCCAGTCTTGTCGTAGCCCGCAACAACCAACGGTGCGGGTTGGAACCTCGAGAAGCGTCCCTCCATTGCCCTTGCACTGGGTCAGGAATATCAACCTGATGTCCATCGGCTACGCCTTCTGGCCTCACCTTAGGGACCGCCTAACTTCCGTCTGACGAACATAGCCGGAAAAACCTTAGGTTTTCGGCGGACAGGATTCTCACCTGTCTTATCGCTACTCATGCCTGCATTCTCACTACTGTACGCTCCACCAGTGCTTACGCTCTAGCTTCACTGCATACACTACGCTCCCCTACCGATCATCTTACGATGATCCCGAAGCTTCGGGAGATGACTTTAGCCCCCTTACATTGTCCGCGCGAGATCACATTCGGCCAGTAAGCTGTTACGCACTTTTTAAAGGGTGGCTGCTTCCAAGCCAACCTCCTGGCTGTTTACGCGATCTCACTTCGTTTCACACTTAGTCATCGTTTAGGGCCCTTAGCTGTCGATCTGGGCTATTTCCCTTTTGACCACGGATCTTATCACTCGCAGTCTCACTGCCATGCTTATATCACGGTATTCGGAGTTTATTTGGGTTCGGTAAGCTGGTAGGCCCCCTAGCCCATTCAGTGCTCTACCCCCGTGATACAACGCATAACGCTGCACCTCAATGCATTTCGGGGAGAACCAGCTATCTCTGCGTTCGATTGGCATTTCACCGGACTAACCACAGCTCATCCCGAGATTTTTCAACATCTATGAGTTCGGCCCTCCATGTTGTGTTACCAACACTTCAGCCTGGCCATGGCTAGATCACGCAGTTTCGGGTCTACTGATACCGACTTGACGCTCTATTCGAACTCGGTTTCCCTCCGGCTACGCGTCTAAGACGCTTAACCTTGCCGGTACCAATAACTCGCAGGCTCATTCTGCAAAAGGTACGCCATCACACTTGAATGGATTGCTCCAAACATGGTGCTCTGACTGTTTGCGGGTGTCGCGATTTCAGGTTCTATTTCACTCCCCTCCCGGGGTTCTTTTCACCTTTCCCTCACGGTACTGGATGCACTATCGGTGACAAGCCGTATTTAGCCTTATGCGGTGGTCCGCACAGATTCACGCGGGATTCCTCGTGTACCGCGCTACTCGGGTGCCATCTGAATTCGAAATTAATTTTTAAGATACGGGGCTCTCACCCTCTGTGGCAGAACTTTCCAATTCGCTTCTCATAAATCTGTTTCGTTTCTTTTCTAAGCCTCTCGAATTCAAGGTCACCTTACGGTTCCCTGAATTCGGAAGACTTAGTGATGGTCCCACAACCCCAGCCGGCAAGCCGACTGGTTTAGGCTCTTCCGCTTTCGCTCGCCGCTACTTACGGAATCTCTTCGATTTCTTTTCCTCAGGTTACTTAGATGTTTCAGTTCACCCGGTTCCCTCCACACCGCCTATGTGTTCAGCGATGGGTAGCAAGGTATTGCCCTGCTGGATTCCTCCATTCGGATATCTCCGGATCTTCGCTTTCGTGCAACTCCCCGGAGCGTTTCGCCGCTTGCGCGTCCTTCATCGGCAACTTGTCCCTAGGCATTCGTCGCGCACCCTCAAAAGCTTATTCTTACGAAGCTGTTCTCTACGTGCTCGATCTATTTCCTACAAAATCTCTATGCAACTTTCAAAGGGCTCGGCGCTGGCCACCGTTCGATGCGAAATCGTTCAGCGGCAAGGGGAGATGATACCAGCCCGCGCTCCCAGTGTCAAGGTCCCACCCACAATTCCATGCATTTGGGACCCAAGATAAGGACAATTCGCGCGCACGTGCCCGCGGACGCTAATTTTCACCCTGAAACAAGCACATATCCAACGCTCCGCTGGTCCTATCAAACCCGCTCAAAGCGGCAGAACAGAGTAGGACCGCCACGTCAGAGACCTGCTTAACCCGTCAGGGTTAGCCTCAAGACAGGCTCCATGATGATCGTATGGCTCGCCCCACCGACCGCGAAAACTTTCTTCCCTTTTCGCACCAAATCCACCATTACACGCGCCCAGTGATCATCACGCACCTCATTCGCAACATTCGCCAGTCGGTTCAGATACGTCTTCTCATCGCCAGGCCACATCATCCGCTCATCCATCTTGCGCCAGTCTGGACCGTCGGGAAAGTCCTTCTTCCATAGCTCGTCAAGGTCCTTCAACGTCTTCAAGCCACTCTGAATCCCGTACTCACTCGCCCGACGGCTAAGCATAAAACCCACAATCGTATCGGAAACCCCCTTGTCACCCGCATTGCGGCGATCGCTCAGATATCCGCGCAAGGTGATCCACATCAACGCCCTCTCGGGCGTCTCGGTCTTTGCCAGCGCTGCGCCCTCAGCCTTGGCATCGGGCTCTAAAGAGTAGATCGGAACGCCGCTCCTGTGCGCCAATCCATAAATATAGTAAGGCTCGCCGCGCTTCACCGCGTCCTCAAGGCTGCCCGAAAACGCGCGCAGTCGGCTCTCGACAAGCGCCACATCCGGCTTCATCTCGTTCCACAAGGCTTCGATATTCTTGAACTGGGGATTGGCTGGATCGCTGGTGTGCTGCACACCTATAAAGAGGAGTCGTCCTTTGCCTTGGCTTAGGTCGAGGACATACGGGAAAGTGGTCTTTGGGTAGATCGCGTCGTGTTCAGCGCTGGTTCGCCTTGTGCCCTTAAGCTCGATTGAGGGGTCAGGAGAGTACACGGAAGCTCCGGGGTAGGTTTGTATCCAGCCGCTGAGACAAACTGCCCCAACCGTCCCAACACCCGCCAACAACACACTCCTACGCATAAGGCCGTTACGCTCTGACCACGGGCACGGTTGCGAAAGTCTGGGACATGTGATTGGATTTTGGATTTCGATTCAGTACTGGAGATCACCGATTACGGATTACGGATTACGGATCACGATTCACGATTCACTACTCACAATTCACGATTCACGATTCACGATTCACGGATTACGAATCACGGTTCACAAATCCAAAATCTAAAATCTAAAATCCAAAACCCAAACCTCCCAATGGTTGGCACCGCGTCAATTCAATCCAAAATCCAAAATCGAAAATCCAAAATCGACATGGGTCCTTGCGCCTGCGGCCCCGCTCCGGGCATAATTTGCCGTCCGACTACTTCAGACCCGGCGCTTCCCTGCCGATGGTAAATAGGTCGGGCGACGTTAGATATGCCGATGTAGCTCAGCGGTAGAGCAGCTGTTTCGTAAACAGCAGGTCACCGGTTCAAGTCCGGTCATCGGCTCCATTTCACTCTGTGTCCATTCCGGGCTCAAAAGACTTTATCAGTCTTCGTGCCCAACGTGGATGACCTCAACCGTCGTGGCAGTCAAACCAGAAACTAACCCGTGAATCTGTGGTTGCTGATGCCAGAACTCAGGAATCGGGTCTGTTTGACCTAACCCAAGTGCTTTGCGCACCTGTTCTTCCGTAAGCGCAATGCTCTTGGTATCTCCATCGGGATTCTCCTTGTAGTGGGCCTTTACTGGGAAGTTCATACTTCTAGTGACGGCCTTCGGATAACGCACATTCCCAAGGTAGGACTCATCGCTCGGACCTCACTTCCGGCCAAGCCGATACTCCGCAAGCTCCGCCTTAGCCTTCACCCCGACTTCGGCAAGGTGCGCCATCCAGGACTCTTTATAGGGTCGCAAAGCGCTCACGATCGCCTCTGAAACAGCCAAGTCCCGAAACCACTTCTTATTTGCCGGGATCACATGCCACGGCGCGTGTTCGGCGCTACAGTGGTGCAAGGCATCCTCAAACGCCGTTTGATACTTCTGCCAATTCTCGCGCTCCTTCCAATCGTTCACCGACAGTTTCCATGCCTTGCGAGGGTCCTTTTCGCGTGCAAGAAGCCGCTCCTCCTGTTCTTCGGGCGTGATATGGAGCATGAACTTAAGAATGATCGTGCCTGAATCGGCAAGCAGTTTCTCAAACTCATTGATCCGCTTGTATCGGCTGCGCCACTCCACCTCAGGGATCAGTTCGTGAACGCGCACAACCAAGACATCCTCATAATGCGAGCGGTTGAATATGGCGATCTCACCCTTCGCGGGTGTACGTTGGTGCACTCGCCAAAGGAAATCATGAGCCAGTTCGATTGAAGTTGGAACTTTGAAGGGGTATACCTTCGTGCTTTGCACGTTCACAAACTCAAGAATCTGGTTGATTGCCCCGTCTTTTCCCGCCGTGTCGGGACCCTGAAACACAAGCAGCAGACCGTTCTGTCCAGTCGCAAAAAGCAGTTCCTGCAGCTCTGCCATCTCTTCGCCGAGCGCCTTCGTCAGCTTCTTAGCGGCATCCTTCTCAAGGCCAGCGTCAAAGTTGGGGTCGATTGAACTTAGGTCTACCTTAGCTCCAGGCTCAACCAGAACGGAATAGGGCATGGCGTAGTTTAGCCTTTCAAAGCATCATCGCGGCCTTATCGGGAACACGTAAATGGAACGTTGCCCCCTTTCCGGGCTCGCTCTCACAAGTGACCGAACCACCTATCCGCTGGATGGCCTTCCTCACGATGGCAAGCCCTACACCCGTGCCGGGATAGGCATCCACCCTTTCAAGCCTTTGAAAAATCTCAAAGATTTTCTCGCTGTACTTTTGCTCAAAGCCGATACCGTTATCTCGAACCGTAATCTCACAGACTGGGCCATCAAGGGCGGCTCGAACCACAATACGCGGCGAAGGCTGACCCTTAGAGAACTTCACAGCATTGTCAATGAGATTTCTCAAGGCCATCGCCACCCCATCCGAGTCGGTACATATCTCAAAATCCGCAATGTCAACTTCAATCTCAAACCCGTTGTTCGCTTGAGCGAGATGCAGGTCGTCAAGAATGCGCTCAACAAGAGTGGGAAGATGAATCGTTGTTTCGGTAATTGCACGTCGCTCGAATCTTGAATAGGTCAGCAAGTCCTGAATCAACTGCGACATTGTGAGAACGGCGGCTTCAACTCTTCCGATGTACCCTTGGGCCGTCTCATCCAAGACCTCCACATAGTCCTCCTTCAGCATCTGGTTATAGCCCGCAATGGCCCTCAGCGGCGAACGTAGATCGTGTGACACGGAATAAGCAAAGGTCTCTAGTTCTTGGTTCTTATCTTGAAGCTCCTGAGTCCTGTCGGCGACCCTGGTTTCCAACTCTTCGTTTAGCTTTCGTAGGAGAAGTTCAGCCTCACGCCGTGCAGCTGCTGTGATGAGCTGAGCCACTTGATCGGCGATAATCCCGACGAAGGTCTTCTCATCGGATAGCCATCTCCGAATCTCACCGACATGCTCAAAACAAACAATCGCGACGACTTTTCCTCCCACTCGAACAGGGGCATCGATGAGAGAACTGATCCTTAGTGGCAAGAGATACTCACCCGTCAGTTCAGCAGTGCGCTGGTCCGACATCGCATCGTCAGCATCAATGAACCTCCCGTCGCGAATGCTGTCGAAGTAGCGAGGAAAATCGGAAATCTTTAAGTTCCCTTCCGTATCAGCCTCCTGCCCAGAAAGTAAGTGCAGCACCTGACACTTCAACTCCGACTCGTCATCCTCAAACATCCACACGGATGTTCGTTCAACATCCAAAACCTTGCCCGAAACTTCAGCAAGGACTTTCAAGCCGTTCGCCAAATCTCCCGATGCCACCGCTTCATGCGTTGCTATCTGAATGATGCAGTCGGCTTGCTCCTGTGCTCGGATAGCCGATTCCTGCAGACGTTGAGTCTCTTCCCTAAGCCTGGTTACATCTCGACCGATTGCGAAGGCGTGTTCGAAATTGCCTGGGTCGACAGATATCCGCCAGTTAATCCATCTGGTATTGCCCTCAGCATCCAAAAACCGCAAAAGCCCATCGTCAATGTCTTCTCCACTAGCGATGCGTTTCACCCATGAACGTACTATTTCACGATCATCAGGATGTGTGTAATCTTCAAGAAGATTCCCGCTAACGTCATCGCTGGATTGCCCAACCCATTCTGTAAATGCTTTATTAACTCCAAAAATCGGACCTGATCGATCAAAAACGACGATAGCATCAAGTGAAGCCTCAAAAAATGACTCCATTTCACGTTGTATCTTCTTACGCGTTGCGAGCTCAATCTGAATTTGGCTGAGGTCTTCGTGATGGTTCTTAATCCATATGTACTGGATTACTCCAATCGCCACAAAAGCGATCGCATGTTGACTCAGGTAAATCCAGTCCGATATCGGCACTACCGGCTTAGATAAATAGCCCGTGCTTACTGCCAACACGGTTCCAAGTATCACCACAAATCCACCCAAGAGATTTGCAACGCCAACACGTATCCCAAGCAGCATCGAAGAAAACAAAAAATGGATGATATAAAAGGATACTGTCGAGGCTTGAATACCTCCTTCTCGCACAACAAGGGAAGATATGATGATGAATCCAGCGACAACGCTAACCCAGCTGGCTCCTTCATAATCGCGCTTCTTTACCAACCATAATTGGCTAAAGAAACATAGCCAAATGACAACGGGAACGAGTACGGGTATGTTATGAGGCAATTGCGCCTGAAATATCGTTGCTGTTGCCAATAGCCCGCCAGCGAGCCAGACGAACAGCATCGATCGTAAAAGGTCGTAGCGCCTTTTCTCACTAAGCCCCCTTTCACGCTCCCAAAGCTCTAGGCTTGCTCCATTCTCCAGATCGTTCTTCCCCAAAAACAGACCTCCTGAAACTAACAAGAGTTAATCCGGCACAGCTCGAATGAGCCTGTCATCATGTTACAATACACTATACGTGGAACAAGTTCGTACTTCAAGTCCTAATATGGGGCTCTAAAGTTTTTGTTGAATGCCCAGGGAAGCTTTCGCATTGTCAAACACCTCCTGAATCCCCAACTTATAAACTTGCCTCAAGGCTTCTTCAGCGGGACGAGTACCCATCACACGAAGCTTAAACTCACCCCACAAGGAGTTGTCGCCAAAAGCTGCAAGCAGCTTCCCCAATCTTTGGCCGCCACCAAGCGACATCAGATACTTCCCTATCCAGCTTGACTGAGCATAGGCTCGGTGTACGGCGCGAGACTGGTCAGGGTCGCCGATGGCTCCCATAAACGCCACATCCAAATCATCAGGTCCAAGCCAAAGCTCCTCGTCCTGCTGCGCCTGAGCAGCGTAGTCTCGAATGAGCGAGTCCGAAATTGCCATTGCAATGGCCTCATCGAGCCAAGTTGGGCAAGACTCCTCTGTCAATTGCGAACTGACAACGTGGCAATACTCGTGCTTAATCGCGTGATAGAGCTCATTGGGACGGTCCAGCAGGTTCTCCGGCAGACAGATCTTGTGATACTTCTCTTTCTTGGTGTGGTAGCCAAACCGCCCCGGAGTCCAAGGCGTATCCAACTCATCCAAAATAACCGTCATCAGTACCTTCGGCTGTTCCGCAAACCCGAGAGCCAAGGCCGTTTCTTGGATTGCTCGCTCGGCTACATCACGCAGAGCATCCCACCGCTCCTGCGCAAATCCCTGGCTCATCTCAAGGCTCAGCCAACCGTTCTGGTCCTCCCAGAAGGAGCGTTTACGAGTCTCAAGCTCGGCTTCCAACATGCGCAAGAATCCGACACCTTGTCCGCTCGAGTGGATTCCCAGTGATTGGGCGACCTCCCACGCGACATCAAGGCGGTCGGCTTTGTATTCGGAATGAACCTGCTTCCAGATCATGCCGTCACCCACGCTGCCGTAAGTGAACATGTGATTCTCCCACCAACGATCGTTGAACATCTTTGAATCGACACCTCGACGCTTCCCATTTCGCTCTTGCAAACTCTATGGTAATAAGGACGTCCAAAACGCAGATTCCTTCCCTGGAAGTTGGCCAGACCTGACAGTATTCAGCCAAGTTCAAGCCTGCAGGTTGGGCCAGACGCAAAAAGGATTCGGCGTAGCCACTGCGGAGAAGCTACGCCGTAGAGAAACCGGAACAAGAGTGCACGGTCTGTTACTTGACGATGCCTATGTCAAAATATGCACCGCGCGTCAGGCCGCTGCTATCTCGAAAATTGAAGCCGATCTCGATGGAAGCACGCTTTACTTTCACCTTTTGTGACCTCAGCCACCCATCAACTTCCCCCGGATTCTTAAGGCCAAGCTCCCGAAACCGGGGCTTGAACCAATCGATCAACGCCTCTTGGGCTGATGAGTCAAAGTCCGCAAAGTCCTGCTCTTTGTCGCCAGCCTTGAGGAGTCCTGCCGCTTGGGACAGCCGTGACAAAAGGCCGTTTATCCTCTGATCAATGAGTTTTTCTCGTTCGGCAACCTTCGCACGAATGATTTTCATCGCCTGGTCGACCATGAGCGTCTGATCCGCTCCTCCAACGTTGTAACCCTTTAGAAGGAATACCAAGCTGTCTTCGGTGTATTTCTCTCGTATATTCTCCGGAACACGAACGCTCGGATCGTCGTTCTCAATCTTTTCAAGGAGCTTGGCCCCCTCTACAGATGAAATGACCGACCCATTAACACTCGCTGATCCCTGCCCTGGACGGATTTCTGCCTGATGCATTTTTCCCTGTCCACTGATTTGAATCTCCGCGTAGGGTTCGATGCTTATCTTAGCCTCCGGCGCTTGCATCATATTCCAAGCGATCGGGAGCTTGATGCCAGACTGGCAAACGATATCAACAACGGCTTCCTTCTCTCCCGGGGACATTGAGGACAGCTCAAGTACGATGGGCAGCTTGCCTCTTTCAAGCATTCTAAGTAGGGTTTCGAGGTTACGCTGGCGTTCTGTGTAGAGCAGTCTGTCATCAATGACGAAGGCCGTGGTCTTCCCTTCTTCGACGGTAAACCGAAGACGCCCAGCTTCCTCAGCAAGCTTAGTCTTGTCCAGACTGGAAAGCAGCTTGTCGTTGCCTCACGGTCTCGTGAAGCAACGACAAGCCGGAGCCAAGTACCCGAATCCTGTGCCGAACTTGGGCCGCCCAGCATCAAAAGGACGAAACTCAGAATCGAGAAGGCATGAATACGCATTATCTCCCCCTAAAGTCTATTGCGTATTGTACGAGACAAGCCTTTAGAACTGATGAATCGGGAAGCCCTTTGTGAGCTCGATCACTTCCCCTCTCACCGCTGCAAGCTCAGCTTCATCCTCATGTCCTCGCAGGGTGCGCCCGATCAGCTGAGCGATCCGTTTCATCTCCGGCTCCTTCATGCCGCGTGTGGTGACGGCTGGCGTGCCCAGCCGAATGCCGCTGGTGACGAACGGCTTTTCGGGGTCGAACGGGATGGCGTTCTTGTTGCAGGTGATGTGGACAGTGTCGAGCACGTTCTGCGCGAGCTTTCCGGTGACGCCGAACGGCCTGAGATCGACCAGCATCAGATGGCTGTCGGTGCCCCCGCTAACGATGCGGAAGCCCTCTTCGATCATCGCGGCGGCCAGCGCGGCGGCGTTCTTCTTGATCTGGGCTTGGTAGTCCTTAAAGCTGGGCTGCAGAGCCTCCTTAAAGCAGACGGCTTTGCCTGCGATCACATGCATGAGCGGGCCGCCCTGGATGCCCGGGAAGACCGACATATTGATCGGCTTGCTCAGCTCCTCATCGTTCCAGAGGATCATGCCTCCGCGCGGACCGCGGATGGATTTGTGGGTGGTTGAGGTGACCACATGGCAGTGCGGGACCGGCGAATCGTACTCGCCCGCCGCGATGAGGCCGCTGTAGTGGGCCATGTCGCACATGTGCATCGCTCCCACCTCGTCGGCGATCTCGCGAATCTTCTTGAAGTCGAACTGTCGTGAGTAGGCGGTCGCGCCGCTGACGATGATCTTCGGCTTGTGCTCCACGGCAGCTTTGTGGAACTCGTCGTAGTCGATCAGCTCGTCGCCCTCGCGCACGCCGTAAGGGACGATGTTGTACATCATGCCGCTGAAGTTCACGTGCGAGCCGTGGGTGAGGTGTCCGCCGTGGGCGAGGTTCATGGCCATGAGGGTGTCGCCGGGTTTGAGGAAGGCAAAGTAGACCGCCATGTTCGCCTGCGCGCCGCTGTGAGGCTGAACGTTGGCGAAGTTCGCGCCGTAAATCTGCTTCACACGCTCAAGAGCAAGCGTCTCAACCTCGTCGACGACTTCGCATCCGCCGTAATACCGCTTCCCGGGGTAGCCCTCTGCGTACTTGTCGGTCAGGACCGACATCATGGCTTCCCGCACGGCAAGGCTGGCGACGTTTTCGCTGGCGATGAGTTCGAGGTTGTGCTCCTGGCGCTGCTCTTCCTTGGCGATGAGGTCGGCGATCTGAGGGTCAACCTGGGCTAGGGGCATGCGGTGTGCGGCAAGAGTCGGGGAAACGGTGGCCATGCAGATATTATAGATTGGGCCGGGCACACAACATGTGTGGCACGACAGCACCGCCTCACAATCCACTGTTCAGTGACTTCTGGAGATCCTCCTCATCCTTGGTATAGAGGTCCCCTTCCCCCTCGACGGTGGCTCCGACCGAGCAGCGAGAGGGTGGAAGAGGTCGGGATGGGGGTGGCACCTGGCTACCACGTCGGTACCACGCTTTTCGCTACCCAAAACCTGTGACATACACACTATCTACAAACTGACGTCCCCTTCCCCCTCGACGGGGGAAGGCCGGGATGGGGGTGGCACCTGGCTACCACGTCGATACCGCGCTTTTCGCTACCCCAAACCTGTGACATACACACTATCTACAAACTGACGTCCCCTTCCCCCTCGACGGGGGAAGGTTGGGATGGGGGTGGCAACTGGCCGCCACGCTTGTACCGCGCCTTTCTCAATCCGAGCCTGATGTCGCAGGCCTCGAGGATCGCTTGCACCACAGCCTCAGCATCCTCGTAAACCTCTTCGTTCTTAAACCGAAGCACAAGGATGCCAAGCTTTTCAATCTTCTTCTGACGCGAGGCGTCAGAAGACTCCTGGCCCTCATGGACAGAGCCGTCAAGCTCGATAGCAACCCGCACCTCAGGGCAAAAGAAGTCAACGACGAGCAGATGCTGCTCGCGAAAGCGATAGCCTGCCTGCTTGCCTTTTAAATGATGCCAAAGCATCCGCTCAGCGTCAGTCGCGCTGGCGCGGTTGTCGCGAGCGAACTCGACCAAACGCTTGCTCTTTCTCGGCATGCGTCTATTTAACACCCGTGGCTTACGCCTGTGCCACCCCCACCCCTGCCCTCCCCCGTCAAGGGGGAGGATGACGTTCCTTTGAGGCTGCAACCTCAGGCCGGTGTGCGTCGCCGAGAAGTGCAGTGGCTCACGTCCGAGTATCAGATGAGCTCTTAGAGATCGTCCCCTTCTCTCCCTCTGCTGGCTTAAAGCAAACCGCGCGTCTGCCCCGGCGCTACCGCGCTTTTCGCAACCCCAAACCTTTGAAACACCCTCAATCTATGAACTGAGGCCCCCTTCCCCCTTGACGGGGGGAAGGTCGGGATGGGGGTGGCAACTGGCTACCACGTCGGTACCTCGCCTTTCGCTACCCAAAACCTCCGACACACCCTCTACCTATAAACTGAGGTCCCCACCCCGTCAAGGGGGAGGGAGACCTTGATTCAGAATTTGCGGAACGCAACCAATGACTCAGTGCGCTCGTCAACTCTTCCAACGACCAACATGAGCGACACCGACCCCTACCAAGGCTGGCAACCCCTAAAGCCTGTCACAGCAGAGCTCAACGAATTCAACCTCAGCGCGCCGTATCTTCACAGATATGTAAGTCACAAGCAGTACTACTCGCAGGATGCCCCCAACAAACTCCGCGCCAGCATAAAGATCGAATCCGTGCTCGTCATAACAGCTCAGACCGACCTCTATTCGGCGGGGCTCGTGGGCCAGGCAGAAGACGCAAGCATGAATCTTATGTCCGTTGATGGCAAACCTCTTGGAAAGGTCATCCGCAACGGGTACTGCTGGTCGAAGGGAGTTATCCAGCTCACCGACCTCGGCGAGCACCGATTCCGCAGAAGGCCAGACAAGGGCTGCGACTTCCTGAACCCCAACCTGGAAACCGTGCTCACGTTCTACTCAGCCTGGCAAGACGCCAAGACCGAGCAGGACATTTCTTTTTATGCCCAATGGCCTGCCGAGAAGACCCTGCCCGACCACTATCCCGTTTATGTAGCGGTCGGACTGCTTGTCTATGCGTGGTCGCTCTACGTTGAATCGGATGGAACTTAGTCAGGGAGTAAGGAAACTCTTCCTCGAAACACATTGCATCCGCCAACTCTCACCCTTGCCACAATCGCTCAATACACACAAGACAGTTGCATTCAGACTTCCAAAAAGTGAACAATCGAGCTGGCATGAGAATGTTGATATACTTTTTGGTGGTACTTAGTCTTTTTGCTGTAGGTTTTGCCGACGGTCAAGCGCCTGTGGACAAAACAAAGGCAGAGGACAAGCTCTGGTGGATATTCCTGAACAAGGGTAAGAATCCCAAAGAGGGCGTCTCCCAGGATCAAGTTTCAAAGTGGCAAGCCGAACATGTCGCTAACTTTGGGACGCTCGCAGGGCAGGGTCGATGCTTTGCCGCGGGACCGCTGGGGAGTAATGGCTTTATTCGTGGCACAGTCGTCGTCAAGGCAAAGGATAAGGCCGGTGTGGCGGATTGCTTCAAAAACGACCCGTTTGTCCAAAACGGATTGCTCGATGTGGAGGCTTATGCCATCCTCACGCCCGAATCGTCATTCAAGAAGCCCAAGGAGCCGTTTGCGCTCGCCGAGTTCACCCTTGTGATCTTCAAGAAAGGACCAAAGTGGACGGCGGAGCCTTCCCACGATTTATCAACCCGCCAAGCCGATCATGTCGCACGATTGCAAGCGATGCTAAAGACGGGCGATCTTGCCATGGCAAGCCCTCTGGCAGAGGGTCAAGACAAGCGAGGAATTTGTATTTTCTGGTCGAAAGACGCTAAGGAAGTGGCAAAACTGCTCGACGCGGACCCGCATGTCGTCGCAGAGCACCTCATCTATGAGCTTCACCCGCAGTACATGGCAGATGGGGTCTTTGGCGAGCGTCCGGGTAAAGACTAGCCTGGAATCGGCGTTAATCCTTGGTCTCAGTTGCGGGCGCAGCTGCCCCATCAGGCGTGAGTTTTGCCTTGCGCATCTCCCAAAAAGTGCCGACCACGATCATCAGCAAGGCAACCCCTGCTGCGTAAGGCAACGCTGGCTCGACAAAGATCAGGAACTTGTTCCCCGCCCACAACAGAACACAAGCAATGAGCCCAATGATGCCCCAACGGATGATTTGATTCTTCGGCATGTACTTCTTCATCGTATCACGGATTCTTGGTAAGCGTTAGCAAGTTGTTAGGAACCACCTGCCGACGACTTGCCGACTACTTGCCGACTACTTGCCGACACCCCTAAATCTCAAACTCACACCCATCCCACCCTGGGCTGATCCCGTGCGGGTTGAGCGCTTCTTCTAGCTCGGCGTGGGTGCCGTTGCCGTTGTGTGAGTGGTGCGTCGTGTAAACCGGTCCTTTTTCGGCGAGCGTTCCCATCTCGCGCAGACGGTTTACAACTTCGATGCAGTCTTTGATGTCCAGGTGGCCCCAATACTCGGTCGGCACAAAGCCTTCCGTGCATTCAAGCACCAGCCCATCCAGCTTCTGGCCCTTCAAAAACTCCCAGGTCTCTTCGCGCCACATACCGGTATCGGTGGCGTAAAGCAAGGACTTCCCCTCCGATTCGATGATAAAGTTATGGCTGTCCTGCTCCAAGTCGTGGTAGGCATGGATCGGCGTCACTCGGTAAGCGCAGAAGCTCACCGGCTCAAAGCTTCGAAGGCGCATGACATCCATCGGCCACTCGGGATATTCATACTCAATCGCTTCACACATCGTTTCGTTCGCGTAGATGGTGAACGGGAGTTGATCCAGATCGGTGAACGGGTACAGCGCGTACTGAATCTCTTCCAGGGCGAAGTGATCCGCGTGATTGTGGGTCAAAAGCAGAGCGCACCAGTCCAGGGCGCTCGTGCCGTCCCTCTGGAGCTGCATCAGCGTTTCGGGCGGCAGGTCAATCTTTAAACAGCCGTCAACGATTGCCGCGCTTCGGGTGCGAATGTCTTTGCCCCCATGTTCGCGCGCATAGTTGCTCACCCGGTCCTTGCTAAACATGCCCGGGATGCCATCGGCTGCGCCTGTGCCCAGTAGTCGAATCTTCATACTAAAAGTCTTCGAATGACCACATCACGAGTCCACTGAGGAGCTTCGGATAGTAGTAGGTGCTCTTTTGCGGCATCTTCTCACCGCCAAGAGCGATCAATCTCATGTCTTCATTGCTCGGCGGATTCATCAGGAATGCGGCTCCGCCATCCTTAGCCGAGGCCAGCGCCTCGTCGGGGTCTCGTGTGTATGAAAAGAAGTCAAGTCCACTCAGACCCAACAGTCTCTCAAAAATCACTCTATGTAGGATTGATACGTCCAGAAGCTTCAAGCGCTCAGACTCGGGACCTTCGATCCAGTTCAGAGCCTCTTCAGGGCGGTCCAGCGTCAGCAAAAGTCCCACTCCACCGGGCAAAGCAACTCCAATCACTCGCGTGTCGGGAGCTTGCAATCGCTTGAGTTCAGCCAACAGCTTGTCGTTCGGAACCCTGCGTGTGTTGAAAAAGGCCTGAAATTTTTGGTCCAGCTCCATCAATCCGCACGGGAGTTTGGGGACGATGCGGTGGGTCGGGAGGATCACCAAGCCCGGATCAGCCATCGAGCCGATCGCCATCATCATGAAATCTTCCGCGACAATGCCATCCCTTGCCCCGACGCTCTCCCGAAACGTGCAGGCGGTTTCGTAACGATGGTGCCCGTCCGCGATCCATAGCCGCTTGTCGGCGAGCTGCTGAGTAAAGGTGCGGCAGACCTCTTCGTCTTGGATCAGCTCGAATATCTGCTCGACGTCCTCTTCACTGGTAAGTCTTCCCACCTCGGTTGCAGGAGCCGTAGAAACGGTGTTCTGGATGGAACCGTCGGGGTCCTCATACAGACCATAGATCGACTCCACATGCGTCCGAGTAGCTTCGAGGAGCCTCAGTCGGTCTTCCTTGTGCTTGGGGAACGTCTGCTCGTGGGGGAGAACAACGCCCTTCTCGTAGGGTTCGGTCTTGAGAAGCACAATCACCGACGTCCGCGTCAGCTTCTCCGGCTCGCCAGGAACATTAAATCGTTGAGTGTAGCGGTAATACGTGGGTTTATCCTCTACTTCGAGGATGCCTTCGCGCCTCCAGTCCGCGATACGTGAGGCGCTCCGCATGTACTTGATAAATTTACTGCGGTCGTCATCCTGAGATTCAGGAAGGGTGACAAGCACTGCGTTGTGCTCGTTCTGTGCGGCAAGGGCTTCGCGTTGGGTGGGAGAAATGACGTCGTAAGGTGGCGCGATGAGGCTATCAAGACTGCCGGCCTTCGCTGCGAAGCGTAATCCGCGGAATGGTCGAATCTGAGCCATTGCACAGCCATTGTAACCAAAGGATCGCTACTTCGACTGGTAAACTCACTTTGTGGACGCTGAAACCCTGCTTTGGTCCTACCGAGACCTAACAGATCGGCGTTTGAACGAGCTTCTTCCCCCAGCCACTCAATCGCCCGTCGAACTACACGAAGCGATGCGCTATTCGGGCGCCGCCCCCGGGAAGCGCCTTCGTCCCGCCCTCTGCATGGCGTGCTGTGAAGCCGTTGGGGGCAAGCCTGAAGATGCTGTCGATGCTGGGTGCGCCATTGAGCTAGTCCACGCTTTCTCCCTCATCCACGACGATCTCCCCGCCATCGACGATGACGAACTGCGCCGAGGCCGCCCCACGTGCCATGTCCAGTTTGGAGATGCGATCGCCATTCTCGCCGGAGATGCGCTGTTCTCCCTCGCCTTCGAGGTTCTAAGCCACTGTCCCGGCGAGCCTAGCCGCGTTCTGCGCTCGCTCCAAGTCCTCGGAAGCGCCTCTGGATCGAGCGGTTTGGTTGGCGGAGAGGTGCTCGACGTCCTCAGCGAAGGCCAGCCTGCCACCGCAGAACTGATCGAACGGATCCACCGGCAAAAGACCGGTGCGCTCATCGCGGCAAGCTGTGCCATCGGCGCAATACTCGGAGGTGGCTCCGACAGCCAAGTGTCCGCGCTTGAAAACTTTGGACAAAGAATCGGACTCGCGTTCCAAATGGCCGACGACATCTTAAACGAGACCTCCACGCCGGAAAAGCTTGGGAAGTCGGCAGGTTCAGACCGGGAGCGCCAAAAGGCCACCTATCCAGCAGTCTATGGACTAAGTGAGACACGGGAAAAGGCTTGCCAACTTGTCGAGCAGGCGGTCAATAATCTTCCCGCAGGAATCGATGAGGCAGGGCATTTGCACAGCCTCGCTTGGTATGCGGTTAATCGACTAAGTTGAACCTGACATATCCAGGCAAACACGCCAGTTTTCAGCCAACGAAGCTAGATCGCCAATACCAAATCCGATAATTCGGCTTATGCGTGTTCTATCTTTAATCGCTGTGGCTCTTGCCACCGTAGGTGTGCTGACAGGGTGCAACTCAAAGGAGGCAGCGCTTTCCGCCGCTGACTTTGCATCCAGCGTTTCCAAATCGTCAAACGAGACTTCCTCGAACGGCTTCCTTGTTGGAACCTGGAAGGGCGAAGTTCAGATGCCCGAACTGCCTGCCGACGATCCGGCCGCAGCCATCGCAAAGGGCATGGGTGACATGTTGGCCAGCTCAATGCAGCTGGAACTCATGGATGACGACAAGTTCCGCCTGAGCGCTCTCGGCTTCCCAATCGAGGGAGACTTTGTCCGAGAAGGCAACAAGCTAAAGCTCACTCCCGCCAAGGTCTTGGGCATGACCGTTGACGAGTTCAAAGCGATGTCGGCCTCAAAGGGTCAGGCAACGCCAGACAAGGACGAATTCACAAAACCCCTTACCCTGACAATCAGCATGGACGGAAAGGAGCTTGTTGCTGAGCCCGAAGAAGGCCAAGAGAAGAATGGCTCTCTAGTCTTTAAGCGAGACACCTCGGTAGTCAAGACGGAGCGTCTTACCGAATCGGGAGATTCGAAGAGCGAAAAGACCCTCGTCGCGAGCGGCACCGATATGTCCGTTGTCGGACACTTTGGTGTTGACCTTCGCATCGACGAATCAAAGCTCTCCGAAAAAGACAAGGCTGAATTACCGATGGCAAAGGCCATGATCGAGGCATCGACGCTTGATATCGCATCAGATAAAACGTTCCGCATGACGCTCGTAGTAGAGGCATCCGGAAACTGGACGATCGAAGGCAACATCCTCACGTTGAACATCACTCACGCAATGGGAATGAAAACGACATCAAGCGAGCCGATGAAGCTCAAGATTCTCGACGGTGGACGAACGCTCAAGGCATTGCAGAGCGCTTCGGCAGGCACAGCCTCAAACCCGCTCGAAGATTCTTTCTTCTTTGTCAAGAAATAGGCACCCAATCTTTTACGGCCAGCGGATTGGAAAGATGCCTCTTTCCAATCCGCCTTTTCATGTGCTACCCGAAACCTAACACGGCCTGAGTTCGTCAGTCCCAATGCCATGACAAAACTCGGCCTCTTTGCGGTTGCTATCGCTTTAGCCTCGGTCCTGCTTGCAATTGGAGGCTGTGGAAGCCAAAACTGCGACGACCTGATCGGAACTTGGAAGATCGAAAGGAAGCCACCTAAGGTTGACCCTAATAACCCATTTGGCGCGCTCGCGGAGGGCTTTGGAAACATGCTGACCGAAGCAATGACCCTTGAGATCAAGCCAGAAAACAAGTACACGATGACCTTGGCCTTCTTTACGGTCGAAGGCACAGCCAAGCGCAGTGGCAATACGGTCATTCTCACACCCGAGAAGTTCATGGGGATGGAGATCAATAAGTCGAAAGATAAGGATTCGTCTGCCCTTGCAGCCAAAGACGATGCCGAAAAACCAATGACTTTGCAAGTTGGCGGCGACAAAAGCACTCTGACCATACTTCTTGATAACGGCAAGCCCGACGATCAAGCGGTCTTTAAGCGGCAGACGGAGTAAGGTCGGATGCCCCAAGGCTAACGCTTACCGGCCTGCAAGTATCTCTGCATAAACCGCAGGATCGCAGTTGCCACCACTCACCACACAGACTACTTTCCGGCCCCGGAACCTTTCCGGTTCGACGGTCAACGCCCCGATCCCCAACGCTCCAGTCGGCTCGGCTTTAAGGTTCGCAAGTAAGAACAGATCTCGCGTCGCTTGCTTGATCGCTTCCTCAGGCACTTCAACAATCCCAGTCAAACCGTCCTTCAAGATTTCGTAGTTCAGATTTCCAAGACTGATCGTTCGCGCCCCGTCAGCAACTGACGGCGGTTCAAATTCATTGAAGATCAAGCGCCCCTCTTTCAGCGATCGCGACGCATCGTTAGCCATTTGGGGCTCGGCGGCAAAGACCTCTACCGGATGCCCATTCTCCTTGAAACCAAGCACCAACCCCGAGGTTAACCCCCCACCTCCGACCGGAGCGATGACCGTATCAAAGTCAAGGCCGCTTTCATGAAGCTCGTGGGCAAGGCTTGAATTGCCTTGAATGTCGAGAATATCGTCAAATGCGCTGGCGATGTACGCGTCGGGATGCTCTGCGGCAAGTTCAGCGACGCGCTCAGCACGGCTCTTCTCACGCGTTTCAACCAAGTCCGCCACTGCGCCAAACTCGCGAACACAGTCGATCTTTACCTTTGCCGAAGTTGCAGGCATCACCACGATTGCGCTCTTTCCAAGCAGCTTGCAGGCATAGGCCAAAGCCTGCCCAAAGTTGCCAGAAGACGCGGTAACGATCTTCTGTTGGGGGACATTGAGGGCAAGATTGTAAGCCGCCCGAAACTTGAAGCTTCCCGTGTACTGGAAAGTTTCGCTTGCGATGGTGACGTCAATCCCTAGCGCATCACGAAGTCGGGGCGCTTCGATAATCGTTGTGTGACGAACCATCTGGCGCAAGGGCAAAGGCGACTTCGTTTCCGGCATTGGCGTACGCTATTATGGACTTAAGAAATTCAGAATCATCTCAACCTAATACAAGGTAGGGACGTCTTTCTTAGCAAGATGATAAATCGGCACGATCCTGATAGTGGAAAGGAGATTTCCCTCGGGTGCTTTATCTTCGGAGGAGTGATCGTTTCCGTGCTAGGAGTCTTCTTTTCATTGTTCCTCTATTTCGGAGGAGCCGCACGCTATATGCAGTCGGCAGGGAGCGATCCAGGATTGTGGGCTTTGCGTGGCCTCGGTCCGGGGATGATCTTGCTGGGGCTGCTCTCGACGGGTGGAGCCCTCATCTACGGTTTGCATAAAGCAAAAACCCCGTCGTCTGGCAAAGGCATTCAACAGACGGACGCCCACACTCGTGTCGTCGGCAAGTTCGCTTTTCGCGAAGGTGAGATGCTCACCAGCGATTGGCAGTGGGAAGCCTATGACGATGTCGAGTTCTACGTCAAGCTTCAAATGAGCGATCAAAGGATCATCGAGTTTCGATGTGCGCAAGAGACTTTCGACAACTGCGGTGATGGTCTGTTTGGCGAAGCAGTTTATGATGGACGCTGGCTTGGAAGGTTCGTTGCCTATGTCGGTGGGGCAAGCATGCCCCGCGATCCATTCGTGGATAAAACGCCAGAGTGATCCCCATCCCTCACCCCACGAACTTACACCCCTGCAAAACGATCCAACAACGCGCAATTGACGTACAAGGCAATTGGGTCGGCATAGCCGTACACTCCTTGCATGTCCCTTTCATCGAAATGGCTTGTTCTCGCTGCGGTTTGTGGCGCGGTTTGCATCACACCGTCAGCGAAGGCAAGCTCCTATCTCATCTCCAACTTCACCGGCAACGAGGTGCGCCTGCACAACAACGCCGGTGCGTACGTTCAAAGTCTCACAGGCTTTGCCGTCCAAGGATCGCAGGCGGTCGTAACCGGCCCCGACGGAATGCTCTACGTTGCCGATGAGGGCAACCATAGCGTCCATCGCTACAATCCCGCGACAAAGTCTTACATCAACACCTTCGTCACTTCCGGCCAAGGAGGACTCAACGGCCCTACCGGACTGACGTTCGACTCCTCCGGTAACCTTCTGGTCGCCTCGTTCAATACAAGCTCAGTCCTCAAGTATCAAGCGGGCACCGGCGCAAGCCTGGGCCAACTTGTAGCTCCCGGCCTAGGTGGCTTGAGCGGCCCCGACGTTGGATTGACAGTCGGCCCCGACGGCAATCTCTACATCCCCAGCTTCTGGAACCACCAAATCCTCCGATACAACGCCAGCAACGGCGCTTTCATGGGAGCCTTTGTCACTTCCGGATCGGGTGGACTGACTCAGCCTCGTGTGATGCTCTGGAAAGGCAATCACATGTATGTTTCAAGCGATTCGGGCAACAAGGTCGTGCGATACGACAAGACAACCGGCGCTTTTGTCGATACCTTTGTGACGGCAGGCTCCGGTGGTCTTGCTGGCGCATCGGGAATGATCTTCGATGACAACGGAAATCTGCTTGTGACTTCGTGGCGAAACAACCGAGTCCTGAGGTTTAGCGGTTCCACCGGTGCTTACCTGAACGACTACATCGGTTCGGGCGGTGGCTTGAGCGGCCCGACGTTCATTGCCGCTGTTCCAGAGCCGACCACGATGGGCCTCTTCGTTCTTGGCGCGGCGTTCATTGCAGGCCGACGGCGTGTTGCTTCCGTTAAAAAGTCTTAATGGAAGCCGTCCGAGTAATCTCCAGAAAAGCATGAAAGTGTTCGATATCGGCGAGCATCACGGCCAGCCTGAATATTCGCGACGGGTAGGGGGAGTCCACTTTGCCCTTACCCGTCGTGGCGCGCGTACGACTGTCGCCGAACACTGCCACACGACGGCTACATTCATCGCCCTTATCGGTGGGCAGCACCACTGGACCAGTAACGAAGGCAAGATCAGATGGTCGCTTCCTGGCATCTGGTACTTCCGCCCACCAATGCTTCCCCACACGCACGAGGCCTGCCCCACCGACATCCGCAGCTTGGGCATCCAATTCCCGATTGAACTTTCACCCGCCCTCGCGTCCCATACCGACGCCTACGTCCTTGATCACGCCATCGGTAGAAGCATCATCGACGATATCGCCGAGAACCTCTCCGCCAAAGACGCGGGCTCCGATCATGCTCTGCTTGGATCGTTCCACCGCCTCATCGCCGCATATCTCCGGCACAAACGCCCGCTGCAAGATCAGAACGTCCGGCAATGGCTCGCATCGGCAAGGCAATGGCTAGACGAGCACTATCTGGAGCCTGTCCAACTCGCAACCTGTGCAAATGCGATAGGTTCACATCCCTCCCATCTTGCCCGGGCTTTTCGAGCCGCTTTTGGTCAAACGGTCGGGGACTATATTCGCGACCGCAGGCTCGAATGGGCTTTCGATCAGCTGCGCAAGAACGACAGAAAAGTATCGGAGATAGCGGTTTCGGCTGGATTTGCCGACCATGCCCACTTCAGCCGGGTCTTCAAGGAGCGGTATGGCAAACCGCCTTCCGACTATCGCTTGCGTGATCCAGAACCTGCATCAACGTAACTGACATATCGACAAGCAGTTTCTTATGACCCATTGATTACATTTGTAGTCATTGTGTTATCATGGAGTCATGATTACGCTTGTAGTCGTTCTCACCGGTTTGCTGACTGTCCAAGACTCCGTTCTCGCACGAGAACCGAAACTTAAGGACACTGTAGAGCTTCGATCCGAAGCAGGCAGTATCGGAGAGTTTCTCACGCAGGTAACCGCCAAAACAGGAGTCAAGCTAAAGGCATCTCCAACTGTTAGGGATGACCGCCTGGTTCTTTTTGCCCTTGGTCCTGCGCATGACACTCTGGAGCGAATCGCCAAGCACTTCGATTGGACTTGGGAGATCGACACCGACGGCACGTTAACCCTAACACAGACTCAGGCGCAAAGGATTTCGGAAGCAAAGGCACGCGAGGAGCAGGCCTTGATACCCCTACTGCGCTGGCAAGCCGAGGCGAGAAAGTCGTTGCAAAGCAACGTGGCCACAGAGAAGGATAAAGAAGCGTTTCGCCTCTTCGTCCAGCGGGTGATGAAGCACCGAGAGGGCTACAACCCCGTCGCGATGGAGAAGGAGGAGCATTCGCGATGGCTGCAGGCGGACGTGGAGATCAACAACGAGCGGGTGCGCTACATCCGCCTGTTCAACCCCGCCAACCAGGCTGCCGACGCCTTCGCTGCCAGCCTGTCGCGCGCCGACCTGCTCAGGCTGGATCGGGACGGCAAGATCGTCGGCGCATACTATCCCGGCGTGATCCTGAACCCGCTCCTCAGCAACGCTCAGACGCAGATGGGGCTTCTCGCAGACCGCCTCTCTTCCCTGCCCACGAACGCAGACGGACTCTCGCCGGAAGCCCAGACCGAGCTCGACCTTCTCAAGCTCCGGCTTCCCCTCAACGCCTTCAAAGCAGACGAGATCCGCAACGGACTGATCGAAGTCAGGACGGAGGGGCCGCTGCACCCGCTGGACCCCTCGGGCAAGATTCCACAGCAGGTCATTCTGATCGACAGGCAGGGCCGCCCGCTGTATGAAGAGCGCATCTCCAGCCGCAGCTATAAGGAGGAGACTCCGCTGCCCAAAGTGGTGGCCCAACATCCTGTGCTGGAGGCTCGCATCGACCCGTCCGAAACGCTGACTGGCATTCTGCAGAGCTGGATAGAGTCGAGAACGCTTCTCAGCCGGTTTCGAAGCTCCACGACCAAGGTTCATCCTTCGGCCCAGCTAGCACGGCTGCTTGTCGAGATCGCCTCCTCTGCCAAGGTGAATCTCGTCGCCGACTGCCTGGATACGGAGGTGTGGTCCGCTTCGCCCAAGCTGCCCATCACGATGCTGCGCCATGCGATGGAGGCATTCTGCATCCATGCCCAGGCCGACTGGGATTTCGACGGTGCATGGATTTCCGCCCGAACGAAGTATTGGCAGGCGCTGCGACCGCAGAGCGTCCCGACGGAAACGCTCTGCAAGATCCGCGACCTGCTTGCGGCTGCTCCAGCCCAGCTGAACGCCTTTGCCGATGCCGCCGCGCTGGTGACCTATCGACAGTCGCGCGGCGCGATCGCCTCCACACTGTTCGCGTCGGCAAGCCGCAAGGGCGTCGCGGCCTACACGCTTGAATTCCAGTACCCGCACACGTTCCACTTCCTTCGGTTCTTAGGGATGCTCTCTCCCGCAGTGCGCAGACAGCTTTTGGAAGGCAGCACGCTGAGCTATGGCAGCCTGCCCCCCGACCAGAAGGAAGCGATCCGCCTCTTCCTGCTGCATTTCAGCGTGCAGCACTGGCCGATGATGGGCTACAGCTCAGACCCGGCCAGCCCCGATATGCGCCTGCTCGCGCAGGTGTGGCCCGACTTTGACCCGAAGGAAGCGACAAAAGCGGGCCCGATGGAGCTTCTGAAGAACGGAGTCCCGGGCGGGCTCTCCATCTCGCTGCACCGCAGTCCGGCGGTCGCCTATGAGGTTCGGGCAGGCGGTAGTTCGGCGGGCCATGTTGCGACCGAGAATATGCTGCGGATGTTCGCTCTGTCTGAGCAGTACCGGCAGGACTACCGCCTTGGACAGCGAGATACGATGGAGGTCAGGAGCGCACAGATGGATCGGTACACCTTTACGCTGCGCCCGAGCGCCCGCGAGACGATCGGTATGCAGCTGCAGTTCGGGCAGCCAGGGTCGGGGAGCTTTACGCCCTATTCCCAGCTGCCAGAGGAGTTTCGCAAGAAGTTGGAGGGCGAAGGGGGTTAACACGGGTCAGTGTCGTCGCCAGACTCATCATGAGGCTGACGTTGAGGGGAGAGTCTCAAGCAGCGCTTGCGACGCGTGATAAGTGCAATAGATCGCGTACGCCGAATAAACTGGCGCAATGAAGAACTTGCTTCTCGGCGTTTGTCTAACAGTTCTTGCCTTTACCGGCTTCTCTGCCTTCGCTAAGGAACCAGAGGCTCAACAATACAAACTTGAGATGACTGTAGAGTCCTCGCTGCCTTTCGACCAAACAATCGAGGCTCTCAAAATGGCTGGAGCGGCTGAGAAGTACGGCTTTCAAGGGCTTCATCCGCTGTCGGACATCTTGGCAACGAAAGGCTTCCCTCGCGAAAAGCTATACATCCTCGAGATTTGCAACCCGAAGTCGGCATCAGATTCATTGAAGAACGATGTCATGACGGGCTTGATGATGCCGTGCCCGATCATGATCTGGATGAAAGGCGATAAAGTCATGGTCACCACTTTTGATACACGAGCGATGGCCAAGATGTATAGAGGAAAAGACATGGCTTCCATCGGCGATAAAGTGTACAAAGACCTGAGGCTCATCCTTTCCGCGGTCGCAAAGTAAACAAGCTCTCCATGCCTTGTAGCGCGGAGAGCTTGAATCTTGATGATGCAATCTTAGCCTAACTTTCGAACCGCCGCGAGCACATCCTCTTCGTTCGGGATGCACTCGAGCTCCAGCACGCGCGCATAGGGCATCGGCACATTCAGCCCGCCCACACGCCCAACCGGAGCATCCAAATCGTCAAAGCAGTCTTCACTGATACGAGAAGCAATCTCCGCCCCAAAACCACCGCTCTTCCAGTCTTCATAGACGACCACAGCACGGTGTGTCTTGCGGACCGAGTTGTAGATGGTCTCAGTGTCGAGCGGAAGCAGAGAGCGAACGTCCACAACTTCGGCGTCGATACCGTCCTTCTCCAACTGTTCCGCAACCCGAAGGCAGACGTGAACCATACGGCTGTAGCAGACCAAAGACAGGTCCTTCCCTTCCTTCACGACGTTGGCCTTGCCGAATGGGATCGTGAAATCGCCGTCTTCGGGAATCTCGCCCTTCAGGCCGTAGACGCCGGGGTTCTCGGTAAAGACGACCGGGTTGTTGTCGCGTACCGCCGTCTTGAACATGCCATAGGCGTCCAGCGCGGTCGCAGGAGCGACGACCTTCAGGCCGGGAACGTGGGCGTACCACCCCTCAAGCGAATGGCTGTGCTGAGCAGAAAGCTGGTTGGCTGCGCCGCCCGGTCCGCGCAGGACCATAGGAACGGTCACCTGTCCGCCCGTCATGTAGTGAATCTTGGCGGCGTGGTTAATCATCTGGTCCATCGCCAAGATCGAAAACGACATCGTCATCATCTCGACGATCGGTCGCAGACCCGTCATCGACGCGCCGATCGCCATGCCGACGATTCCCGGCTCAGTGATGGGTGTGTCGATCACTCGGCGGCCCACGCCATCCTGAATCTCAGGATGCGGGGGCTCCAGCAGCCAGTCTTTGGGCTGGATGCAATATCGGTCGAAAAGCCCTTCCGTCACTCGGAAGGTGCCTTTGTAGGCGCCGATGTCCTCACCCATGATGAAGACATTCTCGTCGCGATCCATCTCCTCAATGATCGCCTGACGCAAAGCCTCTCGGTAAGTCAACGTAGCCATCAGTGCCCCACCTCCGGCGACATGTCATCGTAAACATCGGTATAAACCTGGTCGATATCGGGGAACGGCGACTTGTCGGCCTCTTCATAGACCCAATCGGCTCGCTCCTCCTCCTCAACGTCAATCGCTTCCAGCTTCTCGTCGGTGGCGATCTTGTTGTCAATCAAATACTTGCGGAATCGGGGAAGCGGGTCCAGCGGATCCCACTTATCCTCTTCTGCCTTTGTTCGATAAAGCGTGCGGTCGTTGTCGGCAGCGCCGTGACCCATGTAGCGATAGGTGATCGCTTCTACCCAGACCGGCTTTTGCTCCGTTCGAACGTAGTCGATAATGCGCTTAGAATCTTGCAGGCACTGGACCAGGTCCATACTGTCCAGCCTCTCGCATTTCATATCAAACGGGATGCCGCGCTTGCTGAGGTCAGGATCGGCTGCGTGTCGCTCAAGCGCCGTGCCCATCGCGTACTGGTTATTCTCGACGATGAAGATGATCGGCAGGTCCCAAAGACCGCACATGTTCATGGTCTCAAAAACAACACCCGCGTTTGCTGCGCCATCACCCAGATAGCAAAGCGTGACGCGATCCTCTTTGCGGTACTTGGCAGCAAGGGCCAGTCCGCCTCCGAGGGGGATGTGCCCGCCGACGATGCCCCAACCACCGAAGAAGCCCTTCTCGATGTCGTAAAGGTGCATCGAGCCGCCCTTGCCACGGCTGAGACCGCCGGAGCGACCCATGATCTCCGCCATGCAGGCCACTGGATCGGAGCCGAGTAATAGCGCGTGTGCGTGGTCGCGGTAGGCCGTGATGACGTAGTCATAACCCTTGCGGATGTTGTTGAGCCAGCCCACGGCTAACGCTTCCATGCCGATATAGACATGAAGATAGCCCCCGGCTTTGCCCGTCCGGTAGGCGATGTTGCACTTCTCTTCGAAGCGCCGGATGAAAACCATTTCTCGGTAGAACTGCTCCAACTCTTGGGCAGAGTAAGGCAGCTTGACTTGCGCTTGTTTGGCCACGATGTTCCCTGTGTGTTCTCCCTAATGGAGGTTATCGGTAGAATTGCGGATTCGCCCAGGTTCGCTGCGCCATTGAAGCGCTGGCCGACTGGGAAGTTATACCCGCTCAGCCGACTTCGCGGAGGTTGGGGACCGGGCCCGAGTTCTTCGCCAGTGTCGAATAACTGGAATAGGGGACCGTCTTCGTTGGGAGATCCAGTCTAGTCCCAGCCGCCCCAAGGTCGTCGACCATCTTGTCCAGAGCCGAAAATAGCAGGACCGCATGGTGCCGGTCGTGGATAATGTAGTTTAGATACAGTGCGAGGCCCTAAGAAATGGCAACCCGTAGAAGAAAGAGCGCCCACGAAAAACTGATTATTGACCGCGGCCCCGAGATCGCAGTCATGGACAAACCTTATGCCGGAGTCCCTGCCGGCAAAAAGGTGTTGGTGCCTACCCCAATGCAGGTCAAGGCATACATCGAAGCCATCCCCGCCGGGCAGATGCGAACGCCGACGGAGATGCGCGAAGACTTGCGACGCGAATTTGATGCTGATGCAACCTGTCCGCTCGTCTGTGGTATTTTTATCCGCTTGGTCACGGAAGCGGCGATGATCGATCTCTCGGAAGGCAAAACCCTAGACGATGTAAGTCCGTTCTGGCGAATCGTAGATCGGAAGTCACCTGTGGTGAAGAAGCTGAACCTTGATCCAGATTGGCTGGATCAGCTGCGGGCGAATGAAGCTAGTTAGGTCAAATCGTCTGGCTCTAATGGTTTTCGAGCACCGTGCCGGACGCTTAAAACATGAACTTCTTTCTCGGTCTCTAGGATTCTAAAAATTACTCTGTAGACGCCGGATCGCTTTCCAAATAGTAAGTGGCGAAGATCAAATCCTAGTTTGATCGATTCAGGGGCGACCGAACACCGCCCAGGCATCTCAGACAAGGTGCCAATCTCCATACGAAGTCTACGAACCCACTTATCAGCGGCTTCCGGGGCCCGCTCTGCAATGTAGTCATGTGCTTCAATGATTCCGACTTCCGCACTCGGCTGAAGAATGATCTTATAGCTCATTTTTGGCTTCAAACTCGGCGAAGAATTCCTCGGCAGGTCGTCCTTTGCCTTCGAGCGATTCCTTTAGGCCTTGTCGAATCGCTTCCAGATCTTCAGTGGCCTGCACTTTGTCCAACAGAGTCTGATAAGCCTCGGCATCCTGCACAACAAGCTTAGCCTTGCCGTTCACAGTCAGGACGAGAGGCTCTTTGCTTGCCTCAAGCTTCCCGACGAATGCTTTCGAGTTCTTCTGGAAATTGGTCAATGAATCAACGGCTGTGGCTTTAATCATATTCGCTCCATCATGGAATAATCTGCTTATTCCATGATACGCCAATTATTGCGCCCGGATTCGGCGGCCCAACATCAGTTTTTACAAAGTGGCTGAAGAAATTGGGCGCTGTCTCGGTCCTTATATCAAGAACCGTCATGGACGCCGAGGCCGCCGCTATCGAACGCACACTACCCCTCCGCCAAGAACACGATGCCAGTACCGTGATCGAGCGCAGACGGGACTACGTATACAGGCTTGCCCTCGCCATCGTTTCGAACCCGGACACGGCGCAGGACGTCGCCCAGGAGGTTCTCTTGCGCATCAGCAAGAACCGGAACACTCTGCGTGACGAGCAGGCTGAGATCGCTTGGGCGCGGAAGATCTGTGTCCGGTGTGCCGTCGATGCGCTGAAGGTGCGCAAGTACGAGGACCTTTCGGATGTTCATGAAGATACGAACAACCTTGAGCGGCCCATCCACGTTGCCGACGTGCTGAGACGGCTCCCCGAAGAGAGTCAAGCCATCCTCGCCCTTGCCTACTTCGAGCAGCTCAGCTATCGGGAGATGGCGGAGGCACTGGGGGTGCCTGAAGGAACCGTTGCCTCGCGTCTGAACACCGCAAAAGCCCAGTTTAAGAAGCTGTGGGAGGAATCCTGATGCCAAAAAAGCCATTTGAAGAAGCTCTCAAAGCGCACTACCGCTCCATAGAGGACGCTCCCGTGCCGTCAATGACACTGCCTGAGACCAAACGCCGGACATCCTTGTGGCTCTCCATCGCTGGTCCTGCCCTTGCAGGTTGGGCGGCGGCTCTGCTGCTGGCGTACTTTGGCAGCGCTGCTCCGGCAACGCGTGAACCTTCGGGCAACCCGATCTTGAGCCACCAGATGGCCCAACTGCGCATTGATGAACCAGCAAAACTCGGAGGCCGATCTTGAAGCCCCTATACAAAGCCATCCTTTTCGCACTAAGCGCATTCGTAGGCATCACTCTCCTTCCCCAGACTCGTGTGATCACACTCAAACAAATTGCGATGGTGAATCGCCCCATCCCACCGTCGGAACAGGTGTATGAACATGCACTCTGGTACGCAGAAAACATCAATCAGGTCGAATTCGATACATCGACGGTTGACGGTCAAGCAGCCAAGGCACTTGCAAATTCTGGAACTTTTGAACTTGGCGATCTTCTAGGCATCATCGAAGCCAACCCCGATCGTTCAGACCTCAAGAGAATGTTCACACGGCTCGCTTCGATGCCTATTCGGACACAGTCCCAGATCGACAAGATGTCCGAAGAGAACCTTGCCCAGTTGAAGGGCAACGCAAGCAGGATCCTTCTCTTCGCCGATGAAGCGAAAACTACCGATCCCAACGACGGCTTTTGGTTCATTCGTAAGGCAAATGCACTATGGATACTGGGGCGCTACGATGAGGCGAAAGAGGCTTGGATCAAAGCGAGCGAATGCACTGAATACAACGACGGAACTTCCGAACAAGCCAAGCTTATATCTGAGCAGCTAAGAAAAGCAGGATACGAGAGTGCAGACCACGAGGCCGCTGCCTACGCCATGGTTCTGCTTCCTCATCTTTCCGATATCAGAAAACTGAGCGAAGAACTCCCAGAAGACAGCACCGATGACATGCTAGCAACTGCGAAGATCGGCAAACTGCTGACAATCAAAGCGCCAAATCTGATTACTTCATTGGTTGGCACCATCCTCATTGCCGACATGGCTAAACCAAGCGCGAAGGAAAAGCCCTCAATGACCAAAGCAGAGGAACTCGACAGCATGACTTCCTCAGACATTTTCACATGGGGAGTAAAGGCTCACAAATCACTATCGGGAAGCACGATCTTCCCTGTTGACGAGGCTACATTCGAGAGGACTGTCGTGCATTCACGATGGTCTTCGCTTTCATTTCTTGGTCTTGTCTGGGGTGTTCTGTTTGTCTTGCTAAGTGGCCGCTTCGCGCAGAAAAGGAGCGAGGATTTTAAGCCCTACTGGATCATGAGTCTCTGGCCGCTAACCACTTGGCCTTGGGCTGTTGAGATGATGGACCCTACGCGCTATATGTTTTTTTGGCTATCCCTTGCCGTCTGGATTGCTCTTGTTGCGGTCATCAGTCGATTCTCATCGCTCCATAAGTTCGAGATATGGATAGCACTTTCGGTAGCGGCTGTTTGTAGTCTTCTAGTTGGCGGTGGTTTCCCACTCGCAGGCATGGTTCTTTGCTTTGTCCTGATTGCGCTCTTTCGCTTCGAGCCTATCCACAAGAATCTCAGAAACCCCATATTGCAGGCGACAGTGATTTTGGTTGCGACCTTTTTTGCAGTGCTCGTGTATGCGGGAATACTTGAAGGACGAAACTTCGAGGTTATCATGGCCCAGATCGCAGGCTTTTCCTTTGGAACGTTTTTGATCTGGCTCGGAGCCTCAAAACAAGCTCCTTGGAATGGCCGAGCCCCAGCCCTTGCGATTATTTTCTTAACAATCGTATATCTGGGAGGAAGCTTTATGGAAATGCGTGTCCAAGGCCAACTTCGGGCATGGATTACTGACGAGCAAGTTAGGCTCGCCAAGTTCAGAAGCGAGATCGGCGGATAGCCGATTACACAACATCCAGCGCTTCTTTAAGATCGCTCAGAATATCCCGCACATCTTCAATTCCCAAACTCATCCGCAGACCACCAGGCGCGATGCCACCCTTGATCTGCTCCTCTGGCGGAATGGCAGAGTGCGTCATCGAAGCTGGATGCTCGATCAGCGTGCGTATTTGTCCCAACGACACGGCAAGCGTCACCGAAAGCGCGTTCTCCGCGATATGGTTGATCATCTTCACCGCCCGCTCATACGATTTCTCCGGTGCGCCAACCAGCTCAAAGTACAGCAGCGAACCAGGAGCAAAGTCGCCATCGATATCGCGCATCTGCTTCTGGGCAAGCGCATATTGGGGGAAGCTCTCAAGCCCTGGATAGCGCACATCCTTGACTTTGGGATGCAGCGAAAGGAATTCAGCCACCTGCTGCGCGCTCTCCTGCTGACGCTCCATGCGTAGCGCTAATGTGGGGATGCCATAAACCAAAACGTCCCAAGCCGCTTTGGGCGATAGCGACCCGCCAAAGTCCTTTCTGAAGAGCAAAACATCCGTCTCCTTCTCCCGCGGCCCAATAACGACCCCGCCCATATCTGCACCAAAACCGCCCAAGTTCTTTGTAAGACTGTGAACAACGAAATCGATACCCAACAAGAGGGGACGCTGACAGTAAGGTGTCGCAAAAGTGTTGTCAAGGATCGTGACAATCCTCTCCTCCTTTGGCCGACCCTCATTCGCCTCCTTAACCGCCTCCACAACCGCCTCGATGTCAATTAGATCAAGGTTCGGATTACACGGAGTCTCGAAGTAAACGACGCGAGTTTCCGGCTTGATCGACTGCTTCAGCGCCTCGATATCTCGAAAATCGGAGAGCGTATGATCGACTCCGAACCGTGCCATCCAGTTCGTGACAAAGCCGAACGTACAGCCATAAACCGTGCGATGCATGGCAATGTGGTCACCCGCCTTCACGTGGATGCCAATCGCTGCGCTAATCGCCGCCATCCCTGTCGCAAAGCTCACCGCCGTCTCACCCTTCTCAGCAAACGCCAAGGTCTCCTCAAGAAGCGCTTGCCCAGGCTCATCGAGGCGCCCGTAGATATAAATCGGGTGAATGGTCTCACGGTCGAGCTCCGGGTTGGCAAACTGTTGGAATCCCTGAGCCCCACGCTGAGCGCTTCGAAGCCGGAATGCGACGGAAGTGGTGATCGGAGGAAGGATATGATCCTCGAAGTCCCATTTCTCGCTTTTGAACTTGCCGTGGATTAAAACTGAGCGGTCTCGGTATCGGTTTTCCATGATTGCCTCGTCATTCATTTTGACGCGCCAGCATCCGATTATTTCATGGGATCGCTATTTTTCCTAATATTATTCTGCTACTAAGTCATTCTTCCTAATTAGTAGAAACTGCATACATCAAAAGCAAAGATGCCCCCGAACACTCGGAGGCATCAAAAACGAAATGGCAGAAACGATTACTTTTTCTCGGGTGTTTCTTGGTTCTGCATCTGGTTGCCATAGCGGCGCATAAACTTCTCGTACCGGCCTGCGGTATCGACGATGCGCTTCTGGCCCGTATAGAACGGGTGGCTAAAGGCGGAGATATCGACATTCACCACGTAATGCTCAATTCCGTCAATCACTTTCGTGTTGTTCGTCTGTTGTGTCGAAATGCCTGTCCATTCATGATCGCCGTCCACAAAGACGACCGGATAGACTGTTGGGTGGATTCCTGCCTTCATCGATTCAAACCTCTTGCCGTAGAAGCGGATTATGGCATACACCAGAGAGCTTCGGCAAGCCGGTCCTAAGCGTCCTGGGCAAGGAGTTGCGCGAGTTCGCCCATATCGTCAAAGGGCGTCGCCCCAAGCGCCGACAGCCGCATCGGATCGGCATAGCCGCGATAGGCCAAAACCCGCATTCCCGCCGCTATCCCCGCCTGCACTCCGGCTTCAGAATCCTCCACCACAACACAACTTTCCGGCTCAAAGCCCATCCGCTGCGCCGCATAAAGGAAAAGATCGGGAGCAGGCTTCCCGTGCACCACATCCTCCGAGCTAAAGATTCGGCCTTCAAACAACGGTAACAGCCCAACCGTATTCAGCGTATGCCGCAGCTTTACATGCCCGCTGCTTGAGGCAACGCAGAAAGAGCAATCAAGGCTTAAGATAGCCTCCCGTACGCCGTGGACCGCTCGCAACTCCGTCACAAAGGCCTGGCAAACGCGGTCATGATATTGCTCGCCAAACTCGGCAGGCAGCTGCCGACCAAGGTGGGCCTCAATCTCAGTAATGCAAGAAGGCAACGACCGCCCTACAAAGCGCTGAATCGTCTCCTCAAGGGTAATCGGCCAGCCGTTTTCGCGAATGAGTTCGGCAAAGACTCGGTTTGCAATCGGCTCAGAGTCGACGAGAACGCCATCACAGTCAAAGATGACGAGTTGTGGTCTCATGCGGAGCCCCCAAAAATGCAGGATGCGTTGCCGAGATCGGCAACGCATCCTTGTTTATTCAGTTTCGCAATCACGGGACAATCTTCATGGAGATTCGGCTTTGGAATCTCTCTTCTTGTAGGGCTTCATTCTGCAAGTCCGTAATGAAAATGCTGAAGCCGCCCGAAGATGTGCCATTTGCTCGTATCGTCTTAAAAGTCTTGGGATCCAAATCGAAATCGACACTCGCCTTGAAGTTAAGAGGAATCTCTTTCAGACCCGTAACCGACGACTTGACATTGAAGCTCTGGTGAATGAACTCGGCAAGGTCGGACTTGAGCAGAATGTCAGCCGTAATGCGCTGATACTTCTGACCGCTGACGTCCACAATCCCTTTGTAGGTGTAGGTGTAGTCCATTCGCTGGACGGCCATCTTCTCGCTTCCCTGTTGCTTTTGGGGTGAGTAACCCACAGTTCGCTTCCAAGTTTCGCCGACTTTCGTCTCGTCATAGGGCATCTTCGGGTTGAAATCCAACGAAGAGTCTAGCGAACCCGCAAACATCGCCAACCGATAAATCTCACCAACAAACTGATTCAGGAATCCTCCGAGCACATCCTGTCGCTCCTTGCCTCCTGCCCGCATCGCGGCGATAAAATTCACTGTTGGTGGCTTCTTCGGGTCCTTCTTCGGCGTGAGGTCCTTCACGTTGAGAAGTTCGTTTGAGGGAGAAACCGTAAGTTCCAGGTTGTAATCAACCTTTTCGGTGGTCTTCTTGGCCGGAGCGTCTGCCGTTGCACCCTTGATCTGGGTCATCGTCGGCCTCAGGTATCGCATCACGCAGATGCCGTCAGCCTTCATCTCCACCACTTCATAGCTGTACTGGTAAATCAGATCGAGATCGTCGGGAATCCAGGTGTCCAGCCCAACTTGTCGCGACTCTGTCGTGAGCTTTGAATGAACCTCATACTTGGCTTTTTCACCCTTGGTGTAAACCCGGCCAAGCTGAATAGGCTCTGCCTGCTGCGCAGGCATTCCGATGACGAGACAAGCTAATGCGGCGGTGATCATGATGTTCCTAACAAGTCGTTAACGCTGAGCGTTCGCCATAGTTTAACGGATAACCTGCTTCGCGATTACCATACGCTGAATTTCGCTGCAACCTTCTCCGATCTCGGTCAGCTTGGCATCACGCCAAAGCTTCTCAACCAGGTACTCAGGAACCATGCCGCGCCCACCGTGAATCTGAATCGCGCGGTTTGTGACCCGGTTCGAGGTCTCACTGGCATACAGCTTCGCAAAGGAAGCTTCCTTGACCACGGGAAGACCCTTGTCGTACATCGTCGCCGCCTTGTGGAGCAGCAAGCTCGAAGCCTCAATCTCCATAGCGCTGTCGGCGATCATGTTCTGTACCGACTGCATATCGCAAAGCCTTCGATTGAACTGTTCGCGGTTCTTCGAGTAGTTCACACAAAGCTCGAACGCTCTCTCGGCGATGCCGAGCGCCATGCCGGCAATGCCAATGCGTCCGCGATAAAGCAGACCGATCGCTTGCTCGAAGGTGCAAGGAGTGTGCCAGCCCACCGCGTTGTTCAGCTTGAAGTGGGCTGTCCAAGATGCTCTCACACCCACCGTCGGGATGCGCCCGATCAGCTCAAATCCGGGCTGATTCGTCTCCATAAAGAACGCCGAAAGCTCCTTCTCGGAGGTGCGGGCGATCATGATGATCATGTCGGCAACTCCCCCGTTGGTGATGAACATCTTCTCGCCGTTGAGGTGGTAATAGCCGGGCTTGTCGGCGATCGGGGTCGCCATCGTCTTTACTCGGCGCGCATCCGAACCCGCATCCGGCTCGGTCAATCCCCAGGCGAGCTTGATATCGCCCTTGACGATGCCGGGAAGGTAGGCGTCGCGTTGCTCCTGGCTGGCAAAGTCGATAAAGTGAGCCACACACAAAGCGTTGACAGCCGCGACATTCATCGCAAGGGCAGGATCGCCCTTGGCAAGCTCACGACATGCTTCAGCATAGGTAACGCACGAGTAGCCCTTGCCCCCCAACTCTTTCGGCAAGGTCATCGAGAGCAAACCGAGCGAGCCGAGTCTGGTCCAGATATCGGACGGGAAAAGGGCTTTCTCTTCCCAATCCCGAGTGCAGGGCCAAACATCACTCTCGACGAATTTACGAACACTATCAAGAAAGGCCGATTCCTCGGCAGAAAGATGAATCTCCATAAAGGTGCAATCCTCGACGCTGAGACAACGCAACTGATAGATTCTACTTCGGATCAGCGTTCTTCGGTTGGGGCTCAGTAGGAGCAGCAAGGAATCTCAAGCGAGGTTTCTCGAATTATAGACACGCATCAAGAATTGCTGATATATTCAAAGGGTTACCCATGGCAAACATCTTCGAGGAACTGGGGGAAGAGTCGAGACGGCGCATCCTGTATTGTCTCGTCGAAGGCCCTAAGAACGTCGGAGAGATTGTCGACGAGGCGGGCCTTCGACAGCCCAATGTCTCCAACCACCTTGGAAGAATGCGTGCCAAAGGGATCGTCTCCTCACGCAAAGTCGGACGCGAAGTCTTCTACTCGCTTTGCTCGGCGGATATCACAGAAACAGTTCGCATGGCGGTCATTTCCCCTTCCAGCGGGGATGTCCACATCGACGAAGAGCAGAGCGTCAAGGATTACGCCCGTTACGGCGTCAACGGCGATAAAGCTGGCTGCGAGCGCGTCGTCGATGAATACTTGCGGGCGAACATGTCGCTCGCCGACATATACCACAACCTCCTATGCCCAGCTATGGAGCTCGTCGGCGTTTGGTATCAAGTCGAAGCCATTGATGAAGGACAGGAGCATCTCGCATCCTCCATCACCGAACGCTTGATGTCGCACATCATTTCGCAAAGACCGCCCATCAAGAGATCGGCGAATGTAGCAGTCCTTGGCTGCGCCCCGGACAACTGGCACGTCATTGGACTGCGGATGATCGGTGACATTCTCCGACAACATGGCTGGAACACCTACTTCCTAGGCGCAAACGTTCCCCAAAGATCGTTCCTGAGAGCCGTCGAACGTCATCGCCCGAATCTTGTGCTCATCAGTGCCTCGACACTCGGAACAGAAGAGCGAGTGGAAAAGCTTGTTAGCTCGATTTCGGGACTGCGCTCAAAGAACTTTCCCTTCTCTATTTGTGGAGGAGGAAGGCTCGTCGTCGAGTCCCCAGAGCGATACTGCCGCCAGGGTCTCGATCTTTGGGCGTGCGACATCAAAGAGTTTTCAACGAAGTTGCTTCCGGCTATCGAGAAGCACGGGCTGTAATTCACCCAAGCCTATGAGTGCAGATTAGCGTCTCGCAAAGCCGCCAGGTTTGTTATTCTTAAAGAACTCCTTGAGTATCTCCATCAGGGTGAGGAAGGGCCATGAAGAAACTTGGCATGTCTTTGAGCTTGCTGACCTGCTTGCTAATATTGGGATGTGGTGGACGCACCGAACCTGAACGCTTAGATCACGAGATGATCACAGCGCTGGGGCAGGCCGCCACCGTAAAGATTTACTCCTATGGCGACATCACGTTGACTGGCCCCTATGACGTCAAGCTAAGAACATCCACGTCATTCAACTCTTACACCTTCTACACCACTCAAAGAACAATTCTCGATAATCGGGTTAGCGAAGACCGCTCAAAAGGTCTTGTTCCAGATGGAATGGTCGACTCCGAGTACGCATTCCGAGTACTCACAAAAAGCCCAGATGACTTCCTTGAACCGACGCTTCAGTCCGATGAATTCGAGATGAAAAATCGACCCTACTCGGAAGGGAGTGGCGTTGTTGTCGATCCCAGTGGTGTCATCCTCACGAATAAGCATGTTGTTGCCGATGGGCAGATTCCGGCCGATTCCATCGTCCTTGCCGTAGCCCAAGTCGTCATTAAGGACCTGGAGGATCGATATTATCTAAAACCAAGCTCAGCAACCAGGCAAAACGCGATCTACGCGGTCGCTCAATGGCTTAGCCCACAAATCAAGGCCACCGTGAAGTTCAGATCAGTCCGAGTGCTTTTTCCCAAGAAACGCCCCCTCGAAGATCTCCCTGAGCGTGAAGAAGTTACAACCTCCTCTTTGGCTGAATTCTTCCCGAGCCACGAAGAGTCGATTATCCAAAACACTTCCGAAGCCAAGGTCTTGGCAAGCGGGACGATCTATCCCGGAAAAGATGTCGCCGTTTTGAAGTGCGAGGCCAAGAACCTGATCGCCATAGAACTGGGCGATTCGAGTCAGGTGAGCGCCGGGGCAAACGTTTACTGTTTCGGCTTTCCCGGAGCCGCAGTTGATACGGGAATGCGTCTGCGTGCAACTTACCTGTGCGTCATTCACGATGGACGTGTCGGGCAGATCATGCCAATGGAAGGTAACTGGAACCTAATCCATATGACGGCAGGCATTCACCACGGAGATAGTGGCGGTCCAGTACTCAACGACAAGGGAAAGCTCATCGGGCTCAACGTCGCAGGAAAGGAGGACGCACCCGAACAAAACTACGCGATCCCGATTGAGGTTGCCAAAGAGTTCTTAAAAGAGGCAGGCGTAGAACCCAAACCAGGCAAGGCTGCAAAAGAATGGCGTGAAGCCCTGCTGGACTTCTATTCAAACGACAAGAACTCGGCTTACGACCGGCTAGTAAAGATCGACGAGATGATCAATGGCAAACTCGGGCCGATGAAAGGCACCGCCGACCAAGTACGTACGATGAGCGAGAATCGCTACGTTCACGAAAAGCTGGTCCAGGCAAAGCAAGCCAGCAAGCAGTAGCTAAGAGCTTATCCACCGCTCATCATGCTGTCAAGCAGACCCTTGTACTGCTCGGCAAAGACGGGGTTCGTGATCTCGATCTTCGCCTTTGCACGGAAAGCCTTCATCTCCTCAGCGAGGTTATTCTTGTTGATTCCACGATCAAGCATGATCCTTCGGCGAAGCAGCCTCTTGGTGTCGGCATCGTAAGCTTGAAGCTCCTGTTGCTTGACTTCAACGAGGAAGAATTTCACAGAAGACGACTTCCCAGCAATCCAGTTTGTGGCCTGACCTGCCTTAATCGCTTCAAGCTCAGCACGTACAGGGCCCGACAGCGCCCCAAAAGCCTGCCAGCCAATATCGCCGCCAACGCTCTTGGTGACGTCTTCGCTGTACTGCGTCGCCAAATCCTCAAACTTCTTCCCTGCTTTAAGCTCAGAATCGATCTTAGCGCGAAGGTTGATATCGGAACAAACGATCATTCGAAGGCGCGCACGCTTAGGGATCGTGAACATCGTCGGGTTCTTTTTGTAGAAGTCCTCGACCTCTTGGTCGGTGATGTTGATACCAAATGTTTGAAGCTTGAACTGGCTCATCTCGTAGCGCATCTGCGCCATGAGCTCTTCCTTCGTCCGCCCCGTTCGCAGCCAGTTTTTCTCCAGATCGGGATTCGACGTTGTGGCGTCTTTGTATTCGGTCTGAAGCTCCGCATCGCTCGGGAAGCAGCCTTTTTGCTTGGCGAGCTGCATAGTGAGTCGCTCAGTCACAAGCTGTTCGATCGTGAGAAATCCGGGAGTAAACCGAACCGCCATGTCGCCCAGGCTTTGGTTCACTTGGAGGTACTCCATGCGCCGGAAATATTCATTCGCAAGAACTTTCTCGCCGTTCACCGTGACGACGACCTGGTTCAGGTCAACCGTCTGCGCTGTTGCCATAACGGAAAACAGCATGCCCGTTGCAATTGCGATCGCTTTCACTCTCAAATCAACTCTCCCTGTGGGGACAACCCCAAGTAATAACGTTCAGTCATCGCCAAAGTGTTTCTCTCCGCCGCCAAAAGGGGGAAAAGTCACGATCTCAGCTTCTGCATCAGCTCAGGAACCGCGTCGTAAAGGTCCGCCACAATGCCCAGATCGGCAAACTCGAAGATCGGAGCGTCGGGGTCTTTGTTGATCGCGACGATGATCTTGGAGTCTTTAATACCGGCCATGTGCTGCGTCGACCCGGAGATCCCGGCAGCAATGTACAAGTCCGGGGCGACGACCTTTCCGGTCTGCCCAACTTGAAGCTCGTTTGCGGCAATACCGCTATCGACAGCCGCTCTTGTCGCACCAGCCGCGCCACCGAGGATATCGGCAAGCCCGCCAATCAGCTTCTCGTACGTTTCCGCGTCCTTGAGGGGCCGTCCACCGCTCACAACGACCTTGGCCTGCGTCAGGTCTGGGCGGCCTCCCGCCTTCGCGCTGCGTTCAATTCTTTGGGTGCTGCCTGTACCGTTCAAGCTCACCGATTCGCTGGCGGAGCTTCCCGCGCCCGCTGAGGCCGGAAAGCCTGCCGGACGCACAGTCAGAACCACTGGCGTGTGCAAGACCTCAACCGTTTGGATGAGCGAACCCGCAACGATGGGTCGTTTGAAGACGGTCGGTGATTCGAGAGCAATGACGTCAGTCACCATCGAAGCTTCGAGCAAGCCAGCAAGCCGGGCCAAAACATCCTTCGATGCCATCGACGACACTGAGGCGATGTGTGTGTATCCGCCCGCCTGACCTTTCAGGCCAGAGGCCAAAGCGTCGGCTGCGGGCACGTCGCTGAAGCCTGCATTTAAAACCTTCTCAGCACCAAGATCGGCAGCGCTGGAACCGGTCAGCAAAAGCAAATCCCACGGCAGGCCAAGTTTTTGGGCAAAGCCTGCGCCCTGCATCGCCTCAGCCGGATCGTTTGCGATCATCAGAAGTCTGCTCATGCCAACACCCCCTTCGATTTCAATTCACCGATCAGTTCGTCAACCGAGCCGACCTTCTTCCCTGCCGTCCTGGCAGGAGGCGCCTCCACCTTCAAAACTCTTGTCAACGGCGTGGCGTTGTGGGCGGCCGGACGCTTTTCGAGCGGCTTGCTACGGGCCTTGATAATGCCGGGAAGCGCCACATAACGCGGCTCGTTAAGGCGAAGATCAGTGGTGATCACACACGGAGTCGGCATCTCCAGCGTCTCCGTTCCGGTGTCGGTCTCCCGTCCCACCTTGACCGAACCCTCACCTGGCTCAACCTTGCAAGCAAAGGTCGCTTGGGGCCAACCAAGCCTTGCCGCAAGCATCTGCCCCGCCTGATTGCAGTCGTCATCGGTGGCCTGCTTGCCCATAAGGATGATGTCCGGCTGAAGCTCGCGGGCGATGGTCTCCAACTCCTTGGCTACTCCGGGAGAATCCAACAGAGAAGTCGTTTCAACAAGAATGGCCTTATCCGCCCCGATCGCCAATGCTTTGCGAAGTTGATCCTCACACTCCGGCCCGCCCACGCTGACGGCGACAATCTCAGTCGAAGGGTCTTTCTCTCGAATGCGAACCGCCTCTTCAAGCGCGATCTCATCGAACGGGTTGATTTCAAACTTGACACTGCCGGTATCTATTCCGGACCCGTCGGGCAACGCGCGGACCTTGGCATACGGGTCAATGACCCTCTTCACGGGAACTAAAATCTTCATTCTTGGCTCACTTCGTCGGGAACGGAGTACTCAGAAAATGTGGGAACACAAACTCCGAATTCGGAGGCCCTACATTCCGGGTGATTTTACTTGAGACAGCGACACCTGACTGGCCCGAACGGCCTTTGCAGAACTGAGGGCATCATTGAACATGAGCGTTTCGATCAATCACAAATCACGAAAGCGCTTGTATCATTGGGGCAGGAATCGATGATAGGAGATCAGCAAAGCATCCATAAACAGGCCGTCCGCAAGGCAATGGAACACATTCAGCGCTGCAGTGACCGGCCGCTGACGGTGAGAAGCTTGGCAGCCATCGCCTGCTTTTCTCCTCAACACTTCCAGCGCATCTTCGCGTCTGTCACCGGCGAATCCGTTATGGACCACGTGCGACAGAAACGGATTGAGCGGGCGGCGCTCCAACTCGTAGATACCGACTTGGCGGTTGCTGAAGTTGCGAACTCAGCAGGCTACAGGACGCACGAGGCATTTACGCGCGCCTTCAGGAGCGTTTACGAACGGTCGCCAAGTGAGTTTCGCACTCAAGCAAGTCTTTGCGCGTATCACCGTTCCAACGCGGACCCGTTGGCATGGTTGATGGGCGAAGTCACGTCGCTCGCGAAGCTATCGACTGCGATATCCATTCAGAATCCGGAGGAAAGAAATATAGCTATGAATACATTGACAGTCGACCACGAAGTCGACGCCATCGTTGAAGAGATTGAAGTACTCAAGAAGAAGTTGTCGGAAGCTCAGCGCCGTCGCCCCAGCGAAGATATGCCGGAGTATCTCTTCGAAGATTGGGACGGGAATAGCATCACGCTCGCTGAGTTGTTCCAGGGCCGTGACGATATGATCCTTGTCCACAATATGGGCACGAGCTGCCCCGATTGCACACTCTGGGCAGATGGATTTAACGGATTCACGGACCACCTCAATAGCCGCGCGACGTTCGTTTTGGTGTCGAACGACAAGCCAGAAATCCAGAAGAAGTTTGCTGAAAAGCGCGGATGGAGATTCAGAATGGTCTCCTCTCACAGCACCTCGTTCTTCAAAGATCTCGGGTTCGAAAAGGAAGATGGATTTTGGCCGGCTGTGTCGACGTTTAAGAAGGACGCGACGGGCAAGGTTTCGCGAGTCGGGCGAGCGATCTTCTGGCCAGGAGACGAGTATTGTGCGATCTGGAGCCTTCTGGATCTGCTTGATGGCGGAACGAAGGGCTGGGAGCCAAAATACGATTACTCTTAGGTTAAGGCAAAAAGAAAGGCCGGGGGAGGATCCGGCCTTTTCTATATCCAGTTAGGGGTGGTAACTGTAAAGGGCTTGAACGAAGGATGGGAGGACGTTCAGCTTGTTTCCCTTATGCCATCTCTTGTTCGCAAGAGTCGTGCCAAATGCCACCGGACACAAAAAAATAGCCGCCGCGGTGTCGCAGCGGCTATTCAATTCTCATTGATTACTTCGAAGCTTTCGCCGTATCAATAATCTGCTTCAGCTTTTCCTCGGTGAGCTTGTCGGCCTTCTCGCCTGGGAAGCCCTGCCATCGAACGATGCCGTCCGGTGTGATGATCATCACGTGCGGGATGCCCTGAACGCCAAGCTCTTTGCTCGTTCGCTTCTGGGTATCGATAGCCACGTGATACTTCATCTTCGTGCCCTCCATAAACTTGGAGACGACTTCAGACTTTTCGTCGCTGATGCCGATCATCACCATGTCGTCTTTGAACTTCTCAGCCCACTCGTTCATCTCAGGGATGAGAGCTTTGCACGGACCGCACCATGTCGCCCAGAAATCAATGAAGATCACCTTGCCCTTCATCGCCGGAGCTTTGCCGGTGAGCCATTCCTCAACCTCAAGCTTGGGTGCTTTCTTGCCTCGAAAGTCGTTCTTGGCGTAGAGCGTCTTCTCGGTCACGATCGCAGGGTAGCCGTCGTCTTTGGGCTGCGCGATTACGGGTAATGCAACGACGATTAAACCGGCGACAATCGCCGCGATGTATCCAGTTCCTTTTCTCATGGTCCCTTTATGATACGCGGAAAGCAGGATCATGTTGTCGATCAATCGTGATGCACGTGCCAACCACCTGCCGACTACCTGCCGACCACTTGCCAACAACCTGCCGACCACTTGCCAACAACCTGCCGACCACTTGCCAACCACCTGCCGACCACCTGCCGACCACCTGCCGACGCACCTAGCTAGTTCCTCAACGGCTTCCCAATCTCGATCATGTGTTTGATCCTCGCTTGGCTCAGCCCCTGCTTGCAAAGATCGACAAATCCTGCCCTCTCAACGGCAAGCGCATCCTCAAAAGAAGTCGCCTTCGCAAAGACGGCCTTCATCTTGTCGCCAATCACCTCGTCGTGATCGCTCATCTCGCCCTTCGCTTTTGCTTCGTTCTGCAGCTGGTCAATCATGCCGACCAAGGGACCGCTCAGCGTAAGCCATTCGGGCGACCCAATCGGCTTGACAGTAGTCGCAAGCTTTTTGGCTTCGGTTAGCAATCGGTCAGGATGGTAAACCGTGACATCCGTGGGCCTCAAATAACCCTTCGCCCGCGCTTCGTCGGCATTGGCAGACGTATAGCCTTGACTCAGCCGAAGGGCCGCCTCAGCAACGCTCTTCAACCCGCCCGCTTGTGTATTCACACGGAGTCTTGGCGTCCCCGCCCCACCTGGGAGCAGTCCAACCCTCGCCTCAGGCAATCCGATCTGGCTCTCAGGATGCGCGGCAATCTGCGAACATCCCATAGCAAGCTCAAAGCCACCACCAAAGGTATAGCCAAAAACCGCAGCCACGCTGGAGATCTTCGAGAGTTGCACGCCAAGCTGCTGAAGCTCGATGATCGAGCGCTCGATCGCATCCCAATCAGAGTTGTCGATGGACGCTTGGAAGAACTTCAGATCGTATCCAGCCGAGTAGCACTTGGCCTCGCTCGTCAGGACGATTCGATCCAGTGTCCCGCCCTCGATCAACTGCGTCATCTCACGCACGATTTGCGGATTGACGGTTCCCATCTTTGAGGTCAGACACACAGCGGTCACGCCATCGCCAAGGTCACGAGTTTGGAACCCTTCGTATGTATTCTTGATCGCAAAGTCCGAAACCGTTGCGTACTCGGGTTCTGGCTTGATGATGTTGAAGCCACCGTCGAAGTCGCGCATCGAGATACCGTCATAGAATCGCGGTACGTCGATGCCAAGCGACGAAGCTCCGATTGAGTCCATCATCTCAAAAGGCCCCATCTCCCAAGCAAAGCCCCACTTCATGACACGGTCGAAGTCCTGAACGCTGTGGCTGATCTCCTCCTTGAGCTGGTTCGCATACTGCAACGCAAGCACGAGGTACTCGCGCAGGAAGTCGGCAACTTCATCCGTGCGCTCCAGCGCCTTCCTGATCCGCTCTCCCAAGGGCAATTTGGCAAACTCAGTAAGGCTGCCGAACTGGACTTCCTGAATCTGCCGATAGGCCTGAGTGTTCAGGTCGAGAGCAAGAAACTCTTTGCCCTCACGTCGGTAATAGCCTTGCCCGGCCTTCTGACCGATCCACCCCTTCTCAAGGAGGTAGCTGAGCGAGTCGGGCGGTGTGAGCACTCCAATCTGAGGATCCTCTGGGCATCGTTCCCGCAAATTGCGGGCGATGTCTTCCATGATGTCAAGCCCGACAACGTCGTTCAGCCGGAAACTTCCCGAACGTGGACGCCCCAAGAATGGGCCTGTAATCGCATCGACCTGCTCAACGCTGAGTTGCAGCTTCTCTGCCACATGAACGGCGTGGAACATCGCCCACATGCCGTAGCGGTTGGCGATGAAGCCGGGCGTGTCCTTGGCAACGACAACCCGACGCGCAGCCCGTTCTTCCAAGAACCGAGTCATCCATTCGACGGCCTCGGGCGCAGTTTCGTCCGTCGGGATGAGCTCCAATAGCTTCAGGTAGCGCGGGGGGTTAAAGAAGTGGGTACCCAGGAATCGCTCGCGGAACGACGCAGACCGCCCCTCAGCAAGCAGACCGATCTGCAGCCCGCTCGTGTTGGTGCTGATCATCGCGCTCGGGGAGATCAGAGAATCCAGCTTTTCAAAGAGGGCCTTCTTCGCGTCCATCTTTTCGATGATCGCTTCACACACCCAATCGGCATCACTCACCCAATCGAGGTTCTCCTGAATGCTCCCCAGGCGGACCTTGCTCGCCGTCCCCGGCACATAAAAGTGGGGCGGCTTAGCCGATCTTGCCCGCTCGAAGGCGGCGTCCACGCTGTCCTGCGTGAGATCGAGGAGCGAAACATCAAAACCGATGTTCGCCAGATGGGCGGCGATTCCGCTGCCCATGGTGCCCGCTCCAATCACGACAACCTTCTTCGCTGAAGGCCAATGAGAATAGTCTTGCGATGCCATGTTTATCCTGCGAGCATGCGCGCACGCTCTAGTTGCTCGTCTCCATGCAAGATGCAGTCTTTTAGACTGCCAGTACATGACGGCAGACCGGATTTCAGGCTAAAAGCCCTTCGGCTACATTTAAATCGAATCCTGATCTGCGGGGCGCTGAGACGAAACGAACCTCCGAATATCGGAAGCTCGACCGTAAAGATACCTGCCAGGAACGGCAACACAAAGGAGGAACGGTGCGTCTAATGAGGAATTAAGGACCGGGCCCTATGTTTGACAGACCGAAGAGCCCACAGATATACTAGACCGAAGATTGTATCGTGCGCGTTATTGCGCATCACAGGAGAACACTATAGCAAGATTTAGGAGAGATTTCCGTGACCGTGGTCGAGACCATGGTCCCCTCATCAACCGGCGCATCCTGCGCTTTCCAGAAGTTCGATTGGTCGCCGCTGATGGCTCCCCCGTAGGAGTCGTAAGTAGCCGAGAGGCCCTCAATAGGGCTGAAGACGAAGGCCTTGACCTGGTTGTCGTCGCCGCCACTGCTCAACCGCCCGTGTGCCGAATCGTCGATTACGGCAAATTCAAGTACGAGCAGGGCAAGCAGAAGAAGGACCAAAAGCGCAAACCGCAGGAAGTAAAAGGTATAAAGATAAGCCCGCGAATTGCTGAACACGACATCGGCCATTTGCTGAAGAACGCCCTGCGTTTCTTGGAAGAGGGGCACAAGGTCAAGATCACCTGTCAGTTTAGAGCCCGCGAAGTTGCGCATCCCGAACTCGGGAAAAGAAAGCTCGATGCGATGGCAGAGAAGTTGTCCGAACTCGGAGTTGTTGAAAGACAACCGACACTGGACGGAAAGCTAATGATCATGGTTTTGTCACCGAAACCGCAAGTAGGAAAGAAAAAAGATGCCAAAGCTGAAGACAAACAAGACGGCGGCAAAGAGGTTCAAGATAACCGGGTCGGGAAAGATAACCCGCCGGAAAGCGTACAACAGCCACCAGTTCCTGCACAAGTCGAGCTCGAGAAAGCGCCGACTGGAGAAGGAACCGACCCTGTTTAAGGGTGAGAACAAGCGCGTAAAGCGCCTGTTGGCAATGTAGCCTCGCCGCATAAATCTGTACATCCCCTACCGCTACCGCCGAAAGGCTGGGACCCGGTCAGAACGACAAACGAGGAGTAAACAATGGCAAGAATTAAACGTGGCATTATGCGCCACAAGCGCCACAAGAAGATTGTGGAGAAAGCCTCAGGCTACTGGGGCCGTAAAAAGAACGTATTTCGCCGTGCTCACGAGCAGGTGATGAAGTCGGGACAGTATGCGTTCCGCGACCGCCGACAAAAGAAGCGTGATTTTCGACGACTTTGGATCGTCCGTCTTTCCGCAGCATGCAACCAGTGCGACGTGAAGTACAAGGATTTCATCTTTGGTCTTCACCAGAACGGCGTTGCCGTCAACCGAAAGATGCTCAGCGAAATGGCGATCCACGATATGGATTCGTTCAAGAAGCTGGTTGAAAAGGTTGTTGTCAAGAGCTAATCTGATTCAGCAAATTTCTGATAAAGCGGCTCCAAATGGAGCCGCTTTTTTGTTTTCATGGGGTTGTAGGTAGTTGTCTGGAAAGCCCTCCCTTGTCAAGCCGAAGGATTGATGGTGGCTCCACCCAACACCCGACTCCCGACTCCCGACTCAAGGTATCTTCATTCCACCCCATGGTCACCATCGTCGGAGTCGGTCCGGCAGGCCCCGAATCCTGCCCTCCCCAAGCCATCCAACAGCTCAAGGGCGCCAACATGCGCATCCACGCCATGCCCTGGCACGACTCGTTCCGGTGGCTCGCCGACATGGGCCTCCCGTGTCAAGCCATCGGACCGGAGGGTGCCCCGGAGGGTTCAGTACTCGTCATCCCAGCTCTACTTGAAGAAAGCAGCCAGAACGAGCGTGCCAAACGCGCAGAAGCGTTGGATCGGTTGGTGCAAACGATGGACCGCCTGCTTGGACCCGGAGGGTGCCCGTGGGATCAGGAGCAGACCCACGAGTCGCTTAAAAAGTATCTTCTTGAAGAGGCTTATGAGGTCCTGGATGCGATCGATTCTGGCGACCGAGACAAGTTAAAAGAAGAGCTCGGCGACCTTCTCCTCCAACCGATCTTCCACGCCCAAATGGAGCGACGGGACGGCCATTTCGACATCGCCGATGTTGCCAATGGGATCACCGAAAAGCTCATCCGTAGGCATCCACACGTTTTCGGGGACACAAGCGTAAACGACGCCGACGAAGTCCTCCGCAACTGGGACCGCATCAAGCAAAAGGAAAAGGCTGGCGAGCCCAAGTCGATCCTTGCCGGAGTACCGGTCGGAATGGCTTCCCTGCTCCGTGCCCACGAAATCAGCAAGCGCGCCGCGCGGGTTGGATTTGAATGGCCCGACATAGAAGCCGTCTTCGACAAGCTGCACGAGGAAGAGCGTGAGCTACATGAAGCGCTGTCATCTAAAGACGCAGAGAGGATCGAATCGGAGATCGGCGACCTGCTGTTCACAGCCGTAAATATCGCCCGGTGGGCGAAGATCGAGCCAGAAGAGGCCCTTCGCAAGATGCTGAATCGTTTCACGGCACGATTCATGGAGATGGAGCGTGTCTCCCCCAAACCCCTAAACGAACTCAGCCCGGATGAGTGGGACGAATTGTGGAATCGGGCAAAGGCCGACTTAGGCAGATAACGGACTACACCACAACACAGTCAAACCGTACTTCCACAGGCTCCTGACACTCGCTTTCTGTGCAAGCCTGATAGGTCAGCTTCAGCTCAAACTCCTTTTCCTTACCCTCCGCTCGCACCCGGAAAGGAACCGACACGCTTCCTTCATAGCCAATCTCGTCAGCGGCCGGATAATCGACCTCAAAGGGCAACGGCTCTATCGAAATCTGGGTCGGAATGAGCCAGCGCATGGGAGGATCGTTGGAATTGATATGCCACTCGCTGGGAATCGTGATTTGAACGGTGCCCGCTGCCCAGCCATCCGCACCCGCAGACAGCTCACGAACCGGCATCTTGACGGTCACTCTCTCGATCGTGACCGCCGGCGGCGCTGGGGGAACCGATTCAGCGACGACCGAGGCCGGATCGGCAACACCATTTACACCCTCCGCGCTATCGATTGACGGACCCGCCTCCGTGGCTTGCTCCATCGCTCCGGCGATCTCCAGCGCCTCCAAGAACTCTCCAGCAGCAAGATACAAGCCTTCGGATGCATGGGGAGCCTTCTCCATCCACCCGTAAAGCGACTGCAGGCTTCGCATGCACTCCTCAACTTGCCCAATACCCAGCAGCAAACGCACGGCCATCGAGTTTGCGCTTGGTATGGGCTGGTCGAAAAACGGCTTTGTGCGTCCGAATAGCTCCTCGTACCCTTCCCCAGTCGAGAAGAACCCGCCCTGCTTTGTGTCGTAAAATCGAGCAACCATCTCCGTCGCAATTCGTTTGGCTTGTTCGGCATATTCACGGTTTTGCAGGGCGATAGCCAGCCGCAATACGCCGTAGCCAAAGCAGGCATAGTCCTCAAGAAACGCCGGGCCGACTGGTGTGTTTTGAGCAATCTGGTGGGGCAGTTCACCCAGCTTCGTTTCATAGCTCAAGATCGCCTTCACTGCTTTCTCGGCAAGGTCCACTCGACCAGCTTCAACCAGTCCGACAATCGCGAGCCCGTTCCATCCAACGAGCGCCTTATCGTCGAGCCCAGGACGCACTCGCTTCTCACGTGCCAACCGCAACGCCTCAAGCTCTTCGTCAAATGTCTCGTCGGTAGTGGTTGTGCGATACGGGATATTGACGCCCAATTTCTGCCCAGTGGCCTCGTCGGCAAAGTTTCCTGAATCTTCAAAGTTGAAGACCGTGAGGAAGTGGTCTGCCTTTTCGCCAAGAACGACCCTCACTTCATCGGACGACCAGAAGTAAAACTTCCCTTCTTCGCCCTCGCTGTCGGCATCAAGGGCGGAATAGAAAAGACCCTCAGAAGACATCATCTCGTCCTCAAGCCATCTCACGATGCCATTCGCTGCGCTCGTGAACGTGGTAAGCAGTGGGCTCTCGATCATCTTTGCTATTCGTGCCCCACGCACATAGTTGCCAAGCAGCAAGGCATTGTCGTAGAGCATCTTCTCGAAATGGGGGAGAAGCCAATAACGGTCCGTAGAATAGCGGTGGAAGCCCCCGCCGACGTGATCCCTCAATCCGCCCAGGGCCATCGCTTCGAGCGTCAGGAAGGCCATCTGAGCGGCTTTCTGGCGCTTTGTCGCATCGGTGTGTGGTGATTCGACCAGCCAAAGAAGCAATTCGATGGCGCTGTGGGGCGGAAACTTGGGAGCTTCGCCAAATCCACCGAGTTCAGGATCGAACTCAGCCCCAAGGGAGTCGATAACGCCAACTACGGCGTTCATGTCGAGCTGAGCAAAAGTCTGTGGTGCCTGCCGAGACAGGGCGATCTGGATTTGCCTTCCCATCTCTGCCGCCGCTTCGACCACATCCTTTTCACGCGTCTTCCAAAGCTGCACAACGCTCGCCATGACCGACAAAAACCCGGGAATCTCGCCGCGGTCTTGCTTGGGAAAATAGGTCGCACCAAAAAACGGCTGTCGATCGGGCGTCATAAAGACGCTCATCGGCCAGCCCCCACGCCCAGATTGCAGCTGAACCGCCACCATATACGCTTCATCGATGTCGGGGCGCTCTTCTCGATCCACCTTGATGCAAACGAAGTCGGCGTTCAGCCTCTCCGCAACCTCAGCATCCTCAAAGCTCTCGTGCTCCATGACGTGGCACCAGTGGCACGAAGAGTAACCAACGCTAAGAAAAATCGGCTTGTTCTCTGCCTTGGCTTTCTCAAAAGCCTCCGGCCCCCAGGGATACCAATCCACCGGGTTGTTCTGATGCTGAAGGAGATAGGGCGACGTTGAGCCGGAAAGGCGATTCGGCATAGCCGAGTATAGAACTTCCCTCTCCAGTCTGACCGGTTGCAGGCTGCTTAGGCCATCAAGATGCAGGCCTTCGAGCAAAAAGAAAATCGGGCCCAGACGTTAGGTCTGGACCCGACTCCAATTCTGCCTTAGTCGCTTACGAGGCTTGCTTAATCTGCTCTGCCGTCAACAGGATTGGCGGCGTCTGCTCAGAAAGGACACCATCGGGAATGATCACACGCTTGATGTCGCTGCTGGGAACTTCATACATCGCATCGAGCATGATGTTCTCAACGATGGCACGGAGTGCACGAGCGCCCGTCCCACGCTTGATCGCTTCATTAGCGATCTCGCGCACGGCTCCATCTTCCACGATGAGTTCCACTTCGTCCATCGAGAAGAACTTCTTGTACTGCTTGACGATGGCGTTTCTCGGCTCGGTAAGGATTCGAACCAAAGTCTCCTCATCAAGCGGATCAAGCGTAGCCAGCACGGGAAGACGTCCGATGAACTCGGGGATCAACCCATACTTCAAGAGGTCCTCAGGCTGAACCTGTCGCAGCACGTTCGGATCGCGCTCTTTGTTGCTCTCGGGGTTTGCCCGGAAGCCCATCACGTTCTCCTTCATGCGGCGGCGAATCTGCTCTTCCATGCCATCGAACGCGCCTCCACAAATGAAGAGGATGTTCTTGGTGTCGATCTGCAGATACTCCTGCTGAGGGTGCTTGCGACCACCCTGCGGGGGAACGTTGGCAACCGTGCCTTCAAGAATCTTAAGAAGAGCCTGCTGAACGCCTTCGCCGCTGACGTCTCGTGTAATCGATGGGTTATCGCTCTTGCGAGAGATCTTGTCGATCTCGTCTACATAGATGATGCCCCTCTCACAAAGCGCCTTGGCGTTGTTCGGGTCGATGTTCTCAGCGGCCTGATAAAGTCGAAGGATGATGTTCTCGACGTCTTCGCCGACGTATCCGGCTTCCGTGAGCGCGGTCGCATCGGTGATCGCGAACGGGACGTTGAGCATCCGAGCCAAAGACTGGGCAAGAAGGGTCTTTCCGCATCCCGTCGGTCCGAGCATCAAGATGTTGCTCTTCTGAAGCTCCACGTCGTCGCTTTCGTCGGTAATTCTCTTGTAGTGGTTGTATACGGCAACCGAGAGAGCACGCTTTGCACTCTCCTGGCCGATAACGTATCCATCCAAGAATTCAACTATGTTCTTGGGCTTCGGCGTCTCTTCGCTGGCCTTGATGCCTGCGTGCCGTGCAGCCGAAGCAACCGAAGCGGCGGTTGTGCCCAAAGTCGTTCTGTCGATCTCATTGCTGAGAATGTCGTTGCACAGGTCAATACAGTCTGAACACACCGCTCCGTGGAGTCCCACAATGAGCTTCTTAACCTGCTCTTTACTTTTGCCGCACAAGCAACACTGGTCGCGCCTTTCCAAAGTCCTCGCCATCGTTTCCTCAATCCTATTATCGTGCGGTGGGACTGATAACTTTATCGACAATCCCGTAATTCATGGCATCTTCGGCAGATAACCAGTAATCCCGATCCACATCCTGACGCACTTTGTCTTCGGGCTGGCCGCTGTGGTCGGCAAGAATCTTCATCAGCGTGTCCATGTAATGCTCGGTTTCTCGAACCTGAACACGGATATCTGCTGCCGTTCCTCGGAAGCCAGCGCTAACCTGGTGGATCATGACTCGGGCATTCGGAAGGCAGTATCGTTTGCCCTTTGCGCCTCCAGCCAATAGGACCGCACCCATGCTCGCCGCCATACCGACACATGTCGTGGCAACGTCGCATTTGATGAGCTGCATCGCGTCATAAATCGCAAGCCCCGCCGTAACCGATCCTCCCGGACTGTGGATGTAGAAGTCAATGTCCTTGTCGGGGTCCTCTTTCTCCAAGAAGAGAAACTGTGCGATCAGCAGATTCGCAACATAATCGTCCACCTCAGTACCGAGGAAGATGATCCGATCCTTGAGCAATCTCGACCAGATGTCGTAGCTGCGTTCGCCACGCGAAGTCTGTTCGATGACATAAGGGACACCCATTCCTTTGATTTCCATATCCATAAATCCTAAGTTAGTCCGATTTCTTCTTACTACGGCTCTTTTTGGGAGCCGCACTGCGTTGGTCCCCTTCGAGGCTCATTTCCGATAGGACCGCGTTGTCCCGAAGGAAGTTCGCGACCTTGTGGAAGACAGCCCGGAATTGAAGTTCGTCCAACGCTTTGTTCTTCTTCAAAATCTCCAGCATCTCTTCCGGCTTCACCTCGTATTCCGATGCCATTGAGACCAACTGCATATTTAGATCGGCATTTGTGAGCTCCATCTTCTCCCGTTTGAAGATTTCTTGGATCGCAACTGCTCGCGTAACGTGCATTTTTGCTTCATTACGCCAAGATTCTTCGAGCTCAGCAACTGTCATACCTTGCTCTGTGGCATAGGCTTCCATCGACTTACCCTTGTCTTGCTGCTCAACCGCAAGCTCATAAAGTCGTCGACTCGCAACCTGCTCCCACATCGTGTCAGGAACGTGAATCGTGCTTGATCCAAGCAAGGCCTCAAGCAACTGCTCATTGAGAAATTCAATCGCCATCTGCTCTTTTGCGCCAGAAAGAAGCTCTCGCATCCGTGCACGAAGAGCATCCACACTGTCCGCTTGCAGGGTTTGAGCAAACTCGTCGTCAACCTCGGGAAGTTTCACCGAGCTAAGCGACCTCACCGTGACGTGGCACTTTTCTTTCTTGCCCTTCCAGTCGGCTTCTTGGAAGTTGTCGGGGAAAGTCAGCTCAACAACCTTGACCTCTTCTGCCTTCATTCCGCTAAGCGCCTTGTCAAGCTGCGGGAAGGTTTGTCCGGCAATGGTCATGAAGGTTCGGCCTTCGCCCGCTTCGCCGTCGATCTTGATATTCACGACGGTGACATCGCCATCCTGAACGCCACGATCGGTGATGGCCTCGCGAGTGGATTTGCGCTTGCGCAGCTCCTCAATCTGGTGATCAATGTCCTCGTCGGTGACATCGACCGGAGGAACGCCTGCGGCTAGACCCTTATACTCGCCAAGTTCGACGACCGGGGCCAACGGCACCTTGACCGAGAATTCGCACTTGGCTTCCTCCTCGTTGATCAAAGTAAGTTCGACCGAGGGCTGGCTGGCTGGCTCCAACTCCTGCTCTTTGAGAGCATCGCGGAAGGCTGCCCGCACAATGTTGTCCGCTGCCGAATCATAAAGGTCATCCTTCGGAATCGACTGGGCAACCATGTGCTTGGGAGCATGGCCGGGTCGGAATCCGGGAACCTTAATTCGCTTTGCGAACTGTTTGTAGGCCTTATCGAAACCTTCTCGAACCTGGTCTTCCCCGCAAACGACGGTCAGCTTGATGGTGCAGGGATTCAGATCTTCACGTGTGACTTGCATATTAAAAAGAGTTTCCTCGAGGGTTGGCGTAGCGCAGAGATTTTACCTGTCGGACTCAATCGGCGTCAGGTCGCACGATCCAGCCTCTGCTTCAGCTCTCATACGAAGGGCGCTATCGGTTACTCAGGTCCCTCATCGGTTGCCTTCGCCGGTGGACGCAGCACAGACAGCAAGATCGAAGTGCTCAGGATCGCAACAATGATTCCAAGCGACAAACCGATGGGAAACTTCTCATAATCACCTACGGTCAGCCAATCCACTTTAACGGCGTAATTGAAGAGCATCTTGCCACCGACAAAGACGAGAATGATCGCCAGGCCATAGCTCAGATAATGGAACAGCTTGACCAACCCGGAGATTGCGAAAAATAGGGCTCGGAGACCGAGAATCGCAAAGACGTTCGAAGTGAAGACAATAAACGGATTCTGAGTGATGGCGAAAATCGCAGGGATAGAATCGACGGCAAAGATGATATCCGTGAATTCAATAACGATCAGGGAGATGAACAAGGGGGTCGCCCACAGCTTCCCGTCTATCCTTGTAAAGAAGCTTTGCCCGTGATAGCCGGGGGTCACGGGCATGAGTCGCTTGAACCATCTCACGAAAGGGATGCCCTCTGGGTCGAGATGCTTGTCCTTAAGGGTAATCATCTTAATGCCGCTGAAGATCAACAGCCCGCCGAAGATAAGCATCGTCCAAAAGAACCTCTCCAACATCGCCGCTCCAGCCGCGATGAATGCCGCTCGAAAGATGAGCGCGCCCAGAATCCCGAAAAACAGCACACGATGCTGATACTTCGGGGGCACATTGAAGAAGGCAAACACCATGATAAAGACAAAGATGTTGTCTATACTCAGCGCCTTCTCGATGAGGTAGCCCGCCAAGAACGCCATCGCCGCATCCTTGTTCGAGTAGATGGTTCCATCGGCAGAGACCGCCGCGTGACTAACGCTGTCCCAAAAGAGGTAAATGCCCAGGTTAAACAGAAGGGCAATCCCAATCCAAACGGCGCTCCAAGTCAGCGCCTCTTTCATCTTTACCTCGTGCGACTTTCGATGAAAGACGCCGAGATCTAAGGCCAGCATCGAGAGGACAAAGGCAAGAAAGCCGCCCCAAACCCATATTGAAATACCTGCAAGTTCCATCTTTGATCTTCCCTTTTATGGGGCGGTTCATAGCCGCTGCGCATCACGCTTCAGCGGATTCGCATGTTGTGAGGGCGCGCGTGCACACCCGGTTGACGTGTGGGATTTCGGCTGCCTAAAAGTCGAACAGGTCTCCCAAGAAACCGCCCCGCTTTCGTTCACGCTTGTCATCGTCGTCATCGAATCGATCGCTGCGATTCTTCCCCGGGGCGCTTTGGTCTTCCAAAGAACGTTCGATGATCTTGTCAAGCTCACCACGGTCAAGCCATACGCCCCGACATTTGGGGCAGTAGTCAATCTCAATCCCTTTGCGCTCAGAAAGGAGAAGGTCTGTGTTGCATGTTGGACAGGTCATTTTTCAGTGGGTTCCTAGGTTCTATTCAAGGCCAAGAACCGAATGTGCCTTCGGTTCTTGGCAGTAACGACGGGGCATTCCGAATCTGCATTTCCAACTCAGCGGCTCAATGCCATGAGTCGTGAAATGCGATCCTCGGTCGTGGGGTGGGTTCGGAATAGGCTGGATATCCCACCCCTCATTCCGAACGGATTGATGATATAAAGGTGAGCCGTGGTAGCGCTCGCCCTCGTCGGCAGCTTTCCTGCCGTCGATTCAAGCTTGCGCAAAGCGTTCGCCAGCCCATGGGGCGATCCGGCAATCTCAGCTCCAAGCCGATCGGCTTCATACTCCCGTGCTCGCGAGATCGCCAACTGAATGATGATCGCCGCGAACGGCGCAACGATGCTCATCACAATAAGCGCGAGCGGGTTCATACCGTCCTCGTCGCCCCCGCCAAAAATGGCGAAGATGCGCATGAAGTCGGCAAGAAGCATGACTGCGCCTGCAACCGTCGCAACCACTGCCATCGTGAGTGTGTCGCGGTGGCGGATGTGAGCGAGTTCGTGGGCGATAACCCCCTCAACCTCGGGCTGATCCAGAATCTGTAGCAGACCCGTATTTACGGCGACGATGCCGCGTTCTGGACTGCGCCCGGTGGCGAAGGCGTTAGGCGTCGGGTCATCGACGACGTAGAGTCCGGGTTTGGGAATACCCGCTCGTGCCGATAGCCGCTCCACCATGGCATGAAGCTCGGGAGCCTGTTCCGGGGAGACCGGACGGGCCTTCGTCATCTTCACGACGAGCTTGTCGCTAAACCAGAAACTCCCGAGGTTGAGCACGATCGCGAGCCCAAGGGCGATGATGGCCCCGGTTGCCCCGCCGAGCGCTCGTCCAATCAGGACAAGGATCGCGGTTAGGGCGACTAACAGGATTCCAACTTTGACTGTGTTCATCATGATCATTCTCACCAGGAGTAACAAAAAAGACCTTCATCGCAACGAAATGCGATGAAGGTCTTGCGATTTTGGGATCACCGGCTTTTCAGCGTCTTGACGATGATCTCCCCCTGGTTGCCCAGGGCGCTACTCCCCTTCTGGGTTGATTTGTTTCTCTGTCTATTCTAACGCCGAGCGCAGCTCGTTTGTTTCGGACCTCCCAACAGTCCTATCAACCGCCCCGTCATCGACCTAGTCAAACAGCGATGGTCCCTCGTGGCGGATGATGTTCGCCGCTTCTTCGGTTACGCTGTCCAAAGGCGGCAATTGATCCAGCGCCTTCAGATTGAATTGATGCAGAAACTGCTGGGTCGTGCCATAAAGGACAGGACGTCCAGGAGCGATCTTCCTGCCTACCTCTCGAATAAGTCGCCTCTCCAGCAATGCCCGGATAGAGTAGTCGCTCTGCACGCCCCGAACCTTCTCCACATCGCCCATGGTCACCGGTTGCTTATAAGCAACGATGGCAAGCACCTCCATCAGCGACCGGCTTAACTTCTGCCGCTGAGGGCTCAGGAAGCTGCCGATAAGCTCGGCAAACTCCGGCTTGGTCGATAGCTGAAATCCTCCCGCAAGTTCGACAAGCTGGATTGAGCCATTTGCATGAAGTCGCTCGGCAAGGATTTCAAGCGCTTGGCTAACCTGGCCCTGAGTCACGCCCAACTCTCGCGCCAGCACTTCCAGAGCGACGGGCGAATCGGCCACAAACAAGATGGCCTCAAGACTGTCGACTATGTTCGCCTTGGGATCGGAATTCGCTGCCATAGCTTCAAAAGCGTTCAGAGATTGTGCCCAAAGAGGACACACGATTGCTTGCAAGGGTCGAAATCTTCAAAGGCATCTGCAGAGCATCAAACCTTGCGACGGAACTGCACGTCCTCTTCACTGACCTGTACATTCACCTGCCCAAGCCGAATCAGTTCAAGCAAAGCCAAGAACCACCACACCGCTTCTTGCCGAGTGAAGGGCTCTTTCACCAAACTATCCAGGCTCGCCCAATCCGTAGTCAGTGCGGCAAGCACAAGCTTCATCTGCTCGGTGAGAGATCGGCGCGGGCCGCCCAAAACTTCGGGCTTCTCCGGTGTCGCTCGCGAAAGCAACCGAGCCAGCGCACGGGCCAAATCAGCGGGCTCGATCTCTTCCAATGTATATGGCAGTTCGTAAGGATCTGGCCCAGCGTCCTGGGGTCGGAAGAACTGATGAGTGCGCTCTTCATGAAGGGTGCGCAATTGCTCAATGGCAAGCGCAAACTCATGGACATAAGGCTCCATGAGCTCCATCGGATCGTCAAACTCAGGTTCGGGTTCGGCGACTGGCAAGAGCGCCCAAGCCTTACGCTCAAGCAAGTACGCAAGCGCGGTGAGAGCGGCAGCAGCCTCATCCAGACTGATCTGCTCGGATTCTGCAAGGTAAAGGAAATATGCAGAGCAGATTGGAAAGAGGGGGATGTCCAGAAGATCGACCTTTCGGTCGCGGACACAAACAAACAGCGCCGCCAGCGATCCTGAAAACTTTGGAGACTCGACCTGGATGGGAGGAGGCGCAATGACACCCACCGACGACAGAGTCGCCAGCGCCTTTTCATTGGGATCGCGGCGTGGAGCCATGCTTGGAGTCATGACGTTTGAGGAGAATCGGGCGAAGCCGATACTTTTCCCCATTGTAACTCGGCACGAGAGTTTCAACCGTGCTCGACCTGCCCGATCCTGGCAACTCTTACAGGACTCGGCGCTCTGCCCCTCACTCACGCGTCAGCGTATATAGCCAGATCGCGCCCTGTTCCCACCAGCTAAACTGTCTGGCATGCGGGTTTTGCGCTATGCCTTAGTTTCAGCTCTCGTCCTCATCGCGACATTCGTTCGTGCCGATGCACTGGATGATCTTGTCAGCGCGGAGATGCAGACCGAACACATCTCCGGGATCGCGATTGGCATCGTCAAGGACGGGAAGCTGATCGAGCGGCGCAACTACGGGCTGGCAAACCGTGAGACCTGCGTACCCGTTGGCAGCCAGACCGTCTTTCGCATCGCAAGTCTCTCGAAAGCTTTCACATCCGCCGCAGTTCTGATGCTGGCTGACGAGGGGAAGGTCAGGCTCGATGAGCCTGTTAAGACCTATGTTTCAGACGTCCCAACAGAGTGGGCAGGTATTACCGTTCGGCATTGCCTCAACCACATCAGCGGCATTCCCGACGTTTCTCGAACGAAGTGGGATATCACCAAAGACTATACGGAAGCAGAGTTTTTTGAGCTGTTTAAAGGGCTTACGCTGGAATCGAAACCTGGCGAGAAATACGCCTACAGCAACTTTGGCTACTCGACGCTGGGAATTCTTGTTCATCGCGTAAGCGGGAAGCCGCTATGGGAGTTCGTCAAGCAGAGGATCTTCGAGCCACTGGGCATGACGAACACCTATTACTATCAACCCGAACTTTCCTTGAAGCCCTTTGCCGTGGGCTACGAGTACGAGGAGGGCAAGTTTGAGCTTGGCGTTACAAAGCGCCCCATGATCTACTCGGGCAGCGGGGGCGTGATGTCTTGCGTCGAGGACCTTGCAAAGTGGGATGCGGCGTTGAGGTCGGGCACGCTTATCAAACAGTCCATCAAGGATCCCTGGTGGACAGCCGGCAAACTCAACGACGGGACTTCCACGAGCTATGGGATGGGCTGGATGCTATCGAATCGCAATGGGCTCAAGAACGTTCACCACACCGGCACAACCCCCGGCTTTACCGCGATGATTTGTCGCTATCTTGAAAATGGCATCACGGTGATCGTTCTTCGGAACGGGTTAGGCACCAAGATTCGCGAATTCTGCGACTCGATCGCTAAGCTATATCTGCCCGAAACACGGCAGACGTTGCTCGCTTTTCCAAGCGCACAAGAGCCGCTCTATGCCCTCATTTTTGAATCCATGAAGCCTCATTTGCAAATTTCAGTGTTATGATAGATGCATGGCGCAGACCAAAGAAGCCACTCCCATACAGCAAGAGCACACCGAACCTTACCCCTGCCCGGCATGTGCAACCTTTGTGGCAGCAAAGGAGGCTATTTGCCCGAGTTGCGGTGAGGTTTTGCGTCATTCCCCGAGGTTCGCAGTCGTGCAAGCTACCCATGCCGATTGGCGGGATGTGGGATTGCCCTACATGGCGGCATTTTGGGTCCTTCTCCAAGCAGGCGGCTTGTTCGTACTCAACGGCACGGCTTATCTTGGCTACGTCGTTACTGGGCTGAGCGCGCTGATGTTCGTGCCCATCGTTGGACGCATGGATTGGGCAAGCGGAATGACCAAGTTTGTTTGCGGCGTCACGGCCGTTAGAGGCGGATTTCTAATCTACGATAGTCTCGCGCACGGACCCCAGTCTCCCTGGGCAGCAGTGATCGGGGGTGTTCTGATGGTTGCTTCACTGATCCTCGGTTGCATGATCTATTACAACGAAGAGTGACCCCACGCTTCGTGCATTCTGTTGGGCTGAGAGTCCAAATCATGCGCTTGACTTTCGAGTAGCGCTTTTAATTTACGACTAACGCGCTAATCATTCTCTAAATGTTCAATCTAATTTGAACATCAACACCATAACCTGACAATAATCCTTGAAATACTGCATCCCTGCTTGCACATTTTCGTAGTTGTATTGTCGATTTATCTTATAATCGACCATCAGGTTACAAATGGATACTCAGGCTCCCCCCACCGACAACCCACATATGATGGGTGATCAGTGCTATTCGCAAGGCGACTATGCAGCTGCGGTCGAAGCCTATCGTCAAGCTGCGGAAAAGAACCCCGCTAACGCGACTGCATGGAAATCTCTAGGGCTTAGCTTTATTGCACTTAAGCAATTTGACGAAGCGATTGAAGCTGGCAGAAAAGCATCGGAGCTTCAACCAGGAAACGCGGAGGCGCGTTATACCTATGGTTACGCCCTCGGTGCGGCAGGCCGCTATAACGAGGCTATCCGTGAGCTTGACGCGGCCCTGCATCTCCAGCCGAACAACGCCAACGCAAAACAGGCGCTGATCTACTCCCTCGTGCAAGTCGGCATGAAGGCTTTGAGCGACGACCCCTACGACGCTGAAAAAGCGTTCGATAGGGCTCATAAGCTCGACCACAAAAACCCGCATGTGATCGCCCAACTCCTTGAGCTCTACTTGTTCATGGGGCAGAAGGGTAAGGCTATCCAACTTGTGAAAGGCTTAACGGACAACCAGAAGGCAGAGTCGGGAATCAAAGCCGCTATTGAGAAAATGGAGCAGAATGCGGAGTTCAAAACGGCCCTTCAACAAGCCGCGATGCAGCAGCACGTCACTGCACAGCCTCCTCAAGCTGCCAAGCCAGCGCCCGTGATCCAGCAGATACCGTGCCCAAACTGCAAGCAGATGATCATGGATTACGCCGCGATCTGCCCTTACTGCAACTTCCAGAACCGGCAGTACGGATCATTTGCCGGCATCAAAGCCTCTACGCCTTCGACCACATGGCAGGAAGTCACCTACATGATCCTTTCTGTGATCTGGTGTTTGCTGTCGATACTGAACATTATTCTTGGATTTCAAATTCAAGTTGAAGGCTTCAAAGCCTTTGCTGTTACTATTGGAGTCGTAAATTTGGGCGTTGGTATTGGCCTGCTGTGCCGAACAGAATCGCTGATGTTCATCGCGAAGATTTTCTGCTATTTGAACCTACTGCGATGCACCCTGTTCATGATGATCGAGCTCTTTGCCGGATCACCGCTGTGGGGTGTTTTTCACATGGTGCAGCTCGGTATGTACGGCCTTATGGTCTATCTCATCAACTACGAAGGCGGGTAGGACCGCTTCCGGTTCGATCTAGGACCCTGTCTACCGCAGGCTCACCCTCGGTTTTGCGCAGTGTCGTCTAACGAGGTGTTATGAAACCTTTAAAGATCGCATTCGCAGGATTGCTTGCTGCCACGATCTGCGTTTCAGCAGCAAAGCCAACACCTAAATCGACACCCGTTACGGTGACGATCCACCGGGTCAAACAAGATGACGACCTCGATAAGCCAACGTTTGGCATCACCAAAGACCGTGCCGACTTTTACGTCAAGATTTGGATCGACGGAAAGCGCTGGGTCAGCAAAAATTTCTCAACCGACGACGGAAGACCGAAGGACTGGCGCTTCACGGTTCCTGTAACCAGCAACACCACCAAGATAAGAATCAAACTATGCGACGATGATGGTGGTCTTGAAGAGCAGGACGACTTTGTCGACATCAACCCGAAGGACAAGAAGAAGGACCTCGACCTTGTCTACAATATCAGCCGAGGAACCATCTCGGGTGACCTCAAGGGTTCAAGAGGCAAGATCATTCACGCCAAAGGAAAAGGAGACAGCAGCCAGGGCGAACTCTGGTTTAGCGTAAAGTAACACCATCCAAGCTTAAACTCAAGAGCCGGACGCCTTGGAGACGCGTCCGGCTCGTTTACTTAAGCCGTTGCCATCTTCCGCAACGCTTCCAGCTTCGGCAAACGGCTTTTTGGGCTATCAAGACTGAATGATCGAACATCGCCAAGCTGTTCTTGAGCAAACTTCTCAGTCCTTGCAACGGCATCCTTGATTGCTTGCGTTGCAGGCTGGAAAGTATGCCAAACCAGTTCCTGAGCCTCACTGTCAAACTCCCACAGCCCCACCAAACGCCCGCGATCTACAATTGCGTTGCAGTAAATGTCCTGCAGGCCCGTAATCGGAACGACCGACTTATCGGTGAAAGTCTCGCGGTCCCTATCCTCCGGCCCCAACAGACACCCAACCTCCCGCCGAAGCAGCAGAACACTGTCGAGGCTCGCAACGAGTGCGATCCTTTCGTCCTTTGGCGCGGCAAAGTCATCGAACTCCGCTTTCAGCTCATCTGGCAGCAGATAACCTTCACCGATGTCCACAAGCTTCAACGAAGAGATCGCATCCTGTGATGCCCTCACTCCCAGCCCACTAAACCACTGAAAGTGCTCTCGTTTCGCAGGGCCAATCCACCCGAAGTACAGGCGAGCCAACTCGGCTCGGGCCTCCTCAGCGCTCATCTTAAAGCCGTCAAGCGGCGATGGCGACCAAAGCGCGTACTTATAGCGTTGAGAGTCAAGCCGACCCCCTATCGGAAGCCTTCTAATCTGCCCACGCGCTTGCAAGAACCCTAGCGACAGTGGAAGGGTCGTCGTCTGCCCTCGCTTCTTCCCCTCATCCCCCAGGTTCCGTACGGCATCGCCCACCGCCTTTTTCAGCTCAGCAGGATCCAATTCGCCCTTTTGAAGAGCTTCCAACACCTTATCGCCCAACCGATCAATCTCCGCATCGGTAACTCCCAAAAACTTCCGAGCCGTCTGCATCGCCGCCTCTTCACTAAACCCCTGCCCTACTTTGAGCCCAAGAGCATAGTGATCGTGAGGCAAAAAGTGGGTACAGCCACGTGCTGACGGGAGTTCATGAATCTGTACTTCTGCGACCGCCCTTTCCGCCTCTTCCTTGCCGATTCCGGTTCGGGCAAACAGCGTAATGTAGGGGTTCGCCCCACCGACGGAGCGTGCCCACCCAACCTTCGCAAGCGCTTCGCTCGCGCTCATCCCAACCACCGAGCCATCGAGACCTTGACGATGCGCCCACCAGGCTTGCAATCTTGCCCAATCCATGCTCTCAACGATACTTGAATCCGCCGAGCATCGCTTCTCGAAAGTTGCGCTTTCTGAGCGCCGATCTGTGGGTATACACCTGAGCATGACTGCCTTCCGATGTTTGGTGACGGACGTTGACGACGCGCTTAAGTTCTATGTCGATCTACTCGGCTTTCAACTTGTCGAACGTTGGGGACCACCGTTCGCGATGATCGAACGGGATGGTGTGACCGTTTGGATTAGCGGCCCCGGCACATCGGCGGCTCGCCCTCTCGCCGATGGAGCTCAGCCAGAACCCGGCGGTTGGAATCGGTTGGTGATTGAGACCGACGATCTCGATGCCCTAATCGCAAAGCTCAGAGGTGCTGGCGTGGCCCTAAGGAGCGATCCGATAAGCGGACCAGGAGGAACTCAGGTGCTTGTTGAGGACGGAGTCGGAAATCTGGTCGAGCTCTTCTCCAGCGCCTGAATCGGGCTCTGAGCCTTGTGTCGCGGCCCCTCAAGGCAGGATGCAGTACCCTCTTAGACTCTCTATGCGTCGCTTATTCGCCCTCCTTGCTGTGTTGTCGGTCGTTTGTGGTTTCGGCTGCTTGCCCAGCCACGCCCAAACAATCTGCATCGACCCTGGCCACCCCTCCGAAGTCGGAAGAGGAGCTTCGGGAAAGCGCATCACAGAGATCAAAGCGGTTTGGCTCGTTGCCGTCGAGTTGCAAAAACTGCTCGAAAAGGAAGGCTACAAGGTGGTGCTGACGAAGAAGTCAGAGGATGAATTCGTTCGCAACCAGCGCCGAGCCGAAATCGCCAACAACGCCAAAGCCGACCTCTTACTTCGCCTGCACTGCGACGCCGCGCCCACCTCAGGATTTGCGAGCTACTACCCCTCCAAACAAGGCACCGCCAAAGGCAAAACCGGACCGTCCAAGGACGTCATTAAGAAAAGTGGCGAAGCCGCCAAGATGTTCCATCCCGCTGCCATCAAGGTGTTGAAAGGCAAGCTGAAGGATCGCGGGCTCAAGACGGATCTGCATACCGCAGTCGGTGCAAAGCAGGGAGCCCTCACCGGGTCGATCTTCTCCAAAGTTCCGGTGATCCTGGTTGAGATGGCGGTCCTGTCGAACGACAGCGACGATAGATTCATGTCGTCAAAGGCCGGGCAGCAGCAAATGGCAAAGGCGCTGCTTGCCGGAATCAAAGCCGCAGTGCCACGGAAGAGGGCCTGAAGTTTTAGGTCGCTGTCAGGAACTAGTGCAGATTTTCTTGCATATAGAGAGAAAGTGTGCAAAAATATCTGCATGTCCATTTCAGGGCTCAGCAAAAGAGAACGCCAAATCCTTGAAATCCTCTACCGACGGGGGAAGGCAACGGCAAACGACGTTCACGAAGAGATGCCGAAGATGACGTACTCGGCAGTCCGCGGGATGCTCCGAGTGCTTAGCGAGAAGGGTCTCGCCGTGCATGAAGCCGACGGCGTTCGCTATGTCTACTCGCCAGTCGTGCCTCGTGACGAGGCCGCCAAGTCCGAGCTGCGAAATGTCCTCGACACCTTCTTTGGGAATTCGGTGGAACAGGTTGTAGTGACGCTCTTAAGCGAACACGAGAACGACCTTTCCGACGCAACCCTTGACCGTCTGTCCGCGCTTATCGAACAGGCAAAACAGGAGCGCAAATGAACTGGGTGCTTGAGCTGGCTTTGCGCGTCACGGCTTTGCTGGCCCTCGGAATCTGTCTGCGCTGGCTGATCGGACGCTCATCGGCAGAACGACGCGTCACGATATTGCGAACTTGCATCGCAAGTCTGGCCGTGTTGCCGCTCGCGATGATCCTGCTGCCGAGCGTATCCATCCCCATTCTTGCCCCCGAGAGCCAAACACTGCCGACAAGCGCCAACGTCGCGGTGGAGCTTCTTGACTACACAACGCCAACCCCCAACCCCTCAACGATGCAGAACACGTTTGCTGGGACGTTCAACAACTCAGAAGCCTCCCCTGCGTCCAGCGCTTCCAACCTCCCCAATCAAGCTCTGAATTGGAAAGTCGCGGCTATCTGGCTCTGGCTCTGCGTTTCTGCGTTGCTACTTTCCACAACCGGAATCCGGCTTTGGCAGGCCGCAAGGTTGAGACGCAGTTCCCAGGCTTGCATAACACCCGTTCAAGAGGAGTGTGAAGCGGCTCTTCAGCGCTTACGCGTTCGATCAGCGGTGGATTGCCGAATCGCCGATGTGCGGTCGCCGATGACCTTCGGGGTTGTCCGACACACCATCCTGCTGCCCAGAGATTTTCACACTTGGCCCGACGCAGACCGGAATGCGGTCCTGCTGCACGAGGCCGCACACATTCAACGTTTTGACTGTGCATGGCAATGGCTTGCCAGCGCTGTACGCGCAGTCTATTGGTGTCATCCGTTCGTTTGGTTTACGTCACGGGCCCTAAGGGACGACTCTGAACTTGCGGCGGACGAGAGGGCGGTGAGGTCTGGGATCGAGGCGACGGACTACGCCGCGTCACTGATCGCCATCGCCCGAAACATACAGCTACAGAGGGGTTTAGTCCGCCCCCAAGGAGTGACATTCATGCAAAAAGATCAACTCGAAAGGCGGGTGCAGAACATTCTGCGTTCCCGAAAGCGCGGATTCTCCTCGCTCGGACTTCTCTCCCTTTGCGCCGCAATGTGCAGCAGCGCAGCAATGATTGGAGCCATGCGCTTCACGACCATGAAGCCGGATGTGGTCGTGGCCCAATCTGCACCGCTGGCGCCAATGCCTGGCGAAGTCGTGGAAGACATAGCGCCGGTTTTAGCCGTCGCACCGACAGTCGATGAGCTGCCCCGGCTATCGAAGATTCGCGACTACACACAAGAGCTTCCAGTGGAAGAGCACGCGATCGCCACAGTCGAACTTCCCACAGAGTGGGCGAGCGACCAGAGCATAGACTTCAACAACCTTCCTAAGTCGGTGACACCAGTGCAGAGGGAGATCATCGAAAGCCGTGGCTACCTTTTGCCAGAGGACCTCACCAAGGATCAGAAGGCGATGCTTGGCAAACTGCCAGAGAATATGGATTTCAGCTTCTCAATCAGCTTGAATGGTCAAGTCTTTGCGCTGAGAGCACGCCGACCGTCAAGGACATCGACCGGATTGCCCTCCATGACGCGCACATACAAGTGGGATCCTGCGAAGCAGGCCTACATCCGGCAAACCGCCGTCGAGACGACACCGAGTCCAAATGTAGCAACCACCTATGTTCAAGGGGTTGCCAAGCTTCCGAAAAGCGCAAACGCTGCCCCGAGCATCGCGACGACTTCCAAATCAGGAGCCACCGTCTTTTCTGGTGTAGCCCCAGTGACAACGAATCCTAACAGCAAAGCAACTGTTGCAACCGGCCCGGCTGTTGCCGCCAAAACGGAGTACGTAACAGCGGTGTCCCCCAAGGCTCCAACCGCCGTTGCTGGCGTGTCGTCGGCAACCGTACCAACGGTTGCCAGTCCTCAGACCTATGTCAAAGGCGTGGTTGCGCCCTCAAGCGGTAGTCGTTATGCCACTACGGTGGCTGAATCCACTAAGATTAAGCCAGATTACTACTACATCCACCAAGGTAATCCGCTTGGATCTGGCAAGGGCAACTGGTCGGTCTCGTTGACCAAAGGGACCCTCGTTGTATGCGATCCACAAGGAAACGTGAAGGAGTACAAAGTGCCAGAAGGATCGTCGGTGACGCTTACCAGTAATGGCGTTATCACCGTAAAAGGCCCCGACGGCAAAGTGATTGACCTTAAAATCCGCAGCGGAAAGTAGCCGCAACGGCACAACGCCTGTCCAAGATAGCCTTCTCAAGGACAGGCGTTATCCTCATCCAAAGCCCTAGGAAGCGTACGGTCATTTCGAATAGATGTCCTATACTCCGATGCAATGGTCCGCACCGACTCCATCAGCAAGACCTTCTCAGGAACCAAAGGAAATCGCGTCGAAGCCGTCAAATCAGTCTCCATCCAAGCCGAACCCGGCAAAGTTTTCGGACTCTTGGGTGTCAACGGCGCAGGCAAGACAACCCTGCTGCGAATGCTTTCCACGGTCCTCGAACCCACCGCAGGCACGGCAGAAGTCGCCGGTTTCAGCGTCCAGAAGGACCCCGGCAAGGTTAGAGCAAGCATCGGCTTCATGTCCACCTCGACTGCGCTCTACGGTCGCCTTACCGGAAAAGAACTGCTGGAGTACTTTGGCGGGCTCTACGGACTTTCGAATTCTCAACTCAAGACCAGAATCGACTACGTAACCGACAAGTTCAAACTCGACAGTTTCATCGGGCGGCTCTGCGACAAGATGTCAACCGGACAAAAGCAGCGCATCTCCGTATCACGAACGATCCTTCACGACCCTCCTGTCCTCTTCTTCGACGAACCCACCGCCGGGCTCGATGTCGTCACCAGTCAAACCGTCATGGAGTTCATCGAAGAGCAGCGAACGCTGAACAAGACCATAGTTTTCAGCACCCACATCATGAGCGAGGCCGAGCGCATATGCGATCAAATCTCGATCATCCACGACGGCGTAATCTGCGGCGAGGGCACAGTCGGACAGATTTTGGAAAGCGCAGGCGAACAGACGCTTGAAAAGGCGTTCCTAAAGCTGGTTGGCGCTGATCGCAAGAATGAAGAGGTGCCCGCATGAAGCCGGCCATCCTCATCCTTAAGAAAGAGGTCTTGGAGATGCTGCGCGACAAGCGCGTCGTCTACAACGCCGTATTCGGTCCCCTCTTCATCATCGTCCTCATGGTCTTTGCCCTTGGCTTCGTGATGGAGACGGTGAAAAAAGATGTACCCAGTAAGGTTCACGTCATCTACGAAGGCGAACTGCCTGCCTACATCCAATCGCCCGACGGTGAAAAAGGGCCAGAGATCATCCGTGTGCCCGATGTAGAAACCGCACAGAAGCTGGTAGAGGATGGTAAAGCCGATGTCGTGCTTGAGATCGTTCCCCTCAGCACAACCGAACTCACCCCTTACCACCAACAGATAATCAATGCTTACTTCGATCCCGACCGCGAGCGTAGCGGAGTGATCCTAAGTCAACTGCAAAGGGGCATTCAGGAGCAGAACGACAAAGCGGTTAAGCAACTGCTGGCCTCGAAGGGTGTTCCCGAACAGATGGCTGAGCCGGTCAAGCTTGAACGCAAACCGATCGAGCGACAAAAGGGCCTCGGTGGATTCATCGCAGGATTCCTCCCCTATATCATCGTCCTGTGGGCGTTCTACGGAGCATTCGGCAGCGCATCCGAGATGGTTGCCGGAGAGAAGGAAAAGAACACACTGGAAACGCTTCTCATCTCTCCAGTGGAGCGCAGCCAGATCGCGCTCGGCAAGTTTTACAGCCTGATGCTGCTCAGTATCGTCAGCATGCTCAGCGCGTTCGCTGGCATCGTTTTGGTTGGCGTGCTGAAAGTGAAGGGGACGCAGGAGATGTTCCCCGACGGCCTCACGATCACATTTGCCTCGGCAGTCAGCAGCGTGCTTGTCATGATCCCGCTTGCCGCGATGCTCGCCGGTATCCTGCTGGCCGTCAGTACACGAGCCCGCAACACGCGAGATTGCCAAACCCAACTCTCGCTCGTGAGCTTCGTGATCTTGATGCCCGCCGTCTTCAGCCAGTTTATCGGACTGACATCTTACGCTCAGGCAAGGTGGGTGAACTTCGTTCCGATCCTCAACTCAGCGACAACGCTAAAAGCCGCGTTGCTGAACAAGGTTGATTGGACCGCAATCGCCATCACCGTCGCCATCAGCCTGGTGTTGGCATGGGCGTCGATGTCTTGGTCGGTAAGGCTCTTCAAGCGCGAAGAGGTCCTCGCGAAGATTTAGCGCCGCATCATAGCAGCAAGCTGAGACTGCTGCTGCTGCATGCTTGAGATGGCTTGCTCCATGGCGGCAAACTTCGTCCGAAGTTCGGTAGCGTGCGAGTTCGCCGAATCTTGGATGCGCTTAATGCGCTCCTCTATCGAATCAATCTGAGCTTGAAGCTCCTTATCGTTCGTCGACATCAGGCCGCTCGTAATGTCGGTATACGTTCCGATAAGGCTTTGCATCTGCGCACCGATACCCCTCGTCAGAGTAACGTTGCCAATCAAGCCCAACGTGTTTCCGGTGTATCGAACTTGAAGGCCGTCGGTGTTGGCATTGCCGGACTTTCCTGTCAAGAACTGCCCAGCCCCCGTCGCGAGCTCACCATTAATCGTCCCCGCGACGTCAACTCCCGTCGTATAGGTGCCCGCCGATGAGGTGCCAATGCCGCTGTTATCGGTGGCGGCGGCTTTATCGCTCACAACCGTAAAGTTCGTATTCGATCCGTACTTCTTCGTCGTGATGACGAGCGAACCGTCCACATCCTTGCTCGCCACGATCAGGTCCTTGAGTTTGGCGTCGTTATTGAGCTGACTGATCGTCGCATCGACGTTGTTGCCGATCGCGACAATAACGTCGTAATTCGTATTTCCGAAGAGCGCACCCGAGAACGTCAGCTTCTCGGTGCCTGTGCTGACCTGGGTCTGCACCATCTCCGACTTGTAAGCCGACTGCGCGGCAAGCTGAGTGATGTTGACTTGGTAAACCCCGCCACCTGAGCCTATCGTCTTGTCCGTGCTCGAAATGAAGGAGAGTTGATCCGATGAGGTCGAGCCCATCGCTCGGAAGATCTTATTGACCGCAGAGGGGTCCTCATCAAGCGCCTTGCTTAGCTGAGCGTCATCAACGACCATCTTCCCATCGGTATTGTAGGAGAAGCCGAGCGCGGCGAGGTTGGTGTAGTTTCCCGTAAGCCCAGGCACGTTGTTGAACAGCATCGTCCCGATCTGTCCCTCGATCTGCCGCGCCACGTTGTCACCAAAGAGCGGGCCTGTTGCAAAGGTGTCTTTGTCGAACGCGCTCGCTGACTTGATGAAGTCGTTCACCGCATTCACTGCATCGCCAAACTGTTTGATCTTAGATTTGACGGCTTCCTTGTCACCCTTAACGGTGATCGTCGACTTTTCGGGAGTGGTCTCGTTGGCTTTCAAAAGTGTAAATGTCACACCAGGAATAGCCGTCGTCACCGTGTTCGACTTGCTCGTCATTGAGATACCATCGAGCGTGTAGGCCGAGTCCTGAGCCGCAACAAGCTGACTTCCGTAATCGCGTTGCAGAACGCCCATCGCCGTAAGAATCCCATCGGTGTCAGTAAAGGTCGTCGCTCCCGTCAGGTCAAGTCGGTACGAGGTGACGTTATTCTCCGTGACCGTCCGAACAGTTGCATTCGCCCCAGTACCAGCCGCATTGATCGCGTTGGCAATCTCCTGAAGGTTTTGGTTATCTGGATCGATGGAAACGGCAACGCCGTTGATCTCAAAATTCTTTGTTCCTAAGCCGGAAACTGCCCAAACCGTACTCAGCTTCTCGGTCGAACTCTTAAAGCCAGCGCTTGTGTATCCGTTGGTAATCGACTCGCGAGGTGTCGCGGCGCCCGTTACCAATCCGAGGGTTTGGACGATGCTGCCTGTCAGATCAGCTAACTGAATCTTGCTCTGAGCGCCGGTTCCGTTCGCGCTGATGCTGATGTAGGAGTTGCCAGCACCACCATTAAGCACGCTCGCTGTGACACCGGAATTCGTACCGTTAATCTTCTGGGCTACCGAGGTGAGCGTGTCAGTGCTGGAAACCGTCACAGATTTCCCGTTCACCACGAACGTTCCCGCCAAGTTCAACGCTTCACTCACGCTCGCCTGAGCAGTAGAGCCGATCTTGTGGGCCTGCGCGAGTTTGGATACCGTCAAATTAAAGAGACTCGGCAGGGCTTCTCCCGAAATCGATACGCTGGCGACCTCAGGCGCAGACGAAGTCACAGAAACCTGATTGAATGCGGAAGCAGTATTGAGAGCTCCCGCGATTGAGGAAAGCGAAGTCAGCCGACCCTTGAGTTGGCCGAGAGCATCAATCCGGGTACTAATTTGATTCTGCTGTGCCTGCAGCCGCTGGATCGGGGCGACCTCAAGCTGAAGCAGTCGGCTGATAATCGAATCTGTGTCGATGCCGCTGCTCAATCCTGCAAATGTAATGCCCGATAAGCTGTTGCCGATACTCAATTTGCTTTCCCTAGAACCCGTGGGGCCTAGTAATGTTATTGGCAGGGACGCGTAAAAATTCACTGCGACCCTGCCCAAGCGAGCCGATTAGGCCGCCATCATCTGATACATCTCTTGGAAATTCGACATTCGTTGTCCGATCGTCTCTTCGATCGCTTGAATCTCCGCCTCATCAAATCCGAGCCAGTTGTCGACATAACCGTCGATCTCGGCATTGATTGCTCCGCCCTTCATCACGCGCTGCGCCAGCTTGTCGCTCACGTGTACTGCCATAACCCCCGAGTCACTGTTGGCATCAAACGGTCCCTCGTGCTCCGACATATACATGACGAGCTCCTTCGGAAACTTCCAAAGCGATCCCAAGGCCAAACCGATATCGGTGTGCGTCACCCCAAGCGAAGCCTCTTCCTGAGCGATCAGTGAAAGACCTGTCTTCTGAGCTTCCTTCTCTGCGTTCTGATACTGGTCCGTAAAATTTGTGTAGAGGAAAAGCCGGCCAAGGTCGTGAAGAAGACCACCGACGAAGATCAATTCCGACGTTGCCGCGCTAAAGCGTTTCTTCTGCGCGATCACTTGTGCAGTCGATGCCGTCGCAATCGAATGCAGCCAGAACTCGCGCTGCAACTGCTGTTGTCGAGGATTCTTCGCATTCAACATTCCAATCGCGCTTACGCTAAGTACAAGATTACGAAGCTGCTGGATGCCGAGAATGACGACGGCTTGGCTCAGGCTTGAAACCTGTCCCTCAAGTCCGTAATATGCCGAGTTGACAACACGCAGAGTCTTCACTGCGAGCGCCTGGTCAGACGACAACAACTTCTCCAGAGTAGACGCAGAAACGTCCTCTTTCTGAGTCTCCTCGAGAATCTTTGTGATCATCGCAGGCAGAGGCGGCAAGTCCTGCACAGCCTGCATGATGTAACGTTTGACGGCTTGGGCCCTTAACGATTGCGAATCCATAATTTAACTACTGTTCTCCTTCGCGATAATCCCGTTTACATCGGTGATCAGCGCAACATTTCCATCCCCAAGGATCGTCGCACCGCTAACGCCACGGACATCTCCGCAGAACCTATTGAGTGATTTGATGACGACCTCTTGCTCCCCAACCAAACTGTCAACAACTAAGCCAACACGTTGCTCAGCAAGGCCGACAATCACTACAAATTCTTGGTCTTTTTTCTCCTCAGCCGTATAGTTACGGGAAGAAAAAACTTTTCTTAATCTTACGAGCGGAGTGGTCATGCCACGAATGACAACAACCTCCCTCTTAGCCACGCTCTGAATATCTGCTTTGTCCATCAGCATCGTCTCGATGACGCTGCCAAGCGGAAGCACATAAACGACTCCAGAAACCCGAACGAGCAGTCCGCGAATAATCGCCAGAGTCAGCGGAAGTCGAAGGCTGAATTTGGAGCCCTCACCCATCGTCGTCTCAAGGTCGATAATTCCGCCAAGCTTCTGAATGTTCGATCGCACGACGTCCATGCCAACGCCGCGGCCGCTCACATCCGTAACCTTCTCAGCCGTGCTCAACCCGCTTGCAAAGATAAGTTGAAGCGCCTCTTTCTCCGACATTCGGTCGGATTGGTCTTTGGTAATCACGCCGGTCTGAAGCGCCTTGGCCTTAACTCGCTCGACGTCAATGCCCTTTCCGTCGTCGGTGATCTCAATAACGATATGGTTCTCTTGGTGTCGCGCCGAGACCACGACTTTGCCCTGAGCTGGCTTTCCTGCCTTCGTTCGATCCTCGGGCATCTCAACACCGTGATCGACGCTGTTTCGCAAAATGTGCATCAGCGGGTCGCCAATAACTTCGATGACACTTCGGTCAAGCTCGGTCTCACCGCCTTCGAGCTCCAGCTTGATGTCCTTACCGATCTTGTGGGCAAGGTCGCGCACCATTCGTGGGAATCGGTTGAAGACCGTCTCAATCGGAAGCATTCGCGCCTTCATGATCTGGTCTTGAAGGTCGCTGGTAATGCGAGCCACATGCCCAACCGTCTCGGCGAGAGCTTCGATGTTCTCGTCGAAGTCATACTTTGCCGCAAGCACCGCTCCAATCTGGGCAACACGCGTTCTGTCGATAACCAACTCGCCGACAAGATTCATCAACTCGTCGAGGCGCGCAACGTCCACACGCACGGTCTGGCCCGTGTCGTACTTCTTCTGAGCCGGACCAGCCGGTTTAGCGGGCTCGGGTGTCTTGGTTTCCGCAGCCTCCGGCTTCTCCTCTTCCACTGTCGGTGTGGATGCGTCGGCAGTAGCCGTAGCTTCTACTTCTGCACCGGACTCCGAGAGCCAAGGCCGGACGTCGTACCATACGACCTCCCCAATCCCGGCAAACTTCGACTTGATGAGTTCGGGGGACTCTGTTGATTGGAAGAATAGTTCGAATTCGTTGTCGAACTTCTCCTCTTCGAGCTTTTCCTGATCTGGAAGTGTGGCGAGCAGTTCCCCGCTCTCCTGAACCACGCTGATCGCCATGAACGATCGCACGTACTTCATCACGCACTCTTCGGAAAGGACAAACCGCGCAATATACACCGGAGCTTGAGTCTGTGCCTGCTTCAGCGCATCAAGCACGCTGTCGTCTAGCTTTTCCGTAAACCTTGCGTCGTAATCGTTGGATTTCTCACTCTCAGCCGGAGCCGCTGCCTCTTCCTTCGCTTTGGACTTCTTTGCTTTCGGGGTGGGAGCCTCTGCTCCTCCCTCTGCGATCAGCACCTGCAATCGCTCGACAAGGTCATTGCATTCGAGCTTGTCGCTGCCACCCTCGGCAATCGCATCCTTCATCTGACCCAAACGGTCCAAACATCCAAGCAGGACGTCGGTAACGTCGGTGGTGACTTCCTGTTGTCCAGCACGAAGCCGGTCCAGAAGGTTCTCCATTTCATGCGTGAGCTGGGCAAAGGAATCGAATCCCATCGCACGGCTCGAACCCTTCAGGGTGTGTGCCGCTCGGAAAATCGACTGGAGGCGCTCAAGAGCAGGGTCGGTCTCAAGTTTGAGAGTTTCCTGCTCAAGGACTTCCAGCATCTCATCTGCTTCTTGCAGAAAGAGATCACGATATTGGGACATATCCAGTTCGGTGCTCATAAGAGTGTGCTCGCTGTCGTAAGAGGTCGGTATTCAGTTGAAGGCTTGCCGCTAGGCTGCAAGCGCTTGGTCAAGGTTGAGGAGGGTTACGAGGTGATCGCTGTGCTTGGCAACGCCACGTACAAACTCCATATCCACTGTTGAGATAAGGGCCGGAGTGTTTTCCACCTGTTCGGGCTGAACAGTAAAGACTTCACGAACGGCATCGACGATGATGCCGACATTGCCAGACTCCATCTCGACAACGATGATGCGAGTGCTGTTCTTCTCTTCAAATTCGGGCATCCCGAACCGTACTCGGAGATCAACCACGGGGATTGTCTTCCCTCGAAGGTTCACAAGGCCGCGGATGTGTGCATCTGTCCCTGGGATGGGCGTGATCTCACGCAAACGAATGATTTCGTTAACTCGGAAAATGTCGATACTGAAGAGTTCGGTGTCGAGTTGAAAAACGACCATCTGCTCTTCTTGAGATAAAACGCTGCTTGCTGACATTCAAAAATCTCCCTTAGAAGTTCCCCGTAAAAATCCTTGGTACATGAGGCCAGCAATCTTATGGGTGTCCCACCTTGTGGGCAAAAAATGCGGAGTTTTGGTCAAATCTCACACGGTCGCCCTTCTAAAGTTGGAGCAAATCGGGTTGTACATCGCTCTGGAGTGGGGCAGAATGAGGACGTGCCGAATCGAAAGCGCCTCTTCATCGGCCTGCTAGCCGTCATTCCCTACGCCATCGTCGTGGGAGGCCAAACGACGACTCCAAGGGCTAAGGTGGACTTTGCCCGAGAGATCGCCCCAATCTTTAAGGCTCACTGCACTTCATGCCACAGCAGCACCCAGCAAAGCGGTTCGCTCCGACTCGATACGGCTGCTGGCATCGCCAAAGGGGGCGTCAGCGGAAAGCTCTTCACCGCCGGAAAGGGCGCTCAGTCCCTGCTTATCGAACGCATAGAAGGCAAGGGCGGCAAACCGCGAATGCCGATGGGCTTTGCCCCGCTAACCAAGGCACAGACCGATCTGATCGTCCGGTGGATAAACGAAGGTGGGGTCACTTCTGAAGCCGCCGACCCTGCCAAGCATTGGGCTTACCAAAAACCCGTGCGACCTGCCGTTCCGCCTGTAAAGGACCCGGCTTGGGTGAAGAACCCGATTGATAACTTCGTCTTGTCGCGATTGCAGAAGGGAGCAATCTCTCCCTCGCCCGAAGCCTCAAAAGAAACGCTGATCCGCCGCGTCACTCTTGACCTCACTGGGCTACCCCCAACCCTGAGCGAGATCGACGCATTCCTCGCCGATAAGCGGCCCGACGCGTACGAGCGTGTTGTCGATAGGCTCCTCGCCTCACCTCACTATGGCGAACGACAAGCACGGATTTGGCTTGATCTAGCCCGATACGCCGACACCAATGGTTACGAGGCCGATTTCATCCGCACCGCCTACAAATACCGCGATTGGGTGATAGACGCTTTCAACAAGAACATCCCCTACGACCAGTTCACGATTGAACAGATCGCGGGCGACCTCTTGCCGAACGCAACTGTCGATCAACTTGTCGCAACCGGTTTCAATCGCAACACGATGTTCAACAGTGAGGGCGGAGTCCATCCCGATGAGGCGATGTACGAAACCGTCATCGACCGCGTTGGAACAACGTCAACCGTCTGGCTGGGCACGACGATGGCGTGTGCAAGGTGTCACGATCACAAGTACGACCCGTTTAGCCAAAAAGACTTCTATCGCATGTACGCCTTCTTCGGCAACAACGAGTACACGCAAGGCGGCGATTACAACGTTGGCTCGAAGAAATACTACGAGCCAACGATCCAGGTCCCCGGTCCAGAAACAAAAGCAAAGATCGCCAAGCTTGAGGAGGAGATAGGAAAACTGGAGTCGGTTTTGCAGACGATGACGCCAGAACTGGCTGAGGCCTACCAGAAGTGGGCTTCAGCGCTCTCAGTGTCTTCTGGTTGGCAAAAGCCCGACAACTTACAGGCAGCTTCAGCCGGTGCGACGCTCCTCGACGGCGATACGGTCGTGGCGACGGAAACGGCAAAGCAACCCATCACTTTGCGACTCTCAAGCAGTCAAAAGCCGATCACCGCTATTCGCATCTACGCCATACCCGACGACTCGCTCCCCAAAGGCGGCCCCGGGCTTTCCAGCGGCGGCAACTTTATCCTGTCGAAGGTTGAATTCGTCGTCAACGGTCAACCCGTTAAGATCGAAAAGGCAACCGTTGACTTCATCCAGGACGGCTACTCTGTCGATGGATTATTTGACGACAATGGCGACACTGGATGGGCTATCTATCCACAGGCAGGAAAACAGCACGAGCTCATGCTTATCCTAAGCCAGCCGGTCCCAGCAGGCCAAACCTCCGAGTTAAGACTCGATCATAGTTCGCCAAGCTGGCCCATGCACATCATCGGCAGAATGAAGATCCGTGTGATCGACGCAACCGATCCCATGGTCTTAAACGCCCCTCCAAATCTATTCGTTCGTATAGCAAACCCCACTCGTTCTGGCAGGGAACGTGAGGAGTTTCTCAAAGCATTTAGAGAGCTGACCCCCCTCCTCAAGCCGACGAGGGATCGACTTGCTGCCGCAAAGGCCGAACTGCAAACGATCAAACAGAACATCCCCGTGGCCATGGTCATGCGCGATAAGCCATCCCAAGGCCCCCTCAAAGCGTTTGTCCACCATCGAGGCGAGTTCCTGAGCAAAGAAGAGGAGGTCACAGCGGGGACGCCGACAATCCTGCCGCCCCTCCCACCGAATGTCCGTGCCGACCGGCTCGCCCTCGCCAAATGGCTCGTGAACAAATCTAATCCCCTCACGGCCCGGGTGCAAGTGAACCGGATGTGGGAACAGTACTTCGGGCATGGCCTGGTCGAAACAAGCGAGGACTTTGGCACGCAAAGCTCCCCGCCAACTCACCCAGAACTTCTCGACTGGCTGGCAACCGAGTTCATGGCAAACGGCTGGGACATGAAGAAGATGCACCGTCTGATTGTAACGTCGAACACCTACCGACAGTCTTCATCTTCCACACCCTATCTCCTCAGCCGCGACCCCCAAAACAAGCTCTACGCCAGGGGTCCACGTTTCCGTATGGAGGCTGAGATGATCCGAGACACCGCCCTGACCGCCAGCGGCCTCATCAGTCTGGAAATCGGCGGTCCGAGCGTCATGCCCGAGCAACCGGCTGGCATCTGGGACAGCCCCTATAGCGGCGAGCGTTGGCAAAAGGCAGCAGGCGAAAACCAATACCGCCGCGGACTCTACACCTTCTGGAAGCGCACATCGCCCTACCCCAGCTTCATGGCCTTCGACGCCACCAGTCGGGAGTCATGTACGGTTCGCAGAATCCGCACCAACACACCTCTCCAAGCTCTTGCCCTCCTCAACGACAAGGCTTATCTTGAGGCAGCAACCGCGCTGGCAAATCGGATGGACAAAGCGGACCCCGAGATCAAGAAAAAGCTCAACTTTGGCTTCCGACTGTGCACGGGAAGACATGCCCAAGCCGCCGAAATGAATCGACTCATTGCAGCCTACAACCAGCTGCATGACCGCTACAAAAAGAGCCCCGAGGAAGCAAAGAAACTCGGGGGGTCGCCCGAGATGGCGGCCCTAACCATGATCGGAAACATCCTCCTCAACCTCGACGAAACCATCACCAAAGGATAGACATGCAAGACCGAGAGCTCGAAAAAGAGATTCTAAAGCAAATTACCCGCCGGACCTTCTTTAAGGAGGTCGGTTATGGGGTCGGCGGCCTTGCGCTCTCCAGTCTACTTCTGAACAATGGTTACGCAGCAGAGATGATCCAGCAAGCCGGACGCCAGGACCGGAAGGATCCGCTATCCCCCAAACAGCCGCACCATAAAGCAAAGGCAAAGAGCATCATCTACCTCTTCATGGCGGGTGCGCCATCGCAGGTCGATCTCTTCGATCCTAAGCCAATGCTCAATAAGCACGACGGCGAGCCCTGCCCCGAGGAGTACCTCGAAGGCGAGCGGTTCGCGTTCATCCGAGGCGTTCCCAAAATGCTCGGCTCACCCTATAAGTTTGAGAAGTGCGGGCAGAGCGGGCAGATGGTGAGCGAGCTCCTTCCTCACTTCAAAGAGATCGTCGATGATGTGGCTATCGTGCGGTCGATGAAGACCGACCAATTCAACCACGCCCCCGCCCAACTCTTCATGAACACCGGGTTCCAACTTCCCGGACGCCCCAGCATGGGCTCATGGCTAACCTACGGCCTGGGGACGGAGAGCGCCGATCTGCCCGGCTTCGTTGTGCTGCTTTCTGGCATTAGCAACCCCGATGGCGGGAAATCGTGCTGGGGAACCGGCTTCCTCCCCAGCGTTTATCAGGGCGTGGAGTTCCGCTCTCAAGGCGATGCCGTTCTATTCGTCTCCGATCCCGATGGAGTAACCAGAGAGATTCGCCGCGATACCCTGGATGCTCTCCGCGACCTGAACGCGATCCACGGCAAGCAAACCCTCGACCCCGAAATCGAGACGCGGATCGCCCAATACGAACTCGCGTACCGGATGCAAACGAGCGTGCCCGAACTCATGGACATCTCAAATGAGCCCAAAACCATCCATGAAATGTACGGCACCGAACCCGGCAAGAAGAGCTTTGCCAACAACTGCCTCCTCGCCCGAAGACTCGTCGAGCGCGGTGTTCGCTTTGTCCAGCTCTACCACCGAGGCTGGGATCACCACGGCGACGCGATGAGCAACGACATCAAGCACGGGCTCCCCGACATGTGCCGTCAGGTCGATCAAGCTGCCGCCGCACTAGTGAAAGACCTCAAACAGCGCGGGCTGTTGGACGAAACGATCGTTATCTGGGGCGGCGAGTTTGGACGAACACCCATGAACGAGGCCCGAGGCGGATCGCCTTATCCCGGACGCGACCACCATCCCCGAGCCTTCACGATGTGGATGGCAGGCGGCGGCATCAAGCCCGGGCTCGCGCTGGGCATGACCGACGAACTGGGCTACAACATCGTTCAAGACCCGATGAGCATCCACGACCTCCACGCAACACTCCTGCACCAAATGGGCATCGACCACACACGTCTCACCTACAAATCGCAAGGACGCAACTTCCGGCTGACGGATGTGTTTGGCGTGGTCCAGCAAAAGCTGCTTTCCTAAGAAAGCCCTCCCTCGTCTCCACGACGAAGTCGGGGTGATTGGGGAGGGTTGGGAGGGGGTATAAGCAACTCAGCGCCCGAAAGCCCGAACGCCCCAATGTCCCAACCCACCACCCAAGTACACTGACCCCACCTCCCCATGCCCCAAATCAGACTCCTCGCGCTCGACCTCGACGGCACCCTGCTTGACCCCGAAAGGAAACTCACCCAGGTACACATCGACGCCGTACGTCGAGCAAGGGATGCGGGCATCGTCATCGCCCTTGCAAGTGGACGCAACGTCGCCAGCATTGAAGCCTTTGCAAAGGAGCTTGAGATCGAAGGGCCGATGGTCTGCTCAAACGGCGCTCATGTCCTATCCAGCCCGACTCACGAAATCGCCCACACCAGCCTTTCGCAAAATACGGCAAGCCAGCTAATGGCATACGCCCTGGGCAATAACCTTCACCTCAGCATCTATGCACGGCACGACGTCTTCTTCCCCCATCGAAATCGGTGGAGCGATATCTATACAGAACGGGTACGCCATGTCGTCCCCAAGATGATGGAGCAACAATCAACAGCGGGAATCGAAGTCACGAAGATGCTTTTTGCCGACGACGCTAATGTCATTGAAGGACATGTGGGAAGCATTCAAACTCTGCTCAAAGGCCAGGAAGTAAGCATCGTTCGATCCGAAGCGGATTACCTGGAGATATTGCCGGGAGGAATCAACAAAGGGCTTGGGCTGTCTCAAGTTGTCGAATACTTCGGCTTAAAACCTGAGGAAATTGCTGCTATTGGCGATTATTACAACGACTTGGAGATGCTCCAGTACGCGGGATTCAGCGCCGCAATGCAGACTGCACCCCTCGAAGTTCAGGCTGCAGCGAACTTGGTGGTTCCATCAAGCGTCGAAGGTGGGGTAGCCTGCTTCATTGACGCCTTTTTGCTAAATGAGCGAAAATAGAGGCGTTGTGCTCGTCTATGGAGTACTTGAGGTGAATATTATGAAAAGGATCGTTCTACGAACAGCAGCGGTCTGCGGCCTTATTATCGCGGCATTGGCCGGGTATGCCCAGACATTGACGGTAACCTCACCGAACAACGGAGACTTTCTTGGTCTCAGCAACCAGCTCAAGTTTAACGTAACTGGGGCCTCGACCCAGGTGAATATTAAGGCCACGATCACGGGCCCTGGCGGAGTTCAGTTCACCTCAGAAAACGATTTCACGCCCGATGCGGACGGAAAGATCAACGACCAGCTTCCGATCAACTTTAACCAAGGCGCTCCCGAAGGAGCCTACACGATCGACGTGGTCGCCAAGAGAAAGAGCGATAACGGAGTTTTTGGCAACGTCTCGATCAACGTAACGGTCGACGTGAACAAGCCCAAATTCTTGCAGTTCAACCCGCTTAACAACAGCTTTGTCAAAGGAATCGTACCGATCACCGTCAAGGTATTGGAGCCCAATTTTAAGGACTATCGCGTACAGATCAATGGGTCAGACATTCCCAACAACACCGGCACGTCGCTCGTAAACGACAGCTTTACCGTGCTTTGGGATACGACAGGCATCCAGTTCGACGGAAGCCAAACGGTGTCTATCCGACTGAGAGACGAGGCAAACAACGAAGAGACGAAGACGATCACGGTCACCCTTGACCGAGTCGCTCCCGTCGTCGGTATCGTGCAGCCCCTCTCCAATATCAAGCTTTCGATGAACTCAAGCGTGTCGGTTGCAATCGACATGCAGGATGGCTCAGCAAACTCGATTGACGTCACTGGCGTTGACGTTGTCGTCCGAAAACTGGACGGTACGTTCTTGGCCCGTGTGCCACGGTCGTCGTTCAAAAACACCGGTGGAAACAACTTCCGCTGGTCCGGAAAGCTCAGATTCAACAGAGGATACGGAAAACAGTTCAAAATAGTCGTGAACGTCGTGGATCGTGCTGGCAATGCCAGTACGACCCAGGAAGTCGTCGTTACGTATAAGTAGGAGACCTATGACAGTCGCAAGGAAGCTCTCGTTTGGCTTGATGGCCGGAACTCTGGTTCCGGCCGCCGCATTGGCACAAGTGCCCGATATGTTGAACGCGTTCGATGCGGGAGGCCGTGCGATGGGCGCGGGCAGCTCGATGAACGCCACCGGCTCGGACACGATGTCCATTCTTCATAACCCGGCTGGGCTTGGATATATCCGACAGCCTACGTTTGGTTTGGCGTCGAGGACACTGCCAACAAGCAAAACCGTGGTCACCGGCTCGCTTGCCGACAAGCGTCTGGACACTACGGCGGACAAGGGCGATTACAGTCTTTCCCACTTGGGCTATGCCACACCGCAAGGCGGCGGAGCTTTTGGAATCTCCTACCAGCTTGGGGGATGGTTCAACGACACCGAGCGCGGTAACAACCTCGGCGGCGGAATTGCGACGTACTTCGATTTCACCCGTGTACGAACAAGCTTCATCACGCTAAGCTATGGCCGAGCCTCTGCCGACGGACAGACGGCTTGGGGCGTTGGCGTGGTTGGCGCATCGAACGCTATTCGCAATCACCAACTCATCACCTTCAACGATAACCAGATTCCACCGCAAGAGGCAGAATCTGAGGGCACCGGCACGGGCATCGGCGCTGTGGCGGGGTTGATGTTCACTCCTTCGAATCAGTCGAACCTTACGTTCGGCATCAGCGCCCGTACGCCGATCAAGCTGACAGGGGGAGATTCAAACTCGCTGTATAGCCAAATCCCCGGACTGATCTCCGCCGGTGTGGCCATCCGACAAGATTCGGTGGGCCGAAGAAGCGACTACATGATTCTTGGGGCACAAGTGGACTACTTCTTTGAAGGCAAAGGGACTGACCGACTGATGCGAAGCGACTTCACCGCGATCGGGGCTGGGTTGGAATACAACTACGGCATCGGCGGGGGAACGATCCCCATCCGAGTCGGGTTCCGAGGGGTGCCAGCTGGAGGGAACGGTTTTGACGACCGCAATACTTTCACCTACGGCTTTGGATACCGTCCGAACAACCAACCTTGGTCAATCGAGCTGAACTTTGCCAAGCCAACCGGTGGCGGCACAGATACTTCGCTCTATTTTCAGTACCGGGTGGGGAAATAACGAATGATGCGTCGTTTGATTTTTGCTGCAGTTTTGTTTGGGGTTGCCGCTTCTGCGATGTCGCAGTCGTGGAGCAATGCCTATGAAAAAGGGTTGAGTGAGGCAAGAGCCGGAAATTGGGCATCTGCGCGCACGGCGTTCAAGCAAGCCGCCGCTTACAGGCCCGACGATGTATCCGGTCCGACCTTTTTGCCAGGCCCTGCAACCGAGCGCCGTCAATGGCGTGAGGGTGCATCCTACTCGCCGAACTTCTTAGGCGCTTATTCGGGCTATCGTCAGGCTGCTGGAATGAACCCCGGTCCCGAGAGAACAGACCTTTATCAAAAGGTTGCTGCAGAGTTTGAAATTCTGATCACAAAGGGTCAGCACAGCTACGAAACCTTCTACTTCCTCAACGTGATCTACGGCTCTACCGGCGAGCGCCAAAAGCAGGAGCAATTGGACACCAAGTTTGGCGAAGTCCAAAGCAAAATGAGCTGGAAGGTCGATACCGAAGTCGTCGCCCCTGAAGAGATGGGCGAGATCGGCAGGATGAAAGGCCAAGCTCCTCCCCAACAACCGGCAAATACCGGCGGGGCTGGAAACACAGGAGGAACAGGAAACACCGGTGGTGCAAACACGGGTGGCGGAACGGTCTCGAATCCCGGCCTCGGCATGAAGGTCGCCCCACTGGCAAACAAGTATGCGCTCGTGATCGGCAACTCCGAGTCCAAACTGGCTGGCAATTCCGTACCGTTTGCATCCGCAAATGCCCAGGCGATCCGACTTGCGCTCACCACCAACGGCGGTTATGCAGAGGCAAACGTTGACGTCGTTCTAAACGCCACTGCTGCACAGATTAAGACCAGCGCAGAGGCGTTGGCAAGCCGCATCCCAGACGGCGCAACGATCTTCATCTACTTTGCAGGTGCAGGCACGAACATCGAGGGCAAAGACTTTCTTGCCGGTGTCGATACCGAACTGAGCACCGACACTTCGTCGATGGTGGCAAAGTCCGATATCTATCGATTCTTCCTCCTCAAGGGCGCACGTATTTTCGCGTTTTTTGAAGCCAATCGTCCAATCAACGGTGGGCGATACTTCGGAATGGAAGTTCCGACCTTCGGATCGGTTGCGCAGGGTCAAGCGACCATGCCCGGAGAGAATGTCTTCTCTTACGTTCGCAACGGTCAGGAGATCGGCATCTATGCCGACTCGATCACCCACGTCCTTGGCGATTTCCGTTCGAACCGCATTCCGATCTCGGAGTTCGGTTGGCAGGTGTTCTACCGGATGAAGGGCGGTGGAACGTCGGCACGGGGCGGTGGCGGTTCCCCACAAACGCCAACCCTGCCGTACCTGACGCTAATGAGTTCGGACGCCCAGTTCTAACTTTTGAAAAAGCGTAAATCAAACCTTCCATAGCTGTGGCTATGGAGGGTTTCTTTCTGTCTCGCATCCTTATCAAGCTTCGGAGCGTATGCATGATTGTCCCAATCATGCGCACCGGCACAAAGCTCGCAATCGGAATCTTTGCTACCCTCGCCTTTCTGGCTCTTGGAATAGTCGTGGCATGGCCCTCCCTCGAAGTTCGGTTTAGCTCCGATGACCGGCTTGCACAAAAGCTAAGTGAGATCAAAGACACGCAAGCCGACGCAACATTTACGATGCAATGCCTGAACTTGCGGAGCAAGAACATTCGTCTTGATGCCTTGGCGCGGATTACCGGATTCAAACGCGATGAAACAAGGACTTACTTTAGGGACAACAGCTCAGACACTGTTCGAGGATTTCTATCCGATCCCGATCCCGTCACGAGAGCGATCGCCCTTGAGACTTGTGGTCATCTATCTCTCCTGACAAAAACCGACGTCGATAACTTCCTAGATGATCCTGATGAGTTTGTTCGGACAGTCATCTGCGAACTCATTCGAGAATACAAACTTGAATACTCGGGAGAGAAAGTGTGGCGCATTGCGAGGACCGATACATACAGGTCTGCCGTCAGAGCGACAAGGATTCTGGCTGAGTTAGATGCCAAGAATTTGCTTACTCTATCCACCGAAAAGGGGCACAAGCCTGATCGCAATGACATCGCTGCTGGCTGCTTAAGCCTGTTGTCAGACAGCGACTACCTCATGATGATCTCACGACACAAGGAGTGGGTGAATTCGAGAGATGCGGCAATGAACTGTGTCCGATCAATTGGAGCGAAGAGCCACCTGCTCGATAAAACTGAAGGGTTTCTTCACGAAATTGCTGAGCCATACACGTTCGTTCAGGAAAGACTAGCAGAGGAGTTAGACTTTGTGAGGAGGCATCCCGAGACAGTTAAACCGAGCGGGAAGTAAGAGCAGGACTCTGCTCATTCGCAACCGAAAAGCCTGATGCCGCGTACAATTTCGATGTGGGGATACAACAAAAACCGGACAAGGATACACGTGCGGAGATGCTTGAAGAATTCAAAGTTCTTCGCTCAGAACTTCAAGGGCATCAACAAAGTCGCCTCGCAATCTTGGGCTTTACACTTGGCGCAGTTGGCACAACGGGCGCAATAGCCATTGTCCAATCAAAGCCTGCCGAGAGTGCTCAACACCTCCAAGCTCAACTCACTATCTCTTGCTCAGCGTTGTTTTTTGCCTACCTGATTATCATCATTGCACTCTTGATGACATCAGGCTTAACTCAATCCATCGACCACTTGGGCAACTACATTCGCACAAGGCTTGAGCCTCATTTGGAAGGTCTCAATTGGGAAACTGAGTGGTCGCATCGCCGCGCAGTCCGAAAACCGAACGGCAGATCCAAGTTGTTTGGTGTTTCAAAAGCCTTCGCTCTGTCCTATGGAATGCTGATCCTCGGCCTTTCGGTGATCATCGTTAGTCTGATACTTGGGATGAGTATTGGTAATGTACCGTTGGCTTTGTGGATGTGTTTAGCTCCTTTCGGTGGAGCTGTGTTCCTTTGCCTGGACCTATGGTTTCGTTGGAGACGCAGTTGGGAGAGTACGTGGACTTCAGAGTCAAAACCAATCTAAGCACTTTCATCCCTCCATCCGCTTGCGGTGGAGGGTCTCAAAGTCAGTAGAGTACAAGATCTCTACAGCAAGTGAATCGAGGACCACAAGCCTATCTGACCTGGATTGCAGAGGCCAATCGCAGCCCCTCAAACGTCAAGAACGGATCGAAACTCTTCAACAACGGACTGTGTTCCGCATAAAAAGCCGCTCTGCCGCCCGTACAGACGATGGGTGGCTCCTGCCCAGGTTTGACTCCTAACTCAGCACAAACTTCCAGCAACAGCCCCTGAACCGCTTTTAGATGTCCTTTGACAACCCCCGACTGGATCGCCGACACCGTGACCCTCCCCAAAACCGAGTCCTGAATCTCCACCGGCACTTCCGGCAACTGCGCCGTTCCTTGGTTCAGCGAGCGGATTTGTAAGTCGACTCCCGGCAAGATCGCGCCCCCTGCGAACTCTCCTTGAGCATTGATCGCCGTGATGGTTGTTGCGGTGCCAAAGTCCACCGCAATGGCTGGCGAGCCAAATCGATCCTTTGCGGCGAGGACGTTGGCGATGCGGTCTGCGCCGGTGGTTTCGGGGATAGAGTTGCCCAATCCGAGCGAGTTGTAGACATCGCTAGTCAGTTGGCAACAGGGGATTCCTTCGTCATTGAGGAATTGTTCGACGATTGGAGTGACCGATGGAACAACCGAAAGAAAGGCTGCCTTTTCGGGCGCCGAAGGCAGGCTACAAATGACATTATTATGATACCACTTTGATAGTATTTTGATGTCATTTGTAGCGTAGGTTGGAAGAGCCCACGGACCATGCCACCGCGCCCCATAATGGGCCGCCATTTTGAGATTTGTATTTCCGGCGCTAATCGCCAAGAGCATGCGTCAAATCTACCCGGCTATAGATCGAACCGCCGGAATGCTCCATTAAAGCGTTGACAATCGCATCGGTGACTTGGTCACGCAAGGGGTATTCATCCGCCTCGACCATCACGCGAACCATCGGCTGGGTGCCGCTTGCCCTAACGACAAGTCTTCCCCGCTCTCCCAATGCCTTTTCGCCGTCTTGCAGGGCCTGCTGGACTGCCGCTGGCTCTTTCCAAGTGTCCTTGTCCGCCACGCTGACGTTGACCAAAAGCTGAGGCCAAGGCTCGTAGTCGGCAGAGAATGCCGACGCGGGGCGGTTCTCACGCTTGAGAACACGGAGCACTTGAAGGAGGGTCACCAAGCCGTCGCCGGTGGGGCCACACTCTGGGAAGATGATGTGCCCGCTCTGCTCTCCACCGATCTTGGCTCCAGTCTCGGCGATCTTTTGGGCCACATACTTGTCTCCGACAGCAGCACGGATCAGTTCAATCTCTTGGTCTGCCATGTATTTGGCGAAGCCGCCATTGCTCATGACGGTGCCAATGACAACGGCTGGCTCTAGACCGCCGAACTTGCGCCAATGGGCGCTCCATAGTCCGAGGGTTCGGTCGCCATTGATCAATGCGCCTTTCTCGTCGCTAAAGATCGCGCGGTCGGCATCGCCATCGAAAGCCACGCCAACATCGGCTCCGACCTCTTGGGTGAATACTTGGATCGTCGAAGGCTTGGTGGCTCCGCCCTCTTCGTTGATGTTCATCCCGTCGGGCTCGGCTCCAGTGAGGAAGACCTCCGCGCCGAGTCGGATCAACACTTCGGGAGCAAGCTCATAGGCTGCGCCATGCGCTGCATCCACAGCGACTTTCATCCCAGTCAGCTTTTCGGGCACGAGACCAACCAAGAAGGAGAGATAAGCCTCCACACTGGCCCGGCTCGACTTGAGATAGCCGACTTTATCGCCCACGGGACGATTCTCGATCCGGCTCTCCATCAAAGACTCAATCTCGATTTCGACTTCGTCGGGGAGCTTTTTCCCGTCATGTCCAAAGAGCTTGATGCCGTTGTCGGGGGCGGGGTTGTGACTCGCTGAGATCACCACGCCCATCCCATAATCTTCGTTGCGGACGATGTATGAGATGGTGGGGGTTGGCACCACGCCAACGGCCGTGACGTTCACACCCACCGAACAAAAGCCAGCGCCCATCGCGGCGCCAAGCATAGGACCGCTTTGGCGTGTGTCTCTGCCCACGACGATGTTCCGGCTCAGCTTTTTGGAGATGAGATAGCGCCCGGCGGCTTGACCCAGGTCGAAGGCGAGCTCGGGAGTGAGCTTGACATTGGCAACACCACGGATGCCGTCCGTGCCGAAATGCTTCTTGCTCACGGCCTTTTCGTCACCTTGACGCGTGCCGGACGTATTACCGTGTCCGACATCGTGTACCCCGCTTCAAGCTCCTGCAAAACGGTGTTATCGGGATGGTCTTCCGACTCCTCGACGGCAATCGCTTCGTGCTTGTTCGGGTCGAAAGGTTGACCCATCGCTTTGATTCGCACAAGCTGTCTGCCTTCGAGCACGTTTCTTAGCTGGCGATCCACGTTCAAGACCCCTTCGGTGATCGATTCGACGCTAGCCCCTGCTGCGAGAGCGGCAAGCGTCCTTTCAAAGTTGTCAAGCACCGGAAGGAGGTCGCGAATCAGATCCTGTGTGGCAAGCACACGATCCTTCTCTCGCTCCTGCATGATCCGCCGTCGAAAGTTTTGGTGGTCGGCCATTCCCCGCAAGAGCTGATCCTTCATGTCATCGCGCTCTTTGGTAAGGTCTTCAATCTGTTTGAGCAACGCGGCAATCGTTTCGCTCTCGGGCGTCGAATCCGGGGCGGTTTGCTGCTCTTCGGGCTGGGTTTCTTCGATAGGAACTGTTTCCTCAGACATAAGTGAGAGAGTCTCCGTTTCAGGCCAAATCAGATAGGTAGCGGCCCGTTTCTGTGCTCAAATTGTACCTACGCGGGGTCAATACAGCGGGTTCGGTCCTACGCCTTCGGCGAGGGTCGAATCGAAGACGCCATAGGCTGCCTTCGCCCCTTCGGCGACAATCATCATGTGTTCACACGGATCGTATTGCTCGTACGTGAAGCCGGGCAGTCCACCAAGATCACGCGCCATTCGTGAGATCGTCCCAACCAGGAACGGCAGTTCTTGCTTCCCAACTCCGAGAAAGACCGGACACTTGACGTCATCGCGGCGAAGTGCGCTGGAAGGTGCAAAAAGAGCCACCGCAGAAGGATTGATCGTGCCGATGTTTGCAGCTGCGTAGGCCCCGCCCATGCTGTGACCCATCACAAAGACCTTGCCAATCTTGAGCTTTCGCACGTTTGTGAGCCAGTCGATGACATCCTTGTGTGCCGTTGTTCCGACTCTGGGCGCGACGAAAATCCAGCCCCGGTGTATCGCTTCTTCGACGGCAAGCCCCCTACCGTACCCTTCAAAAAACAGGTTCTCCGATCCCCCCGCGCCGTGATAGGCGATCACAACGTTCACGGGCTTGGACTGCGATGGGTCAACACGCGACGTGTTTGGAAAAGCTGCCCTGAAGAATGTTTTGCCGTGCTCAATCCGCCACAGATCGCGCATTTGCCAAAGCTTCATCGTGCCTTCTTCTAGCCGCTCGGCGAGAAGGAGCTGCTCGGCGATGGGGATATCCATCTCCATCGTTTCCGGCTTCTCGACCGCGTCAACAATCAGATCACGGAGCCCAATGGCAGTGGGATTCTTCGCTTCAGCGAGGTCTTGAATCCGTTTCCGTGCGTTCTTGACAACGTTGAGATAGGCGGTGCGTTGAAGACTTCCCACTTGAATCGCGATGATCGTTCCCCCTTCGGTCATCATCGCCAGTTCACGGTCTATCTTTTGGGGGTTGATCGAAATTGTGAGCGTCCGCCCAGGTGCACAGACGACAGATCGACCCGCGACACGGATGGTGACGGGCTTGGCGTCGGCCCTTTGGTAAGTCCACCAAATTCGCAGGGTGGCCTCTTTGCCGGGCTCGCAGATGGCGGGGATGAACCGGACGCTGATCCCAGCTTCGGGTAGGGCTTCCCTCCCTTGCAGGACGGCAGCGGCCATATCCAGCGCTTGCGCGGCCTCTGTCGGCCTTTGAGAAAAAAACGCGGTCACAGCCCTCGTAATCTGGGGGACGGCTGCAGAACGGCGAGCTTTGTCCGTCGTCTCCATCCAGCGCACGTCGAGAACCTTCAACCGCTCGCCAAGCTCGTAGCGCGCTGCATCCATGTTAGCTGGAGTCTGGAAGAGGGTTAGGGCCACGAGTGCCGTTAGCATGCGCTGAGTTTACTTGAGACGCCTCAACAACAATCTGATGGGCTACGTCGTTGAGGTTACAGGTTCGACAAGCTTAGCCGCGCCGCGAGCTCGTGCGCGGTTTGCCATCACAACCCCAAACAGAATCAGCGCGAAGCCGAGGAACTGAAGCGGGGCAAGCCCCGTGCGCAAGACCAAGAATGAGAAGATTGCCGCCACCGGCGGAACGCAATACTGATAGAGCATCGCGCCGGGAGCGCCGATTCGGCTCACGCCAGCATAGAAGCCGACAAATCCCAAAATCCCCGCAAACACAACGATGAAGAACAGATGAACCCACGTGACGCTCGTGAACGCTCCGAACTCCGTCGCTAAGGAGGGTCCGATTCCAAAAACTAGCCATACCGGCAAAGCGCCCCACATGGAGACCGTGAGAGTGGTGAAGGGGGAGTACTTGATAACCAGAGGGCGGCTCAAGGTGGCGCTGACGGCCCACAGAGCCGAAGACAGAAGCAAGAGCAGGTTTCCAGCAAGGTGGCTTTGGCCCTTCTCGCCGAATCCAGCCGCCCCACCTATCACAACAAGGGCAACACCGGCAAAGGCAACGACCGCCCAGCCCAAAAGCAATGGATTGAGCTTCTCCTGTCGGAATGCAGCGGCACACAACGCGGTGAAGATCGGGGCAGTAGCCAAGATGATCGCAGCTTCGGCGGGGCTTGTCATGGACGCGCCTTGCAAGAAGACGATCATATAGAGGCCCATCGAGAACAATCCCTGAACAAAGGCCAGGGGAAAGTCTTTCTTTTCTACCTTGAGGGGCACTCGAATGATCAAACATAGGATGACCATGCCCGCCATTCCGAGAACCCACCGAACCAAGCCGAGGGCCATCGGCGTCATCTGATTGTTGACCAGCTTGAGGGCGACGAAGTTGTATCCCCAGAACACCACGGTCATGACCATGGGCCAGCAGATTCTGGCAGGAGGATGAGCGCTCACATTACGAGTATGAATGACGCCTTCGTCGAGGGCTGGGCCTCAAAAAATTTGTGGGGTGTGTTCGGTGCGCATGGCTTGTCAGGGGCTGCTGCGTGTAAGATGAGCCGAACGGATTAGTGAAACCATGCAGGACATGTCTCAGGGCAACTTCGGCGCGGCAAAGCGCTTTCGATTGATTCTTCGTGAAGCGGGCGTTCAGCGCGAAATGGGCGGCGAAGAGCAATCTCTGGCCGTCGGTATCGTCGACAACATCTTTATGAACGCGCTCGAAACGGGAACGAGCGACATCCACCTTCAGCCGGAGCGCGATCAGCTTCGTATCCGCTACCGACAGGATGGAATTCTCCACTCCACAGGATTCTTGCCGCCCGAACAGGCACAGAACGTTTTGGCGCGCTTGAAGCTCGCCGCGGGCATGCGCATCGACGAAACGCGCGAACCCCAAGACGGGCGTATCGACATGGAGTACATGGGGCGGCGGCTCTCCGCTCGTGCCTCGTGTGTGCCGTGCTTGAACGGTGAGAAGTACGTTATGCGTATTCTCGACCCTCAGGCGATGAAGGTCGATCTGACCAAGCTCGGGATGCCGGAGGAGATGCTCAAGGACTGGCAGCGCGCTGTTCAGGTCCCATACGGCATGATCATCGTGACCGGGCCGACGGGTTCGGGAAAGACCTCCACGCTTTATGCTTCGATCAACCAGCTTGACCACAAGACGAAGAACATCGTGACAGTCGAGGACCCGATTGAGTACGAATTCGAGACGAATATCGCTCAGGTTCAGGTCACGGAAAAGATGACCTTCCCACGCGTCATGCGCTCGTTCCTGCGCCAAGACCCCGACATCATGCTCGTCGGAGAGATGCGCGACCCCGAATCGCTTGGGATTGGCATTCAGGCGGGTCTTACAGGCCACCTTGTTTTGACAACGCTTCACACGAACAATGCCGTCGAAACTATCGGTCGTATGGTGGATATGCACGCGGAGCCTTACTTGATCGCCGGTACGGTTGTTGGAATCCTCGCTCAGAGGCTAGTGAGGTTGAACTGCAGCAAGTGCCGCGAACCCTATAAGCTGGACCAGGATGAAGTGAAGATGCTGGCCTATACGCCTGAGGAGATGGAGCGGGCCACGTTTGTGAAGGGCAAGGGCTGTTCCGAATGTCGAGGCACGGGGTACAAGGGTCGAATTGGTCTCTTCGAGCTCATCCTTGGCACCGCTGAATTCCGTCACGCTGTATCGCAGGGCGCGGACTTCCGACGCATTCAGGAAGCGGCGCGCGCTCAAGGCTATCGAACGATGCTTGAGGACGGTAAGCACAAGGTTATGATGGGCTGGACGACGCCAGATGAGGTCTTGCGGGCGGTTTACACGCAGGCGTTAGACTAAGGGCGAGGTGGTGTTGGGGAGCTACGGTGTGATAGGACATATAGGACTTATAAGACCTATGCTCCCGCTCTTTCACCATAACTCTGAACGCCTCTTCCCCCGCCAAATCACCAGCTTCCCCTGAGGCGTATGCTCCGCTATAATTGAAGCGGGGAGACGCCTCATTGAGGATTGCTATGCTTGCCGCCCTGCTTTCAACGTTCGTTATCCCGATTGTCACCCTTGAACCGATTCTGGTTGAGGGGCAACTGTGCCATCCCAGGCATATCGTCATTGAGACAACCGAAGAGAAGCGGGCGCTGAGAATTGCGGGAAAGAATGCCAAGGTCGTCAAGCGATACCCGCAGGTTGGGTTTATCGTTCTTGACGTGCCGACAAAGCAGTTGGCGAGCACCCGACGGAAGCTAGCCGATTCGTTCGGCGAGAAGTACGTCGAATACGATGGCGCAGGCCGCCCGGCCTACGAACCCAACGACACGCTATGGCCCGATATGTGGCACGCCAAGGCGATCAAGGCCGATCTCGCCTGGGACACAAGCTTTGGGAGCGATAACACGATTGTCGCGATTATTGACACGGGCGTGAACGTGAATCACCCGGACCTTGCCGGCAATATCTGGAAGAACCCCGGTGAGATTCCGGGCAATGGGATCGACGACGACGGCAACGGCTACATCGACGATATCGTGGGCTGGGATTTCAACTATAACGACAACGATCCAAACGACGTCAATGGTCACGGGACCGCCTGCGCGGGGCTGGCAGCGGCTGTGATGGATAACAATGCTGGGGTTTGTGGCATTGCGCCACGGGCAAAGATCATGTGCCTGAAGTCCTCGACCGATTCGGGATACTTTTACGACACCAACGACGCTGATGCCTATATCTATGCTCTGACGATGGGCGCGAAGGTGATCTCTTGCAGCTTCTTCTCCGACCGGGTGTCCGGACTCGAAAAGAAGGTGATTTATCACATCGCCGATATGGGAGTTCTTCCTGTCGTTGCGGCGGGCAACGCGTCGAACGTTTACAGCTACTATCCAGCGGCTTACGAGGCCTCGCTGGCCATTGCTGCCATCGACACGAACCTCAACAAAGCCGGATTCTCGAACTTCGGTTCGTGGGTCGATGTGGCTGCTCCCGGGGTTTCGTTGAGGACGACGACCGCGAGTGGTGGATACACGAGTGGATTTGGTGGGACGAGCGGGTCCACGCCCCAGGTCGCGGGCATCGCGGCTTTGCTTTTTGGTGCGGTGCCGGGAGCAACGAATGTGAGCGTTCGACACGCGATTGAGGACTCCGCAACCCAGGTCAGCCAGGCACCTTTCGGTGAGTACTGCAATTACGGGATCGTGAATGCCCAGCTAGCTTTGCAACTGTTGATGTCCGGCACGGAGCCAGCTCGGGACGGCGTTGTGCGCTGGATATCGCCGTTTGGCAAGAGATCGGTGCCCAACAAGGCTTACATGCGAGTCTATGGGAGGAGGATCGGGCGAGGTTATGGCACGTTCAGCATGAATGGTGGTGGTTTTGAGTTTGATCCTACCGGCCCCAGCCGAGACTATACAGACATTGCTGGACCGGTGTCACTCATGAACTCGTTCCACGCAAGCTATCCGGGGGGAACGCTTGATGTGGATACAACCAATGTCCCGTTCTGTTTCCCGATGATTGAGGGGGCCAGCCCAGGCGCGAGCGTTTTTGGCGGTTTTTGGGACGCGCTCATGGACGATGGCGTTTATGTGCGATGCACACGTCGGTCGGACGGGGTGATCCGCTATTACAGCACGTTTCGGATGATCGACCGCACCAACCTCACGCTCACTTTCAAGCGTCGAATCACAGGCGCAGCCACCGGCAACGAGCGGATCAAGATTTATGATTGGTCGACGGGGTCCTACCCTTATGGCAGCTACGTTACACTCCGCGATGCGCCCATCGTGAGCGGTTGGCAAACCTTTACAGTCCCGTTGAGCAACGTTCAAAACTACATGGACGAGGAAGGGACGATCTACTTCCAGGTGGAGTCGGATAACGGGCAACCTTCGGGAAGCGAGCTGCAGATTGATGTATTGCGGCTGTTGATTGTGGAGTGAGGGGCGTTGGGAAGTAAGGATTGTAAGGAGTAAGGGTTGTAAGGAGCGGATAGGTGCGTGCCCAACGCCCAACGCCCAAAGCCCAAAGCCCAAAGCCCAACGCCCAACGCCCAACGCCCAACGCCCAACGCCCAACGCCCAACGCCCAACGCCCAACGCCCAACGCCCAACGCCCAAAAAAAGTATCCTATCATCCATGTCCGCACTTGCTCCGATCCCCTCTCCTCAGGCCGTACGATCCCAATTCCCTGCCCTCGAATCCGGCTTCGGGTTCTTTGAGAATGCGGGGGGCTCCCAGGTCCCAAAATGTGTGATCGATGCGATGTCGGGGTTCATGAAGGACTCCTACGTGCAGGTTGGCGCGGGCTATCCCGCAGCTGATCGTGCCACCGAAGTCGAAAGCCAAGCCCATGAATTCCTGCTGAGGATGTATGGCGGCGAGAGAAGCGGCTATATGGCGATTGGGCCGAGCTCCAGCGCACTGCTTTATATGCTTGCAAACTGCTTCGGCGAGAAGCTGCAGCCCGGTGATGAGATCGTCCTCCACGAGAGCGCTCACGAGGCTAACGCCAACCCTTGGAAGCGGCTCGAACGGTCTGGGGTGAAACTGAAATGGTGGACCGTCGATCCTGAGACGGGCATGAGCGATCTGGAGTCGTTGCGAAGCGTGATCACCGACCGCACCAAAGTCGTTTGCGTCACCCACACGAGCAACCTACTCGGCGATGTCGTGGATGTTGCGGCGGTGGCGAAAATCGCTCATGAAGCGGGTGCGCGTGTTGTGGTCGATTCGGTGGCTTTTGCCAGCCACCGCTGGCTCGATGCCGACGCGTGGGATGTCGATTTTATGGTGGCGAGCCATTACAAAATCTATGGGCCTCACATGGCTGGACTTTACGGCAAGAAAGAGGCATGGGCGGAGCTTGATGGCCCGAATCACTTCTTCTTGCCCAACGTCAAAGCCAAGAAATTTGAGCTAGGATGCTTGTCCTATGAAGGGCTGGCTGGAATCTTAGCCCTGCAAGATTATCTGTGCTTTCTCACGGGTGACTCCTCCTGCACACGCGAGACAATCATCAAAGGCTTCGACGTCATGCATGCTTTGGAGCTGCCCGTACAGAACCGATTTTTGGATTATCTGAACAGTCGATCCGACATCCGTCTTTTCGGCCCGTCTCATCGCGACGAACCGCGCCATCCCACATTTGGCTTCGTCCACAAGACCAAAAAATCTTCGGAGATTGCGGCTTACGTAAATCGTCGCAACTTCGGCATTCGATACGGGCACATGTACGCCTATCATCTTTGCGAAAAGCTCGGTCTGAACGTGGATGAGGGGGTTGTGCGAGTGAGCATGGTCCACTACAACACGGTCGAGGAGCTTGACCAGTTGATCGAGATCTTGGATGAGGCGATGTCGCGGTAGAAGATTGCAGGGTGAGTTTGATATTCGAAAACGAGGGGATCACCCTTCACCCTGTTCGCTTTACTCACAGCTTTCCCTTAAGGGAGAGGATTCAAAGTTACATGGTTTTCGGAAGCACTGCCTAAAGCCTGCGGCTACTGGGTCAACCTTGGAGGAACAACACAGGCCAAACGCCTACACTCAAGGTCGCCACAAACCGTATAATTCCCTCGATGGCGAAGAAGGTCTTGCGCCTTGTTTTGATACTTGTTCCGCTCATGGTTCTCGGCATTGCTGGGAACTGGGTTTACCGGGTGTCCAAGTCGTTCGCGGGAGAGAATGCCGGAATCGTGGACGTTTGGAATGGGTTGGCGAATCCTCGTGGTCAGTTCCCTGACGTCGATAAAATGACCCTGCTCCTGATTGGGCAAGACTACAATCACGACAACAAGGGCAATCAGTATTCCAAGAACACCCGGGCCGACACGATCATGCTGATGTCGGTTGACTTGAAGAGCAAAAAGATTTCTGCGGTATCTATCCCACGCGACTCCAAAGTGACAGCCGAAGACGGCAAGAGTGGAAAGATCAACGGCGTTTATGCTCGTGGTGGCGTCGATTTGCTTGAGCGAACCTTAGAGGCGATGTTTGACATCACCATCGACCACCACGTCATCATCAAGCCCGATGCCGTTCCTAAGATCGTCGATTCTCTGGGAGGCATCGAAGTCGAAACTATCGACGAGATGAACTACGACGACAATTGGGCTGACCTCCATATCCATCTGCCCGAAGGAAAGCAGCGGATCAATGGCAAAGAGGCTGTCGGCTTTGTGCGCTTTAGAGAAGTCAATCGCTACCGGTTGGATGAGCGAGGGAGAATGATTCCGTTACGCGGTGTCAAAGGCTCAAAGGAAGAGGGCGACCTGCGGCGCGTAGCACGACAGCAGCAGTTCATTCGAGCGTTGATGAATGAGGCGAACAAAGCCAGCAATCTTTGGCAGGCTGACAGAATCATCAATACGGGCTTTGAGCAGATTGAGACAAGCCTAACCAAGATGCAGGTGCTTGCCCTCGCCACGATCTTTAAGGGCACAAGCGGCGAGACGATGGGAGGAGCGACCTTGCCGGGAACCGACGATATGTCGGGCGACGCCTACTATTACGTCCTCGACGAAGAGCGATCCAAGGCAACCGTCGATTGGCTCATCAAGGGTGACGAGTTTGCAGCCAAGAGTCTCGTGCGTATCGCGATCAAGAACAGCACGGACGTGAAAGGTGCCGCAAAAACGGCAGCCGACATCCTTACTCAGGACGGCTATCGAGCGTGGAGCGACGGGAACGATCCCATTTCTCAACCACTGACTGAAGTGATCTATTATCGGGCTGCCAACGAGGCCCAGGCTAAGGCAATACAAGCCTTGCTTGGCATCGCTGTGGTTCGAAAAGGCACGGTCACGCCGGACTACACCGGTCCTGAGATCACCATCACGCTAGGCACGGATGTGGCTCAATCGATAGCCGATCGGAAAGAAAGCCTTAGCATAAGGACCCCGTAGCGCATCGCCCGGGAACGCAACCCCAAGGTTTTGTTGTAAAGTTCTCGACGGAGACTTGATTGACCATGCATTTGCGCATCCCTTTTCTCGCTATGGCCCTTGCGGCCTCTTTTTGTGTTAGCGGCTTTGTCCTCGCCCAAGAACCACCACCCGCCGAAAAAACAAAGCAGGAGACGCCAAAGAAAGACACCAAGGTTGAAGAGTTCGAGAAGGCGATCAAGGACCTTCCCCGCTTTGAAGGGGCGATCACGCTTTACAAGAGAAAGAATGAGATTCTTGCCGAGCTTCCGGAATCTCGAATCGGCGAATTGATGTTTGTGCAAGGACAGTTCAACACTGGATTCTTGCCCGACACGATCGCACCCGGCTTTCCTATCGGTGATTTGGCTCTTGACGTGTTCCGCCTTCAGCGCAATGAGAACAACCTTTGGCTCGTGCGCCCTCCGATAAACCACCGCTGGAGCCAAGACAACCCACTTAAGACGGCTGCGGAGAGGAACTTCCCAGAGGCGATTCTCGCATCCTATCGGATCGAGGCCACCCACCCCGAGAAGAAGCTCCTTCTTGTGAACGTAACCCCGATCTTCATGGGCGAACTTTTGAGACTCAATGAAGCTGTACCCGCGATTTTGGGCGGACCGTACATGCTCGACCGCGAGAAATCGTCAACTGACGAGATCAGGGCATTTCCTGACAACACGCTCGTCAGGATGAAACTGCATTACTTTTCACAACGTGGAGGACAGGCTGGCGGCAATCCACTCGCCGCACTGCTCGGGCTTGCCCAAAACCATCTTGAGGATGATCGCAGCGCCCCTCTGACCGTCACCTATAACGTTTGGTTTCGGCGAGAGAGCGACTACAGCCCGCGGCTATATGATCCGAGAGTTGGGTTCTTCCACCAAGAGTTTTTCAGTATCGACCGGTTCTTTGAGAACGACCGCAAGCAGCGCTTCATCTTCCGATACAACCTGAAGAAGAAGGATCCCACAGCAAAGCTCTCTGAGCCCGTCAAGCCGATCGTTTGGCATATCGACCCGAGCGTGCCGCACGAATACAGAGAGGCTTGTCGAGACGCCGTTTTGATGTGGAACAAGGCGTTTGAAGAGATTGGATACAAGAATGCCTTGGTCGTGAAGATCGTTGACGAGAGCGACAAGGAATATTCTTTGGGCGATGCGCGCTACAACACGATCAGTTGGAGCATCAGCGAGAATCAGTCGTACGCCATCGCCCAGCCGAGGATTGATCCGTTCACCGGCGAAGTTCTGAACGCGTCGGTGATCTGCGACGCGAACATGCTGTCGTTTACGCTGCAAGAGCACGCTCGCTCTATCGCCCCGTCTTTGGCGCGGCTCAAGCGGGCTACCGACGTTTTTACGCACGACGAGCATCGGGACAAATACGGTCCGGCGGATCGATACATCGAACATGGCGACCTTCCCCAGCACGTTCAAGACACAAGCCGCAAGCTTGCGGCTCTGGGCTGGCGCTCGTTCGATTGCAGCTACGCCCGAGAGGCTTCTGGCTATGCAGCGGAGGCTTTGAAGGGGTTGGAGGCTGTCGGTTCGAAGGTGAGCCCCAAGGACTTTGCCCTGCAATTCTTCAAAGAGATTGTGGGCCACGAGGTTGGGCATGCGCTCGGGCTACGGCACAGCTTCGCGTCCTCGACCTTTTTGACGACGAGCCAGCTTGACGACGACGACCTGACGTCAAGAGTTGGGACAACCGCCTCGATCATGGACTACACGCCGACGAATACTTTGGCGGTTCTGAAGGGTCGTGGCAACTTCTTCTCTCCGACCATCGGTGTTTACGATAAGTGGGCGATCAAGTACGGCTATGTCGATGGCCCGAACGTGACAATGCCCGAAGGTGAGCGATACTTCCTTTCGCGTATCGCGTCGCAATCGGGGATGCCGGGCCTGAAGTTTATGACCGATGAGGACGCGGATACTTTCGATCCTTACGCCGTCCGGTTTGACGACGCCAAGGACCCGCTGAACTTCAGCACGAAGAACCTACAACTTGCCGACAAGGTTCGCAAGTGGGCGATCACCCAGCTCCCGAGACCGGGTGAAAGCTACGGCGAACGCACAGAGATCATTCTTGGCACTATCGCTCGGACATTCCGAGAGGGGCGATATGCCGCTCGATTCGTCGGCGGCATTGCGGGCAATCGAAACTTCGCGGGAGATCGAGGCCAGACGGCGACCCTGCCTCCCGTACCTAGCGCTGACCAACGGCAAGCAGTTCAGATGATTGCTCGATACTGTTTCTCGTCGACTGCGCTTGACCTTCCAGAAAGCGTTCTTTTGAACTTGCGACAAGAGGACAAACCTTATGAGGACAACACTTGGACAGCGCCGGTTCGGCAGATTATTGGGCAGCAGCAGAGCCTGCTTTACGCTTCGCTGATGAGCGCTCAGAAGTTGAATATGATCGCGGAGAACGCTTACAAGACGAAGGGCCAAAAGGGTGCCTACACTCTGGAGGAGCACTTCGCGACTCTGCTGGGGGCGGTGTTCTCGGAAGTTGGGCAAAACAAGAGTATCGCTCCGGTACGCCGTGATCTTCAGAGGTTTGCCATCAATGGGCTTATCATTCAAGCATCGGCTGGGCAGGGAGCTGTGAACGAGGACGTTCGGATATTGGCTTCGGACAGCCTTCGGCGGCTCTCGATTCGATACGGAACGCAGATGAAATCTCCCAAAGGGCTTGACTCGATGACCGTCATCTACCTACGCGATACGAAGGAGACCATCGACCGTTTCTTGAACCGGACGCAGGTGATCGGTCGGTAGAGCTGGACGTAGCTGTGGGGCCGGGGGAGCAGTCCCGACTCCACAGCTATCGAAGGTGCAACTCGACACCCACAGGTTCCGTAACGGCATAATAGAGCTATGCCCAATGCGCCCTCGGCTGAACTGGCGGAACAGCTCGCCAAAGACTTGCAGGCATACATCGACGCGTATGTCGATGCCCACGGCGGCTCCACAACCTCGGTAAAACCCGGACACCGGGTGCCCTTTCATTGGCCTCCCCATCCGATCAGCTACAAGTATCACGTTTTGCGAAGTGATTGGAGCGGGACGTCAACCGTAAAGATGTACGGTGAGGAGTTTGATCTGCAAGTGGCGCGCACGCCGCATGGGGTGTTTGTGCGATGTGACGATATTTGGCACGAAGAACGCGGCGAGACCCTTGAACAGGCGACACAAAACCTGATAGAAACCAGCAAACCTTACTTCGACCGTCAATTTGCTATCGCAGAGTCGCTCGGAATGAGCACGAGATTTAAGGGGCATATCAGCGAGCTCGACCCGCTTTCGCTGATGAAGCTGCTGTACTGCACGGACCGCGACGTGGCAAATGAAGCCCGCACCGTTATCGAGCTTCATGGCAGCGATCATATCTTCCTTCCGGCTTTGCTCATTGTTTTGAACGGACGCAAGCACCCGAACAGGCGATCTGCGCAATGGTGTGTACTCGACTTGTTTGAGGATATGAGCAGCTTCTGCAAGACTCAAGAGGAGATCGATTCCGCCGTGGCGGCGATACGGAGTCTCATTTGGGATGCCGAAGACGACTATGCGAGGACGATCTATAAGGCGGGGGTTGTAGTGGGGGGGCATTTGCCTGGAACCATCGGCGGGCCGTTGCTGATCGACTGTTTGAATGCGCCATCACGGATTGCGCGGCGCAGCGCCATTCACGGCCTTTTTCATGTGGTTGAGTGGAGCCAACAGATGCGCGAGTCGGTGGTCGCGGCAATTCGGAAAGTCGCCAAACACGATCCCGAGCCGCTTCTGCGGGAGTATGCCGAAGCGATGGCGAACGATATCGAAAGCGCGGCTTTTGATCACATCGCTGAGCCGGTCTTTGAAGACGAAGAATAATCGCGGCTGTGATGCTGTCGTGCTGAGTATTCTTGACACATGCTCGCATCGCTCACGTTCGCGCTCATCGCCTACTCCACCCCATTCGATGTCGTTCTGGATGCGCCCGAGCTCTCGGGGGCTCTTGTGTCGGCGGTTGTGGCGAAGGCCGACGGAACGATTCTGTACGAACGGAACTCTGGTCAAAGGGTGATGCCGGCGAGCAATCAGAAGCTGCTAACGACCATGTTTGCGATGAATCGGCTGGGGCCGAATTTTGTGCCGAAGACGAGATTCTGGAAGGAGTCGGACCGGGTGATTGTGGATGCGCCGGGCGACCCGACGATGACTTCAGCGCAGCTTCTTTCGGCGGCGAAGAAGTTGGGGATCGATAAGATCATGCCGATTTTTGTGCGGCAGGCATACCGCCCGCAGTTTGGACCGAATTGGGAGTACGGCGATCTTCCGGAATACTACGCCGCCGCCGTCACAGCCTTCACGATCGACAAAGGCGTGTTCAAGGTTTGGGCGAGCGACGGACAGGTTGAGCCGCTTCCAGATTTTGTGGATGTCTGGTTGAGGGTTTTGCCCGGTATCACCGCCAGTGCTGAGTACGACCCCTTTCAAAAGATTGTTACGGTGCGCGGTCCCTTGCCTGCTGAACGCAAGGAGCTGATGACTTGCGCGTTTAACCAACCTGACAGGGCGGCTGCTCGTGCCCTGGGCGGACCGCTCTTTGTGTCGCACTCATTGCCGTCTCGTGCGCCAGACTTCACGCTGGATGGCAAGCCGCTAAAAGAGATTATCGCTGAGTGCTTGACCATCAGCGACAACCTGTATGCTGAGAACTTGCTTTTGATGGCGACGCAGCAAGGCAAGCCGGCGGAAGACAACCCTTACCCAGCCGCGCAACAAGGGCTCAAGAAGTTCTTGGTGGAGACGGTGGGCTGGGAGGCCAATGATGTCCGGCCCGACGATGGCAGCGGGATGAGCAGGCACAACAATCTGACAGTTCGTGGCGTTGTCAAGCTGCTGGTTTGGGCGCAGAAGCAGCCATGGTTTGAGGATTGGCGGGCGGGTCTCGCCGTTCCCGGAAAGGGAACGCTTCGGTCACGTCTTGCCGGTTCGAGTATTCAAGGCAAGACGGGCACGCTCGATATGGCCTCGGCGATCTCTGGCTATGTGACGAGGAAGTCTGGGGAGCGGGTCATTGTGAGTGTGATCTTCAACCACTACGCATGCAGTTCTGCAAAAGCCCGTGAGATTGCAGATCGGTTTGTGAAATTGGCTGAAGAGACCCCGATTTCTGGCACAAATTATGCTTCTATTTTATAGTGATGCGTGTACTCTTTCCGTCCCGAAGCATAGCTCTCCTCATGCTGATTGGTTTCACCGATCTGGTGATGACGGCTTGGCTTCATGCGGCTGGCATGATCAGTGAGCTGAACCCCCTGATGAAGCCACTCATCGAGCGCAATGAATTGCTTTTCGTGGCGGTGAAGGGGATGACTCTTGTCTTGGCGTGGTTTGTGATGGCCCACTATTGCAAGACAAATCGGGAGTTCGTGCGCAAAGCCGCGATTCTGGCAAGCATCGCTTACGTCACGATCTGGACGGCTTGGGTCATCACTGCGCATATTTGAAGTCAGCGATCAGTTGTCGGAAATCAGAGATCAGAGATCAGAGATCGGCTATCGGTGATCAGCTATCGGCGATCAGTTTCAGAAATCGGAGATCAGAGATCTGCTATCTGCTATCGGCGATCGGCGATCGGCGATCGGCTATCAGCTATCGGCTATTGGCTACCCCAGTTAGTGCATTTCGGTATCGCCGAGCATGAGCTGGATTGCATTGATTTGCCCCAGGTGATAGACCATATTCCAGCGGTGCAGGTCCAAAATATCGGCCATCGTCATCACCATTCCGCCCCCGAACGGCAGCGTCATTTCTTCGTCCAGCCGACTCTCGGGAAACTCGGCTATCGCTTGGCAAAACTCAGATGTTCCTACTTGCGCGGCCTCGAGGCACTTCTCCACCGTATCGTAAGAGGCGCGGGTGCGCTCCATTTCATTGCGTGCATGTTCGTCGAACTCTGGCAATTCTCGCCTTTGGACGATGGGCAGAATCCACGCGGCTGACATAGCGATCTCCTGCATTTGGCTGAGCACCGATCTTGCGTTCCCCATCGGCACCCAATCGACCTTATCCTGGGGGACCGCCAATGCAGAGCGGCTGATATCGTCGAGGGCTTTCTGGGTCGCTTTCACAAGCTGATCCTGGTAACGCATGGTTCATTCTATCCGAGCCCATGCGACGATAAGGAGGAATCCCCTTGCGCGAGCGCGAAGTTAGGGGATTGGAGGAAAGAAGCAAGCATGCCACTGTCCACACTACTTATCGCCGCTTCACTCGGCATCATGGATACACCCAAAAGCTTTGCGGACGATGTCCGCTTTCTTAGCAAGTACAAATCGACCATCGTTCTCCGACAAGGGAACGCTGCCGTTGCTGTTGTCGCCGACTATCAGGGCCGCGTGATGACCAGCACCGTTGACGCTGCCAAGGGTGTTGGAAACGGCTGGATCAACTACGAGCATATCGCGAGCGGGAAGTTGGTGCCGCATATGAACGCGTTTGGTGGAGAGGAGCGCTTTTGGCTGGGTCCGGAGGGCGGGCAGTTCTCCGTTTTCTTCAAGGGTGGCGATCCTTTTAATCTGGAGCATTGGCAGACACCCCCACTGATCGACACCGTGAGCTACCCGGTTGCCAGCAAGTCGGCAAGCCAGGTCACTTTCAAGAAAAGCGCATCCCTCCAAAACTATTGGGGCACGACCTTCAATATGGATATCACACGGAAGGTCCAGATGCTTAACTCCTCAGCTGTTACAAAGGCTTTGGGTTTTGCCCCGGGTTCGGGCGTGAAAGTGGCGGCCTACGAAACTGTCAACACACTGAAGAACACCGGCAGCGACGCTTGGAAGAAGGACACAGGTTTGCTTTCGATCTGGATTTTGGCGATGCTGAAGCACTCCTCGACAACAACGGTTGTGGTTCCTTACAACGCGGGAGACGAATCCACGATGGGTCCGATTGTCAACGACACCTACTTTGGCAAGGTCCCCGATGACCGTATCAGCGTCAGCGATAAGGCGGTCTACTTTAAGGCTGACGGGCAGTTCCGAAGCAAGATCGGCCTCAATCCACACCGGTCAAAGGGTGTGATTGGGAGCTATGACCCTGTTCGAGGAATGCTCACCGTCGCACAATACACGCAGAAAAAGGGTGTGACCGACTACGTGAATTCGATGTGGGAGTTGCAGGCTGATCCGTACGGTGGCGACGTGGTCAACAGCTACAACGATGGTCCGCCCGCGCCTGGAAAGAAGCCGCTTGGGCCTTTCTATGAAATCGAATCCTCTTCTGCGGCAGCAGCTTTGCAACCCGGTGGATCGATCACGCACGTCCATCGAACGATGCACTTCATCGGATCAAAGGCCGACTTGGACAAGATCGCCCGCAAGACGCTTGGAGTAGGTTGCGATGAGATTGCGAATGGGTTGAAGTGAGTTGATTGTAAGGGTGGTAAGGGGGGCAGAGGTCGGCGAGCCGATTTCAAAACTGCGAACTGTAATCCACCCGCCCTCGGTTCACTCCGTTCACCGTCCCTCCCTCTGAGGGAGGGAAGTTCATAGCGAAGCGTGAACAGGGAGGGTGAGACTGGCTCCAGCTATCAGCTATTGGCGATCAGTTGTCAGAAATCAGAAATCGGAGATCGGCGATCCGAGATGGGAGATGGGAGATCGGATATCGGATATCGGATATCGGATTTCTGATCTCTCAACTCATCCCTCCGCTTCTGCCCTTTTCTTGACCTCTCGCAGTACGCGCAGATGCACATCGTGGACGATCTTATCGGTCCACAAAGTCCAGTACCAACGCGGTCCAAAGCGATGCTCATAGACCGATGTCCCGACAACTTTCGTCCTTCCGTCGGCTAGCGGAATCAACTCAAACCGTCCGATTCGGCACTCATAGAACCCCTCCAAGTGCGCGGCATGAACCTCTCCAAACGGGTTCATCTCAATCATGCTTGGAGGCGTCTTCAGCACCTTGAACTCCAGCAGCTTGTTCGGCTCGTAGCGAGTGATCACCTCTGGCATGTCGCCCGTTGAAAGTTCACAATGCCGCTCTGCTCCAACTCCGCTCCCCAATGTTCGCGTCGAAACCGGGTGGGCAACCCCTGCTCTGAACAAAAGCTCATTTGGCGCAGGGATATCTGGCAGGTTGTTTAAGTAAGGCCAAATCTTGTTGGCAGGTGCGTCAATGATAATCGCTGTCGAAGTCGTGTTCTTCTGAGGCGGTGGAGCAAGCTGCTGATTTAGTACGGACACAAACGGCAGCGCGAGAATCAGTACCGCAACGTTCATCCTTTGTCTCTTGAAGTCATCAATGTAGTTATAGATGGCGCAGCCGATCGCGCTTCCCACAAACATAGAGATGAGGATGAGGGGCGCTGCCATCAGCAGACATATGGCCCCTTCGAAAGAAAACACCAACAGGCCAAAAGAAAGAAGTACACAAGCGACAAGGCCAGCACCGAGATGCTTATCGAACCCAAAATACCCCCAGATCGAAAGAACGCCCGAGGCGATCATTCCCACGAGCAGGGGTAGAAGTGCAAAGAAATATAACGAATACTCAAGGTTGATTCCTCCAATGGCAAAGGCAACAAGCCCGAGGATCAACCCAACCGCAGCCGCAGTAATCGCGCCTGCACGCCACACACAAGCCGCATCGTTTCTCTTTCGCTTCAGCTTGTTGTCTTCCATCTTTTATTAAGGCTAAAAGATGCTTAGCCCGGCCTTATTCCAATCGTCCAAGAATCTCTTCAAACCGCTATCGGTCAACGGATGACCAAACAGTTGCTTCATGATCGAGAACGGCATTGTCGCCACGTGGGCGCCGACCTGCATCGACTGCACCACATGTTGGGGATGTCGAACGCTCGCAACCAAAACTTCGCTGTCGAAATCGTAGGTGCTCACCATGTTCACCGTCTCGGCAACCGCTTCCATGCCATCGCCGGAGATGTCGTCGACGCGGCCCACAAAGTTGCTGATGTAGGTCGCTCCCGCTTTTGCGGCGAGGAGGGCTTGGGTGACGGTGAATACGAGGGTGACGTTTGTGCGGATTTCCTTCTCGGTGAGGGTGCTTACAAGCCTCACTCCAGGCGAGATGAGCGGAACTTTGACGACGATCTGAGGATGCCAGCTTGCGATCTCTAGCGCCTCTTTGAGCATCGTGTCGTAGTCAGTTGCGACGACCTCAGCGCTGATGTCGCCACCAGGGACGAGTTCGCAAATCTTGAGAACGGTCTCTTTGAACCCTTTGCCGGACTTGGCGATGAGCGTGGGATTGGTCGTCACGCCGTCCAAAATCCCCCACTCCGCAGCCTGACGTACCTCTTCAATATCCCCAGTGTCGACGAACAACTTCATGTGTGGGAGTTTACTTGAGTGGTCCTGTGGCGTATGGAGCTTTAGCTCCGTTGTGGAGCGCCACCCGTCATTCTTTCTTTGCAGCACCGTTGCGAGAAGAGAACTTTGGCAGAACACACACGATCCCATGCCCGATTGACACTCCAAGAGAGGCGGGCAGCAAACCAATCATCAGGCCGAGGGCCAAGTACTCTATTCCTGAAATCGAAAAAAACCATACAACGAACGTCAGCACGAAAAAGGAGAGCGCTCCCGCCAGCAACTGATCGACAGATCTGCGCTCCCCAAACGCGGCAAGTGCGATGACGGATACGACTCCAAGGACAATCATGGATACTATCAAGATAACAGGGCCATGTGCGTTAAAGAATTCCTCTACCCACAGCTTCATGAACAACCATACAAGAGAAACAAAGATCGCGCCAATTCCACTCGACAAGACGATACGCATCGACCGCTGTCTACGCTCATCGTAGTGATACGCTTGCAGTCGTTCGTCGTTAACTTCGTCCCACTCTCTAGGCGGTTGAGTTTGGGCCGTCTGTTTTTCGTCGGTGCTCATTGGGTTCCTTACCCAGCTTTTCTTACTTCCAATCCTTCAAGATCGCACGGGCCAGTCGTCCAACATCCATGCCGTTTGTGTTGCTCATCACGGCTACGCTGATGTTTCGCTTAGGGTCGATGAGGAGATATGCCGAGCAGCCTTGTTGTCCTCCGCTGTGCTGGATCATCCCATCGGCGCCGATGCCCCAGCCCAAGCCATAGTTGACCTCTTTACCGTCGCTGGTTTTTTGCTTGGTCCACATCGCGTCGCGGCCTTTAGGCGTTACAACCTCGGCTTTGGCAACCATGTAGCCGAACTTGGCGAGGTCGCTGGCTGTGGATTCCAACCCGCCGCCGCCGAACTTCCAACTGTTGTCTTCGCGCTTCGTTTCAAGCACCGGTTTCTCTTTGTTCTTTCGATAGAGCTGAGTTCGGGCGGGCTTTGAATCGCTAAGCAGCTCACAATCGAGCGTCGATCCGCCGGAGATGTTCTTGCGGACGTAATCGGTGTATGACATGCCGGATGCTTTCTCAACCGCTGCGACGACGACGGTGAAGGCATGGGTGCTGTAGGAGTATTTCTCTCCGGGCTTCCCCACTCGTGGGTCGTTCATAAACATTCCGAGCGCCTTATTGGTTGGAGTGAACTCGAAGAGGTTCTCCCTTTTTAGAACTTGATAATGTCTCATTCCAGACGTGTGGCTGAGGAGTTGCCTTAGGGTCACGGTTCCATCGGGTTCTGGGAACCCGGCCACGTACTTCGTGACGCTCACATCAAGGTTGAGCTTTCCTTGGTCCACCAGTTGGATTGCCGCTGTGCCGGCGATCTGCTTGCTGACTGAGCCGAGTCGAAAGACTGTTGTCGCTTGGACTGGCTTCTGATTTTCTCGGTCGGCCCAGCCTGAGGTGGCCTGCCATTGGTGGTTGTCGGCGACGACGGCAACGGAAACCCCTACGGCGCCCTCGTCGGCGAGCCATTGGGGCAGGAGCTTCATGAGGTCGGCGTTTGAGGTCTGGGTTGTAGATAGGACAGCGGTGAGGAGAAAGGTTGTAAGCATTGAGTTTAGTTTACGATGATCTTGGATGCAAGGTGCATTGGTTTTACGATGAAGTTTGTTGTGAGGCGATGACGGAGTGTTGTCCTCCCTTCACGTATTTCCTGCTATTCGCTAATAGCGGGGCGTTGCTTTCGCCGTGCCCATCCAAAGTCAGTATTCATTACTCCTCGTTCATCGTTTCCCAATTCGCCCCAGCCGGTCCTGTTATGCGCGTGGTACCCTCAAACCCTTCCATGATCGATCGCTATTGCACCCCCGCGATGTCTGCCATTTGGGACCGGCAGGCCAAGTATCAGCGCTGGCTCGAAGCCGAACTCGCCATCTGCGAAGTCTATTTTGAGGACGGGGTCATCCCCGCTCCCGACTGGGAAGACATCCGCACGAAGTCCAAGTTCAGCATCGAGCGATGCGACGAGATCGAACTGGAAACCCGCCACGATCTGGTGGCTTTCGTACGCAATCTGGAAGAGAACGTGGGCCCAGCCGGACGCTGGATTCACTTCGGCGTCACCAGCTACGACGTGATCGACACCGCGCTTGGCATGATGCTCCGCGACTCGTGTACGGTCCTTCTGGAGTCGGCAGACAAGCTGGGCAGGCAGATCGCGCGCCTTGCCGACGAGCACAAGGACACCCCCTGCATCGGGCGCACCCATGCCATCCACGCCGAGCCGGTGACCTTCGGAGCGAAGGCGGCGGGGTGGTGGCACGAGCTTCAACGCAATATTGAGCGCATCAAGGCTTGCCAAAAGGATGTGGCGGTTGGGAAGATCAGCGGCGCGGTCGGCATCCATGCCCACGTCTCGCCGGACATGGAGAAGCGGGTGCTTGCCAAGCTCGGTCTTGAGGCCGACCCCATCAGTACCCAGATCGTCAACCGTGACCGGCTTGCGAACCTGCTTTGCACCATCGCGGTGATGGCGGGCGGCTTGGAGCGGATTGCTACCGAACTCCGCAACCTTCAGCGCACGGAGATTTTGGAGGTTCAGGAGGAGTTTGCCAAGGGTCAGACGGGAAGCTCGGCGATGCCGCACAAGCGCAACCCGTGGAACTCCGAAACGGTCTGCGGGCTGGCCCGCATCGTGCGCGGAAACGCTCATGCGATGCTGGAAACCATCGCGACCTGGCACGAGCGCGACCTTACGAATTCGTCGATGGAGCGGATCATCCTCCCCGACACCTTCCACCTTGCCGACTTCATGCTGAACCGCCTCACGCGCATCCTCACTGGACTCGTGGTGATGCCGGAGAACATGAAGACGAACCTGCGCAAGATGGGCGATCTCGTCTTTAGCGAGCACATCATGGTCGCGCTGGTCGGCAAGGGGATGCCTCGGGCTGACGCTTACAAAGTAGCCCAACGAAACGCGGCGAAGGCATGGGACGGTGAAGATTTCAAGACCAGTGTGGCGAACGACGAGGATATGAAGTCGCGCTTTACGCCAGAAGAGATCGACGAGCTGTTCAGCTTGGAGCACCACCTGCGCAACGCGCATCACAATCTGCCTCCTGTGGCGTAGCCGGTTTGGACAGTTACGCTTTGGCGCTACATTCATTTCGGTGGAGTAGCAGGGTCGGGTCCTGCGTGGCATAACACCCGGACAGTAAAACAGAATCCAAACTCCCTACTGGCTCTTGGGCCGAATTTCGTTTCGGTACTATCTGTTTGTAGCAAGGCCATGGACTCAACCGTCGTCACCGAACAAGAACCTGAAGAGTCCAAACCTCCTGCCCCGCCCCTGAACTACGGCTACATTCTCAAATTCTACGTTCCACTCGGGCTATCGTGGATGCTGATGGCGATTGAATCGCCGATCTCTATTCGGGTCATTGCCGAGCTCCCGAATGACATCATCCTGACCGCTGCCTTTAACGCGATGATGGCGCTCGCGCTTTTTGTGGAGAGCCCCGTAATCGACCTCCTTTCAACTTCGACGACCCTGGCACGGAACAAACAAGCCTTTGCCGAACTGAGTCGATTCGTGTGGTACTTGATGATTGGGGTAACAGCGGTTCACGCGATAATCGTTCTTACGCCAGTGTATGGTCTTGTTGCTTACACGATTCTGGGGCTGGACCGTCCGGTTGCCGAGGCGACGCGCGTTGGTCTGGCGATCATGATTCCGTGGAGCGCGTTTATTGGCTGGCGAAGATATCTGCAAGGTGTGCTGATCCGCAACGGGATGACGCGTTTGATCAGTTATGGAACGGGGTTGCGGCTCTGCACCATCGCATCGGTTGCGATAGTGCTTCTATTGACGAGTTCATTTTCCGGGATTGTGATCACCGCGACGGCACTCGTTGCGTCGGTTCTCGTTGAAATGGTCTATGTCCACATCGTAAGCAGGCCAGCCGTTGCCAAGCTTCGGGAGATTCACCCAGAGCCGGGCGAGCAAGAGCTAACGATTGCGCAGTTGGTGCGGTTTCACTCTCCGCTTACGCTCACCACGATGATTGCACTCGCCGCCTTTCCGATCATCGTCGCGGCGATCTCGATGATGCCCAACAAGACGTCGAGTCTGGCGGCCTGGCAAGTTGCGATGACGCTTGGATTCCTTACGAGGAGCTTTGTTTTTGCGCTGCCGGAGGTTGTGATTACGCTTGGCAAGACGGCGGAAGAGCGCGAGACGCTCCGGCGCTTCTGTCTACTGGTTGGGCTTTATGCTACGGGTGCAATCGTGTTCCTATGCTTGTCCGGGCTGGACAAGCAGTTCTTCATCCACATCATGAAGAAACCCGCTTTGGCCGCAACCGCGCATATCGCCTTTTTCGCGCTTTGTTTGCAGCCGCTCATCGGTGCGCTGCAGTCTTATCTCCGAGGGGCGCTTACGCTTTACCACTACACAACGTCGCGTTTTCAGGCGAATATCGTTGGCGTAGCAACACTGATCGCTTCGCTGGCCATTGGCGTTCAGACATCTCTGCCGAGTGTAGCGGTCGCCGCGATTGCGATGACCCTTTCGTTGGCGGCTGAGCTCTTTGTGCTGGTTGGCGCTTGGCGAACGGCTCAGGCTCGCGGGCCAAAGATACTCAGAAACGATCCTCTAAAGACAAGACGGCTGCGATCTTAGATCGCAGCCGTCTTGAGGTCGTTGCTTTCGGCTTACTTCGCGCGGAAGCTTGCTCCTACGAACCAGCCGTTATTGTTGACACCCTCAACTTCCGGCATGAAGTAGTAGCCAAAGTTCAGGCTCCACATCTGGCCCTGCGGGGTCCATGTGAGAGCAGCTTGACCACCAAGAGCCCACTTGTCGGCCTTTGCGCTGCCCTGCTTCAGCTCGGTGTTGTAATAACCAAGCTGGGCTGATGCACCCAGAGCAGATGTCTGGCCGCTGTTGCCGAGGGGGAAGCGAACGCCATAGTGGACGCCCCAGGATCGTGTATCGAGATCAGAGTCGCCGCTGCCGAACATGTAGCCAAGGCCAACATAGGACGTGCCTTGCGAGCCATAGCTCAATGGGCCAAGATCCATGTCGACTCCGACCATGATCTGCGTATCCACGCCGAGATCTTTGTGGTCTCCGGCCGGGAATCCGATACCGACGTTGATGGTCCACTTGTTTGTGCCCATCATCATGTTTGGCTTAGCCGACTCTGCGGCCATGGCCGAACCAGCGACGACAGTCGCGGCGGCCAGAAATGCTAATTTCTTCATTTAGAACCTCCTGTTCTTTGCGTGCGCCTTGCCTTCGTGGCTAGGCTGTCCATTGTTTCGCCTTGCCTCTGTGGCTAGCACGTCAACAAGTATAAGACGTGCGTTCCCGCAAGAAACTACGCGGGGACTTTTGGTCCCTATCGGAAAAAACGGACGAATCAGCCCGAAAGTTTCTCTCGGCTACAAATTAGACCGATATTCAACCTCGGTTAGGTTCAACAGTTGGCGGCTAGCGTTACGAGCGGGCTCGAACTCTGGGTGTACGTTGCAATAGGCCTTTATAACTTCAAAGACGGCGATTGCCGCGGCGGTGCTGACGTTGAGCGAAGGGATCATGCCGTACATTGGAATGCCGACATGAGCGTCGCAGAGCGCGGCGACCTCATCGCTTATTCCCTTCTGCTCTTCACCCAAGACCACTGCGCATGGAAACTGCCAATGCACACTTTGAATGGCCTGGGCGGTGGGGGTTAAGGTCAGCCCGTAGACGGTGTACCCGTTCTCTTTGGCCTGCTCAATGGCGGCTGAAGGGTCGATCCACCGATGCGGCTGCCATGTTTCCACGCCGCTTGCGGCAGTGAAATCAAAGGGTTCGCCATAGGGCGGCTCGTAGTCGACGGCCTCCAGTCGAAACGCCTCAGCAAGTCGGAGGATCCCGCCTTGGTTGACGTCCTTTCCCAAAGCGCAGCAAATCAGACGGACCGCAGCCCGAGGCAGATCTTCGTACACCTCACGCAAACCGGGGTCTTGCACGACGTGTTCGAGGTTCCAAGCCTCCTTGATTTCGGCGAGAGCTTGTCTGCGCCGATCCATATAGTTCAGGTGTTTGCCTTCGACTTCGTCCACAACCAAGTAATTCTAACCGGACCGGACCCGGTTGTTTTACGGAAACACCTTTACGGCGAGCAATGAGCCTTGACGGTTTGGCTCCAAATTGCGCTCAGAGGGTGTGCAAAATGGCACGAAGAAATCTTAAAATTGTCCGGCTGCTGGAGCCGGAGTTGTGTATGGACTGCCGTTTTGCAAAGATGGCGGACGTTGAAGCTGCCGACGGCGGTACCCAGCGCATGATCTTCTGCAAGCGCCTTGATTGCGACAACTGGGATTTCCAGAGCGCTGAGCCAGCTGGCGATGTTCGAATTGACCCCATCGAAGACGAAGCGGCGTAGGATTGCGATCGGTGATCAGCTATCAGCTATCAGCTATCAGCTATCAGAGATCGGAAATCGGAAATCGGAAATCGGAAATCGGAAATCTTCGATCCACGGATCTATGGTTAGATCCGATTGATTCCTCAGGTACTCGGCGAAACATCTTCATTGAGCGAAAAGACTTCGACTTCCACACCCGGGGAAAAGGCCAGATGGGTCCATGACCGGCCGGGAAATCCAATGCGATCTGTCACATTCTGCTGACACTGCAAGAGTTCGACATTCTGCAACCGGTAGGGCTGGTGCCAAACCTGACCTGTGTAGAGCTTGTCTCCGCGCCGGGAATAGAGCAAGTATCGCTCGATAAGGAAGAACTCGAAAGTTCCTGGCGTTGCCGTTTCTAGTTCTCCTGTTGGCTTTGCTTCGATCTGAAGGTCGGCGGGTTTGGGAGATTCCAGCCTTCGGTTCTGATACTTGATGAAGCCGCTGTGCTTCTCAACGGACATTTTTGAGTTGTAATAAGGCAGTTTGAAAATGAGGCGCGCATACTTGCATGCCAGCCACCTCGCCGCTTCCAGGCTATAAAACCAAACCCCCGGCCTCTTCCCGTCTCGGTGGACATACGTTCGGACGTTGGTTTCTGGGAATGCACTCAGCCAAGGCAGGGCGGGCGTTCCTGGCCATCTTATGCCGCTCATGTGAAACGGGACAAGCCCGATCCAGGCCATCTCTTGGCCATTTTCGTCGGGGTAGGTGTCTACCGTGAGGCTGCTCGGGAGGGACTGCTGGACAAGTTCGGGCGCTACGGCGAAATGTAGAAAGGTGAGATCGTGCCAACGCTGGAAGAGCTCTGGGCGGCCTTGTGGGCGAAGCCGCAGGCTTTCGTATTCGGCAAGCTCGACCATAGGGTGAGGTTACCTTTAGTCGCGTCGTTGCTCAAACTCCTGCAGCAAGTGAACTATCCCATATCATCAGGTGACACTCCTCCTGGAGGGCCATCTGGAGCAGGTTCCCCATCGCTGGAAGGGGCTTTGTCTGTACCTGATCCCGTCTGGTTGCTTCCTTGATTGTCTTGCCAGGCCTTCACAGCCGCTTTGCCGATGTCCTTAAGAACTTCAAGAACTTTGTTCAGATTCGCCTGTGCCTCTTTGCTGCCTGCTTCTGCTGATGCTGCCAGCGATTTGGCTAAGTCGGCTAAGCTTGCTGTACCTAAGGGATCGGGCCAAGTCTGTGTCGTAATCATTGACGTAGGTGTGACAAATGCGAAGTCCGAAGGCTTAACGCCACTACCGGTCATCGAAGTCACATCCTTCAAGTCGGGAGCAGATGAACAAGGCGCGTCGTCCCACTTCCAGAATCGATCATTTTCAATCTTTTCGCATGAGTTGCATGAGCCAAGCAGGGCTTCTGAGAACACGCCAGGAGATGGAACTGCAAGGTCAACAATCTCCTTCGGTACGGACGGGTCAGGAACCACGACAGACCCCTCTTCGGCCATAACCAACCAATAGTCGTTCCCCACATGAACAACTCCAAGCGGTTCGCCTTGGATCATGGGGACTTCTCTCCCTTCTGCATGGCAAGAGCACCATTCTGCCAAGATGTGACCATGGTCAATGTTTGATAGCAAGAGGCACATATAGTGTGCTTTGTTGCCGTTGATGTGCCTCATCAGGTTTTCGATGCAGCACTTTGCTTCATCACATCCCTCTTCTTCTTGTTTGGGCGGGGACACGATGGAGATGTTATCAGTCCAAGTTTGTGAAGCGTATACCGGAACACTGCTAGCCTGAGACAACCCCGTCCAATTGGAGCTGCTTGAAGCTTGGTACTCAACCTTAATGTTCGAAAGAAGCACAACCGGAGATTCAAAGAGCGGTACTCCTTGAACTTGCGTTCCAATTTCGATAGCCGTTACATTCGATGGATCCGTTGCACCGATCAAGTCAAAAACAGTAACATGTTCCGTTCCTGGAACCCAACTATTTAGTGTAAGGTTTTTTTCTAAGAATGTCCCATCCTTGAGTTTAAGGCGAATCCAAACTGTACCTCCCGTATGACGGTTCCCTAAAGTCATTAAGACTCTCAGCTTTGCTATCTGCGGCACTGTTGACTTCGCGCAACAGAAGTATTCCTCGAAGACATCCATACAGCCTTCGAGCGCTGAATCCAACAAGTTGCCCTTCAAAAGGTGTCTTGATGCAAAAACAGCTTCTACATTGATGTCGATAGGATTGATCCGTATAAAAACTACTTTTCTTGAACCGACATACTCCGTTACTACTCTGTAATTTTCATTGAGAGCGTAGTACATCACATTAAGCATGTGACAATGGTTGTTATTTGTCAGGATTCTGGTCTGGACACTGCCTGACTCCGATTCTGAAAGCTCAAATATTGAGGTTGAAAGATAGTCAAATGAAGCTGTCGCGCTTCGTATCACACTATCGCTAAGTGAGGTGATGGTGCTCTTTGGTGTTTGCACAGTGGGTTGCCCAAAGCCTACAGAGACTGGCACACCCTTAATCACAGCCCCCAAGCTAACATTCCATCCACGCTTGACAGCCCAATCAACTGAATTTGTGGTAGTGGCATGTCGACTGTTTGAGGCCGATTCTGATTGGCTCTGGGTTAGACTATCGTTCTTAAAGGAGTTCAAGCCTTTGAGGCGCGAATATGAACCGATTTTGATCTGCTCACACGGCGCTAGTGAGAATGAGTTCAAAAGTCCCCCAAGAGAAAACCCTTTTGGTTGCCATGTTTGTCGGTAAGTGTGTATTTTTCCTCTCTGAATCACTTGGTCTCTTCTTGTACCAATGCCACAGATCACACCAGCTAATGTCCCACACTCGAATTCAACTGACATAAAGGTATATCTACGTGTTGTCAGACTTGAAGGGATAAGTTGACTGCACAAACCAAAAGGCGGATATGGCCTAGGCAGCACTGAAAAGGACGCGGGGGAGAGATTGTGGTCTATATGATCGGCATCAATAATAGACGGAAAGGAGCCCGATAGACGACTGGGTTCAACTGCAGCCACATTCACCGGAATTTGCCAAGCCGAAGAAAAGTCAGAAGTCGGCGAGACCATGAGATCGGCAGCGCCTCCTCCTCTTACTCTCACAATAACTTTTTGGGTATCCGGTGGGAGTTCAGCCTTTAGGGATGTATAGCCTGTGTGATCACTCGCGAGTGAACCAAGCGCACGCTCCTGTTCTTGCGCATCCAAAAAGTAGAAGTCGAGTATCTGTCCTGCTACAGGCTCACCGTTGTCACGGTTCTGAATGAATGTCCGAATAGCAATAGAGATTGGCTTTCGTACGCCTTTAGGATTGTTGTCGTCAACTTTTTGAGATGCTTTATTCAATGCCGCCTCCCGATCATCAATCGCATCATACAGAATCTTCAAGCTAAAAAGCTATCTCTATATAGATTTGTAGAATATGTAACCTCCAGTCTCTGAGTATGGCCGTTCATTAGGCGCCCACAATAATCGGGCATAAGTGGGGATTGTAATTTAACTAGCTACACAGTACCGTACTCTAAAAACCACTTCTCAAAGACCTTGTTCGCCTGCTCCAGCTTCCAGGCCCGCTTTTGGCCCTTGTCGCGGATGGGGGTTTCGGGTTCGGGAAAGAGTCCCCAGTTGATGTTCATGGGGGCGAACTCGCGCTCGGTGTCGTCTTGCAGGTGCGACACCAGCGAGCCGTAGGCGCAGGAGCGCGGCGGGATGGCGGGCTCCTTCCCTGCCAGCTTTTGCAGGACGCAGAGTCCGGCGTAGATGCCCATCGCTGCGCTTTCGACATAGCCTTCGACTCCGGTGAGCTGTCCGGCGATGAAGAGTCCGGGGACGTCCTTCATCTCCAGGTTCGCGTTGAGGGTTTTAGGGGCTTCAATGTAGGTGTTGCGGTGGATGACGCCGAAGCGGACGAACTCGGCGTTTTCCATTCCCGGCACCATCCGGAAGATGCGCTTTTGCTCGCCCCACTTGAGGCGTGTTTGGCAGGCGACCAGCGAGTAGAGCGTCTTTTCCTTGTTCTCGGGGCGGAGTTGGAGGGCGGCCCAAGGGCGGCGGCCTGTGCGGGGGTCGGTGAGGCCGACGGGTTTGAAGTTACCAAAGGCCAGCGAGCGGGCGCCCTTTTCGGCGATGGCTTCGATCGGGGTGCATCCGGCGAAGTATTTGATCTTTTCGAGATAGCGCTCTTCGGTGGATTTTGGGTTTTCGATTTTGGATTTTGGATTGGATGCCCCTCCTTCCATTTTTCCGGAAATGGAGGGAGGGGTTAGGGGTGGGAGGTCACCCCTCCCCTGTTCACTTCGTTCACAGCCCTCCCCCTCAAGGGGAAGGGATTCTGACAAGGTCTCGGAGCGAGGATTGTGGATTGGCGATTGATGATTGTCGGAGGGCTCTTCAAGGTCGGCATTAGCCGTGTGAGCTGAGACCGTGGAGTTCCCACCCCTCCCCTGTTCACTCCGTTCACAGCCCTCCCCCTCAAGGGGAGGGGATTCTGACAAGGCCTCAGCTTGTTGATCGATGATTGATGATTGCTGATCGCCGATAGCCGTTAGCCGATCACTCTTCAACCGATACCCGTCATCCACCACGGCGTCGCCGCGTACTCCGCCAGCCTCGAAAGCGTGGATCGGCGCTCTTTCCGCCGCGACCAGCTCCCGCACAAACGCCTCGTACTCTTCCTTGTTAAACGGGCAGTTCAGGTAGTCGTCGCCCTCCCCTTTGTCATAGCGGCTTTGGGCGAAGATGATGCTCCTATCCAGGCTGGATGCCTCGACGGTGGGGCTGACCGCATCATAGAAATAGAGATGCTGGCGGTCGGACATTTGGGCGAGCCATTCGGCCATTTCGGGTGAGGTGAGGGGTCCGGTGGCGAGGATTAGGGCGGAGCATTTTGGATTTTGGATTTTGGACCTCCCTCCCCTAACCCCTCCCTCCATTTCCGGAAAAATGGAGGGAGGGGAAAATGCCTGTACAATCTCGTCCGCCATTTCGGGCGTGAACTCTTCCCTGCGAATCTCGATCAGCGGGTGCTCTTCCAGCTTCTTGGTGATCGCCGCGCCGAACGCCTCCCGATCCACCCCCAGAGCCTCGCCCGCCGGAACCTCGTGCTCGTAGGCCGTCGCAAGCACAATCGACCCAAGCGCTTCCATTTCTTTTTTCAGTTGGCCCGCTGGAGAGGTTGGCGATTTGGATTTGAAGGAGTTTGAGCAGACGAGCTCGGCGAAATGGTCGGTGGTGTGGGCGGGGGTCATGCGCTGGGGTCGCATCTCATAGAGGATCACGGGCACTCCACGCGAAGCCAGGGCCCAAGCCGCCTCAACCCCCGCAAATCCAGCGCCGACGATCACAACCATAGGTCGATTATGAAGGCTTACACAAGGCACGATCCTGCCGACTCTGATCTTGTGCCTACGCTCATTGAATTCGGCGCATTTTCGATCTCAACTGGCGGGGAATCTGGTCGAGGGTCGCCAAATAATGTTCGTCAAAGGAGTAAACACCGTCATTTCCCCCGATCTGTTCATCTAATTCAACTGCTTCTTCGACAGCCAAAGGGGCGATTGTCTCCTTTTCGAAGGGTCGGACATACTCCAGCCCCTCCTCTACCGATACCGCTTGAACCCAATAGACACGCATAAAGGGCAAGTCGCGAATCGGTCCGCTGGAGTGCTGGACCGAATGCCGTCCGACAACCATCAGTCGGTAACGCTTGCTGCCCTCCGATTTTCGGCCTGTGATCTCCCGGATAACTTCGAGTGCGTACTCTTGGGGTTCACTCAATTCGACGACTTGCCAAGCCAATCTAAGTGCTTCTTCACTTTGCCCAAGCTTCATCCGAGCGTACGCTTCGTATGCCAATAGATCTTTATGTGCCTCATGCTTTTTCAGCCGATCCTGCGCGAAGTCAATCGCCTCGTCCCAGGACGCTTCCAAAATCATTGCCCAACACTTAACACCAGCAATGTTATGTTCATGATCAGCACTCACAGGCACAACGCCCTCAATGGACTGCGCTGCACCGGCTCCGTCCCCTGCACGTGCGTAAACGACGGCGACGTTATAACGGGCCATGTTCGGGTTGCAGCCCGCCATCTCCGATCGGCGAAATGCCGCTATGGCATCCTGATAGCGCCTGACGTTGGAATAGTACTCACCGAGGTAGCTCCACAAAAGGAAGATGCCAGGAGCCTTCTGGACACCCAACTCCAGCACTTTAATCGCTTGGTCAGGCTCCCCACTTTGATAAAGGGCCCGTGCCTTGACTTCGTAACCGCCCGTATAGTGACGAGCAATAAGCTTGTCACCTGTCTTGATGGCCATGTCGGCATCTCCTCGATCCAAGGCGGCCAATCCACGCTTCATGAGTCGCTGAGTGACATGATTGCGCCACCCCCTAGTCCAAGCCGTCATCCATTCACACCAGTCATGCCTGTCATTCTGAAGCACTCAGTTCTAGTCCAGCGTATAAAACGAATACCCGCCGCGGGCACGGTAGACACCGTCCGGGCCCTCGACTTTCTCCCCTGTTGCGACAGCCTTGGCAACGGCCAGCGAGCCTTGCGCTCGGGGCTCGAATGGCCCGACGAAGTCAAGGGCCGCGTCTTCATCAACCGCCTTCACAAAATAGACGGCGAAAAACCCCAACCGCTCAACTCTGCCGGGGCGTCTCTCAAACTCCCTAACGCCCTCGACCAAGATTTCAAAGCACCTGGAACCCGGCGACTCCACGCCATGGAGTGCTCGAAGTACTTGAGACGCCAGGTTGTCGGTCTTGTCACGTGCCAGTGCCTCAAGGGCGTAGTCCCGAGCTTGAACGGAGTCGTCATGCTCGAATCTCGCAACGGCGGCGTAACCGTAGAGTTCCGCACAGTCTGGAAATCTGAGAAGCGCTTGCTTACAGAGCGCGTTAAGGTCAGCGTATTGTTCGGTATGAACCATAAGCCAAGCCCTCGACTTCGTCTTGGTCAACTCATCTTCTTCCGAGTCGGGTTCTAACCCATCGATAAACTGAAATCCCAAGTCGTACTCACCCATTCGACCGTAGATCATGCCGATATTGAGGTGTGACCAAAAGGTTCCGCCACCAAGCATTTCGTGACGTCGGAATGCGGCAATCGCTTCTTGGTGGTTCCCTAAATTCGACTCATACTCGCCAAGATAGCTCCACAAAATATAGTTGGTTGGAGCCAGATCCAGACCAGCCCGGAGAATGACGATAGCTTCCTGAGTTCTGTCGTCGGCCGCCAGTGCTCTCGCTTTGACCTCATATCCGCCTGTAAAACGTCTCTTGATCAAGCGATCCCCGATCCGATTGGCTTCTTCGTATTCGTAGTTATGAAGCGCCTTAATGCCTCGATCCATCAACTTGTGCGTGATTTTTCTTCTAATAAATCTTGTGACTGAATTCAATCAAGCACCCTCACCCGGTCGTGCCATTCTAACCCACCGGGAAGGTCGAACGCGGCAAATTCGATATGGATCACGCGGCGGTGCCCCGGCTTGCTGGCTTTGGAGGAGGCATGGAGGATCAGAGGCGACATCGCCAGGACTCCGCCCGCGTCGCAGGTGCACAGAACCTCTTCCCTCACCTCTTGGAGATGCTTCACCGCATCCTTGTCGAGCAGGCCATTGCGGTGCGTTCGGGGCAGAATGCGGACAGGGCCGTTGTCCGGGCCGCAGGGATCCAGGTGAATCCTGAGCGTCGCCATCGACTCCAACACCCAAGCAGGCGGGCGCACGTGCAGGACTCCGTCCTTCACCGAAAACGTCTTAAAGCCTTCGGCTTCGGCGCGGTTCTTGACGGCGATGGAGACGTCCTGATGGTAGGGTACGACCCAATTCTTCTCCGGGTTTTTGTCGAAGAGGATGGCGCGGACGGCAAATGCGCCTTCGCCGAGAAGGGTTGTGGCGAGCTTGCGGATGGACGGGTGGCGCACTAGGGCGCGGACGGCTTCCTCGTCGAGGAGGTTACGCACTCCGGCGGGGCTTCGGTGGCCGAGGAAGCTTTCGGTCCAGGCGGTTAGGGTTTGGACTTCGTCAGGCGAAAGGACGCCTTCTTGGATGAAGAATCCGTTCGTCCGAAACTGCGACTTCAACTCAGGAAGGTGAATCATGGAGCTTTCTCGTTCAAGTGCAAGAAGGCTTCGCAAAACGCGGCGTACTCTTCCCGCCCCCACAGCGCGAACACAATACGCTCCAGCGAGGAGTCCGGCTTCACTTCATGCCAAGAATATGCGGTCGTCAGGGCGATCTCTGCCGCCTCCGGCAGAGGATAGCGGTAGGCTCCGGTAGAGATCGAACAAAAACCGATGCTTGCCACCCCAAGCCGGTCGGCTTCCGCCAGTGAGTTGCGGTAGCAAGCCTGCAGCAGTTCGGCCTCCCCTTCGGCGCCGCCACGCCAGATCGGCCCGGGCGTGTGCAGGATCGCTTTGAACGGCAGGTCATGTCCGGCAGTCACGACCACTTCCCCAGTGGGGCATCCTTTGGGCGCGACCTTTTGCAACTCCCACAGAAGCCGTTGTCCAGCTTTCTGGTGGATCATGCCGTCGATCCCGCCACCGCCGCGCATCATCGTGTTCGCGGCGTTAACGATCACCTCAACGCTTTGATCTAAGAGCGATCCGTGGACGATTTCGACAGTTGCCATGGCTGGAAGATCCGTTTAGGTTTCGTTTTTCTCGCAAAGGCACAAAGACGCAAAGCCCATCCTTTGTGCCTCTGTGGTTCTTTGTGCCTTCGTGAGAAATCTTACTTCCCTGCGTGCATGTGTGGGGAGGGGCGTTCGCGAGCGAAGGTGTAACGGAACCGACAGAGCGGTTCCCTCCCGGATGGTCGCCACGGGCGAGACGCCTATGGGACGCATGGGGACCTCCCTCCCCAACCCCTCCCTCCATTTCGGAAAATGGAAGGAGGGGCTAGCTATGGTTCCGCCCTATCCTGCGACTTTGGCGGCGATGGCATCGCCCATCTCGCTCGTCGAGACGAGTTTGTTGCCGGGGGTGAAGATATCGGCGGTGCGCAGGCCGTCTTCGAGAACGGCATCGACTGCATCCTCAATCCGCTTTGCGGTCGCCGTGTCTTTGAAGCTGTACTGCATCATCATCGCCGTGCTCAGGATCGTGGCGATCGGGTTCGCCTTGCCCTGACCGGCGATGTCTGGCGCGGAGCCGTGGATCGGCTCGTACATGCCGAAGACGACGTCGCCCTTCATGTCGGAAAGCGATGCGCTGGGGAGCAGTCCGAGAGAGCCGGTGATCACCGACGATTCGTCGGAGAGGATGTCGCCGAACATGTTTTCGGTGAGGATCACGTCGAACTGTTGGGGGTCGCGGATGAGCTGCATCGCGCAGTTATCGACCAGCATGTGGGTGACCTTGACGTCCTTGTTCTTCTCGCCGAGCTCGGTGACGACCTCGCGCCAAAGGCGGCTGGTTTCCAGCACGTTGGCCTTGTCCACGCTCACGACCTCGCGCCTTCGCGTTCGGGCGATGTCGAAAGCCATGACAGCGATCCGCTCCACTTCATGCCTGGAGTAAAGACAAGTATCCACCGCCGTGTTGCCATCGTCCCGACGCTCGCGGGGTCTGCCGAAGTAGATTCCGCCGGTCAGTTCGCGCATCACAACCATATCCACCAGACCGCGCTCGCCCTTCAGCGGGCTTGCGGAAAGCAGCGGTCGGAGCGTCTTGGCGGGGCGGACGTTTGCGTAAAGGTTCAGTTCGGAGCGGAGGGGCAGGAGCGCGCCGACCTCAGGGCGCATGCTGACCGGCTCGACCTTGTCCCACTTGGGTCCACCGACCGCGCCGAGCAGAACGGCATCAGACTTCTTGCAGAGGTCGAGGGTCTCGGGGGGCAGCGGGTGGCCTTTGGCGTCGTAGGCAGCGCCCCCAACAAGCGCGGGCTCAAACTCAAGCGAAGCCCCGGCGGCTTTCAAAACTTTGACGGCTTCGTTGACGACTTCAGGGCCGATGCCGTCACCGGCAAGGACCGCAATCTTGAATGGCATGAGGAGGATTATGGCGGATTTGGGAGGCGGGACATTAAGCTCTCGCTCGAAGAAGACGTATAGGTCCTATCGGACTGATATGCACCAAGTGCCAGCCTGCCTTAACCCTTCAAGTACTCTGGGCCATAGAAGGCGGCTTGCGGGGAAACCGTATCCGGCGTGTTAGGGGCTATCACAATCGCGAACTTTATTGGAAACTTTCCGTTCGGAGGATTGGGGGTGTATGTTCCCTTGCCCCATGCCGTGGCATTGACGAACCCTTTGAACGCGGTGACGCGCTCTCCATTTACCCGCACAATCGCTTCGAGACTTCCCTCAAGTCCTCTGGCCTGGTTCCCAGTAGCCATCGCAAACTTGCCGACGATTTTCAGCTCGCCGGAAGACAGTTTCGTTATGGAAAACTCTTTTGACTTAATCTCTCCAGCCGACCAGAAATCCGGCTCACCACGGATCGCGTCGACGAAGACAAACCGACATAATCTCGCACTCAACGACTCGGGCACTGAGTTGGAGGTGGACAAGGCGGCTACTTCCTGCGGCAAGAGCCAGAAATGGTCTCTTTGGACGTTCTCGTTAGCAGTGTCTGCGCCCATCGGAACCGGTTTTATCCGTGAATAGATGCGCAAAATCGTTGTCCCGGCTGGAGCCTTTCTTTGCATATCTGGCGCATCTGGGATATCTGCTTTTGCCGGTGGGCTGGCTTTGAACGCCTTTAAACCTCTTTGCAGAAAGTCTTGCACACGCTCGACGCTGCGGTTGTTGTTGTAAACATAGGCGGATCCATCGGCTCCGATAACGTAGAAACCTTGGGTGGTCTGTCCCTGATTCGCTCGCGGATTCACCTTGGCGACTGTGGACATGAACCATTTCCCAACGTCGTGATTGCGTGTTTGCCAATCGTGCGTGTTGCCCACGACGGGAATAAAATTCTTGAGCTGGTCGATGATCAAATCGTCGGCGAAGAGGAACCTACGGTCCCACAGGCCGTTGTTTCACGTACAGCCGAAAGGGTGCCCGTTCATGATCCACATGAAGATCGGCTTGCCTTCGCTTTGGGCAACTTTGCGAGCTTCGTACAGGTTCGTTCGCCAAGGGATGCTCAGCCATTTCTCCTCCTGCTTTGTTGGGAGGATTTCGGCAATTCGCTCATCGAGAGTTGGACCGGCGAGCACAAAGGCAGCAATGGCAAGCGACGCGAGCATGCTCCTATTGTAACAGCGTCTTTCTCCACATGTGACTCATTGTTCTACCCCGGTAAAACTACCAGAAGGCGGATGCTTCCGGCGCGGCGCGGTTGGTTAAAAGTTGACTTCTTTGTAGAATGGTGGGGACGCCCGGGCGGCCTGTGGGCGCAAATCAGATGAGGATGTGAAGGCTATCAAACGCAATTTATTCGTTTTTGCCATGATCGCTGTGGCAGCCAGCAGCCAAGCGGTCATGGGTAATTTGCTCAGTGCAGCAGCCCCTTGGGATAACGTCGGAATGGTGCTGACCAGCGGAGGTTCGGGGAGCGGTGTGCCAATCTCGAGCCGATGGGTTCTTACTGCCGGACACGTGGTTCGAAGTGGAAGCGGGACGATCACGGGCACCGGCACCACCAACTTCAGGTTGGGAAGCCTTAGTTCGGGCACCAACTACGCTATCGATCAGATCATTCCGCACGCAACGGACGACGTGGCGCTCATTCGTACGACTACCAATCTTCCTGGGTGGTACGGAATGAACCTTAACACGGTCGCGAATCAGACGCAGTTCGATATCGTCGGATTCGGAATCACTGGCACCTACAACGCGGGCACCTGGACAACGACTGGAGGCTCCTACGGTACGCGAAGGCGTGGCCAGAACGTGGTCAGCAACACCTTTAACGTTGGACAGAACAGCGGATTCAACCGATGGACGCAGGTTTACCGTTACGACTTTGACGGCGACGGCGTGGATTTTTTTAACGACGGCGGTCCGGTAAGCGGTGGCGACGCGCTTGGACTTTCGGGAGATTCGGGCGGTGGAATCTTCGAGAACGGCAACGTTTTTGCGCTGCATGTCGGAAGGTTTGGAGGCAGTGGCGGCGGAACGCAGTTCGGCACGATTGGTGTGGGAATTCGGCTTTCGCATTATTCCGACTTCATTCGCACGACTACTGGCGTACCGGAGCCGGGGACGGTGGCAGCGGTGGCGTTTGGAATTGGTGCTCTTGCCGTGCGTCGGCGGAAGCGCTCGAAAAAGTAAGCCGCCTGAAGAGGCTTTGAAGGATCGAAGCCTCTTCCAGTTAACCTGTTCCCTTTCGCCCCAAGCGCGTGTAAACTCGGCGCATGGCACCGCGACGCTTGTTCCTCCCTCTGCTTGTCGTCTTTGCGCTCCAACCCCTCCTCAGCGCGCAAACACCGTACAAGCCTTCTTCCGAACAACTGCTCGAAGCTTATCGACGAGCGGACCAGTGGGGTGGACGAGCCAGAGATGCCACCTTCAATCTCTCGCTGAACGCCACTTGGATCAATAACGAGCTCTTCTGGTACCGCAAGGAGTTGAAGGGTAATTCGCAAGAGTTCATCTTGGTCGAAGCGGCAAAGGCGGCGAAGAAACCGGCATTCGATCATAAGCGGTTGGCTGAAGCACTGAGCAAGACACTTGGAAGAGCAGTCGAACCGACGAAGCTGCCATTTCAGACGATTCGACTTGCCAGCGACCTCGGGCAAGTCGAGTTCGATATCCAGAGCAAACACTATCGGTGCAATCTTGGTACTTATGTTGTCTCTGAGTACGAAGCCGAGTCGCGACAGAATCCGAATCGTGGGCAGGGTAATCGCAACTCTTCGCCTGACGGAAAGTGGACGGCGAGGATCGTGGATGGAAAGGTCGAGGTTGAGCCACGCGATGGAACTCCTTTCACCTTGGGAGCAGACGGCTCGTTCACGCAGGTTCGCTGGGCCCCCGATTCCAAGCGTCTCGTAGGATTTCGACTCATTCCTGGCGACCGCAAGCAGGTATCGATCCTGCAATCTTCGGCGACTAATACGACGCGCGGTCAGGTCCGGACGCGCAACTACGACCAGCCAGGGGACAAGCTCGACACCTTCGAGCTATACGTCTTTGACCCTGCCTCAAAGTCAGAAAGGAAGGTAGGTATCGATCCAATCGTGGGTGGTGGGCAACCTTGGGCCGGGGCTCCGGGGATCGACTGGCGGAACAACGGCAGTTCGTTTATCGTGGACTACTCGATACGCGGCTATCAGGCATATCGTGTCGACAAGGTTGACGTAGGCACCGGCAAGGTAACGACTCTGGTTGATGAGCGATCTCCCACCTTTGTGGATACGACCAGCATCATCATGCGGCTGCTATCCAAGACGGATGAGTTCATTTGGCGGTCCGAGCGCGACGGCTGGGGGCACCTCTATCTCATCGACGGCCGCACGGGAACGGCCAAGAATCAGATCACCAGCGGACCTTGGGTCGTGCGCAGCATCGAATGGATCGACGAAGACAAGCGCGAGCTTTGCTTCACCGCGAACGCGCGGGACTTCGGGAATGTGGGCGCAAGCGTACCCCTGTCCGCCAAAGACCCCTATCTCATCCGCTGCTACCGCGTCGGCTTCGACGGCAAGGGCCTGACCGAGCTAACGCCCGGACCCGGCACCCACACCATCCAATGGTCGCCCGACCGCAAGTTCTACGTCGATACGTATTCGCGGATCGACATGGCTCCCGTGCATGAGCTTCGACGAGCGTCCGACGGAAAGCTCGTGTGCGAACTGGAGAAGACCGACATCTCCGAGCTGCTCAGCCGAGGGGTCAAGCTCCCCGAAGTCTTCATGGCGAAGGCCCGCGACGGTCAGACCGACATCTGGGGCATCATCGTTCGCCCCAGCAACTTCGACCCCAGCCGAAGCTATCCAGTCATCGAGAACATCTATGCCGGACCGCACGATTCCCACGTCCCCAAGCGGTTCTTCCCGATCCTGCGCATGCAGAGCCTTGCCGAGCTTGGCTTCATCGTCGTGCAGATCGACGGCATGGGCACGCGCAACCGCGGCAAGAAGTTCCACGACGTCTGCTGGAAGAACATCGCCGACGCCGGATTCCCCGACCGCATCCTGTGGATGCAGGCGATGGCGAAGAAGTATCCGCAGGCCGACATCGGTCGCGTCGGCATCTACGGCACCTCCGCCGGAGGCCAGAACTCGACCGGAGCGCTGCTGTTCCATCCCGACTTCTACAAGGTCGCCGTCTCTTCGTGCGGCTGCCACGACAACCGCATCGACAAGATGTGGTGGAACGAGCAGTGGATGGGCTACCCCGTTGGGCCGCACTACGACGAGCAGTCGAACATCACGAACGCCGGGAAGCTCCAAGGGCGACTGCTGCTGCTCGTGGGCGAGTTGGATACCAACGTTCCGCCGGAGTCTACGATTCGGCTCTGCGACGCGCTTATTAAAGAGAGGAAGGAGTTTGAATTTGTGATCTTGCCGGGGATGGACCACACCGATGGCGGGTTCTACGGCGAGCGCAAGCGCAGGGACTTCTTCGTGAAGCACCTTTTGGGAGTTGAACCGCCGAATTGGAACTCCCTGCCACTTTCGCGCGAGCCACTGGTGCAGGAAACTTGGGATCGATGAGATTGCAAAGATGTAACAATCTGTGCCTTGGTCACATAATAAAAACTATGATCTGGCGATCACTTTGCTCAATAGCCGTCTTGGCGGGCTTGCTCTTTGTTGTTGGCTGCGAGGACAACAAGCAGACGATCAAGCCGGGGGACAACAAAATCACGATGTCTGCTGCCGAAGCTCAAGCAGCGGCTGAGGCAGCGGGACAAGAAGACCCTACTCTGACATTGCGGTCGGAAGAGGGCACGACGACCGTGAGCAACGCTGGCCCTACTGAGCTGCAGCTTGGCGTTCCTTTCTACCCTGGTTCCAAGGCAGTGGAGAAGCAAGGGCTGGTCACGGGGTCTGCCGATGTGCGCATGTATCACTCGAAGCGCACCGCCATCGCAAAGCCGAAGTCGGTGATCGAGTGGTACAAGGAGCACGTTCCAAGCGCTGAGGCGGTTGGGGAATCCACCCTTCTTTTCAAGATCAGCGAAGGGATCAGCGGCACGATCAGCGTTAAGGATCACGAAGGCGGATCTGAGATCAGTATCGTCACCATCCAGACGACAAAGATTGCAATCCCCCCACCTGTCGACACTAAAAAATAAGCTTGCCGCTGTTTTTGGCTATCTTGGTATGGCTAAACTTGGCGCATGCGTCCTTTAGCGTTTTTGGGTTGCGCCCATATTCACACTCCTGCATTCGTCGATAGCACGGTCAAACGCGGATTTCCCGTTCGGGGAGTTTGGGATCATGATGCGGCGCGAGCGCAAAAGAATGCCGATAAGCTCGGCTGTCCGGTTCGGACGATGGATGAAATCCTTGGTGACGCAGCGGTTGAAGCGGTTGTCATCTGCAGCGAGACGAATCGGCACGAAGAGATCGTCTTGCCAGCGGTGGAGGCTGGGAAGCACGTCTTTATCGAGAAACCGATCGGGCTCGGCGCTCGGGATGCGAGCATCATCGCCGATGCAGTGACCCAAGCGAGCGTTACCTTTCAAACCGGCTATATGATGCGCGGAGAGGCCAGAGTTCGGCGTATCAAGCAGCTCATCGACGACGGCTCTCTCGGCACAATCACAAGGGCACGGGCCTGCGTCAGCCACAACGGAGCGCTGGGCGGCTGGTTCGATGGCGAGTGGCGCTGGATGGCTGATGTGAGTCAGGCTGGAATTGGCGGCTTTGGCGACCTGGGTACGCACGCACTTGACCTGCTGCTTTGGCTATTTGGTGAGGTCGATAGGGTGACTGGGTGCATTGCCAACGGGACAGCGCGCTACCCCGATTGTGACGAAGTGGGAGAGGCGATCCTGCACTTCAAGAGCGGAGTGATCGCGACTTTAATGGCCTCGTGGGATGATCACAGCAGTCCAAACCGGCTGGAAGTTTCGGGCACCGGTGGACACGCAACGCTTTATCGAAACGAACTGTATCTTACGATCCCGGAGAAGTCGGACGGACAAACCGCCGAAGCGGATTTTGGCGACCCGGCCCCGGCAGGGTTTAACGCATTCCTAGACTGGTGTGAGGGCAAGCCCGCCGAGCTTGTGGATATTCGCCACGCCGCTTACAGCTGCAAGGTGACCGAAGCGATTTATCGTGCGGCAAGCGAGCAAACTTGGGTGAAGGTGGGTTAGGTGTTGGGGCGTTCGGGTGTTCGGGTGTTCGGGTGTTCGGGCATTCGGGCGTTCGGGTGTTGGGGCGTTCGGGCGTTCGGGTGTTCGGGCGTGGGGGCGTATAAGTCCTCATCTGAACTATCGGACAACCCACGCTATCGTTGCCGGGTCGGAACCCAGGCCGTGGTTCTTCCTCCGACCGGCTCCCTGACAATCGCCTGTCCTTGGATGGTCTCGGCGCCCTTTGCTCCGCCCCAACGATGGCTAAACAGCCAGTCTTCGGGATACTTCTCGCTATCCGCACCGACTTCCACTGCCAACTTCAGCACCATTGCAATCGCGTCAATCAGGGCTTTGACTTCTTTGGTGTCAAGTTCGGAGCCCAGCCGTTTTGGTGAGATCCGCGCGTGATAGAGGACTTCGTCGGCGATCCAGTTCCCGACTCCGGTGAAAAGCTTTTGGTCAAGCAGGAGCGCCTTAATGGGGGCATTTCGCTTTCGCAGAACTGCGCTTAGCGCATTCACCGTGTACGGTTCGTTGAACATGTCGGGGCCAAGCTGCTTGACTCGCTTGTCCTTCTCTGCCGATTCGCCCAGCCAAAGCCTCGCCAACCTTCGACCGTCGGTGAGCACGACTTTGCCGCCATCTTCGGCTTCGAGGAGGAGCTTTAGAAAGCGCGGCCTGCCGTCGGCGTCTTCAAAGGGGGCATTCCCGTGCTCGCGCAGACGAATCGAATGGGCTCCAATCTCTCGAATCCAACCCGCCATGCCCAGGTGCCCAAACACCACGGGCGGCTCATCAAGTTCAATCCACCAATACTTCCCTTTCCTGCCGATTCCGGTGACGGTGCGGCCCAAGAGCGCCTTTTCGTAAGCCTCTTTCGGAGCCTTTGACAAAACCAAATGATCGTCGGCAACTTCGACCGATTTAATGCGTTTGCCTTCGAGAACGCGACGCATTACGCGACAGACAGTTTCGACTTCGGGAAGTTCGGGCATGAGTGAAAGGATACTCGGGGGGAGGAGATGGGAGCTGGTGGCGAGGAGCTCGGGGCTATGAGCTGGGAGTGAGCAGCGGGGGGTTTTGCCGTACAGGACACCATGGTCCTAACTGTAAGGATTGTAAAGAGTAAGAGTTGTAAGGATCAGATAGATTTACAGACCCTAACACCCGAACACTTTCGCTCAGCTCGTCAGGGCTTGCATCGCGCTTCCACAGCACCCAGCTTCCTGGTCCAAGCTCACAGCTCCCAGCTCATAGGTAAGCACGCATTTCCCGATACACCCCGCTTTGGCACGCGGAATGATACAATGACCTTATTGATTTCTCCCGATGGGAGACTTTTTGGAGTTCTGCGATGGTTACAAGAAGAGTTTGTTCTACATTATTTTTGAGTCTGATATTGGCGGCATCTGCGCTATCGCAGACATCGACGGATAGTCCGCAACAGCCCCTCGAACCGACAATAGAGAAGGTTCGAGCGAGGCTGCTTGACCTCTACAAAGAGGCGGATATGCCGGGCATCAGCGTCGCTTTTGTCCTTGAAGATGGACGGTCGGGTGCGGCAAGCGCGGGTTATGCGTCCTTGGAAACGAAGGCTGGCCTTCAGCCTCTTGACCGGATGTTGAGTGGGAGTGTCGGCAAGACGTTTGTATCGGCGATTGCTCTCCAACTCGTCGCCGAGCGCAAACTCAACCTGAACGACAAACTGTCGAAGCATCTTGGAAGCGAAATCTGGTTCAAACGATTGCCGAACTCTGGCAGCATTACGCTGAAGAGCCTCATGAATCATACGAGCGGAATCCCTGAGCACGTTCTCATGCCGGAGTTCATCGCGACGCTCAAGGGTAATTCAGACAAGGTTTGGAAACCGGCGGATCTCGTCATGTTCGTTCTCGGCAAGGACCCTCTTTTCGAAGTCGGCAAGGGTTGGTCTTATGCAGATACAAACTATGTGCTGCTTGGGATGGCGATTGAGAAGGTCACGAAGGAACCGCTTTTTGATCTGATCGCTACCCGCTTGCTTGAGCCCCTTGCCCTCACCGATACCGCGCATGCAAACTCGGCACGGATCAACGGACTCGTGCCCGGCTATGCGGGGCGCAACAACCCGTTCGTCCCTGCCGGATCGGTTCTTACCGATGGCAAGCTGCCGTTCAACCCTCAGATGGAGTATGCGGGCGGTGGGCTGGTAACGACTCCTGCCGACCTTGCCAGGTGGGCAAAGTTCCTCTACGAAGGCAAGACGTTCCCGCCCAAGCTAATGAAAGATCTGCTCACCACCGTTCATGCCAATGGCAGAATTGAGGGGGATTATGGTTTGGGTGTGGAGGTCCGCAATTCAACCTGGGGCAAGACCTGGGGTCACGACGGTTGGTTTCCCGGCTATCTAAGCAGCGTGATCTACCTGCCTGACAAGAAAGTTTCCATCGCGGTGCAGATCAATACCGACGATATGCGAGCGGCTAAGAGATCGCCTTATGCCTATGCGTTGGAAGTTGCCAAGGTCCTATTTAGTAGCTGAGAGCCTACGGCGATAAGGGACTATTGGGGTCTTAGACTTGACGAAATTGGGAGTCGTTGTAAACTGAACCTGTGAGTCAGTTTCCGCCCCCCTTTTCGCCTCCGGCGCGTAAGTCGAACAACACCGTTCTGATTGTGATTGTCTGCGTCGTCGTTGGTATTTGTCTGGTCTGCGGTATCGGCGCTGTTGCCTCTGGCCTTTACGCCTTCAACAAAGTCGGTTCTACTTTGGCTTGCGTCGTGAATGTCGAAGCCACCCGTCAAGGTTTGATGGACTACGCTCGGGCCAACGATGGCACGCTGCCCAGAGCTGAGACATGGCAGGACGACATCAAGCAATATGTCGGGGCGCACCTCCGAAGAGATGACATGGGCCCGATCGAGGTGATGGACCCCAATGGTGAGTGGTACTGCGATACCGAAGGCATGAAGACGGGCATCGCTTTCAATAGCGACCTGTCGGAAAAGAAGCTTGCGGATATCGCTGACAAATACGCAACTATCGCGATTTTTGAGATTGAGCAACCTCGTCGAAACGCAAACGAGCCCTTTAAGCGACGTGACCATAACACGTCCCCGAAGATGTTTGGCGAGCACCGTGGCTGGTTTGTTATGCCTGTGGAAGGAGAAATGCAGGGCATGAGCAGCGGAGGATCCGGGCGAGTTAAGGTGAGCACCACCGGCTCAAGTGACTCTGGCGAGTGAGGGCACGAAGAGGCAGACAGTTTGTGGTTTTGCTAGGACTTGGCAAATATGGAATGAACACCGTACGAGCCATTGCGTCAGTGGCTAACGTATACTAAGGGTGTAAGCGGAGTCTTCATGAATCAACTTTTCGCAATCGGTCTGGGCGGACCAGAGATCTGGATTATTGTCGGTCTGGTCGTTCTTCTCTTTGGGGGCAAGAAAATCCCCGAACTGTTCCGCGGCGTCGGCAAAGGCGTTGGCGAGCTCCAGAAGGGTCTTGAAGAGGGCAAGAGGAGCATGAAAGAGACGATCGAAGAGGGCAAGCGCAGCGCTGAGAAAGCTGACAGCAAGAAAGACGACAGCGAGTAGCTAGTTGCAAGGCACTTTCGGCTGGTACGGCTTTCAAGTTCGACACCCCATTGACTGGGCTCCGACATCAATTTCGGGCGCACGTAACGAAGGTTACGTGCGCCTTTCGTCTACGGGGGTGCAGGCTCTCCAGATTAGGTGGAAGCTGCAAAAGGGCGCTTTTGACGGGGAGGCGTTGATCGACGGCTACTTCTCGAAGCTCAAATCGGACGCTAAGCGCTTCAAAGTTCCCTTCCGTAGGGAGCATAAAGAGGTCGGTGAGTTCGAGCATGAGTATCGCTGGGTCGGTCAAGGCCAGGGGCGCGGTGTCCTCTTTCTTGAGCCCATTTCGAACCGGGTTTTCTTTCTTGAAGTTACGGGTGACCGATCGGCCAGTCTCTTAAGCCAAGTGCGTGCAGCACGATCAAGTTTTCAAACTGCGGCAGATTCGAGGGAGTTGTGGAGCGTTTTTGGGTTGCAAGCCCTTATCCCGTCGGGGCTGGCGTTGGACTCGAAGAGATTTGAATCTGGACGTACGCGGCTTATGTTCAAACACCGATTGACGAAGGTCGAGGTCGAACGGTGGGCGATGGGTTCTCAGCTTGTCGCCAAGCATGGGCTTGAGTCGTGGGCGAAGTCGAATCTCGGCTGGGAGAGCGCAGAAACGGTCGAAGAGGATGGTGGGCTAAGGCTTGTTGGGAAGGCTCGACTGGGCCAAAGGCGGGAAGCTATCGTCCAGCTTCAACCCGAGCCGAATCAGATTTGCATCGTCAAAAGCTCGTTTCGTGATGCACAATGGAGACCGGAATGGGATTGGTTACCCGACTTCGAGGAATCGTAGAGGGTCGGCGTGGACCGTCGGCGAAGACCTTCCGTGCATCCAAGCCGATGCGAAATCCAGTTGTGACCATCGCGGCTCAGACGGATGAAGGCACGGTGCTTGAGTGTCCGGTGAAGGAGGATCGTGGCTGGGTTGGAAAACTGGCACGGGTTTCGAAACACCCGGCAACCAAGCGGTTTGAGCTAGAGCCCGTTGGCGCTTATGTGTGGGAACTTTGCGATGGCAAGCACACGTTCGAAGGTATCGCGCGGAAGATCGGCGAACGGTTTAAGATGAATCGGCTTGAAGCAGAGACGGCCCTTGCTGCCTTCCTTCGAATGCTCGGTCAAAGAGGGCTGATTACCCTTAAGCTGCCAAAGTCATGAGCAAAGAGAGCCACCCCGCCGTCAGACCGCCCTTGTGGGTTGCCTGGAACCAAGCTGTCTCCGGTATTCGCGTTCGGCTTATGCGTCAAGCGCTAACTTCGGCAGGGATTATGCTGGGTACGGCATTCTTTGCGTCAATGCAGACGCTGCGAACAGTTGAGTCGGCAGCGGGCAACCTCGACCAGGCGGGGGCATCACGCCTCACCTGGCTGGTGGTGACTTCCCTTCTGATGTGCCTTGTCGGGATCACGAACGCGATGCTGATGTCGGTTGCCGAGCGCTACCGTGAGATTGGAACGATCAAGTGTTTGGGCGCACCCGACGGGTTTATCGTGATGGTTTTCTTTATGGAGTCGCTCATCCTCGGCGCAATTGGTTCTGGGTTGGGCTCGCTTGTCGGCTCGGCCTTCATGGGGATTATGCTGAGTGTGCAGGGTTACTCGGTAACTCTCTTTTCTGTGTTGCCGGTCTTCGCGCTCTCCGTGACGATTGGGATCGCGATCACCGTCGTCGCGGCGATATTGCCGGCTGTTCAGGCTGCAAAGATGCCCGCAGCGGCTGCGCTTCGGGTGGAGGTTTAGCTTGGCCCGAAACGTCATCGTTCGAACTCTCGATCTCGTGAAGCAGTATGGCGAGGGGGAGGCGGCGGTTATGGCCGTGAACGGCATCTCTTGCGAGATCTACGATGCGGAATACCTCAGCATTGTGGGTCCGTCGGGCTCGGGGAAGAGTACCCTGTTCAACATGATCGGAGGGCTGGACAAACCCACGCGGGGCAACGTGTTCATCAACTCCGTGGACATCTCCCAGCTCACGGCCGTCGAGTTGGCGTATCTGCGCTGCCATATGATTGGCTACGTCTTCCAGACCTTCAACCTAATCACCGTTCGGACCGCGTTGGAGAACGTGACCTTGCCGATGCTCTTTGCAGGGACGAACCCTGAGGAAGCAGATCAAAAGGGGATGGAGCTTTTGGAGATGGTGGGGCTTGGGCACCGGTATCATCACCGCCCCACGGAGCTATCTGGCGGGCAGCAGCAGCGCGTCGCGATCGCGCGGGCTTTGGCGAACAGCCCCAAGATTGTGCTTGCCGATGAGCCCACGGGCAATCTTGATCTCAAGACGGGCACTGAGATCATTGAGCTTTTGAGAATGCTGAACAAGGACAAGCAGGTCACGATTATCGCCGCGACTCACGACCACAAGATGCTGGATGTCTCGGACCGGATTTTTCATATTCGCGACGGAGCGCTTGCCGAAATCCAGGAAAGTGTCGCTCAATCCTGACGCAAGTCCTCTTCGGTGGGCTCGCGAAGGCGCTTAACTAGCTGAAACCAAGACATGCACTCTTCAAAGCCTAGCCGCTCGTTCAGGTTGAACATCGGATTGTTTTCTTCGTTTTCGGTTTGGATAATCTTCATGCCCAACTCTTTCGCGGCGATTAGAGAGTTGACCTTGAGCGCGGTGGCAACGCCGCTTCGGCGGAATTCCCTTCTCACGCCAGTAAGCCCTGTATAGCCAATCGTCGGGTCTGCCTGATTGTCGATGACCGCCGTTTGTCCGATCATCTTGCCATCCTTTTTGGCGTACCACCGGAGCCGACGGTTGTATGGCATGGTTTCGATCCGCCGCTTGAACGTCTCAAAACTGTCCATGCTATGGGCATCTGGTTGGGGGACGTCGTGGAAGAGCGCCTCGGCGAGGTCGTAGAGATCGCGCAGGATCGATTCATCGCCTGTGTCCATGGTGGTGAATGGGACAAGCTCAATCTCTTGCTCGGCGACTTTTGGAAAGATTCCCTGCCACTTTTCAGGGTGAAAGCTATCGAGCTTGAGCAGGCTCACGCGTTCGCGCTGCCGATGCTCGAACCCCCACTCCTCAAAGAGTTTCAGCAACGAAGTCTGGTTACTCTGAACGAGCGTTACGACCTCGTACGGGTCCCACTCCAACACTCGCTTGTACAGCCAGTCGAAGAATTCGCGTTCGGCGGGTGTGTCGTGGGTTTCTTTAAGGCCGTTCGGATAAAAGTAGCGTCGTCCACGGCGGTGGATCGTTTCTGAATGGCCTACTTCTCCGATGAAGGAGACTTTCCCATCCATATACCCAACCCACTTTTCCAGCACAAACCGTGGGTCACGATAGCCGTCCCAACGCTCAAGCTCAGCCGCTGTGAGGGGCCATATCAGGTGCACATCGTTGTACACCGGAACGGAAGCTTCATAGGCTTCCGGGCTGGGTTCAAAACGTTTGATCTCAAGCATGGAGACACTCTCGCAGGCGCAAGAGTGTACTGCCATTATCTGAGCGGGCTGATGCTATTGTGGGACCTTGGTCTAACTGCCGTCTTGAAGCTTCTTGACAGCGCCCTCAGTCTTTGCAAGGCGGTCTTCCATCTTCTTGATGGTCGTCGTATGCTCTCCGACGGTCTTGTTGAGTGTGTCGATGGTCTTCTCTTGCAGCTTGACGGTGTTCTCAAGCTTGTCGACGCGCTCCATGGTGTGGCGCAGGTACTCCTCAAGAATAATCACGCGATCTTGAATGACGGGCGGCCCGCCCTGAGTTCTGACCTGTGTGACGCCCATTGGGGCAAGGGACCATACGGCGATAGAGGCAAAGACGAGTGTCGAGGCAATGGCTGTCCAACGTTTCATAGAGTACTCCTGCTTTCTTGGACGATGAAAAGCCGGAGATTGTTGGGAGTCCTACTTGGATTTGGCTTTTGAGAAGTACTGCCAGACCTCGGTCTTCATCTCTTTGGTTGCTTTGAAATCACCTTTGCCCCACGACCAACGGTCGAACTTGTAGTTAAAGCCGACCTCACGACTGCGGCCTTTATCATTCTCAAAACGAATCCAGGTGCCTGCCTTCCAACCGGCGGGTTTTTCTCCCTCCGTTCGATTGAATGCCTCTTTGAACATCTTCTGCAGCTTCTTGATGGCGTCCTTGTCCTTGAGGTCGTGCTTTCGTGGCGGCTTGATCTGATCGCCTTTTGCGTCGATGTAGTAGGTGATGACGGCTTTTGCTGCTACGAACTCGGCTTCTTTCTGCACAGGTTTCGTTTGTTGTTGGAGCCCGGCAAAGAGCATGACCAGTGATATCAACGCGGCGTTCATGGCTATGAATACCTTACTAAGGCGCACCCAGTTCCATACAAGGGTCTGGGCGCGTCTGATCTTTACCTAGTCTGGACGGGTGAAACCCGCGCTGCTATTGTTTTCTCTTTGTGCTCTGTGCTGTGAGAGTGTTTCCCTGCAGCTTCTTAAGCTGAGCCGCTTGGGCTGAGTTCGTCTTCTTTAGACTCTCAATGCTGGCTTCGTGCTGCTTGACCGTTGCTTCGAGCCGTTCGACTCGGTACAAAGTCTGCTTGAGCACATCTTCAAGCAAGAACACACGATCATGGATGATCGGAGGTTGGCCGATAACACGGACCTGAGACACACTTTGCGCTGAAAGAATCCAGATTGCAAACGCTGCGAAAAGGATTGTAGCGGCTAAGGCTTTCCAATGTTTCATGAGATACCTCCACCCCTTTCGACGCTCTGAAAGCAGTGCGTGTTTTTGGGGCCCTGAGCCCCTATAGAGGTATCGCTAGCTCAGGCAGCTTCGGCGGCGAGTTTGGCTTCGTCGGCGTCAATCACGGCTTGAAGAGCAGCCATGGAGACTTCGATCTGGCTCTCATCCGGCTCCTTCGTGGTGATGTATTGCGTCATTAGGCCGGGCCAGAACAGCCAGGTCATCAGCTTCTTGTTCTTCATCCGACCGGCAAGTCGAATAGCCTCATAGCTGATGCCAGCGATAATCGGCAAAAGGGGGATTTCGACGAGAAACCGAGCGATAGAGGTAAGGATTCGAGAGCCTTCGATCTCCGGCTTGGGCATAAAGGTGAAGAGGATCATCCCAACGATGAGAACGATGATTGCGAAGCTCGTTCCGCAGCGAGGGTGAAGCCTTGTTTGGGCTTGGCAATTCTCTATCGTGAGGTCTTGATCCGCCTCCAGAACATTGATGGCTTTGTGCTCGGCGCCGTGATATTGGAACAGGCGCTTAATCTCACCCATGAGGCTGATGAGATAGAGGTAGCCGAGGAAGAAGATGACTTTGATCACTTCCGTCGCGAAGTTAATGGCGATCGGGTGGTTGATGTTTGCGCTCTTGAGTTGGATGGCGAGGAAGTTTGGCAGATAGTTAAAGAGAAAAAGTCCAATCGCCAAACCGCCGATCATCGCCCCGCCGACTGCAATGCTTGTCAAGCTGTCTTTTTTTGCAGATCCTGGCTCGCCACTGTCATCCACGACATCATCGGTGGTTTCGGCCTCGGTTGACGGCTCCGGCGTCGCTGACGCTTCTGCGGATTCGTCGCTCTTGCCTTCTTCTGGCGCGGCGTACTTGGGGTCGATCTGGATGTTTCCGGCGAAGCGCAGGGCCCGATAGCCTAGCGCCATCGCGTCGAGGATGCCAAGAGTCCCTCGTAAGAATGGCAGTTTCAACCATTTTTGACGACCGATCCAAGTCTTCTCAAGCGGCTCGCAGTGGATGATGATTTCCTTGTTTGGAGCCCTCACTGCAACTGAATAATGATGCGGAGAACGCATCATCACGCCCTCGATGATGGCTTGCCCGCCATATTGGAGATACTCGCCGGTCGGCACGAGCGCAATTATACCGGGTGAGGTAAGCGCCCTCACGGTCCGATCTATTATTCGTAGCGAGTTAGTGCAGCGTGAGTGGGCGCTGAGAGCAAAGCCAACGGGCTCGCGACAGAGGACTTTCGGGTCTTCTCTCCTAGGGATGGGACGGCAATTGCCAGGTTTCTCAACCCTTAACGTGAATTTGCCGGATCGGTAGGAACAAAAGTATGTCGCACATCGTCAAGTATCCCGTAGCGAATCCAGGAGGTGCTATGACCACTAGCCTAAAGCAGGCTGGTCTGGACCTTACCGAGGAGGAAGCTTTGGCCCTCTTGACGATGTGTCTGACGAGCCCTAACGGGTTTGACAAAACTTCTGAAGCGGCGCTAAAGAAGCTGGCTGAGTACTGTGTTCGAGAGTTCGGACCAGAATGTATCGATCGAGAAATGCAATTATTCCCGCTTAGCCAGACCGCCTCTTAAGGGGCCGGATCGTTCATATATAAAACGAATGCGCGGCGAAGTCGAATGACTTCGGTCGCGTTTTTCGTTTAGAATTGGGCATGTCCACGGTTGGCGACGTCCTGAAAGCCCTCGAAACCATCGCACCCCAGCGCTTTGCCTTCCCGTTTGATAAGGTTGGGCTTCAGTTAGGCGATCCCTCTTGGACAGTCCGCAAAGCGTCGGTGTCGCTGGATTGGTCGGAGGGTCTTTGCGACTTTATGGATTCCAACGGTTCGGAGTTGGCGATCTGCCACCACCCGTTGATTTGGGAACCCCTAACGACCGTGACGTCAAACAGCCGCTCGGGGCAGATTGCTCTGCGATTGCTGACTAGCAAGCGAGCCTTTATTGCATGCCATACCAATTGGGACAGTGCGGTCGGGGGAGTCAACGATGCCTTGGCGTCAAGACTGGGCTTGAAGGATGTTCGCGCATTTGGATCGGCGTCGGACGTGAAGCAGCTCAAACTCGTCACCTTTGTCCCTAAAGAGCACGCTGAGAGGCTCATAGACGCGCTTTCGATGGCGGGGGCAGGTTCTATTGGCCTCTATGAGCGTTGTGCGTTCCTATCGGCAGGTGAGGGGACTTTCCGTCCCCAAGAGGGCTCTGCGCCGACAATCGGGTCGGTCGGCAATACGGAGACCGTTGAAGAGGTGCGGGTTGAGATGGTTTTGCGGGCCGAGCATAAAGTTGGTGTGATAAACGCACTTAAGGAGAACCACCCCTACGATGAGCCCGCCTTTGATCTGTATCCCATTGAGCCGCTGCCGGAGCAGCCCGCAGGAAGGATCGGCGAGCTTCCTGCCGGGATGCCACTAGCTGAGTTCTGTGCTTTGGTGGATGTGCAGCTGGGCACCAAGACATTGGCATGGGGCGCCCCCAAGAAAACCGTGCGGAGCGTTGCGGTTGTTGGTGGGGCGGCGGATGGGGAATGGAAGAACGCAAAGTCCGCCGGTGCAGACGTGTTTGTGACGGGAGAGGTCAAACAGAATGTTGCCCTGGATGCTGCTGAATCCGGTATCGCCATCCTCTCATCGGGCCACTTTGCAACTGAACAGCCAGGGATGGAAGCGCTCACTTTGCGCTTGCGCGATACAATGCCAAGTGTCGATTGGAGTTTGTACGTGCCGGAGATTGGGTCGGGGGGAAGGGCCTTTTGAAAGCGTTGGCAGGTAGTCGGCAAGTAGTCGGCAAGTAGTCGGCAAGTGGTCGGTAGATTGTAGATTGGAGATTGCAGATTGCAGATTGCAGATCGCTGATTACTGACCGCTGATTGCAAATCGTTGATAGCTGATAGCTGATAGCTGATAGCTACAAAAAGAATGGTAGCCCGGACGGGACTCGAACCCGCGATCTCCGCCGTGAAAGGGCGGCATCCTAACCGCTAGACGACCGGGCCAGAAGCGTATCTCTATCTTGGCAACGACGCTGCGTTGCCCTCCCTTGCGGGTTGTATAGTGTGCCCGATCAAAACAAAAGAACACAAGTCCCAAGGGTCTTGTGTTCCTTCAGTCTCGGGCTAAAACCCTACTTTCCGATATCATCCACGCCGCCTGTCGGCGCGGTCGGATTCTTAATAGCGGGCTCCGTTGCGGGAGCGTCCGCTGGCTGTGTCGGCTCCATGTCCTTGTCGGAAGTGGTGATCTCCTCAACCGCCTTGGTTGTGATCTTTGAAGCACCCGACACGCGTCGTGCCGTCACATACTTGCGGCTGTAGTAACCATCGTTGATCGAATCGATCCGAACGCTGCCCTTTCCGCTGCTCGAGTGAATGAACTTTCCGCCGCCCATGTAGATGCCGACGTGGTTGATTCGCGACGAGCGTCCAGTGTGGAAGAAAACCAGATCACCGGCTTTGAGCGCGCTTTTGCTCACAGCCGTTCCGATTTTTGATTGCTCTCGGCTTGTCCTGGGAATCTTTATCCCGTGCTTTGCAAAGACCTGAGTTGTAAAGCCCGAACAGTCCGTTGCAGAACGGCTCATGGCTCCGTATCGGTAGCGGGTTCCGAGCATTGAGGTCGCGGTTTTGATGAGCGGGCTTGCGGATGCGTAGGCGCCGCCAGCCTTGCCAGAACTCTGAGCAACTACCCTTGGCTTCGACAACATCTTCTTGGTCGAACTGGCGACTTGAGTAGCCGAAATCGACTTCATCATATCGCCGCGGACCCAACCTACCGTCCCGTGTGGGAACTTCAACTTGTACCAGCCGTTCAGGTGGTCGAGAATTGTAGCCTTGGTACCGGCGCTGACCGTCGTGATTTTCGGTCTGCTGGTGGATGCGCCTGTTCGAACGATTACTGAATCCTTTGTAATCTGGGCGTATCGGCTTTTCACTGGCGCAGAGGCTGTTTGTGCCTTTGCCGTGCCGGGTTTGTTGATCTTCTGTCCTATCTGAAGCTTTCGCCAATCCACTTTGGGATTTGCCGAGTGTAGCTGCGATACTGTGATGCCAAGTTTGCGGGCGATAATCCAATCGTTGTCGTTCTTGACGACCGTGTAGCTGCCGTCAGAATAAGAGACGTTCTTGGCTGGAGCTGACTTGGAAGTCGATTTTGAAGTGGATTTCGAGCTTGTTTTGGAGGGGACGTTAAGGATTTGGCCAATTTTAAGTTTATGAGTGTCAATTTTTGGGTTGGCGGCTTTGAGTACGTTCGAATCGATTCCGAGTCGGTGTGCGATTTCGATGAACGTGTCGCCGCTCTTAACCTTATAGGTTCCCGCAAATGAACTTGAGATAATCGCTAACGCGCCGATTATCGTAAAAACTGTTTTCCGCATCCTTCCTCCATCCCCCTCGCAGAGTCGCAACTCTGCCCTTTCGTGCCCTCTGGACAGGCTAAATACTACCTTCCGAGGCTACCCTCAGTCAACCGCCGTGAACTCGAAATTGTCCACATATGCCCTTCTGAAAGGACGCTGACAACCTATATACGATTCAGCAGCTAGCTTATGTTGCGCGCATTTGCGCAGATTCCTTTGGGGTACTCTCGGCCCACCTATGCTGAGCGTTCTCATCGTGAATTGGAACACGAGAGACCTTCTCCGCACTTGCCTGGCTTCAGTCTACGCAAACCCACCCCGCGAGCCGCTCGAAGTCATCGTCGTGGACAACGCAAGTTCGGACGGCAGCGCTGAAATGGTTCGCGCTGAGTTCCCCCAAGTCCTATTAGTTGGCGAGAATTCTAATCTCGGTTATGCCAAAGGAAACAACTCTGCATTTTTACGGGCAAAAGGGGACTTTCTGCTTACACTTAACCCCGATACTGAGGTGTTGGATGATGCTTTACAAACCGCGATAGACCTGCTGCATCAGTATCCTGGCTATGGTTGTTTAGGCGCTAAACTTATCGACCGAGATGGGAGCACCCAACAATCGGTACGCGGATTCCCCACACTCGCCGGAATAATGGGAGATGTCACTGGCCTTGCACGTCGAATGCCGCACTCACGGTTTGGCTCCTACCGACTCCCCGCTTTCGACTACGAATCTGAGCAAGATGCCCCGCAACCTATGGGCACGTTTTTGATGTTTCGACGCGAGGCGCTTCAGGCTGTTGGCGATCCAAAACAACCTTTCGATGAGCGTTTCCCTATCTTTTTTAACGAGGTTGATCTGCTTTATCGACTCAAAGAAGCGGGGTTCCCAACGCTCTACTCGCCCAAGGTCCGAATCTTGCACTTGGGAGGAGCAAGCACACGCCAAGTCAAGAAAAGCATGATCTGGGAATCGCACAAGAGCCTTCATCGTTATCTTGTGAAGCACTATCGCAGGCCGTGGAACGCTGTGTTCTTCCCTTTGTTGGCGCTTGTGCTGTATATTGGAGCGCTGTTGCGGGCCAAGGGATATCATGCCGGATTTCGACCTTAGCGTTACGATTTGTTCTTGGAACACCCAGGACGATCTTCGCGCTTGCCTGCAGAGCCTTGCCGATGTGCGCGACGAATGCTCGTTTGAGGTCATCGTCGTTGACAACGCTTCGCATGACGGCTCTCCTGAGATGGTGAAATCGGAGTTTCCCTGGGTACGCCTGTACGAGATCAAGGAGAACCTGGGCTTTACGGGAGGGCACAACTTTGCGATGTCGGAGCGTAAAGGCCGCCACGCTTTCCTTCTCAACTCAGATGCAACGGTCCATCCTGGCTGCTTGAAGACGCTGCTCGACTACGCGAATTCGAATCCGAAAGCAGGCATTATTGGGCCAAAGATTCTTAATCCTGATGGATCGCTACAGCTCAGCTGCCGCACCTTCCCTAACCCTGTTGCAGCCCTCTTTCGCAATACGATCGTGGGGCGTCTCTTCCCGAACAACCGCTTTACTCGCGAGTATTTGATGGCGGATTGGGATCACGACAAATCGCGAACCGTGGACTGGGTTTCCGGCGCGGCGATGCTGGCAACGGAGAGTTTGATGGAGAAGGTCGGCTTTATGGACCCGGCTTTCTTCATGTATTGTGAAGATGTGGATTGGGCTTGGCGGGCATGGGAAGCGGGATTCGAGGTCGTTTATCTGCCCCAAGCTGTCTGCACACACGCTATCGGCAGGAGCACCGACAAGGCCGCGAACCGCATGATTCGGCGATTCCATCGGTCGATGCTGTACTTTTACAGAAAGAACATGCTGCCCACCAAGTTCATCCTGCTCCGCCCCATGTTATGGCTTTTTGCCGCTGGGGGGCTCGGGTTGCGCGCGTCCATGTTCATCATCAAGAACTGGACCGATGAACTGAAACGGAGGATGGCGCGATGAGCAAGCCAATTGCAGGACAGGTCATGCTTGGAATCGCAATTCTGCTTGCGGCGGTGATCGGCGGCAACTTCCCCACCGATGCAACCCAACTCTCGCCCGACTCACTCTGGCAGAATCTGCTTGCAGGCAACCCGGCGTTGTTCTGTTCCGGGCTTGTGGCGTTGCTCGCTTGCGGGGCATTGGTTTATGCCCTTTCGACAAGGCGTGTTATTCAGGTCCCGTTTCAGCAAACTCTGTTTGTTTGTGTGTTTTTTGTCGCGGCCATTCTCATTTCGATGATGTTTTCGAGCTACCGCTGGCCTGCGATGTACACGAGCCTGCAGTGGATGACCTACGTGATCGCGATGGGGGCAGCAGCAGCCTTAGCAGGAAGACAACAGGGCGCCATCGGAATCCTCGGGGCTCTGACCGTGGGCTGTACGATCGTGTCGCTTCAGGGTGTCCTTGAGTATGCGGGTATGCGCGCGATAGACCCCAACTGGCGAATCTTTGCAAGCTGGATGAATCCCAACGCGCTTGCCGGAATGCTCCTGCTGGGCTTCTTCTCCGCCCTTGGACTCTTATCGGCCTTAAAGCGCGTCCAATCGCTCCTTGCGGGCATTGCAGCTACGTTCATCGGCGTCGCGATCCTGCTCACGCAATCGAAGGGTGGACTGCTTGCGATGGGGGTCGGAATCGTTGGATTTGCAGCGCTAACTCTCGGCTGGACTTGGACCCACCCACCGCGACTGAAGCGGTTTGCTCCGATTGCCGTCGTGCTTGTGGTGGTCGTGGCGTTTACGAGCCTTTTGCAGATGACTGCCTCCCGACCTGCCGACAGTCAGGGTGGATCGATGCTGGGCAGGGTGAGTGCGGCGGGCGCGCAATCGGGGCAATCCTCTGGATTTCGCAAGCAGTTATGGAAGGGCTCCATTGAGCTGATGAAGCAGAATCCGCTTGGCACGGGGGGTGGCTCTTATCAGTTTGTCTCGACCAAGCCCGGCCTCACGACGGCGACGCCTGTGGCCCACCAATCGTTTCTTCAGATCGGAGTCGAATTTGGGGTGCTTGCGCTTGCGGCGTTCTTGGCGCTTGGGGCGCTTTGGTTTAGGGATATGTTTCGAGGAGCGCGCAAGCTCCCGCCCGAGCAGAACATTCTGCGAGCGGGAGTTGTCGCCGCAGTGCTTGCTTCAGGCGTCCACAGCTTGATCGACAGCGATCTCAGCTACTACGGCAGCGGGCTGGCCTTCTTTGTCCTGTTGGGTGTTGGCTTGCAGCTTTGCGCCGATGGCGTCACTCCAGAGGCGATTCCCAAAGGCCCACGGATCATGGGCATCCTTACGGCGACAGTCGTGCCCTTGGCGTTGCTGTGGTTTGGCTATCAGGAGGCCTTGCAGGCGGGTGTGCGGGGAGCCATCGCCGAGCAAAAGTATGAAGCTGCGCTGAAGGGCGTGGAGGGGCTTGAGCAATCTGCGAGTGCGGACGGCGAGACTTGGTATTTGAAGGGGTTCGTAAGCCGGAATGTCAAAGATCGGGTTGAGGCGTTCCAAGCCGCCGCCGACCTTTCGCCTTGGCCCAAGTACTACCGCGCTCTCGCCCGAGCGCAGGCTGAGGCAGGAACCCCGGCAGGGGCGGTCTCCAGCCTCGAACAGGCCCTACGGGTCGACCCGAACAACATGTTGGCACTCAAGCAGCTCATCGACGTACACCTCATGATGGGGAATCCGCGTGAGGCCAAGATTGCAGCTCAGCGATTGGTTGACGTGGAAAAGAGCACTTACTACACGGTTCGCGCGATTCCCGAGGACATCCCCACCGAAACCTTCGAGGCAAGGCTCTACCTCGCCAAGACGGAGTCCGACCCCAGGAAACAGATCGAATACCTCAGTCCTGCGATGGAGGGATTCCGAAGATATATCGGCAACACCCTGCCAAATATCCTTCAAGGGCGATTTCCGGGAGAGACGAAGGATAGCGCTCGTGCCGCACTTTTCAAGGCCCAGGAGATTGCCGATATACTCGTTCAAGCAAGCCAAGAGGTTCGTGATGACGTGACGCTCAAGGATGCTGGCACTTTCCAAGAGGAAGTCTTAAAGGGACTTGCAACGACGGAGTGATGGATGCGGGGGACTTGTAAGGGTTGTAATGGGTAAGGGTTGTAAGGCCTGCTATCGGCGATCAGCGATCAGCGATCAGCGATCGGCTATCAGCTCCTTGGATAGTGCAAACCGCGCTTGAGCCGTCTCAAGCGCGTTCTTTTGACTTCCCGAGGAGACTGGGTTCATGACAAAACCCGTTTCCACCCTCGGACGCGGGAGCTAAAACCCAGCGTCACCTCGGTGTTTAGGTTTACTTGACATGTAGCTGCGCCACCTCCTGGTTTTTTAAAGATTTACTCTGCGGAATGCAAAGCTATTCAGAGAGACGCTTTTTGCAGCGAAAGAGTTTTCTGCCTACTTTGAAGCTTGCTTGTTCTTGGCGGCCTTTGCCGCATCCTCAGCCCAAGCTGTATCGGCACGACCCTTGTCAAACTCGGCCTTAGAAGGCATCATCCGCAGAGCATCCATGATCGAAACGTCGCCGAGAGCAAGCGTGATGTCGATGCCACCCTTCCGGCTTTTGGTGCCACAGATCATGAACCTGTGCGGGCCGTTCTGCCAAAACCAAAAGCTGGCCGTGGCGCCTTGGATAACCGTCGGTTCAATTCCACTGAACAAGCGGGTGTATTGCTGAACATAGTCGCGTTGAAGATCGCCGTCCTCAAGGCGACGAAGCGTTTGCATCACCAGGACGGCTTGTCCGCTGTAGCTCACCCAGCCTACCGATTCGTCTTCGGTTTCCCAACCCCTCGACAGGTAGTCCTCCGTAAAGCCAGGGGGGAGTTGCCGAATCTCGGTCGCCTTCTCTGGCTTTGGGAACATCTCTCTCAACAGTTCGGCTCCAATCCCCACGGTGACGTTTTTCTCGCCAGCGCGCATGAAGAGCGCCGACTTGCCGTCAAGATCGGGTGGGCGTGTGGGGCCGTCGTAAACAATGCGATAGGTGAGTTCGTCCGTCGTGGGAGCGGCTTTGCCCGCATTGCCGCAGCCGATCAAAAGGCATGCAGACGTCGCCGTTATCGTTGCAAGGAGTGCAAACCGCATCAATCACAGTCTACTACGCATCGGCTGGTTTTAAGCCGGGTCGTGCGAGACACTTTTGATCCTGTAGCGAACTTCACCGGCAGGCGCGGTGTACGACACTTCGTCGCCTTCGGACTTCCCGAGAATCGCTTCGCCAAGCGGGCTTGCAATTGAGATCATATCGTTGGCAGGGTCAGCCTCGAAATTGCCCACAAGCGTGATCGTAAGCTCATCGCCAAACTCCAAATCGAGCAGCGTGACTTGTGATCCCAGATGAGCCATATCGCCCGCACCCTCGGGACGCTCGACAATCTTGGCAATTTGAAGTACTTTTTCCAGATCGGCAATGCGTCCGTCGTTGCGCTGCTGGTTCAGCTTGGCCTCGTGGTACGCGGCATTTTCGCGCAGGTCTCCGTGCGACTTCGCTTCGCGGATCGCGTCGGCGATGTTCGGACGTACGACTGTCTTAAGCTCATCGAGCTCCTTTTTGATCTTGTCGTAACCGGCTGGGGTCAGCAACACTTCGTGTGCCATAGTAAGGCGATATTGTAGCATGGCGACACCCTTACCGTCTGCGCATCCCGCGCCCATACCCATCGCAAAGCACATCCCGGCGGAGGAGCTTGACCCGTTGCCAGTGTCGGTGGTAATCGTCAGCTACAACACCCGTGACAAGCTTCGGCAATGCCTTTATCACCTGCAAGAAGATCAGCAGAGCACAGGGGTTGGATACGAAATCATCGTCGTCGATAACAACTCTAACGACGGGTCGGCTGGTGTCGTCAGCGAGGATTTCCCTGAAGTACGGCTTATTCGGAATGCTACGAATGTAGGGTTCGGCACGGCGAACAACATAGGGATTCGGGCGGCCACTCGCGATCTCGTTCTCCTTTTGAACAGTGATGCTTATGTTGACAGCGGCGCAATACAAAGGCTTGTGGAAGTCTTTGATCCGCTTCATACACAAGAAAAGGCTGGAGGGTTATCGTCCTCGATGACCAAGCAACACTCTGCGCATTCTCAAGCTGAGGTCACTGAGGACAGTGACCCTCCACGGGACGCAATTCCAACAGTGGAAGTCTTTGATCCGCTCCATACACAAGAAAAGGCTGGAGGGTCATCGTCCTCGATGACCGGGCAACACTCTGCGCATTCTCAAGCTGAGGTCACTGTGGACAGTGACCCTCCACCCAATGACCCTTCACCGGGCGCAAATCCAGTCGTCGCCGCTGGAGCCAGACTCCTTAATCCTGACCGCACCCTCCAAGAATCCAGCTGCAACGAACTGACGCTGTGGGCGGTTTTCTGCGAGCAGTCCTACCTGGAAAAGCTCTTCCCCAACTCCCGACTCTTTTCGCCCTACTGGAACTCACGCAAGCACAACGGGACTGCGGAGGTCGAGCAGGTGATGGGTGCCTGCATGATGATGCGCAAGGGATTCGAGTTCTTCGACGAGCGGTTCTTCCTCTACTGCGAAGACACCGAACTCTGCAAGCGCTTGCGCAAGCAAGGGAAGATTCTTTACGTGCCGTCGGCTCAAGTAACCCACGATCTAGGCTCCAGCAGCGATGCCTCCCGCTGGCGGGCGGTCGCCTTCTACAACCGGGGCAAGGAGCTGTATTTTGAGATTCATCACGGGAAGACCGCTGCATTCATGTGCTGGTGGCTGAACCGCTGGGGCGCGTTCCTGCGCGGACTGGTCTGGACGCTGATTGCCGTTCTCAGCCTCAACAAAAACCCGGAGTGGATCGAAAGAGCCAAGCTGTTTTGGAAGGTCTTAGCCGCACCTAAGCTGGGTCCGCCGGATCCCCGTTCAAGCCGAACGCCGCCTCATACCGAGGGATGATCTCGTCGGCTTTGCCCTGAGCTTCGATCTGCCCATCCTTGAGCCAGATCACCCGGTCGGCAACGCGGCGCACCGAATCCATGTTGTGCGACACGAAAAGGATCGAACCACCATTGTTTCGGAATTCATCGATCGTGCGGTAGCACTTTCGCTCGAAGTCCAGGTCGCCCACTGCCAGCACCTCATCCACCAGTAGGATGTCGGCATCGACGTGGACGGCGACCGAAAATCCAAGCCTTGCGAGCATCCCACTAGAGTAGGTGCGCACCGGCGAATCGATATGGGAGCGCAGTTCAGAAAACTCGATGATCTCGTTAAGCCGCTCTTTGATCTGCTTGCGCGTCAGGCCCAGGATGATGCCGTTGAAGAAGACGTTCTCGATGCCGCTGAGGTCTGGGTGGAACCCCGCGCCAAGCTCCAGCAACGGCGCAATGCGGCCTTTCACTTCGATGGAGCCCGACGTCGGCTTGTAAACCCTCGCCAGCAGGGAAAGAAGCGTGCTCTTCCCCGCTCCGTTGCGGCCCACCACTGCGACGGCTTCGCCCGGATGCACGTCGATATCGATCCCCTTCAGCACCTGCAGATGCTCCAGCTCCCGCTTCTTCCACCACAGCAGCATCGTTTTGATGCTTCCGATTCCGGAGTGGCTCAGCAAGAACTCTTTCTTGAGGTCTTGGATATGGATTGTCGGCTGGCTCATGGGCGCTCCACGAACCTCCACTTCATGCGGTTAAACAGCCAGTACCCATAAACGAGCAGTCCGAACGATATTGCAGCGGCTACGCCGATCTGCCCCCAATCCAGCGGCAGCGCCGGAATGATCTTCTCGGCTTCGCCACGCCCCGTCACCACGTCCTGCGGCGCAACGAGGACCTTGCGATAAGCCGTCGAAAGCGCGGCTACCGGGTTCAGATGGTAGATGTTGTACATCAGCCCAGGGTTGGTGCTGTTCTGCGAGGCCTCCCAAACCGTCTCGCTGAAATACATGACCGGGCACAGGAAGAACATCAGGTACATCAGCACGCTCACGATGTACTTCACGTCCTCGTAGAACGTGTTGAGCGCGCTGACGATAAACGCCACGCCCGTCGCCAGGGCGAAGTTGACCACCAGCAGGATCGGCAGATAGAGCGTGGTGAGCTGGAACGGCACCTGTCCGGGGTTGAAAATCCACACCGCCAGCAGGAACCCGAAGAATACGACCAGCGCGAGCAGAAAGTGGATGAAGTTGCCGATCACCGCCGCCAGCGGCAGGATCTCCCTCGGGAAGTAGATCTTCTTGATGAGCTGCAGCGAAACGATCACTGATTGGGACGAATCCAGCACCGACATCTGGAAGAACAAGAACGGCAGATACCCGGCGAGGAGATACGCGCTGAGGTTGTCGGTCTTGAACCCCATGAAGTTTCGCGAGACGAACCAGAGCACGAAGATCGTGATGAGGGGGTTCAGGAGCGACCAGAAGAATCCGATCACGCTGTTCTTGTAGCGGATTTTGAGCTCGCGCTCGACCATGCTGAACAAGAGCTCGCGGTATTTCCAAAGCTCTTTCAGCTCATTCAGCATGGGGGTGATGATACCTTGGGAGATGGAGTCTGAGCATTAGACGTTGAGGTTCGATACGCCCCAAGCGCCACGTGCGTAAAGGCTAACACACCGCACCGAAGATGCGTTCCCCTTCATCCCTTCTTGATGACGACGGTCTGGGATTCAGGCCGGGTCGCTGGAGCCGCCGAGATCACCTGAATCTTGGCCATCAGAGTTGTGCCTGAAGGAACTACTCCGGGCACGCCATTCTCACCAAAGTAAACGTCGGAAGGGAGCATGAGCCTTCGCTCTCCGCCTGCGCGCATTCCCGATAGCATCGTGGCCCAGAAGGAGTCGCCAACGCGAAACTCAATCGAATATGGGAGCCCGCGTTTGTGGGTATTTGCTAGTTCGCGACCCTCGGCGGTTTCCACTTGAAAATGGATCGTGACGAGATCGCCAGGCTGAATGGAACGCCCAGAACCGGGACGTACTTCGGTTATCGTCACCTTTGGATTGAGGAGATCGGCGGAAGGCAACGCAATGGGCGCTGCTTGAGGAGACCCCAACAGGCTCAAACCGACTCCCAGCGCACCCACAATATCGCCTTGCATATCAGAACGGACGATTGCCCTCCCCAAAATGCGCCGCGACCGGGACCCTTTCTTATTGTGCCTGGTCGGTTTGGTGGGATTTCGCGATCTGCTCTAGCTTACCCGTAACCATGAAGTGAACACGCTCGGCGATGTTCGTTGCGTGGTCGGCAATTCTTTCCACATGATGGATGGCGAGAAGCATCCAGCTGGCGCTGACCACCTCGTCGGGATGGGTGCGCATGTGGTTGTGAATCTGCTCACGAAGTTGGCGGTAGAGTTCGTCCACCTCATCGTCTCGGGAGCAAATCTCCTGCACAAGTTCGAGGTCATGCTTTACAAAAGCCTGTAGCGAATCGACGAGCATTAAGCGTGCCACGTTCGACATCTTTCGAATGTCGATGAACTCCGTCGAACCGAGTTCCTTTTCGATCTTGAGCCCACATTTGGCAATATCGACGGCAAGATCACCGATGCGCTCGATATCCGCGATCACCTTCATCGCCGTGCCGATAACGCGCAGATCGGTCCCCATCGGTTGTTGGAGGGCAAGCAGACGCAGACATCGACTCTCGATGTCGACATCTTTTTCGTCGATCGCATCGTCACGCTCGATGACCTCGATGGCGAGTTCATGATCGAGTCGAACGAGAGATTCGACGGCCTGGGCTACCATTGCTTCTGCGAAGCTGCCCATCTCTAGCAGGTCATGTTCAAGCTCTCGTAGAGAGTCGTCGAACGCCTGCCGCAAGTGATGTGGAATATCCATTTCCGCACTCACGAACCCTAACATAGCGACCTCCTGTCGCACTCATTAAGGACTGTGATTGTTAAGACTCCTATTAAGGCACATTCGCCGCGAAGAAGTTTTAACTCAAAATTGGCTAAGCGTTAGTTCGCGATGGGAAAGTGGCATCGAAACTTGCGCTGGCCTTCCTCAGTTACCCCAGGATCATCGACCAGGCACGACTCCTGAGCGTGAACGCAGCGGGCTGCGAACCGACAACCCGCAAACCTCTCCCGAGGGTCGGGAAGTTCGCCCGGCAAAGCTTCGGGGAGCTGCCGCAGTTTCTCAAGCGTTGGAGCAGAATCGAGCAAAGCCTTAGTGTAGGGATGTCTTGGATTTGTGAACACCTCTTCAGTGGGCCCCTCTTCGACGATGCGACCGAGATACATGACCGCGATTCGATCTGCCAAGAAGCGAACGGTCATCAGGTCGTGCGAGATGTACAGAATCGAGCACCTCACCTGACCTTGAATCTGCCTGAGCAAGTTCAGGATTTGGGCACGGATGCTGAGATCAAGCGCGGCCGTAGGCTCATCGCAGATAAGCAGCGGTGGGCGCAATGCGATTGCACGAGCGATGGCAACGCGCTGGCGCTGGCCTCCACTAAGCTGATGCGGATAGCGCGACCGCATTGACGGATCGAGTCCAACCTCTCGGAAAAGGGGGTCAAGGTCGATTTTCCGCTTGGTCAATGCGGCGGGTTCGTTTGCGCTCTTGCCAACTTCCCATCGAGGATCAAGGCTGGCATAAGGGTCTTGCCAGACCATCCCTATTCGCTCGGCAATCCCTTTGGTAACTCCGGTGACGGCTTCCCCTTTGACGACGATCTCGCCGCCGACTGTTTTTTGCAACCCAAGAACGGCGCGGGCAAGCGTTGTCTTTCCGCAGCCCGACTCGCCAACGACGGCAACTGTTTCGCCCTGCTCGACCGTCAAGCTCACATCATCCATCGCCCGGATGATCCCCCCCGGTGAATCAAACTCAACGGTCACGCCCTTAATCTCTACGACAGGACCTTCAAACATCTCGGCTGCGTCTTCGTTCATCGCTGCTTCTCTTTAGCGATGCTGTGTCCCCAGAACAATCGCTCGCTGAGTTTTACCAAAAAGTCTTGAGCTTCGACCGTGACAAGTCTCGTCACGCGCTCAGAGCGCGTGATGCGCACCTCGTCGCCGCTGAGCAAATGTAAACGGCTCTGGCCATCGGCAGACAGTACGGCGTCCCCTTCGGCATGCAGCATGAGCATGACGACGGAGTCTGCTCTGAGCAAAAGTGGGCGTGCGCTTAACGTGTGGGGCGAGAGCGCAGTGAGGGCGATGGCTTGGAGATTGGGGTCCATGATCGGGCCACCAGCGGAGAGGTTATAGCCCGTCGAACCGGTTGGCGTGCAGACGATGACGCCGTCGGCTGGATAGCTGGTGACATCAATGCCGTCGATCATGACGCCGAAGATCATCATTCGAGCCGTTACCGACCGTTGGAGCACGACTTCGTTCAGTGCATGAATGGTCGTCACGACATCGCCATTTCTGAGCAGGTCGGCCTTGAGCATCAACCGCTCTTCACATGACAGCGAGCCATCTGCCATTGCGCTAATGGCGGCTCCAACCTCGTCACCCTTGCACTGGGTGACGAACCCAAAACGTCCGAAATACACGCCGAGGATCGGAGTGCCGCGCTCTGAACACAAATGTGCGGCGCGCATCAATGTGCCATCCCCACCGAAGCAAACCACAAAGCTGGCGTGAGAAATCTCCGCCCCTTTATATTCAGGGACTTCGATCAGGTCGGCGACGTCGGGTTCTGCGCCGACGCTAATGCCATGAGACAAACAATAAGTCTTCGCCTTTTGGGCAGCCTCAATCGCATCGGGCCGATGTGTGTTGACGACGAAATTGATATGCACTGCGGCGATTATAGGCCTCTGAGCCGCTGTAATTGCTCTTGTGCTTCCTTGAAATTCGGATCAAGCTTGACGGCCTGCTCCGCCGCCTTGATCGCTTCGGGTACGCGGTTGAGCCTGGCGAGGACACTGCTTAAGTTATTCCAAGCTACTGCGCTGCTGCGGTCGAGCTGTACCGCCAGTCGTAGCTCCTTCTCAGCTTCTGCAAGCTTGTCTCTCTGCAGCAGGTCGACTCCGATACCCATGTGGGCCGCGCTGTTCTTGGGGTCCTGCTTTAAGACTTCGCGGTAGTGATACAGAGCGTTGTCTTCTTCACCGGTCACCCACAGTGATTGAGCAAGCCAAGTGCGCACAGGAACGTTGTTTGGCTCCGCGCGAACCACCTCTTTCCAAATCTCGATGGCGGTTTCGTAATCCTTGGTCTTGGCACAGGCGGCAGCAAGGTTTAGCTTTGCTTCTCGGTTCCCGGGTTTGAGACCGTTGAGTTTCGAGAAGGATGTCTTGGCGGCCTCATAATCGCCCATTTCGTACTGCAACAAGCCGATGCTGTGCATTGCTTGAAGGTCCATCGGATCGATGTCGAGCGATCTCTTGAAGGCTTCTACAGCGCCTGCGGTGTCGCCAGAATCTCGACGGACACAAGCAACGTTGTACCAAAGCCGGCTGTTGTCGGGCATGCGCTTGACAGCCTGCTCATAGAGTCGCCCTGCGTCGGCCTTTCTGCCCGCTTTGAGATAGGCGTTCCCCAGAGCCACGATCAGTTCGGTGTCATCCGAATCGCTCGCGTAAGCCCGCTCCAAATAGACAATCGCTTCCTTTGTGCTTCCCGCGTTGGCGTAAGCAAAGCCTGCGTTGCGGGCGAAGGGGCGGCTTTCGCGGCGAAGGTCGGATGCTCGTGCGTACCGACTGGCAGCTTGGGCGTATTGCTTTTGGGCTTCGTAGCAGGCACCAAGATTGACTTGAGTGAACGGATCGCTCGGTCGAAGATCGGCGGCCTTCAGGCCAGCTTCAATAGACTTCGGATACTCCTTTCGGCGCATGTGGATGACGGCAAGGTTGTACCAAGCGTCGAACATTTTCGGGTCCAGGCTTGCGACCTTTGCGAAGCTCTCGTAAGACTTCTGCAGATTGCCGATGCCCAAGTAACCGTTTCCGAGGTTGTTCAGAATTGCCGGATCGTTCGCTCGCTTGCTGTTTGCCTTTTCAAGCAGAGGCACCGACTCTTGGTACTTCTCAGCCTTCACGTACAGAAAACCGAGCCATGCCAGAACGTCAACGTCTTCCGGTCTCTCCTTATAGAGCGCCTCGAACGATGCCGTGGCTCCGGGCACGTCGTTACTCTCTGTAAAGAGGGCTACCGCTTTCGCGACTGAGTCGTGAAACTCCTTCTCCGACATTCCTTGAGCCGTGCCCAAGGCCGCCATGGCGAACGATGCCGCCACGGTCAACAATATCCAAACATTCCTCAGTTTCATCGCAAGCTTCCTTCAACAATAATCTCGATCAGGCTTCTGCCATTACGCGACCGATCGAGCCATAGTAAATCTCTGCCAATTCTTCAACGTTCGACGATAGAGCCGCGTCACCGCCATCTTGAATCGAATAGCGCTTTAGATCGGCGCCGTACGCTCCGATGACATCGCAACCAAGCCCGTAAGCCTCAGCAAGAGTGGCGAGCTCGTGTCGGTTTGCCTCCTGAACGCCGACGACAACTCTGCCCGGAGCTTCTCCGAACAGCTTGCTCTGTATACGTCCAGTATAAGCGAATGCAAACGACTTGGCGACATCAACCGATACACCGGTCTTACCTACAATCGCTATCTCTGCAAGAGCCACGCCAAAACCGCCATCACTGCAATCATGGGCGAAATCTAATAGGCCTTTGTTCGCTGAATCTACCAAGAATTCACACAGTTTTCGTTCCGCTGCCATGTTTGGGGCCACGGGCAAGCCGTCTTCAAGACCGCAGCACTCTGCCAGATACTCCGAAGCCCCGAGCCCTTCATGACGAACTTCATCTAGACGCGTCCAGATAAGGGCAACTTCCCCGGCGGTGCGGCTGGGAACCATGGAGACACGCTTTTCTGCGTCATCGATGACGCCAAGCATTCCGATCAGAGGCGTGGGCAGGACTTCCCCAAGATCGCTTTCGTTGTAGAAGCTGACGTTGCCTGAGATGACGGGCGTGTCCATCGCTTCGGCAGCATCGGCGATTCCCCGCACCGATTCTCTGAACTGCCAGTAAACATGGGGTTTTTGTGGATTGCCGTAGTTCAAACCATCGGTGACGGCCTTTGGCATCGCTCCCGTGCATGCCACGTTTCGGGCGGCTTCGGCGACGGCAAGCTGGCCGCCTACATAGGGATCGAAGTAGACCCAGCGACCATTTCCGTCGAGCTTCACCGAGATTCCCTTCTTCGTGCCTCTGGGCGCGAGTACGGCAGCATCACCGGCTCCGGGAAGAACCACCGATTGAGTTTGAACCTGTTGGTCGTACTGTCGATACACCCAAACCTTGCTGGCGATATTTGGGCTTGCGAGAAGCTTTTTGAGCGCCGTTACCGGCTCTGGGTGATTGACCGAATCTGGATCGAACTGTTTGGCTTTGCCGTAGTATTCGGGCTCTTCGGCGTCGGGCTTGTAGGTTGGGCAATGGTCGGTAAGGAGCGTGGGATCAAGGTTTGCGACTACTTCGTTGTGTCGGGTTACCGTCGTTTGATCGTCGTTGGTGACCTCGCCAATGATCTCGGCATGCACACCCCACTTGCGGAAAACGTCGAGGACTTCCTGCTCGCGACCCTTTTGAGCGACACATAGCATGCGCTCCTGACTTTCGCTGAGCATCAGTTCATAGCCGCTCATGTCCGATTCACGCATGGGGACTTTGTCGAGATCGACGGTCATCCCAACTTTGCCTTGGCTCGACATTTCTACCGTGCTGCATGTGAGGCCCGCAGCGCCCATATCTTGAATTGCAACGACCGCGCCCGTATCGAGGGCTTCAAGCGTGGCCTCAATCAAGAGCTTTTCGGCGAACGGGTCTCCAATTTGTACGTTTGGACGCTTGGCGTCGCTGTCTTCACCCAGAGCTTCACTCGCAAACGAGGCTCCGTGGATGCCGTCTTTGCCGGTCGCCGAGCCTAGGTAGATCACGGGATTGCCGACTCCCGATGCAGCGGCGGTAGTGACTTTACTGAGGTCGAGCAGGCCTACGCACATCGCGTTCACGAGTGGGTTTCCGTTGTAGCGGGCGTGGAATCCTACTTCCCCGCCGACCGTTGGCACGCCCACGCAGTTGCCATAACCGGCGATTCCGGCGACAACGTGCTCGAAAAGATAACGGTTGCGTTTGACCACCTCTGGATCGCCTTCTCCATCTCGAATCGGGCCGAATCTTAGCGAGTTCAGGGAGGCGATGGGACGCGCGCCCATCGTCAAAATGTCTCGAATGATGCCGCCCACTCCAGTAGCCGCGCCTTGATAGGGCTCCACCGCAGATGGGTGGTTGTGGGATTCGACCTTCATCGTAATGCCAAGACCGTCTCCAATATCAACGACCCCGGCATTCTCCAGGCCGGAACCTTCCATCGCCTCTTTGTATTTCTTGAAGTAGGCGAGCACTGGGCGCGAGTACTTATAGCCACAGTGTTCGCTCCACATGACGGCAAACATTCCGAGTTCGGTGTAGCTTGGCTCGCGCTTGAGAAGGTCGAGGATCAGCCCGTACTCATAATCGTTCAAACCCATTGAGGAGTACACTTCGGAGGAGATGGCAGGCATCGGTTCGATTATATCCTTGCGGGGAACTTGGCTCCGGGTACTTGTTCCGATGGTTTGTGTCGCCGGATTCCTCGCGATTCTCCTCGCAAGTTGCGGCGGTGGAGTCACCTTCGACTATGTTGGGACTTGGGAAGGAATGCGAAAGATCGAGGCTAAGCCCGGGCAAGATCAACTCATCATCAACTCGCTCGCGATGATTAAGGTCCAGGTGAACACCGACGGAACGTTCGATATGTTTGAGGGAGGCTTGAAAAAGAGCGGAACCGTCTATTTTGGGAGCGACCAGGCAACCCTGCGTGTCACGAGGATCATGAACCAAACGCTTCGTGAATACTTTCCGGGCGGGGTAGACAAATATATCGATATCGCTTTGATCCCCCAGCCTGACGGGACCGTGAAGTATATTGACCCCAACGGTTTTGAAACCGATCCCGTGATCTTGAAACGGGACGCGAAACCTTGACCCCTATCCATACGTACCCGTAAGATAGGCATGAATAAGGAGAAAGGAATTTGATCTGGGTACTCATCGGTTTACTTGTCGTTCTGTTGGTTTTCATCATTGCGACTTACAACGGCCTCGTTTCGATCCGGCAACAAACGTCGAATGCTTGGGGACAGATTGATGTCCAGCTAAAGCGCCGGTACGACCTGATCCCGAATCTGGTCGAGACGGTCAAGGGCTATATGAAGCACGAGCAAGAGACGCTGACCAAGGTCATCGAAGCTCGAAATCAAGCTTTATCGGCCACGGGTGTGAAAGAGAAAGCAAGGGCTGAGACGGCTGTGAGCCAAGCCGTGACCGGTCTTTTTGGTCTGTTTGAGTCCTATCCTGATCTCAAGGCCAATCAGAACATGCTTTCCCTTCAAGAGGAGTTGAAGAGTACGGAGAACAAGATTTCGTTTGCACGGCAGTACTACAACGACATCGTGACGACCTACAACACGAAGCTTGAGGCATTCCCGTCGAACATCTTCGCAAGCATGATGGGATTCAAGCCGAAAGATCTCTTTGAGATTGAGAACCCAGTCGAGCGTGAGAACGTGAAGGTGTCGTTCTAAGCGGCTCGGCGGACGTCTTCGACATCGGAAGATCGTGATTCGATATAGCGCGTGAGGTCGATCAGTTCGGCTTCTCGCGCTCTTTCTTTTTCAAGCGAGGTCACACCGACGATCTCCTGTTCGTTGGGCGCAAGTTTGACCGCCCACACGTAGATGGCATAAGCAAAGCACATATATCCGATCACTCCTAACAATGTCATCATCGTAGACGCCCCATTCGTGAAGACTCAACATGAGAATTCCGTCATGGATAGGCGTGACCATCGCTAAAAATACTATGTATGCGCAAAATCTGCCCACCCACCTTGGCGGCAGTGCATTCTGTGGAATGACCCTGATGTACCCGCAATAATCCGAGGGTCAGGCTCGCAAGAGATGACGAAGAAGAGAAAGCGAAAAATATCCGGCCCAGTCAAAACCTTGATAGCCCTATTGGCGCTAACAGGAGTGCTTCTTATCGTCGACCGCGTCCGGGAAGCTCGGGAGATCGCACTTGCCACCGGTCCGGCGAGTGAGGCGCAGCGCAAATACTTCGTCGAGTCGGCTGACCGCCCCGGAGTCGAACTCTTTTACAAGGGGCTCTCGACCAAAGAAAAGGTCGCGATGGCAAAGCGACTTGCCAAATACTCCGATGCAAAGTCGATAGCTCTTACCGGCAAGCTATTGGACACGTATGACAGCGCGGCTTACAAAGAGCTGACGCATACGCTCACGGTGCAAGCCAAATCCAACCCCAAGGACGCGATCCCACTTATCAATATCGGAGCGACGCAACCCAAGTTTGCGATTCGCAAAGCCCTTTTGGACGCAACACCAACAATTTTGCCAGAGTTGGCGGCGGCACTTTCCGACAAGGCGTTGCAGGGCAGCGCAAAGCGCCTTCTGCTGGATGCTGGCGCACAAGCCGAGCCCTACGTTCGTCCGCTTGTGAAGTCAAAAGAAGCCAGCGTTCGATTGGAATCTGCCTCGCTCCTGGGGGAGTATCGTAAACCAGAAAGTCTGGACACGCTTAAGGCCGCCTTCAAAGTCTCTAAACCTCCCGAGCGAATACAGTATCTTTCCGCCATTGTTGGGATTGGTGTGCCGCAAAATCGACCCTTCCTAGAAGGTGTCTTTACCTTTTCTCAGTTCACCGACGATGAGCGCTATCTGGCGGCAAGGGGGCTGGCAAAGATTGGCACTCTTCAATCCACTGCTCCGCTTGCCAAGGCACTCCTTAAAGCCAAAGGGCCAGAGCGCGACCGGATCATTAACGCGCTTGCCGAATCCGGCGATAAGACGCTTGAGCTGACAACGCTGCGAGCGCAGGACCGCGTGATCCTTGCGACTCGGCTCTCTGGGCCGAAGGCAGATGCTTTGCTCTCCTCAGCAATCGACAAGGTTGGTTTTGGGGCAGTACCCTCGCTCGATCTGCTTTATGGGCGTGAGGCGTTGACGCCCGCTCTACGAAAGCTGGCGCTCCAGATTGACCCGAAGAAGGAGAGCTACAAGATCATGCAGGTTCTGCGAGCCCTGTCATCGACGGAGTCTGGCCAGAAAGCTCTTGCCCAGCTTCAGCAGGACTCCCGAATCGGGGGGCTGGCAATGCGCACTCTACGACTGACGAGTGGGGTGTAAATGCCGCATTCTCAGGGAGTTTGTATTGCGGTTGTCCCACCGGCTGGATTTCGTTCCTTTTGATCCTGCCTCGCCTTGCGTACACGATCTATCGCCGTTTGCTCAAGCGCATGCTCAAAAGACCGAAATCCTGCAAGCTCAAAGCCGTGCTTTGCTGCCCAATCCCTGGTCTCTTCGACCTGCTTGACCGTTACATCTTTGCCGAGGGTGTAGTGCTCTATCCTATTTTCCAGCGCGAGCATCATCGTCTCACTCATACAGGCATAGGCCGTTTTCTCGGGAAAACCGAAGTCCATACCAAAGTCCACATCACCGGGCACGGACACAACTCCCCCCTCGATCACCAAGACGTCGGGACGTTCTTTCACAACCTTGGCTTGAACATCGCGCGGACGTGCGACATCGCACACAACCGAGCCCGTTTTCAGATGCTTCGGCTCGATGATCTCTGCATCCGCCGAGGTCACGGTTATCACGACATCGGCTTCTCGGAGCATGTTGAGATCGGTTGTAGCGATTGAGCCGGGGATCTGGTCTGCGACGGCTTGGGTTCGCCCCTGGTCGCGCCCAACGAGCAGTGTTCTGGCAAACTGTGGGGATAGGAGCATTGCTGCGGTCTTCCCGATTGAACCGGTTGCTCCAACTACCGCAAGGGTCGATTCGGATGGGATAATCCCGATCAGGTCTGCTGCCTTCATCGTGCCCTCAATCGCGGTGGCGACGGTGTAGCTGTTGCCTGTGGTCACGGGAATGGGCGAGTGCTTTGAAAGTGTGATGCCGCCGTCGCCAACGACAGCCGTAAAAGCTCCCAGACCCACAACCTGGGCACCGAGCTCTGCAGCGAGTTGGGCACATTCTAAGAGCCTCTGATTGGCAAGGTCGGTCAGCGACTTGTCGTTAAGCTGTCTGGCGGTGAGCGGACAAGCGATGAACCAGCCTTCGGTTTTTTCACCGGTGAGCGACGTTATGCCCTTGATCTCGCTCATGATGATCGGCTTCTTGGTCTTGAGAAATTTTTCGACGAGGAAGTCCGGCACGATGCGCGCGATGGGATACTTTCGCGCAGCGTCCTTCGCGGTCATGGGGTGAATGATAAATGCAAAGCGATTCAAGGCCGTTTCCTTTGCGAGCGAGGCAGGACGTATCCTACCTTACACCGTCTCCTGTATCTTCAGTACGTTGGGATGCCAATTCAATTTGGCTAGGGTGTCCAAATAGTCCTTCTCGGTCAATTGTTCGGGACGTTTTCCAAGAAGCGCGACCACCACACCTTCCATGACGTTTGTCGCAAACGTTTCGCCACCCATGACCGGAGTGGTTGTGATAATCCGGCTGACGCCCGCTGAACGGAAAAAGTCGATCGTGTGCTTGCGCAGCGTTTGCGTGATGATGGTCTTTCCGTACATTTTGTCGGGCGCATAGCGCTTGACGAAGTGGGTATCTCCAGCGATGACGGTTGCTTCGTCGAACGCCCATTTGAACTTTGGGGTTCGCTTGTCCTGCTTCTCGCCGGTTGGATAGAACCATTTGAAGGGGAGCTTCGTGATGATGGGGAGCGAGAGAGCGCCTATGAGCTTGACGGTGCTGTAGCGCCTCACGCGCAAGGGGAGGCCGATTCCGAACATAAGGTCGCCGTAGACGACGTTCGGACACAGTTCGGAAAGCGCCTGAGCCATTCCATAGCGGTCCACCGCTGAGACGAGAAGCACCTTCTCATCGTTGAACCTTACAGTTCCCTCTTCGTTCAACGCGTAGATGGTCTTGCGCTCCAGCGTATGCTTGAGTCCACTTCCATCCACAACTGGGGTTTGCTTGCACTGCCGAGCGATCTTCTGAATCTGCCGAAAAGCATAGCGCTTCTCTCCGATGACGAGGTAGATATCGGCTCCGCCGACGCCAATCGCATCCACCTTGCCGTCAAGCTCCCGGAACATCGCGGAGAACTTGTCCATGTCGCCATCGGTGCCGATCCGCTCAATGCGAAACTGCTCACCGAGGATTTCGACCTCGTGCTCTTTATTGCCCTTGGAGGAACCAAGGCTGATGGAAACGACGCGTTTCATAACGATTGGAGATTGATGATTGTAGATTGTAGATTGGAGATTGGCCTGCGGTCCTTACAAGAGCTTAGTCCTCGTCAGACCAATCTCGAATCTCCTCTCGTACAACATTCTTTTGGGGATGATTTGCCCTAAGCGTCTTGAGACTGGCAACTGTCATCGCGACCACTTCATTGCATTCGCGATACAAGTGATCTATAGCCATAGTTTCGAATATCTCGACTTCTGCTCCAACCTCAAGCCAGTACATGGTCTCATCTGCCTCTTCAAGCACAATACTGAGCTTCGCAATCTTTTCTGCGGCTGAGCGAGATCTGCACGCCGCACGATAGTTTGCACCGACAGAAGTCGAGGAGCGAATAACCTGCCTCAAAATAACCGACGATTCAATGGATGGCTTCACTTCGCGGACTAGACGAATCACTGACACTCCAAGCGCTTTCGTCCTGTTCTTGAAGGTCTCTTGATCCACTTTTAACCCTGTTATAATCACCAATCTACAATCTACAATCTACGATCAGTAAACAGCAATCACCTCAATCTCAACGTCCACGTTCTTCGGCAGTCCGGCAACGGCGACGGTTGAGCGGGCGGGCGGGATGTCGCCCATATACGCCCCGTAAATCTTGTTTACAGCGGCAAAGTGATCCATTGAGCTGAGGAAGATTGTTGTCTTGACGATGTTTGCGAAGCTGAGACCAGCGGATTCCAGCATCCCTTTTATGTTTTGCATCACCTGCTCGGTCTGCGCTTCGACGTTGCCTTCAACAAGGTCGCCCGATGGGGTGAGCGGAATCTGTCCGCTGCAGAAAAGAAAGCGGCCCTCAGCGCGGATGGCCTGACTGTAAGGACCGATCGCACCAGGCGCACGGTCGGTGGAATGAACCTCTCGGAGCATGAAGGGGATGTTACCTTGGCACAATGGGACGTGACTGAGATGGTGGGTGCACCTAATCAGCAGATAGCTTGGGAACATCGTAGATCGATTCGTACTGCCGTGTTCCAGTACTAAATGGACGGCTTGCTGCGTCGCCTGAAGTTGCGGTGTCGCCCACCAGTATCGGATGTGGATTGCGGGAATATCTCACGGCTGCAACTGCAGCATGCTCTGTTACAGAAACAATTTCAAGGTTAGCTTCCCTGGCTTTTACGAACATGACCAGTCCCACGAATAGACGATCTTCAGAGCCCTTATCCAGTTCAAAACGGTCGTCGGTTCGATGTCGTATTACTCGCGCAACGGCAGGACCGTTTTTGTAGAAATCCATGTAAGCGCTTGGGAGTTCTGGATCGCCCTGCCGTACACCGATGTAGTAGTTTTGAAGGCGCTTCACAAAATCAGGCCGCACCTCGCGACTCTTGCCGGTGTAGATTCCTGCGGTATCGTTTGCGGTCTTAGCCCAAACTGCAAAAGCCGCCAGCTGGTTGCGATCGACGAGATATCTGCGCTCACCCCAGGCGATTGGGACAAGGAGGCTGTCAGGCAGCCCTTTTAGGTCCTGAGACTGGCTCGGGCGCAGCCGCAGAAATCCGTTCTCGAACTTCCACTGCCCTACAGGCCCTTGTACTGGATGTCTGCTCACAGCGTATGATCTGTAACTCCCGTCACTTTCGATGTTCAGGTGCTCGGTCGCGTACCCACGATCAATGAAGTAACTGCCAGCGAAGCCGTCCTTTTCCGCATCCTGGTTAGCCGTCACGAGACCGGGAGCAACCAAGGAGATGAGAAGAGAAAACACGCCTAACATTGTTTCTTACGGAAACTGACGACTCGCCAACTGGACAGTTATTCTGAATGTTGACAGTTTTTGATGCCTCAGGATGCGCATAGCTCAATCCTTCTCCTGTCCCGATCCACAGTCCTGAGGCTACAGCCGACAACACTCAGACTCACACTCCCAGTATTGTACAACGGCTCCAGACGATGCTCAACACATCATTCTAAGCCTCAGCACTGCGTGTCGAGATGGACTACGATTGGGGTGGCTCGTACTGAGGCATCAAAAACGTTCGGATGGAACGACACGCGAGATACTGCCTACTCTATCATGAAACAGGGCGTATATTAATCTAATTTCTCAGCGCTTAGAGTCATATACTACCTACTCCCGCAAGCGCAAGTAACGTGCTCGTTTCAAGATCGAATCCAATTCTACGTCGCTCCATTTATCTGAAGGACTACTCAGCCTTTGATTTAATGTCTCTGAGATTCGTTTCCTTAAACCATCATCTGTGTACAAAGAAGTTGCATTCATACCTGCAATGATGGCCTTCGGCTGAGAATTTGATGCAATAATATAAAGCACGTACTCTATGTCTTGTTCGTTATTGGGCCGACAAAGAATACTTATAGACAGTTCAATAAAAGTAACGTCACTTTTCAGTGACACCGCTTTGCATTTCTCGATTAAACTATCCTTATCTTCTAAATGAGCTAATATCGATAGGGCAGCATACTGACCAAACACATCGCCTGTATCAATTAGTTGCTGGTTCAAAAATGAAAGATCGGGTTCTGCAGATAGCTTTTTCCGATATGCATCAAGCTCGGAAGCTGGCGGACTATCCTCAGCTTGCTCGAAAAACTTACGAGATCGTGCAGAGTACTCTGCGAACAAGGAGCGGTACTCTTGACCAGAAGAACGGCATCCTATTGCTATCATCACGCTGACAAGTGAAACTATTGTGATTGAAGCTAAGTAGATCTTCATGATTATTTATGCTCTTTGATTCAAGCCATAGCGACGACAATTACAAACAGTATCCTCCACCCAGCCGTCATCCGTATAAGTCGCGGCATTACATTCACGTATGCAGTCCTCCCTTAACACTCCGGACATGTAGTAGCAATTGCTAAGGCATTTTGATGCCTCAGGGTGCGCACTCCTCATTCGCTCTCCTGTCCCGATCCACAGTCCTGAGGCTACAGCCGACAACACTCACACTCCCAGTATTGTACAACGGCGCCAGACGATGCTCAACACATCATATGTAGCCTCAGGACTGCGTACCTCGGTCAGCAAAATGATCGAGCCCGCGCGTCCTGAGGCATCAAAGTCTCTCTAAATTACGCCTGGTAATTGCAGGTCACGGATACAGAACTCTGCGCGACGATGAACGAGAATTCGTTCGGTGTGTCGGTGTGGCTCGTCCAGCTATCCGTAGAGTAGGTATAGGTTGCCTTGAGGTAAACGGCGTCATCAACGCCGAACTGTATGGTGACGTCACCCTTTAATGAGATTGTAAAGGATTTTCGCACTTGACCCACTGTGCATGTCTCATTAATGACACCTTCCGAATATATATTCCAGCTTTGATCTGCCTTAGTGCCGTTGTATAGAAACAAGGTTTTATTTCGCATTATTGTTCACCTTCCAACGATTTGCCAATAAATCGTTTAATGATCAATCTATGTCTTAATAGAAATAAGATTAGATTTGGTGAATTATAACTCATTAATTATAATGTAACTCTACTTCTATCATTGGGCATGGTGTGCAGCTGGGCAAAATGCGCTATTGGCAGGAGCAACATTCAGACACAGAGAAGCCCGGCGGGGTGGGATCGCCGGGCATTACTCTTGGTTAGCGGATTATCTCCGCCCCTTTAGGGGAGGGTCATTACCGCTTCATATTGATTAAGTCTTGCAACATCTCATCGACCGTCGTCACAACTCGAGTGTTGGCTTGGAAGCCGCGCTGAGTGATGATGAGTTCGGTGAACTCGTTACCAATGTCGATGTTCGACTGCTCAAGGAAGCCCGAGCTGATTGTGCCACGGCCACCGCTGACCGGGGGGCCGACGACAGGAACGCCCGAGTTATCGTTGTTGCGCCACAGGTTGTTGCCCATGCGCTCCAGACCGTTCGCGTTCGGGAAGATCGCCATACCGAGCTGCCCGAGGGGGCGTGCAAGGCCGTTCGTGTACAGACCGGTAATGACACCGTCCTGACCGATCGAGAACGACTGCAGCGATCCGGGAGGGAAACCGTTCTGGCTAGCTGCCTGAACCTGAGTTTCCGACGCCAGCTGAGTAACTCCACCAAAGTCCATCGAAACATCGAAGGGGGGAGCACCGCCTGCTGCCGGAGTGATGGTTACGACTGCTGGGGAACCAGACGCGAGAGCGCCAGTCGTCGGGTTGAAAACAAGATCGCCGCTGCCTGTGATCGTTTCGCCGTTATTGCCGGCCATGGAATAGTTCCACGTATTTGCGGCCGTCTTGATCAGGCGCAGAGTGATGTCGTGCTGTGTGCCCAAGCTGTCGAAGACACGAATCAGAGTCTCTCGGTAGCCGGGATCGGGATAAGCTGGGGGTCCGGGGCTCGCGACTTCCTGAGCGTCCAGATTTCCTGCCCATCGAGCGGTCGTTGTGACCTGGACAGCCGTTCGTGCGCCAATCGGCACTCTCAGAATCGAGTTCGCGCCAATCGGTGCGTTGGTGTCGATATTGCCGGTCGCGGAGTCGGCAGTCCAGCCCAAAAGCCTCTGGCCTGTTGCACGGTGGACAAGGTCGCCGTTACCGTCAAGGTCGAACGCCCCGTCTCGAGTGTAGGAGACTCCGTCGCCGTTGCCGACCAGGAAGAATCCATTGCCCTGAATCGCCATGTCTGTCGGGCGGTTCGTGGCGTTAAGCGATCCCTGCTCGTTGCTGATATCTGTACCAGAGATCAAAACACCGAGTCCGTATTGGATGGGGTTGAGACCGCCTGCGCTTGCCGTCGGGCCTGAAGAGCCTCGAATGGTCTGCGCGAGCATGTCTTTAAAAGTGACGCGGCTTCCCTTATAGGCCGTCGTATTGACGTTGGCCAGGTTGTTACCGATGACGTTCATTCGGGTTTGCTGAGCTTTGATACTCGCAACACCAGCTAGCATAGCCTGCAACATGGTTTATGTTTCCTCCGATGTTTGCGGGCAGGTGGGTCAACGCTTCTGGTCTTCCCGGTGCATCCGAAGATCTCTCTTCAGTCCTGCTCTTCTTGCCCGCGCTCTATTTGTCCTGTCAGCCCTTTTGCGTTTCGAGCGCTCGTGGCTGCTGTTATCCTCTCTCAATAATGTATCGGTTTACTCTTTTCCGTTCCTTATAGAGATTTATACAATTACTGCACTATCGATATTTGTGAAGACATTGTCCTTCAACATCTGCTTATCGACAGCAGTAATAACCGTACGATTCTTCACGCTGACGACAAGGGCAACGTCATCTACCATCACGAGAGACTCTTTAGCTCCCTTGACAGCAGCCTTTTCGACGCCTTGCATCACACGCTCCCATTGATCTCCTTCAAGCTGAATGTTTCGGCTTTGAAGTCGGGTTTCTGCATGCCCACTAAGCTTTAGTCGATCTTGAAGGACGGCTCGGAAATCTGCCCCAAGCTTTTCTCTTTGCTCGACTGTTGGCTGAGGAGCACGGGTGACTTGCTGGCCTGTCAGCAAGTCCGCTATTTTATTGTTTTGGATACGGTTATCCATAAGTGTTTTCAACCTTTAAAAGTTAGCGACTGATTGCACCTGATTGACTCTAACATCTACGAGACCACCGTTCGCTTGCATCAGCTGCAGGTAATAGTCTCCGTTTCGAGTGAACACCTTGTTGACAAGGCCTTCCACAATCGTGTTGAATCCATCGCCGGTTTCGGTCATGGGGCGGAACGCCGTCACGACCTTGCCGATCATACCGCTCGCTTGTGCGACTTCCATCGAATCGTTCAATTTATCCATGCCCTGAACCGTACCGAGCTGGGCCATCTGCGCAAAGAAGTCGCGGTCGCCCATAGGCTCAAGCGGGTTCTGATTGGCAAGCTGGACTGTGAGGAGCCTCAGAAAGGTCTCCATGTCCAGTTCCGATTTCGGCTTCGCTTTATTCGGTACGTAGTAGTACGGATTGATGTCGGTTGCACTGATTCCGTCTGCCATAGCTTTCTCCTAAATCCACAGGTTTACGCCACCGGTGGCCTTGGCCACGTAGTGTCGATTTTCTGTGATTGTCGTTGTGTTCAGTCCTGACTGCTGGGCTCCCCATGTGGGCGCCGGTTGCGATTGCGCATTCATTTGCCCGTGCTGTTGTCGCTGGGGCATATCCTGAGTCAGTGTCTGTCCTGAGACATCGACATTGACGAGGTTAATCCCGCGCTGATCGAGAGCTTGCTGAAGCATCGGCCGGTTGCTTTCAAGGGCAACTCGAACGGCTTCGTTGCTTGCTGAGATTTGAGCATCCACGTCGTGGCCGCTGGACTTAATCGTCATGGTGATCTTGCCCAGATCGAAAGGCTCAAGATGGATCGTCACGCCGTTTTTCGGCCTTGCTGCTGCAAGAGCCTCAAGACGGTCGGCTACCTGTCGGATGACATGGTTCGTCGTGACCGGATCCAGCGTTCTGACTTCTTTTGCGGCTTCTGCCTTAGAAATTTGCTGAACGCTCGAAGTTGGGTTCATCGCGGCGATTGTGGAAGCGTCCGTCTTAGAGACGGGCTGCACATCCTCAATCTTCGTAAACGCCTCGGCTCGTGAGACTCCCTTACTCGACGTGATAGCTTCGCTTGCGTTTCCAGAAGCTCGCTTGTACTCTGAATTTGGGTCACCTGGCTTTACCGTTGCGTTTGGATCATTTGGCTTGGTCGAAGCGTTGGGATTGTCTCCGGCCTGACCATTTTGACCCTGGGCAGCGTCGTGCTTTGACGTCGCATTTGCACTGCCGTAAACCTCTGCCTTGGAGGTTGCGGTGGTATCCATCGAAGCGTCCAGTTTGCTAACTGCGGCTTGTGCCTCGACCTTGGAGACCTGCTCTACACCGATTGCGCCTTGAATGGGCAAGGTGCTCTTTGCTGTTTCGTCGGTTTTTGAAGCGCCGTAGAAATCGGACTTGCTAACAGGTCCGGTGGGCGGCTTGACCTCTTCGGAAGGCTTGGGCATGGGTGCGACGTAGTCGCTCTTGCTGACGCCCTTTGGCGAACCGCCGATATCCGTTCTGCTGCTGCCTGGAACACCTTCAGCGGGTTTTGGCAACGGCTCAACGTAATCGACTTTGCTTTTGTCCTTCGGCTGAGTCGAGTTGAGATCCGTTCTGTTGTTCGGATTGATCTCCGGTTTGGGAATGGGCCCTGACACAGGCTCGGCGGGCTTGCGTTCGCCTTTGCGTACCCGATTGCCCTCGGCATAGAACTCAGCCTTGCTGAGACTGGCATCGGGCGGGAGAGTTGACTTCGACTGCTCCAAAAGCTTCTTCTCAAGGTCAGTCAGCTCAATTGGGTCGACAAACTTTTCGCCCAACGCCTCGGTGTTCGCGTCGGCTGTCGATGCGTATGCCTTCGATGTCGCCGACATCATCTCCGCTTTGGAGGTGTAACCAGCGGCCGTGTTCGCATTTTCGGCAGTGTCGATGATTGCCGCCACGGATTGCCCGTTCCCTTCCGCGACCGCAATGTTCAGACTCTCGTCTGGAATCGTTGTGGTTGGGAACATGGCCATCGCCATGGCACCAGCGCTCAAGAAGAGCTTGACGTCAGTGTTGCTTGGGTTGGCATCTGCCGAGGTTGCCGTGTTGGCGTCCTTGGGGTTAATGCTTGGCATCGGTGCATCGATCGGTGCGCCGTCGAAGAATCCTTCGGTGAGGTTCTTCATCGTTGCCAGGAGGTCCAGTTCTTCGAAAGGAGCGATCGGCTCAGTCTTTCCAACTTCCCCCGGCAGCGTCTTCGCGCTGATCCCCGGTGGGGGCTCAGGGCCTGGCGGCGCCTTCGACTGCACCGATGTGATAGCTGTGGCAAAGCCCGCACCCGCAACAGACGTTTCGGCCTGTGCGGCGGTGGGGTCTACCATCGCCATTAGAATCGGTGAAATACTCATAACTTTGAACTCCATTGAGGGCTCAATAGGATGATCGGCAAGTTGCCGGTAAAAACTACAGGAAAAATGTCAGTAGTCCCCACGGGTGGTATCAGAGCGATCATGACCCGCCTGTTGGATAAAGGAGTGCGCAAGCAAAATCGGCTTACTGCCAATCGCCTCAAAAAATAGGTTCCTTGCAGTTCAATCTGTCATACTGGCAAGCGTAGTGACAGTTCCCGTTTCGCTCTCCCGATACGACGGTGTCCTCTTTGATGTAGATGGCACACTCGTCGATTCGCTCGGGATGATCGTCGCCGGACTCGGCGATATGTTCGAGCGTTACGCCGGGTTACGTCCGGCAGATGAGGAACTGAGATCGATCATCGGACTCCCCCTTGCGGCGCAGCTTCGACTCTATGTCGAAGAGGAACCCACATCCGAGTTTCAGCGAGAAGCGCTGGCCTTCGCGATTGGCAGGTTTGAGGCACACAAGGCCAAAGAGTCGCTTTTTGAGCCAGCAGTCGCTGCCCTATCTGAGCTGAGCAGGCTCGGATATGGAACCTGCCTGGTCACAAGCAAGACAACAGTGGAACTCGACCAATTTATGGAGAGGTTCCCCGCCGCAGACGCCATCACTGCTACCGTTTGCGCCTCAGACGTGCCGAACCCCAAACCCGCCGCCGACAGCGCTCTGTTGGCCTGCGAGAAGCTTGGGTTGAGCACGGACAGGGTTCTGATGATCGGCGATTCGATTTTTGATCTGCAATGCGCCCAAGCCGCTGGCATAACCGCTATTGGCGTCGCCTATGGAGCGACCCCGTATGACAAGCTAGCCGCGATGAGCCCTGACTACGTTTTTCGACGACCTGAAGACTTGCTCGTATGGATCGAGCAGTCCGCGACACCACGCCATGTTACGCAAGAAAGATTCATCTCAACAGCCTGAGGCCAAGCCTCAATCGTCCCCTGAAGCAACCAAGACACGGAAAGCGTCAGCCAAGAAAACAACTGCGGCTGCGAAGTCTAAGACGGACGCTTCAACGCCAAAGCCAAAGACCGCAAGCAAAGCAAAGGCAACAGCCAAAGCTGCGCCAAAGGCACCGGCTAAAAAGCCTACTGCGAAAGCAACCCCTGCCAAGGCCGAGCCGGTAAAGAAGCCAACCCCAGCCAAGGCAAAAACATCTGCTAAGACATCGACTAAGGCAAAGCCATCCGCCAAAAAGGAAGCAGCGGCCAAGCCTGCTATCGAAGCGGAAGCAACGGTAGCTGCGACCGTAATCCAGGCTCGCCGCTCGGGCAAGAAGTCAGCGCCAACGACCGACGTTGTTCAAGAGCCCACACGCTCGAAGCGAGGCGGCAAAAAGCCTGCGCCAAAAGATGAGGCAGAGGCACACATCCCGCAAGCTGAGCCCACTCTCATTCCTGAATTTGAAGAAGAGGGCTGGACGCTCTCGTGGCGTGAGCCGCAGAGAAGGTCCAAGTCTCGCCCAGCCGAGGCCGGACAAACCGATTCTGAAGAAGGGGGCGCGCGTCGTGGGCGTCGCCGACGACGGCGTGGAGGCGGGAGAGGCCGCGAGGGTGAAGAGGCTGCGCTTGAGACCGTTGAGACGGCTGTTCAAGAGTTCTCAGAACCCGTCGAGCTCCTCGACGACGAGGAGATGCCCGAGATTACTTTCCGACCTCGCGACGGGCAGGCAGAAGCGCCGAAGGGTCGACGAGAGCCCTCCAGGCGTCAAGGCGGACGCCAAGATAAGGCAGCGGCGAAAGAACCCGAACCGCAAAAGGTCACGGTTCCCGAGCCACCGCCAAAGCCAGTCAAACCGCTTATCCCAACACCGAAAGACGCTCCTCAAGTCGTTTTGCGAAACGGTATCCCGACAATCGTCCGCAATCACAAGGTCTATCCGCCAGTGTCGTTCTTCGGCAGCGCTTCGGACGAGCGACGTGCAAACAACGTCCTCGAACAGATTAAGAGAGCAGGCGAAGCCGGAATCCACCTTCATTCGCATCTGATCGAATTTGAAGTCGATCCCGCGAATGTGGCGAGTGATGTTTCGCTTGCGGCTTATTTGCTCGCAAAGACCGTTGAAGTGGACCCTGAGGCACAGGTCATCTTCCGAATGGCTTTCATCGCACCAGCGGGATGGCAGAACGCTTTTCCCGATGCGAAGTATCTGAATGAATCGGGGCGCACCGCTGAGCCAAGTGTCTGTGACGACGAATTCTGGGGAGTTGCACGCGAGTGCCTTGCCGAGTTTATCAGTGCGGTTCGTGAGCTCCCTCAGAGCGGACACATCATGGGTGTTCACCTGGAGCGCGGAGAGTGGTTCCATCCTGCCGAGGAGGGCTATGACACGTCCAAGGCGGCTGTTCAAAAGTTCCGCGACTGGGCTGTTACGCGCTATCGCAACGACATCATTGCCTTGCGCGCTGCTTGGTTCGACGGTACATCCGACTTCAAAACGCTCGACATTCCGCCCTTTATGGAAGCGCAAGAACTTGGTGAGAAGTTTATGCGCGTCAACCGTAAGGAGCGTCGCTGGGTGGACTATCACCTCTTCCTGAGCGATGTCACGGTTGAACGCATTGCCGATCTTGCCTACACTGCCAAGGAGGCGAGCGAGGGCAATTTCCTGGTTGGCGTGAGCTATGGATATACGTTTGAGTGGACACACCCATCGAGCGGACACCTTTCGCTTGGCAAACTCCTGCGAACGCCAGAAGTTGACATTATCGCCGGGCCACCGAGCTATCGAACGCGCGAAGCGGGCGGAAGCGCCGCCTTTCCCACCCCGATCGACAGCTTCCCGCTCAACGGCAAGATGTACTTGAGTGAAGAGGATTACAAAACCTCCATCAGCAACTACAAAGAGCCCGACGACTTCAACCCCGTTATCAAGACTCCTCAAGCGCTTGAGAGCGTCCACTGGCGAGGCATCGGCATGGCGCTGGCTCACGCCTCTGGCGTGTGCTGGATGGACCTTTGGGGCAATGGTTGGCTGAACACTCCGGCGATCTGGACGCGAGGCGAACAGGCCGAAGCAGCTTTGACCACACGCATGGGGGCAAATCTAACGGCTCCGGACGTTGCCGTCTTTATTGACGAACGCTCGCTTGCCTATCTTGTCGATCAAGATTCGTTTGCCCTGCTCGTGCAGAACGTGCGCGAGTCGGTTCTGCGATCAGGCTTGTCTGCTGGCTTTTATCTGCTGAGCGATCTTACACACCGAGAGCAGTTCCCCGAGTCGAAGCTGTATATCTTCTTGAACGCTTGGGATATCCGCCCAGAGATGCGCGCATCCATCAAGAGCCGCCTTCAACGGGACAACAAGGTGCTGTTCTGGCTTTACGGCGCGGGGATATTTGATTCCGGTCGCGAGGCTCTCGAAAGAGCAAGGGAGATTACGGGCATTGCCCTTAAGCCGCAACCCTTCTCAAGCCGTACGGGAACGACTCTGCTGAACCGTCGGCATCCGCTTTGCGAAGCTTTTGGCGACCAGGGCATGATCGGAGGAGTTCCGCTCCACCCGAGCTATTTTGCCATTCCCGAAGAGGCAACCATCCTCGGCGAATACACGCAGACGGGCTTGCCGAGCTTTGTCATTCGTGAGTTCAACGAGGAGCCGGACCGCAGCTTGCACTGGACATCCGTGTTTATGGGCGAGCCGGTGGTTACGCCCGCGCTTGTGAGGTCATTGGGCCAACTCGCAGGGGCGCACGTTTGGAACTTCCAAGATGACGTCGTCCACGTCCGAGCGCCGTTCTTGACTGTGCACTGCACGGGTACAGGACCGAGAACGATTACACTGCCCAGCAATTGGTCGGCTTACAACCTGTTGCGCGATCAATGGGTTCAGATGGAATCCACAAGCATTAAGTTCCACGCCATCGATGGATCGACCCATGTCTTCCTTGTCGGCGTGAAGAGCGAATTGGAAGCGCTATTGGCGACACCTCCCGAAGAGCTTCTCCACATGGAGGACATCCCAACACAGGATGAAAACACACTTCGTCACGATCTGATGACTTTCGACGTGCAAGTCATGGCGCTTAACGATTGGATGGAGGGTGGTTTGCCTGAAGAGGTTTCTGAAGACTGGTTCTTGCCACGCAACCTCTTCGATGCTCAGGAGCAGGTGGAGGCGGAAGGCGAAGAGCCGGAAGTCAGCGTTGGGCGTCACCGTCGCAAGCGGCGGCAGAGGGGTCGTGGTGGCAACAATGAAGGCGGAGCCGGAATGCCGTCCTTCACTTTCCGAAGCTCGGGGGCTTCTTCAGGTTCGCCAGAGCCTAACCGTGAAGCGGCTGGAACGGACATCGAAATGAACGTGATGTTCCGCAAGAGAGATTAACGTATGAAGTCCGGCCATGTAGCACTCATCGGAAAGCCCAACGTTGGCAAGAGCACGCTTCTGAACGCCTTTGTGGGGCAGAAGGTAAGCATCGTCAGCAACCGCCCGCAAACAACCCGCAGGCGCGCCCTGGGCATCGCACAGGGTGAGGGTTATCAGATCGCCTTCGTCGATACTCCAGGCATCCACGAGCCTCACACGGAGCTTGGCAAGACGATGGTGCGTCAAGCGCAGTCGGCGCTTGCGGACGTCGATTTGATTTTGATCGTCGTGGATTCCTCAAAGAAGCCCGACGATATGGATCGTCGGATCGCAAACCTGGTCGCGCCAGATGTCCGTGGAGACACCGCTGTCATTCTTGTCCTGAACAAGATGGACGTCCTCCATGCCGAACACGTGGAGGAGCGCATCTCGGTGTACACAGAGATGTTTGCGGTGCCGGAAGAGGCTTACATGCTTACGACGGCAACCAAGGGGCACAATCTTGAGAAACTGCTTGCCATGATCCTTGAGCAAATGCCCGAGGGAGAAGCGACCTTTCCGTCTGATGAATTCACGGATCAATCGACGCGGTTTTGGGTGTCAGAGCTGATTCGCGAGCAAGTCGTTAGCGCCACGAAGCAAGAGCTTCCTCACGCTACCGCTGTGCGGATCGATGCTTGGGAAGAGACCGAAAAGCTACTTAGCATCCGCGCCACGATTCTTGTGGAGAAACCCAGTCAACGGGCCATCATGATTGGCAAGGGTGGGGCCTTCATCAAGAAGATCGGCACTCAGGCCCGCGTGCAGATTGAAGAGCTGCTTGGGCAGAAGGTGTTCCTGGACCTGCATGTTGCCCACGCTGCAGAGTGGCGTATGAACCGGCGCGTGCTGCGCGAACTGGAATATTCAGACTAAGCTCGGAGTGTTAAGCGCTGAAAACTCAGCGCTTAACACTCCACTCCGATCCTTACTCGTCCTCATCAAGATCGCGGCGGCCTTGCTGGCTTACGCTTGTCCGTTTTCGCTTGACCTGTCCATAGCCTGCAGAAGAGTCATCGACTGTTGTGTGGCTAGCCTGTTGGGCAAGCATCCGCATCTTCTGTCGCTCTTCGGTTGCGATAGCCATCAGACCCGCCTTCTCGCCACTTCTCTTCATGATCCATCGGTCGATCACATACAGGATCGGCGATGCGTTCCAGATGGAAGAGTAAGTTCCTGAGACGATGCCGCAGAGCATGATGACGTTGAAGAAGCGCAGTTCGGGAGTTGCCGAACCGAACCAGATCAAGATAATCAGCGTGACGATAACGGTCGAAGACGTATTGATCGAACGGGCGATGGACTGAGTGATCGAACGGTCGATCAAGCCCTCAAGGTTTTCACCCGACGTTCCTTTACGCAGGTTCTCACGAATTCGGTCAAAGATGACGATCGTGTCGTGGGTGGAGAAGCCGATGACCGTCAACATCGCAGTGATGAACAACGCGCTCACTTCCCATCCAAAGATGGAGCCAAACACGGCGGCAAGACCGATGACGACCATGATGTCGTGGACGAGGGCGCCAATCGCGGAGCTGCTAAATCGCAGACCGACGTTGAATCCACCCATGCTCACACCAAACCGAATGGCGAGGTAAACGATGATAAGCAATGCGCTAAAGATGACACCCAGAATGGCGCTTCGTTTCGTCTCTTCGGCAACGCTGGGGCCAACTTCGGTGAAGCTGGCGACATCGTCATTCTTAAAGCCTGCGATCTCAGTGACCTTGTCCCGCTTTTGTTGGGGGGTTTCAAGATCCTTCAACGGTCCAGAAACGGGCACGTTGAGGTACATGATGCGCGTCTCTTGCTTTGTGACCTCGTCGGTGTAGTACGCAAACTTGATGTTCCCGCCCTTTACACCTGCGTCATCAAGCCTCTTCGCAACATCTTCACTCTTGATGTCGGGGTAGTCGGTGAGCTTATAGCCACCCTCCAGACCGCCTGTAAACTCGACGTTCGGCTTGAGGCCGCCCATACCCATAAAGATGAGGCCGGGAATGATTGTCAGAACGGAGATTACGAAGAATAGATTCCGCTTTGAGATGATCGGCAGCGCTCGCTTGGAGGCGTCTCGCTCTAAACCTTCGCCGAACCACTGGCGATTCAAGCCATACCACTTCGGATTGGCGCCGAGGCCGGAACCGACAAGGAACTGTAGCAGGGAGCGCGTAATCACGACTGCGGTGAAGAGCGAAATGACGACACCAACGATCAACGTCGTTGCGAAGCCCTTGACCGGACCAGAGCCGAGCATGACAAGAACCAACGATGTGAGGATCGTACAGGCGTTTGAGTCGACAATGGCAGAGAGGGCGCGTTTAAAGCCGATGTCAATGGCGGATTGCAGCGTCCTGCCTTCTCGAAGCTCTTCTTTAACACGTTCGAAGACAAGGATGTTCGCGTCCACTGCCATACCAATCGACAGGATGAAACCGGCGATGGCTGCAAGCGAGAACGTTGCCGACATCAACTGCAGCGTCGTCATCGTAAAGAGGACATACAGCAGCAAGGCGACTAGAGCGACGATTCCAGGGAAAACATAGTAGACGACGACAAAGACAGCGATGATCGCGAAGGCGATAACACCGGCTTTCAAAATCTGATCGAGAGCGGCTTTACCGATGGTCGGGTCAACCTTCTCGCTACGGATCTCACTGAGATCGACGGGCAAAGAACCGGACTTGACCAAGTCGGTCAGCGTCCGAACGTATTCGGTGCTGAAGTCGCCAGTAATGATCGAGTTATCGCGTAGGATGGCTCCGCGCTGCAATGGGGCAATGCTCAGTACCTTTCCGTCAAGCACGATGGCGACGTTCTCTTCACGCTCGGTGAACCGGCGGCTCCATTGCTCCATCTTGCGGGAGCCTGCATCGGAGTACCGCATCAAAGGCACAAACTTATTGCCACCTTGTATCTCGGGTCTGGCATCGATAATATCTTCCCCGGAGACGATGGGATCTCCCCACCCCTTGATCATCTCGGTGTACTCGGGGTCGCCAGGCTTCAACTCTTTCTCGGGATTCGACCGCTTCGTGAAGGACACGTATGGAGCCCCTTTGTCGTCGTACCGACTTCCTTCGGTGTACGGTCGGCTCAACGCTTGACGCGTACTTACGTTCTTGGCGTGATACATCTCGATACGCGCGGTCGTGCTCATAACCGCACGTGCCATGTCGATATCGGTTAAACCAGGGAGTTCAACGATGAACTGATCGGTCCCTTTTGTCTGGATGTTCGGCTCAGCAACGCCTAGGCTGCCCGTCGAACGAGCGAATAGGATCTTAACGAGGTTCTCTCGTATCCTGCCAATCTCCGTCCTTTGCTCTTGCGTCAGCCTGCTGGTATCCATCTGGTACGTGAAGCGGACACCGCCACTCACGTCCAACCCATAACTCACTGGGCGGATGGTATGAAGCCACCAGGAAAGACCTGCCAAGGCTAGAACGATGATAAGGAATAAGTAGCTACGCGAACGCAAAAGGAATCTCCAGAGTCAAAGTGGTCTGACGGCGAATTATACCGGAAGGACAGGGTAGCAGCACTTTGGCATTAGGGCATTTCGGCTTAACTGCAGATAACCCAAGCCTGGCACACTGTGGCTACCTTTGCGCGATAGGCGTAAATCAACTGAGTGAATGACAATCCAACCGGGACGCGCTATTTGTCTGATGGCAGCATTCTCTCGACGCGAATCTCTTTGACGTGAGCGGTTAGCGCACTTGCACTGATGCGATCGGTAAGGCTCTTCACGCTTTCTGTCGTAAATTCGCCAGCCAGCATGGCATTGTCGCGTAGAATGGCGCCACGTTTGAGCGGTGCAAAGCTGATGACCGAATCGCCAATAATGAAGGCAACATTTTCCTCTCGATTTGAGTACCGTCGCGACCAGGCTTCTACCGCAGTCGATCCCGTTGCGTTGAATGTCACAAGAGGTATGTATTTGCCCTCGCCCATCAGTTCTGGTCTCGCGTAGAGGATCTCTGCTGACGACAGAATCAGATCCCAGCCTTCGATCATCTTTGCGTACTCAGCGTCACCCGGTGAAAGCTCTTTCTCCGGGTGTCGACGCTCTGTAAACGTGATGTAAGTTTCTGAACCCTTTGTGCCCGTTCCAGCCTGACTGTAGGTCCTGGAAGCGACCAGAGCGGTGGTTACATTTCGGGCGTGATAGATGCCGAACTTTTCATTCTTAAGGAACTCCTTTCGTGCGGCCGCGACGTCGAGATAGCCTGGCAACTCAACAACAACTTCGTGCGCGTTGCCGCCTACGACCGCGCCGCCCTCGGTGAGCGATTGAGCAACAATCTCAAGCTTACGCACCGTGTTATCTCGGATCTCGTTAGGTTTAAGAGTGCTGCCAACGGGCACTGTGGAAAAATCGTGGGCAAACACAAAGCGCAAACCATCCTTCTTCGCAGCTGTTGTGGGTGACCCTGGCCTTGAGACGCATCCCCCGACAAGGATGATCCCGAACATTGACACGAGAATCAATCGCCTGGGCAGATATCGCATCTCCTCACTCCTTAGCCCAAAACATCGGTCCCGCCGACTCCTGGATCACGGCTTGCTTCAAACACTCTACGGCCTTGCGCAGGCCCTCCATCGAACTCATCAGCCCGTCTTCGTGCTCAATGGAAAGCACATGATCGTAACCCACCATCCTCAGGTTAGAAACGAAGTCTTTCCACCAATCCACTCCATGCCCATAGCCGCAGCTTCGGAACACCCAGGATCGGTTCAAGATGTCGCCGTAGGACTTTGTATCGAGATTGCCATTGCGGCCTGAATTGTAAGGGTCGATTCGTGTGTCCTTAGCGTGGACGTGATAGAGAGCCCCCTCAGCGCCAAGCTCGCGGACGGCCGCGATGGGGTCGATCCCCTGCCACCACAAATGCGAAGGGTCGAAGTTCGCTCCGATGGCGTCGCCGTTCTTCCCGCAACCGTTGCGGAGTTTGAGCAGGGTGTCGTTACTGTAGACAACAAAGCCAGGATGCATCTCGATGCAGAACTTGACGTTGTGCTCTTTTAAGAACGCAGCCTGCTTCTTCCAATACGGCAGCACGCGCTTTGACCACTGCCAATCCAAGACCTCTCGAAACTCGTCTGGCCAGGCGCAGGTCACCCAATTAGGGTTCTTGGCGTTGGCGTGGTCGCCAGGGCAACCGCTAAAGCCGTTCACGCACTCGATTCCCATTTTGCTTGCGAGCTTGACGGCTTTGACAAAGACCTCGTGATGCTCGTCGGCGATCTTCTTGTTCGGGTGAAGTGGGTTTCCGTGGACGCTGATGGCGCTGATCATCAGGCCTCGCTTCTCCACTTCCTTGACGACCCGCTCGCGCTCGGCTTTGCTGTCGAGCATCTTGTCGACGTCGAGGTGGGCCGACCCTGGATAAGCCCCCGCTCCAAACTCCACCGCCTGAATCCCTTCAGCCTTCACGATGTCCAGCGTTTCCGTAAGCGATTTGTCTCCAAACAGTGCGGTAAAAATCCCGATCTTCATCTTTAATCCAATCCCTCTAAGGACCTAAGCTTACACGCAGATCGGGCCCTCTGAGTACCGATTGTTTGGTCCTTATCGAGAGAAATCTGGTGTGTGAAAACAACCCATGCGAAGATCAGATCGGAGCGAAACGCATGAACGACGATCTGAATCGCGACATCTTGAACCGCCTCACTCGACTGGAGGGCCGGGTCTCGGCATTGGAAGCGGGCTCAACACGGCAGCAAGCCGCCGCACCGGTCCAGGCCCCTCCACCGATGAGAGGGCAGTCTGCACCAACTCCCACTCCTCCTCCGATCATCCATCCGGTAGCGTGGGATACGGACTTGGCGACGCCAGCGCGTCCACCGATAGGCGCGATGACTGCTAAGCAACCGCAAAGGGCAGTTCAACAGTCGGCTACCACATCCGCCGAAGATGCCGAACTAGCTTTGGGCAGCAAGGTCCTTCCCTGGGCGGGCGCTGGGCTTGTTGTACTGGGCATCTCGTACTTGACGGGACTGGCGATTCAGCGCGGATTTTTCACGCCCGCCATGCAGTTCTGGGGCGCGATTCTGCTTTGTATTTCGTTCCTCGGCATTGGCTATTGGCGAGATCGCAAAGAGGAATCCATTGGTCAACTCCTGCTAGGGGTCGGCTCGGCGGGGATGTATCTGACGTTTGCAGGAGGACATCTCACTTTTGATCTCTATCCGGGTGAGTTGATGGTGGGGCTCTTTGTCCTGCACTCAGCTGCGAACCTTGTTTTTGGTTCTGTGCGTGGGTCCAAGGCCTTTGTTGTGATCGGCATGGTGGGTGGGTTGATCGCCAGCCTCACACCGCTGCTGAAATCTGGCATCGAAACGTTTGACGGGTGGCCCATGACGCTGGCGCTGCACGCGTCAGTCACGGCTGCGACATGTGGCATCTGCTTACGCAAGCGTTGGGACGACGTGCTTACTGGCTGTCTTTATGCCGCCATTCCACTCTTGATTCCCATCGCGCTGAACATCCCGACGGCGGGGCTTAATCAAGCCCTGATCTTTTCAGCCTATGGCCTCTCTGCTGCCGGACTCGGCAACTTTCGAGGGGCAAAGGCCATTTCTGTCGTGGGATTGCTCGCGATGACCTTCGCCACTGTGTGGCGCTCCTCACCGCCCCTCAATCCGAACTCTGAGATCTGGGCGAGCCTTGCTCTTCACGCCGTCGCGACCGCCACCACTATTGTCTTGTGTGTTTACAAGAAATGGGATGACGTTTTTGCGGGCATCGGCGCTGTGCTTGTGCTTGCGCTCCTTCCCCTTGTCTTGGATACACGGCTCGGAGTACACCAGGGAGCATTCGTTACCGCTGGGTACGGCGCAGCATTGCTCGGGATTGGCCTTTGGCGTAGTGTGACTTGGGTCAGCCTTGCCGGACTCGGTATGTGTCTGCTCTCGGTCGTCGTGCCGATGGGCAACGGCTTTGGGGACACGATGAATTGGCCGTTCGTGCTTGCGATGCATACTGGCGCGACAATTGTTGTCGTCACGATCACACTCTGGAAAAGGTGGTCGGAAGCGGCGATATGGATGGGGGTTGTGTTGGGGATTCTGCTTTTTCCCATCCTGATTGGATCAAGCTACGGACTGCTTGAGCGCGGAATGATCGCTCAGATTTATGCCCTTGCACTCAGTCTACCGTTTGCTTGGCGCCTCAACTTACAGAAGGACGAGGGTTATTCCGCGATCTACATGCTTCCGGCATGCTTGCTCGCTGGGTTTGGATTCTTAGTCTCCATTGGACTTCCTGGATCGGACCTGACCGGGCCCGTTAGACTGTCATTAAGATGGGAAGCAGGCGCGATGCTTTGGGTTTATTCGGCTGTGCTGGCAACAGGCACCCGACTCCTTGCCCACGCCGAATCTCGGCCTTGGCTGTACGGCTCTGCGGGCATATTGGCGCTTGCTGTCGCACCGTTGGCATGGCATGGCAGCCATCTGTTGGTGATCTACACAGGAATTGCGGCCGCACTGGCAGCGATCGCTTTGGTGCAGCGTTCACGCATCCTTGCAGCGCTGGCATGGGGAGAGTTGGGGCTGGCTGTCGGGGTGTACGTGACACGTCGTTTGGACATGATCAGTCGCCCGGACACTTCCGATGGGTTTATCTACAGTGAACAGATCCATCTTGTAAGCCTGATAGCGTTGACCGTTCTCGTCGCTTTTACTAGCGGACTGTTTGACCGTCGGCGCGCTGAGGGTAAACCGGACACTGCGAATTCGGATTTGCTGTCGGTTGTTGCATCGTGCATCGGATGGTTTCTTACCGGGAATCTTTCGCTGCTCGCGCTGCAATCGATACCGGAGAACGCTCGTTTGACGATCTCGTGGGCGGCGGTTGGACTGGTGCTGCTGCCGCTTGGGTTTATCGCCAATCGGCGGGCGGTACGGTTCGCCAGCTTTAGTCTGCTCGGCCTCACTCTGGCAAAGATCGTTTTGCTTGACCTTGCCAGCCTTGATTTGCCAATCCGAATTGTGATCTTGATCACTCTCGGTGTCGCGATCCTTGGGCTGAGCTATCTGTTCTACCTGCGCCCAAAGCATGAGGGCAGAACGGGTTCGGGCGGAAATGGGGTGACCCCAACCGTTATCACTTAAGTCAAAATGCGCTGTCGTCAATGACGATGCAAGAATTGCCGCCGACCCGTACTTCCGTGTTGGCGGCAGTCCACTGATTCCTCACCATCCCTGCCCCAAGGTAGCCAAAACGTGGGGACACGACACTAGAGGTGACCGTACCGATTTTCTCACCTTGGGGAGATTCGATCGTGACGCCTTCTTCGATCAGCCCTTCGCTAGTAAATCGCACCCACGTTTTGTTGGTGTGTCCTCGGCTATGCATTCGCATCAAGATCTCTTGGCCTGTGTAGCAGCCCTTGGTGTAGCTGATGTGTGAAGCTTCGTACCTTGCGCCCATTTCGGGAGGCAGGGTCTTCTCTGTCATGTCTTTCTCAAAACGAGGAAGACCGTCTTCAAGGCGAGCCATCTCAATCGCCTCGGGTCCGATCTCAAGCCCTGTTGGCACCCACTGCGATCCTGATGGGACCCAAACATTGCGGGGTCCGGCAGTCATGGTTACGATGGCTCCGGAGGGCAAGACTTCATGGGTGATCCCAAGAACGAATAAGTCAAACCCTGCCGACAAGTCCTTCCCTTCGACATCCTCCATGATGACCATTGTTTCGATTCGCTTCATGACCGCCGCCACACTGACACGATCCGTTTCGATCAGAATTCGATCCTTGTCTTCATAAAGCGTGACGTCGGCGAGAAGTTGGCCCGTGGGTGAACACATACAAGCTTGAAGCGGCGCATCTACGGCGAGCTTGCGAACGTCGCTTGTAACCTGACCTTGCAGCCAATCGTGGATGTCCTCCCCACGCAGCTCGACGAGGGCTTTGGACGTGTCGCGGTACCAGCCTTGGCCGGCGCGCAGGCTTTCGTAGTCCTTGGCGATTGCGGGCTCTAAGAGATGGAGATAGGGGAGGTTGGTCATATTCGCGTAATCCGTAATCCGTAATCGGCAATCGGCAATCAACAATCGGCAATCAGCGATCAGCGATCAGCGATCAGCGATCAGCAATCTGCAATCTGCAATCAGCGATCAGCGATCTGCAATCTGCAATCAGCGATCTGCAATCTGCAATCTGCAATCAAGGATATCCGTTCACTGATGACTGACATTTTCCCCCGATTCCCTACTACGCCGTGCGGACCGCGTTACAATTCACCATGCCCCAATGGCCCGGTGATTTTCATACAGTTTGTCGAGGTTGCCGATGATTCCTATCTTCGCGCTGGGGCTTGGGCTCCTGTTCGGGTTGGGGAATGCGGAGGTGAAGAGCTTTGAGCGCACAGCTGCACAAGACATTCTCTCCCGGCTGGGCGGACCCGATAAGAAGGTTTCGGTTCACACCGAGCTCAACGGCATCATCGGCGGGCCGATGGGGGATATCAAGCGGGCAACCATCACTGCATCCGACTTTACACTCGACTCCCTTCCCCTCTTCACCGAACCCGAACGCTCCCAAAAGGGTGTCCTTCGAGAGCTCAATCTGAAGCTAAACAACTTTAGTTTGGGTGGCTTGCGGATTGAGGAGCTTGAGGCCAAAATCCCTGACTGCCGCTACGACTACGCACTCGCCATCTCGAAACGCCAAATCCGCCTCAGCAAAAGCGGTGAGGGGGTTGGCGTGGTGCGCATCTTGGAAGAAGACCTTGAGGCGTTTATCCTCCACAAGTTCCGTGAAATCAAGCAGGTGAGCGTTCGGATCAGAGATGATTACGCCTTTGTGGAGGGTTTTGGCGAGTTTATCTTTATCAAGACCGGCTTTTTTGTGCTTGCCAAGATCACCTCACCTGACGGGAATCGGTTGATGCTCACCAACGCAAGAATTGTGTTTGACGACGGTCCCGCCAGCGAAGCAGCCAAGCAGGCTTTGCTGCACAGTCTAAACCCTGTGGTCGATTTGAACAAAGATTTGAACCTTTTCGGCGCAATAACGGTTGAGAAGATAAGTTTGGAACGTGGTGTGCTGGAAGCAAGCGGCAGGACAAGGATTCCGGCGAGGCCGGAGGATTCACTTTTGAATAGGTCTGATAAGACGAATATGTCCTATAAGACACACCCAAAGGGCATAGGACCGAGTCCGGTCATGCCGAGTATATTGGTAACTTCATGAGCGACGCCGAACAGCCCCTGGTCTCCATCCTCGTTCCCGCATTGAACGAGGAAGACACCATCGGCGATGTCATCGACCGGTTGCTCGCTCTTCCCATCTCTAAGCAGATCATCATAATCGACGACGGCAGCAACGACCGTACGCCGGAGATTCTGCGATCTTATGGCGACAAGATCACCGTGCTCACCAATCCTGCGCGGGGTGGCAAAGGCAACGCCATCCGCAAAGCGATTCCTCACGCATTGGGCAAGACCGTCATCATCCAAGACGCCGACCTCGAGTACTTCCCCGAGGAGATTCCCGACCTTATCCAGCCGATTCTCGACGGAAAGGCCGCGGTGGTTTACGGCAACCGCTTTGCCCACGGTATGCCCAGCGGGATGGCGCTGCCGAACAAGCTGGTGAACTGGATGCTTGCGTGGTCGGTCCGGCTTCTCTTTTGGCGAAATATCCACGATGAGGCAACCTGTTACAAGGCGTTTCGAACCGATCTCCTGACGAAAATGAACCTAACCTGTCAGCGGTTTGAGTTTTGCCCGGAGGTGACGGCGAAGTCGATCCGGTTGGGCGAGAGGATTCTGGAGATCCCTGTCCGGTATGAGCCCCGGTCGAAGGCAGCTGGGAAGAAGATTCGGTGGACGGATGCGCCGGAGGCGTTTTGGACGTTGCTGAAGCATCGGTTTTCGAGGTTTTAGTAGTCGCACAGGTAGCCCTCTGGTAGCTTAGTGGCTTTGAGGGTGAAGACACTCCACGCAAGACTCCGCAGCGAGCCGCAACGCGATAGTTTTTTGTCTCCACCCCCCGCCCCCTCCTCATCAAGCCTTCGGCGTTGACGAGGAGGGGAGTCCTGTGTGAGGAACTGACGGAGCAGTTCCCTCCCTTACTTCTCGTGCCACAATCATCCGTGTCTCACCGCGTTCGCGAATCCATCGAGCAAGACGAACTTATGCGCCTCTCGCCGTTCGCGGCGAAGGCCGCTGAAAGCCAGGGGCGACCTACTCTCGAAGACCCCGACCCCGTCCGCACATGCTTCCAGCGCGACCGTGACCGCATCCTCCACTCCAAGCCTTTTCGCCGACTCAAACACAAGACGCAGGTCTTTATTGAACCGATGGGCGACCACTTCCGAACGCGAATGACACATACGTTGGAGGTGGCCCAGATCGCTCGGACGATCGGGAGAGCTCTCAGGCTGAACGAGGACTTGATCGAGGCGATTGCACTGGGACACGACGTCGGGCATACACCGTTTGGGCATGCTGGTGAGAGCGCTCTTGATGAGGCCTTGCAAGGGCTTCATCAAAGCGGAGTAGCAGGGATGGAGGGGGCTCCAACCCAGTTTCGGCACTATGAGCAGTCGCTCAAGGTGGTGGACATTCTCACGCCACTGAACCTGACCCACGAGACGCGGGAGGGGATCGGCGGACACAGCAAAGGGCGCAAAGATTTGAGCGACTCTGATGGAGAATCGGTGAGCACCTTGGAGGCGGCCGTTGTGCGGATTAGCGACCGTATCGCCTACATGAACCACGACCTCGACGATGCCCTTCGCTCGCAGATTATCAAAGAGATACCTGCTGATTTTTTGGCTATTGGAGATTCGCACAGTAGGCGAATCGGCGCGATGGTGGAGGATGTGATCCTGAACAGTTTGGACCAGCCCGCGATTCGGCTCTCCCCACCGCTGATGTCCAAAATGAACACTCTCAAGGAGTGGTTATTTGAGTCGGTTTACCTGCAATATCCGGTTATCTTTCCGGACATTTATAAGGCGCAGAGCGTTGTGAAGGAGCTGTTCTTGCACTTCTGCGAGGCTGGGAATCTGCCAGAAGGGTTCGTTGGAGTGCAGGGAGCGGTCGATTATGTGGCAGGTATGACAGACCGCTTTGCGATGGATACTTTTGCCGAGCTGCGGCTTCCGAGCGGGTTTAGGGTGAGTCGGTAAGGGCGCGAGTTAAGGGCTGAGAGGGTTTCACCCCGCCCACTTTTTGTCACGTTCAAAGGTTCCTCCCCGCAAGGGGAGGAACTCTGCACATCATTTGCCGCTTTGGGCGCTAAGTTTACGCCTTCTTTCTCCGACGCAGAAGCGCCAGCGCACCGACACCAAGAACCGCTAGGGTAGCCGGCTCGGGCACGGCAGTCGCCCGAATCTGGATCGCAAAGTTGCCGTTTGTCCAGCCGTCAAAATTTGTGAACTCAAGGTTATCGAGCACATCGTCGGGGATGAAGTCGATGTACATTCCGTTGCTCCAGAAGCTGTCAACAACCGACGATCCAATGTCCGCGTAGCCGCTTGAGAGGGTTCCTGGTCCCGTGCTACTCCAGCGGACTTCGAACCCGTATCCCGTTGTCGGATTTGTGGGCTCCTCATTGAGGTCGATCGATAGCCCGTTGACCGTATAGGAAAAACCGCTTCCTGCCCCAGAGGCATTGAATGTCCCTGGCAGGTCGGTATGCGCAGAACCCGCTAACTCGCCAAAGGCCGGTTCGAAGGTGACGGCGAATAGGTCGACGAAGTTGTAGAAATTGATGTCCACCATCATATTCGAGTACAAACCGGCGTCGGACGCAAATGCAGTGGCTGTGTATCCGGTGATGCGCCAATGTTGTCCTGGGCCGAGCTGAGGAGGGGCGAAGTTGTCACCACTCAGGCGGTTGCCCGGACCGGTGTAAATACCAAATCCTGGGGCAGCGGTGACGGTGTCATATATGGTCACGGCCTGGGCAGCGGCGCCAGTCATAAGAATTGAAACGACGAACAGTGTTTTGTGATTTCGCATGATCTTTTCCTCCAAGACGCTTGGATGATTAGATCATAAGTCGAATCTGGATTGATAAGCCTCACACTTGTCAAACCTGTTAAAATTGCTGGCTGAGGCTCTGATCGAAGTACAGATTGAGATTAGCATTGCAATCAAAGACCTGACCGCCAAAAAAACGGCCCGTGACGATGAAGTCACGAACCGTTTCTTTTAGAGGATTTGATCGTACCTACTAAGCCTTCTTTCGTCGGCGAAGAAGAGCGAGAGCGCCGATGCCGAGGACAGCCATCGATGCGGGCTCGGGAACTGCTTCAAGTCTCCATCCAAGAGCACGGTTTGCGCCGTTGAAGGTGATCGGTCCCATCGTTCCGGCGGGGTTGTTTGAAAGGAAGTCACCCGGAGCGTTGCTGAAGAACACGTTATCCTGTGTCGTTCCGACGCTCGGTGGGTTACCAAACAATCCTTGCCCCATATTGTCGAGCTGAGCCTGTGTTGCACCAGTTGTGCCGGCATTGTTGTCCAAAGCCAAACCTGCCCACAGTTCATTGTTTGCAGGAATCACGAGGCCAGCGCCGAGTGTTCCTGTTACTGTCGTAACTCCAGGGCCAAAGGTGAGCGGGTTGAAGCTAAAACCGACCAACAGAGTGCCTGGGCCACCACCGGCACCATTCGTCTGATGGAAACGAACGCGCATTCGCGCAGAAACCGACACAGCGTTGAAGTTCGCAACGCTAAACTGGATTCGGTTCACAGGTTTGTTAGCAAACGAAGGATTGACGATTAGCTTCTGTGAGAAGAATCTCGTGATCGTGTTCGCGCCAATCACTCCCGATGAACCCTGAGCAATGCCACCACCTACGAAGTTCGCCGTAACATTGTCAAAGCAGATTGTTGCTTGGCTTGCCGCCCCAACAGCAAAGACACCCAGCGTTAAAATAAATTTAGTTCGATTCATATATGCTCCTTCACTAGAGAGAAAGGTCAAGAGCATCATAGATTGTGATTAGTACCACTGCAAGCGGTTTTACAATCAAACTGTTATATTTGCTGGGTTTCTTGACGAAATTCAAGTGCATTTACTGGGGACTTTGGCATAAAACCCGGAATCAGACCTATACATTTTGGTCCATTTTGAACCTAAGTTTGGATTATTCGTTGGTGTAGAGGACAATCCCACAGCAAAAGGAGTGCAAGTGCAAAATCGACCGCAAAACAAGGGGACTAATTTATTACCTTATATTCCAAATCGTGTATTTCATTTTAAGATAACTCGTGAAGCTTGGTCGTGGCCACTGAGCCGAAATTGCACTTTTCAATAATTTCTACAATAACACTTCATATGTACAAATCCATGAATGATGTGCTTTCTGAGACTATCGATCCCGCATCAAAAGTCCTCTACTCACCTACCCAAATCTGCCGCTTACGTAATCTTGCGTCTCTTTTTGGCTCGGTGCGTGAAAGAGGCTTTTGCTTGATCCATGTTCGACGACCTCGCCGAACATGAAAAAGGCGGCATAGTCGCCGATCCGCTCGGCTTGCTGAAGGTTGTGCGTCACAACAACAACCGTGTGCTCCTCTTTTAGCTTTAAGATAAGCTCCTCAATCTTAGCCGTGCTCATGGGGTCGAGCGCCGAGCAAGGCTCGTCCATCAAGATGATTTCTGGTCGGACAGCAAGCATGCGGGCAATGCACACGCGCTGCTGCTGCCCTCCAGATAGGGACAGCCCTGACTTCTTCTTGTAATCATCTTTGACCTCATCCCACAAAGCCGCCTCAACCAAGGCTGACTCCACAACTTCGTCAAGCTGCTTCCCTTTCACGCCGTAGTGCATTCGTGGTCCAAGAGCAACGTTCTCGAAGATTGTCATGGGGAATGGGTTTGGCTTCTGGAAAACCATCCCGACGTTTCGGCGCAGGGCGAGGAGGTCAACTCTCTTTGCATAAGGATTTTCACCCTCAATCTCAATGCTTCCCTTAAAGGAGAAGCCGGAGATACGATCGTTCATTCGGTTTAGAGTTCTCAGAAAAGTGCTTTTGCCACAGCCGCTCGGACCGATGAGGCTTGTGACGCGCTTGCGATGGACATCCATCGTGACGTCTTTAAGCGCCTGCTTCTGACCGTAGAACACTTCGACCCCGCGGGTTCGAATGGCGACGTCTTCCGATGTATTCTTGTGGCCGTTCAGCCTTGCAGTTTCCATCGCATCCTTGACCTTAGAATTATCGCGCCCAGGTTGATGACCAACACGAGCATCATTAAAGTGAGACAGGTACCCCATATGGTTTTCTCCGGAATGACTCCACCCTGCCGGTAGCCTTCCGCCAAGTGATACGGTAGGTTTGCGACGGGTTGGAAGAGCGTGTCTTTGCTGAATCCAAGTTGTGCGGTCGAATAGTAAATGCCCGCAGTAAACAATATTGGCGGTGCTTCGCCAGCGGCTCGACCGGTCATCAACACCATGCCAGAGAGGATTCCCGGCATGGCGTTGGGCAGGACAACCTTTCGGATTGTCTGCCAGCGAGTGAGGCCGAGCGCTAAAGATGCCTCAATGAGAGAGTCGGGCACGTTCTTGATCGCATTCTCGGTGGTGAGAACGATGACCGGGAGCGCAAAGAACGCGAGTGTCAGCCAACCAGAAAGCAAGCTGATCTTGAAGTCAAACAAAAGGACAAAAACTGCAAGGCCAAAGAGACCGTAGATGATCGACGGGGTCGCCGCCAAGCTGCTGACGCAAGCATTGAAGAATGCGGCAACCCTGCACCTGCCCACGTACTCGGCAAGAAAAATCCCGCCAAAGATGCCAAGAGGAAGGACGAGGAGCAATGTCCCTCCCATCAGGAGCAAGGAGCCTCGAACCATTGGCCCGATTCCACCGGCGGTCATTCCATCAACAGGCGGGCTGGTTAAGAACTGCCAGCTCATCGCGGGCGCTCCTTTGAACAGGATCGTCATAATCAGACCTAAGATCAAAAGCGCCGTGGCAACACCAACGATGGATAGAGCGCTCGTATAGAGTCGGCTCTTCCTCATGCGGGCTGCATCGCGCAAAGCCAGCAACTCGCGCGAAGGGATGTAGGCAAAGCTTAGTGTCGCCATGATTGCTTCCTCCCGTATCGGAATCCCATCAGATTGATGGCGAGCGTCAGGACGAACAGAGTAAGGCCGAGAAGGAAAAGGTGCCCGTAGTGTGGCCCTTCAAAGGTGACGTTCCCCATTTCAATGCCGATCGTGTCGGGGATACCGCGAGTTGGCTGCATCAGATTGCCAACGGCCTCTTTTGGACTGCCAAAACCAGGCATTCTCGGCGTTCCACCGCTTAGAATCCAAACGATCATCGTCTCGCCTACTGCTCTGGCAAAGCCTAAGAGAACCGCCGACACAATCCCCGACCTCGCAGCAGGCACGATCACCCGTTTGAGCTTTTCACGGTATGTCAATCCTAGAGCCTCGGCCCCTTCTCGGAGGCCGTTGGGCACGATTCGGAGCGCATCCTCAGCAATCGTCATGATGGTTGGGATGAGCAAGACCGCCATGATAATTGCGGTCGGCAGAACAGCGCGGCTCGACTCCAATCCAAGTGCTGGCGCAACATACTTTTGAAGGGCAGGAGCCACCAGCATCAGTCCGAAATATCCAAGCACGACCGTCGGGATACTGGCGAGCATTTCAATAACCGGCTTAAGCCATTCGCGCAGCCTGGACGGGGCGAGTTCGCTTACGTATATCGCAGCAGCGATCGAAATAGGAGTCGCAAGCAGCAAAGCGAGCAACGTAATCGTCAGAGTTCCCACAAGCAAAGGAACGAACCCATATCGAGGGTGTGCGAGTGTCGGCCCCCAGTCTGCTCGGAAGAAGTTTACGAGCGTTGCAACAATGCCGCCTGCTTGCGGCTTGGCAGTGACTGAAAAGACATATCCATCAAGCCGGGCGTCATCGGACTCTGCGATATAGGTTGGGATTTCGATGCGACCTCTCGGCTGCTTCTTGAGATCTATATGAACAGGAGGAGCCTCTGCGCCTTGCGGACCTTTGACAAGTTGAAGACTAAGTGCATGAGGTGTGAGGGAGGGATCACATCCCTCGTCGGGCTCCCAAGCCAAGACCATCTTCGACTCCTTGTACTCGGGTGTCGCGAAGCCAAACAGTAAGAACTTTTGAGCTTGGCTTGCTTTGAGCGGGGCGCGCCAATCGTCGCGATAGAGCTCCTCACGGGAAATTTGAGACAGATCGCCGGTCAATGCCGTGCCGCTGCCAAACATGCTCATGCCCGAAAGCTGCTCGAGAGTTGGCATCGTGATGGATTCTTCTTTCTCGTCCAAGCCCTCTGCGCCTTCAATGTGAGCCGTGATGACGCTGGCATTCGGGTCCATCGCGATATCTTTCTCATATTCGCCAACGGTCGGCTGAAGCGCGAAGCGAAATCCGAACGTGTACTTCCGGTCGAAAGCGTACTTTGATTCGTGGACAAGGTAGTAACTTAGCGCGGCGATGACCACAAGGAGAATGCCACCCGAGGCGTAGACGAGGCCCTCAAGGACCTTTTCTCCCCAGTTCGATCTTCTTTTAAGTCTTCGCATTTCTATAACAAAGAGAAGCGGACTTGCCCCGACTCACAATGAAGTGGTCGGGGCATAGGATTCACGGGCTGGCTCTTATTTCAGGCTGTAATAGCCAACCTCTTCACAGAGAGCCTGACCCTTGGCCGATAGCGCAAAGTCGATGAACTTCTTGACATCGCCGGTCGGTTTGCCGTTTGTGTAGTAGTAGAGATAGCGCCAGATGGGATACTTCTTGGAGCGGACGTTCTCCTCGGTTGGCATGTAGGCAGTGTCTCCTTTCTTTGCTGCCACCGGAATGATTCGCAAGTCCTTTTTGCCCTTAAAATAGGCAACACCGCCATAGGCGATGCCTCCGGCATTGCGCGCAACCTCTCTCACCTCTTCTGAAGTGGAGGGCATGAATCGAACGCTCTTGCCCCAGTTCTGATTCCTCAGAACGTTTTGCTGGAAGAATCCGTATGTGCCCGAGTTCGAGTCACGGCTGAAGACCATGATCAGCTGATTCGGTCCGCCCAGCTCCTTCCAGTTTGTGATTTGTCCAACGTAGATCCGTCGAAGATCATCCATTGTCACGGACTCAATCTTGTTGTCTGCGTTGACGCAGATAGCAAGGCCATCGAGGGCAACGGGAATCTCGTTGGAGATTGAGCCGCGACCCCGCGCTTTATCGACCTCGCTTTTCTTGATCTGCCTCGACGAAGCGCAGATGTCGGTTGTGCCGTTGATAAAGGCGTTGATTCCGATGGAGGAACCTCCTCCACTCACGGCAACGCTCCCACCGCCGGCTTTGGCATACTCCTCGGCCCATCGCTGATTCAAGATCAACAGTGTGTCCGAACCGCGAATAGATATCTGCTTTTGTCCAGCGATGGCAAGCGAGCCACCTCCAACGATAGATGCGATGAGGACAGCAGAAGTGATTTTGATGCTGTTGAATTTCATAAGGTTTCTCTCTCCTTCGTTGCTTGTGCGGAACTAGAACCGGAACTGCAACCGGAACGTGAGGATGTGATAGCGTTGCTGTGCCATCGCCGGGCTACCGACTGCCAGCCGCGTCGCATCTTCGATGACCTCGTAGGCCGCCATGAAACGCGCTGTCGGGTTTAGATAGTGAAGCCACGACACGCCATAGCCCTTGACCACGTTGCCACCTGTATCGAGATTCGGATCGAACTGCTCGTAACGGAAGTTGATCTGGTTCCGATAATTGACGTTGTAGCCGAGCTGGAGCTGGTAGCCGCTCATCTCCGTTCGCGTTCGAGGGGACGAGGGTGTTCCGGTGACGGGGACACGATCTTTACCCATCATCAACTCGCCTCGGATGAAGAGATTCGGGTTAAAAAGCCCCACATAGGTGCCGTCGAGATAGATGAACTCGCGATCCAGCCTTGGGTGAGTCACAGCAGACATGCCTGTGCCCGTGACAAACTTGGGCCTCTCGCCTCGGAACATCGTGATTCCGACGTCGTGATGTGTGCCGTAGTGGCGAAGTCCTGCCGTGACGCCAAGTCGGTTCTCTGGCCCCGGAGCGAGAGAGGACTGCTCGGGGTCTGTAAATGAAAGGGCATCCCAAACACCGGCGTGGACATACGAGTTGTTCGTCAGGCCGTACTTAAAGTTCACGCCTCGTCCTCGCTCGCCATTGAACATTCTTTGGTTGTAGAGGGCTCTCTCAGGGAACTCTCTTTCGCTTGAAGACCTCTCAAGCTCGTAACCGAGAGGAAGCGCCTGCTGACCTGCCGTCACCTGAATGCCAACCTTGTCGAGCGACGGCTCAATGTCGTAGATCAGGAACGCGTCTTTGAGCTGTGCTGTCGTGTTGGTTGTTCCAGTAGCAACGTCAAAGCTGTATTTGAGCGATGTCTTCGAATCGATCGTCTGGGTGATTCCAATGCGCACACGTCGCATGGAGAAGGCATCGGTTGCTCCGCCGCGCTGGTTGGTGTCGCGATATTGAGTCTGAATGTAGCTGCCCCACTTCGTGCGCTTCAGATCGTTAATATCGTTCGTCATGATCGGGAGAGCTTCGTTCTGCCCCTCGATCCAGCCTTTGATCGACTCGACGTCTTCGCTGAGTTTTTGAAGCAGCTCTGTGATCTGAGCCATCTCGTTGACGAGTTTTTTCATCGCCTCAAGCGCGTCTTGACTGGTGGTCAAGTTGCCGCCACTTGCAATGGCTCCGATGCTCTTCGTGACTTCGCTTGCGCGATCCTTAAGCTCTTGAATCTTTGCCGTCTTTTCTTGAAGCTGCTTCGCTACTTCCTTCTTCTTATCGAGTGCAGCCGGCTTCCCCTGTTCCGGCTGGCCGATGTAGATAATCGGTTTGCTTTCTGTCGCTTGATCTTCTTTCGTATCCGGAATTGTTGCGGGGCCCGCTTGTGAGACTGCCGCCACCGGAAGGATGATCATCGACGCTGCAATCAGTTCTTTCCATGATTTTTTGAATTGCATTGACTTAGAATCCCCCACCCATTTTTGGGCACGGGTAGATTCTGTTGAGTCATTATTAAGGCAAGGTAAAGAAGGGACCGCAAGCCCGAAAAACCCTTAACTCTATTTAGGAATTGTTAAGACGTAGGTACGGAGAGTAGCCCACTTCTTAACAATTGAGCAATTTTGCTTAGTAAGGTTAAGAGGATCAGCGATCAGCGATCAGCGATCAGCGATCAGCGATCAGAAATCTGAGATCGGCTCTCTCAGCGATTACTGACCATCGTCTTTTGGCATCTGATCCAGGCTCGTTCCGCCAGCGCCAACTCTCTTTGCCTGGTCCTTCGCTGCCGACCCGACGCTGCCTGCTCCCGACCCTGCCACGCTATCCGTACCGGCAACCGGAGTCATTCCGCCAGCGGCTGGAGAACTCATAGGCGATATTCCACCAGAGCTCTGGGAACCTTGTGCAGACTGCTGCCCACTCGCCGAGGCGCCTGCGGCGGCTTGAGTGGTCGTCGATCCCTTGGACGACGTTGGATCGGCGGCGTCTCCTTTATTGCAGCCTCCGATAAACGCGGCAGCCACGACTGCAAACAAACTTAAGGTCAGTTTCTTCATACGACAAGTCCTTGCTTCCTTCTTTAACGACGCTGAATCGGTTAGAAAAAGTCGGAACAGTGAACAGACGCGGGTGGAAAAAGCCAGGCCGCTCGCTGGTAAGCGTCCTCAGAATCAACATGGATTGCGCCGCACCGTGCCAAAGATTCAAAGTTGGGGTCACCCAAGAAGGCCTGCGTCAGATGCCCGATCGTCGCCTTAATCTCACCGTTTGAAACACGTGTTACTTCGGCGTGCTCGGGACCGGCAACCACGCTCCAACACCCATTGTTCTCACTAATGTCCGCGTCTTCGATCTCCAAAGTGAGGCGAGTAGGCGAATCGCATCGCAGTCTTTCGAGGGCTGACCGCAGGTTGATGATTCGATACATCGCTGGACGCTCAATCTCGATCTTTACCGTCTGGTCCATCGAGCGAGAGAAGTACGGACTCGGCCAAGGCTCGCACCAGGAAACCTCGGACTTGTTGATCCCGAGCGAGGCGATCATGCTTTGGCATGCTTCGTAGCCCTCCCCGGTAGACCATGCGATCTCGTAGATGCTCATAGGCACCCAGAAGCTCATGTCCAGGCGGACGGCGACATACCCTTGGATGGGCTCTCCGTAAGCGTAGATGTGGAACGGCTTATCGCCTCCCATTTGACGCCACCAGTTCCTGTCGCTCCGAATGTTCTGCCCGTTGTAAGCCCGCGCAAAGGCTTCGTAGCAAGGCTTGATCGACTCGAAGTCGCCCATTTTGATGAGCCGCATCGGACGGTCGCTTCTCGGCTTTGGCAACAGCCCAAACGGGCACGTAATCTTGACCCGGCTCCCACAAAGCTCGTACCCTGCCTTCCGATAAAACGGCGGACGATACGCATAGAGCGCGGCAATCTCAAACTCCTCATTGTAATACTGGCGCAGCACACCCTTCATGAAGGCCGTGCCAACGCCCATGCCTCGATGCTCTGGGAGCACGCCAACGGCCGCCACCCCCGCGCAGGGGAGAGTCTCGCCAAACCAGGTGCATTCCATCGAACGGGCAACACATGCCGCGGCAACTTCGCCGTTCACGAGCGCAACGCTGGCGGACAAATCGTCCTCCACTAGATTGTCCGTATTCGGTACGGACTCACCGTCCCGATAGACAATCGACCGAACGTGGTTAAACCCTCCTCTAAACTCCTCTCGAAACGGCAGAACTTCAAGCGACATATTGATGTGAAGAGTACCTGGGGGCTAATTTGAGGATTTTGGATTTTGGATTTCTGATTGCAGACTGTTGACAGCTGAATTCTGATTCGTGATCTCCGATCTCCCAGTTCATATCTCCCGGCTGCAATCCAAAATCCAAAATCGTTGTATTCTGTGTAAACCGATTTTTCATGAATTCGCCGATAAAGCAGGGCATCAGCGCCCGGACGTCGAATCAAGAATCAACCCTATTCCAAAGGAGGTACATAGGTGAAAACTTACACACCTGACAAGATCAGAAACGTTGCCATTGTAGGCCACGGAGGCGCGGGAAAAACGATGCTCGTCGAGCATATCCTGTACACCTCCGGAGCCGTCGAACGCGTCGGAACTGTCGAAGCCGGAACAACACAGAGCGACTTCGACCCGCTGGAAATCCGTAGAAAAATCAGCGTCAGCGCATCGGTCATGCCGCTTGAATGGCACGGACACAAAATCAACCTCATCGATGTGCCGGGTTACCCAGACTTTATCGGCGACCTGCATTGTATCGCTCGTGTCGTCGAGTCCATGATCATCGTCTGCGAAGCGAAGGCCGACTTGGACGTTGGATTTGATCTTGCCTGGGAAGTCGCTGAGGAGCATGGCCTCGCGAAGTGCATTTTTGTAAACAAGCTTGAGCGCGACAATGCCGACTTTGTCGGCCTCATGAACACGCTTCGTGCCCGATACGGACGCAAGGTCGTTCAGGTTCAGTTGCCCATCGGACACCAGGCCGCATTCAGTGGCATCCTCGACCTTCTCAATATGAAGGTCTACAAAGGGAAAGACCGTGGCGAAGAGATGGAAGAGATTCCTTCGGGCCACAAAGAGGATGCCGAACTCCTCCACGAGCAGCTCGTTGATGCAGCGGCAGAGGGTGACGATGAACTGGCGATGAAGTACCTCGAAGGCGAAGCCCTAACTCCCGAAGAGGTGGAGCACGGTTTGCTGATGGGCGTCGAAAACGGACGCGTCGTCCCGATTTTGATGGGGTCTGCCCACAGCGGTATCGGTGTTGCCACTCTGCTGGACAGGATCGTGGGCGAATTGCCCTCGCCGGTGGATATGCCGCTGAAGATCGGAGAGCAATCTTACGCCTCCGATCCGGCTGGTCCCCTCGCAGGATTTGTGTTTAAGTCAACAGCCGACCCTTACGTTGGAAAAATCAACTATGTGCGGGTTTTCAGTGGCACCCTCAAAGCTGATGACCACGTGCTGAACATCAACCGTGAGCGCGACGAGCGTCTGCACAACCTCTATTACCCCCACGGCAAAGGGCAAGAGGCGGCACAAACCGTTCCGGCAGGCGACATTTGCGCGATTGCCAAGCTTCAGGACACGCACACGGGCGACACACTGACCACCGTCAAAAGCAAGATCATGTGCGACCCGATTAACTTCCCCGAGCCGATCTATAGGGTGGCTATACGTCCGGCAACCAAATCCGACGAGGACAAAATGGGGCCCGCGCTAGAAAAGCTGCTTGAAGAGGATCCGACGCTCAAGTACATCCGTGAAGGAACGCTGCATCAAGAGATCCTCGCGGGGATGGGCGACATCCATCTCGACACGGCTATCGAAAAACTGAAGTCGCGGTTTGGCGTGACCGTTAGCATTGAGGAAGCCAAGGTGCCGTACAAAGAGACTGTTCGCTCCACAGCCAAGGCTCAAGGCCGCCACAAAAGACAGACCGGAGGCAAAGGCCAGTTCGGGGACTGTTGGCTTGAGCTGACCCCACTTGGGCGTGGTGAGGGCTTTGTCTTTGAGAACAAAGTCGTTGGAGGCTCTATCCCCAAGAACTTCATCCCTGCGATTGAAAAGGGCATTCGCGAAACGATGGAGAAAGGGTTCGTCGCCGGATATGAAGTTGTCGACGTGAAGGCCACCGTTTACGATGGCAGCTATCACGACGTTGACTCCAGCGAAATGGCGTTCAAGATTGCCGGATCGCTGGCGTTTCACGCCGCTGCCGATAAGGCAACTCCGACGATTCTTGAACCGATCATGAACCTTGAGGTTGACGTGCCTGACGACTGTGTTGGCGACGTTGTCGGGGACCTCAATACTCGCCGAGGGCGTATGCAGGGCATGGACCAGATAGCGCCCGGCAAGACGCGTGTGCTTGCCCAAGTTCCTATGGCGACGATGATGCGCTATGCGCTTGACCTTCGATCCATTACGAAGGGTCGGGGCAGGTTCAAGCAGACTCCTTCGCACTACGACGATCTGCCGCACAACGAGCAGCAAGCGCTGGTGCAGGAGTATCAGAAGAACAGAGCCGCCGAGTCGGAGCATTAATCGGGAAGTAAGGGTTGTAAGAGGTAAGGATTGTAAAGCTGACGTCACATTGGAAACTTCGTGAATGGCGTTGCAGTCCTTCCCTTACAATCTTTACATTCACCACACAAGCTGCAAATCAGATTCGCGTTTGCGCTAGACCGGAACTCCCGGCCTCCAAAATCTTGTAGGCTAAAGCAATGCGAGGACTTTTCTCGATGGGCATGCTCGCCGCCCTTGCCGTGATTCCTTTTATTGGGTCGGCATTCGTATCGGCTGACAAGACATCGCCCGTTCAGGTTGAATATGCGGCGGCGCCGAAGTCGCTGGGCGATCCAATCCCCGGCCTAACGACAGAGGAAGAGGACCTTGCCATCCGCGGATTGTATCTGTTCCGGTGGGATTTGTGGCGCAACGACGCTTCTGCCAAGGGCTTTAACGGACGCAACTGCGTAACCTGCCACATCGAACCGTACTACGGCGGGGGCAGCAGAAAGATTGATGATGCTGTCGCATTCAAGCAGAGCGAAACAGATCCGACGGGCTGGGAATTGGTGCACAAATTTGTACGCAGTTCAAGCGGCAGATTTGAAAGAACTCCACCACCAGAGGACGCCGAGCTAAGGCGAGCGCCAATGCTCTTTGGCGGTGGCCTGCTCGAAACGGTGACTTCTCAAACGCTTACGGCTATGGCGGACCCCGAAGATAAGAACGGCGATGGCATCTCCGGTCGAGTCCACGCTATCGGTACCGATATTGGACGATTTGGCTGGAAGTCTTCGGCAGCTAACCTCGATACTTTTGTGGTTACAGCCTTCAAGAACGAGATCGGAATGGTTGTTCAACCCTTCAATCAGCGCGACTTTACCGGCTTGGGATCAGGGCAGATTAAGGCCGTTGTGCATTATCTGCGAACTCTCGGACCGCCACCAAGACCACAGTTAGACGCTGAATCTGAAAAAGGCAAGAAGCTATTCTCCCAGATTGGTTGCGATAGCTGCCACAAGCCTGAGCTTAGGACCGGGACGTCACCGATAAAAGCGATCAGCCAGAAGACGATCCAGGTTTATTCCGACCTACTGCTTCACGATGTCGTCACAAAGATCAAGGCGAGCCAAAAGCAAAGCCCGGAGCTGCACGTTGTACCGAAACAGATCGGCGTTGGTGAATACCGAACTCCTCCTCTGTGGGGACTTGGACTTTGGGAAGGGCCGTTTTGGCATGACGGCAGCGCAGCCACCATTGAGCAGGCGATCAGTTTCCATCAGGGCGAAGCCACAGAGAGTCGGAAGAGATATGAACAGTTATCAAAACCCGATCAAGATCGCTTGATAGGATTTCTTAAGAAGCTGTAGGGGTTATGCCGCGCGAATCTGGAAGACGTCCTGAGCGCGCTCAATCTCTTGGATCATCACGTTCTTGATGACTTCAAGCTGGCCTTCGGGCAGACCCAAAAGCTCAAGCGCCGTCTCGTCGTACCTGGCCTCAAGCTTCGGCATGTTGTTCGCGAATCCGCATTGATGCGCCATGGTGTTCGCGATGGAGACGATGGCTGTCGTTTCCTTATACTGGGGGTCATCGCCAACGCTGTGGTGATAATGAATGGCGTGTGACATCACGGGGGGCAGAGACCATTTTTCGGCGAGCAGTCCGCCAACTTGGGCGTGGTCAAAGCCAAACATAAAGTTCTCGACCTCATGGATGGGCATCAGGTCGGTGTGGCTGTTCTTGATCGCAGAATCGAACTCGGCTGGGCTGAAACGCTCAAGAACGAGCATTCCCACGTCGTGCAGGATTCCCGCGCTATAAAGCTCTTCGGCCTTGGAAGGATTCTTGATCTTGGCGAGAATGCGGGAGCCGGTCGCAACGGCGAGGCTGTGTCTCCAGAATTCGAGCTTACAGAAATTCTGGGAGCTAGCTCGGGAGGAGATAAGCTGTTGGTAGGCCACGGCAGTGACGAGCGAGCGAATCGTGCTCAAGCCGAGAACACTGATGGCGCGTCCGATCGAAGACACATGGCTGAAGCCGTAGTAAGGCGAGTTTGCAACGCGAAGGATTTTTGCCGTGATTCCAGCGTCGCGCTCAATGATCGCTTCCATCGCTTTTGGCGATGAGTTGGGGTCATCTGCCAGCTTGATAACCGAACTGACAACCTGAGGCAAAACCGGAAGGTTTTCGCTACGGGAAACTTTAATGGCCAAGCTTTGGAGATCCACGAATCTTATTGTCGGCACGTTAGCTTGCCGGACTTAACTTGTCGCCCACAAATTATTAGGAATTTAGGCAAATACTGCAGGAACCGCTCTGACAATAATCTTGGTGTATAGCGCCACAACGACACTTCGGGATGATCTCCCCAGCTTATTCGGAAGAGATAAGCTGATAACGCTCCTCATCTTTGCGAGCGAATCTTTTCCAACAGAACGGCTCCTCTATGTCCAGTCTAATGCAAAAGGGCGGTTTGGATTCAAGCTCTAACTCCCTTCGGGTGCAAAGGTGCCAACCTCAACAAACTCGGGCTTGGCCTCTTCGGTCGCCTTCGCAGAAGCGACCTTTGATTGAGAACGGTGGTAATCATCGACACGTGAGACGATGTACTCCACGATGGCATCCTGACATGGCTCCCACCCAAGCAAGCGGCTATGCCGGATCGGTGTGTCGTTGTTTGGGGAGAATCCCGTGTAGATCGGGACGTTTGAAAAGGTTTTCTCAACACTAACTGTCCGCTTCATGAGGACACTGAACGGGATTCCAAGTCCAAGTTGCGACTGCGCCAAGAACGCGACAAAAAAGCGGAATATTCCAAGGACAGTCAGGGCAGCCACACCCATTCCCAAGAGAATCAAGGCCGCGCTTCCTATTCCATCCTCTCTGATTGTCGTTGCCTCATCTCTCAGTACGATGGCAGACACACAGGCAACAACTGGAACGACGAGAGCCATTTTCCGCCAAGTTTTGAGCTTGGCCTTTGGGCGAATCATACTGGCGAGCCAGATTGACAGCCAGTGAACCACCCCTATGCAGAAGACGAGACCGATAACCCATGACACATGTAGCCACGATTCGGCTGCCTGATTCAACCTCGCCAACTGATCGATACTCTTGGCTCTGTCCATCTCGCTAATGATGTACATAAAGAGCGTCACCGGGATACCGATCCAAAGCAGCCCGTAAATAGAGCCCGCCCAAGACAAGAACTTTAAGGCTTGTGCCCATAAAGCTGTGTAAAGGCCTGCTTCATCAAACGCCGAGCTGGCTAAGAACAAACGCTTCCGGTCTATCTTTATGAAGTCGAAGTCGGCTTCATGGCGTTTGAGATCGAACAAACAATAGACGGGCACCGCCACGGATAGGAGACCGCCGATAATGCCAGACAGCAGAACGTTATCGAGAAAGACCCAAGAGATTCCAAACAGGAGGAGACCCGTTATGAGAAATGTCGTGAAGGAGATCAACTTCGAAAACCAATCCGACTCAGGTACAGCAGTCACAATGAAGGGGGTGGACAACGACACGATTCCGTTTACTGGCTCGCCTGTGCCTCTTTCTTTCTCTGCAATCAGGCTCACGGTCGTACCGTGGCTGTGGGTGACTAAGAAGACAGCGTCGTACTTGTCCTTAACACTCGCGAGGTAATCGTTCAGCTCTCTTGCGCCCGCTTTCCGGCGGCCGTGAGTATTGTTGAACGCGGGCAAGATCTTCTTTGGCCACTTAAAATCTTGATGAGTGACGTTGTGATCTTTTAGGGAGCTAATGATTTTCGCATCCAGCTCTTCTGTATTTAGATCTTGAGCAAATGTACCGTGGACATACAAGACAAGAATGTTAGACATATAGCCCCCAACCGCTACTCTTACAACAAAGATTAGCACCATAAACTATCAAATTCAACGACAATTTTTTGCTTGTCTGTGTGGCAACTCCAGCGCGAACGCGGGCCAATGAAGACAATCGTCCCATCCTGAAACCTTTGTTTGCACTTGAGCGTTGTATACTCATGTCGTTGAACACAAGGGACTAACATGGCAAAGGATTACTACGATATCCTTGGGGTCGGACGCAAGGCCGACGAGAAAGAGATCAAGACCGCCTATCGGGGCTTGGCACGCAAGTACCATCCCGACGTCAACCCGAATGACAAGTCTGCTGAGGCCAAGTTTAAGGAGATCAGCGAGGCCTACGAAGTCTTGAGCGACCCTGAGAAACGCAAGATGTACGACCAGTTCGGCGCGAACTGGGAGAACGCGAGGAATTTTCAGGGGGGCTTTCCAAACACAGGCGAAGCCGACTTTCACTTTAGCGGTCAAGGCGGTGACTTCGGCACGATCTTCGAGCAGTTCTTCTCGGGTTTTGGTGGAGGACGAGGCACGAAGATCAATATCGAAGACCTTCAGACCGCGCAGCCACGAGACGTTGAAAAGGTAGTTGAGATCACCCTTGAAGAGATCGACAAAGGCACAAAGCGGGTTCTGACCTACCAAACTGCCGACTCGGTACAGACTCGTGACGGCGCGATCAGCACGATCCCCAGCAACAAGAAAGTCGAAGTCAGTATCCCTGCCGGTATCACCGAAGGGAAAAAGCTGCGCGTTCCTGGCAAGGGCGCTGCTGGGATTCGCGGACGAGCGGGAGACCTCTATGTCACGATCAAGTGGGCGCACCATCCCACCTTCAAACCGATGGGGGAGCATCTTGAAGTTGAGATTCCCGTCTCCTTCACAACCGCCGCTCTTGGCGGTGAGGTGAAGGTGCCAACCTTGCGGTCTACGCTGTCGATGAAGATCCCGGCGGGGGCGCAGTCGGGGCAGACATTCAGGCTCGCCAACCAGGGCATCTCGCGAATGGGTAGCGCCAGGAGCGACCTTCTGGTGAGGATCAAGATCACCGTACCAAAGAGCCTCACCGAAGAGCAGAAGAAGTTGCTCAAACAGTTTCAGAATACGGAGGCTAAATCATGAGACAGGAAAACCAGCCGGTCTATATGATCGGGGTTGCCGCCCAGCTTTGCGGCGTTCACCCACAGACTCTGCGTCAATACGAACGCCTTGGCTTGGTAATACCGAGCCGCGTTGGCGCGAAGAACCGGCTGTACAGCGAACTCGACATCAACCGTGTCCGGCAAATTCAGCGACTTACCCAACAGATGGGTGTGAACCTTGCCGGGGTCGAAGTTATCCTACGGCTTCTCGACGACATGGACATCATGCGAGCAGATTTTGAAATGCAGTTTAGGGAGTATGTGGGCGAAGCTGAACGCCGAATCCAAGACCTGCTAAGCGATTCAAACATGCCGATTCGCAAAGGCGACTCTCTGTTGCCCGTTCCGAACTTCACCGTCCCCAAACGCCCTGACGTTTAGGCAGGATTTTCCGCCTTCCGAATGGGCATGCGGCGGCCTTCGGTGAGACATCGCCATATCCACTCCATTGGGCCGATGCGGAAAAAGCGCAAGTAGATCGCCGAGAACGCGATGTTCACAACCCACACAGCAAGAACCACGCTAAGCATGCCGACGCTATCAAGTTTGCCAAACAAGCCAAACCCCCACGAATAGAAAAGGGTTGTACAAATCAAGGACTGCAAGAGATAGTTGGTCAACGCAAGCCGTCCAACGTTGCCAATGAGCTTTTGTATCGGCGCAAGGAACTTCGTTCGCGACCAGGCCACAACCACGCTCAAATATCCCACGGCTAACAGCGGGCCGGTTAAGAACTCAGGAAACATTAAGAGCGTCCTTGTGTCTTTAAGGTTCCAACCTATCCAGACCAACATGCTTAGAGGCAGGCCCAGACCGAGGCCAAAGCCTGCCATTTTCTTCAGCGTTGCACCGTTTTGTTCGGGTTCGCTGAACAGCCCCTGCTTAGAGAGCTCGAAACCAATCAAGAACAAGAGGGTAAGAACCGGAGCGAGAATAATGATCTGAGCAAGGGAGTAGGAGTAGACGATCCCGCGAAATTCCAATTGATCGAGATAGGAACCAAGGGTAAAGATTTTGGCTTCATCCCCAGCAAAGAGGGCGCCGGATTCTTTGCTCATGAGCACGTTCATCAACGCTGTCATGGCAACGATAAACAGACCGGCAAGCACACTCAAACCCGCCGAAACCCATATCGCAATCTGCCTCGCCCGGTCAGAAATCGCGGCGAGCAAACACACTCCAAAGGAGATGCCAGCATAAGCGGCAAGGATATCACCGTACCAAATGAGGTAGCCGTGGACGAGCCCAATCAGCAGCAGATAGAGCGTTCTCTTTAGATATCCGCCGGGCCAGTTGCCCTCGATCTTGCTCCGCTTTGCATACTGCATATAAAGCCCAGCGCCAAAGAGGATAGCCAGCATTGCGCGGAATTTTCCGTTGACAAAGGCGAGGCTTAGCATCTCAAACAATCTGTCGATTCCGACAGTTGGCTCAGGAGCGCTGGCCGTCATCTCGGTCATGGCGGCTGTGGCAAAAGCCCCGATGTTTGCGAGGAGAATCCCCAAGATGGCTACCCCACGGGCAAGGTCGAGCGAGGCGAATCTTTCGCGCACCGCTGGCTCTATCGGCGTGTCTTTGGGCAAAAGCGGCTCTGTTGGAGCTTCGTTGCCATAATCAAAAACAACCGGAGGACGCAGTTCTGGAGTTTGCATAATGCCCACGCACTGATGAATCTTTAAGGCAATCTACCAAAAACCGACTCGTTCGTCCAAGCGAAAGCGTTAATATGGTGAAAGAACCCCTTTCTTTAGGAGCCCTTTTATGCTAACAGCCATTCTTTTGCTTGCCATGGCTCGGCCTGGCGTCGAGAACGACATCGTCTATACCCGTGCCGGTGGCGAACAGGTCAAGATGGACATTTACTCGCCCGCTGGCGCAACGGCAAGCAGCAAGCTGCCCGCTGTTGTGGTCATCCATGGTGGAGCTTGGATATCCGGCAAGCGCGAGGATATGACGGTGATGGCGAAGAACCTCGCCGACAACGGCTTTGTTGCCGCAAACATCAGCTACCGTCTCGCACCCAAGCACAAATATCCCGCGATGCTGGACGACGTTCAGACCGCCGTACGATTTTTGCGAGAGAACGCTACAAAGTACGGTATCGATCCGAAGCGGATCGGTGCGGCCGGAGCCAGCGCGGGGGGACATCTATCCCTTCTTCTCGGTTCGATGGACACTCGCGACCCCAAGCCAGCCGAATACCCCAACCAGTCCAGCCGAGTTCAGGTCGTTTGGAACCTGTTCGGACCGGTGGATATGACGCTTCCCTTCCCTCAGAACGTTGACGTGGTCTTCCAGATGGTTCTCGGAAAGAAGAGAGAAGATGCGTCAAAAGAGCTGAAAGAGGCGAGCCCCCTCACCTATATCAACAAAAATACCTGCCCCGTTTTCACCATCCAAGGCCTGGCCGATCCGCTCGTGAATCCGCAGCATGCTCGTGTACTGGACGAAGCGCTTAAAAAGGCCGGAGTCGAACACAAGACTGTCTTTATTGAGGGCATGGGCCATGAATTCAGGATTGAAAAACCTGAAGTGATGAGTGCGGCTACCGACGCGATAGAGTTCTTGAAGAAGAACTTGGGGCTCAAAACCAAGCCAGCGGCAAGAGGCGGCAAGCAGGCTGCTTAGGCTGCTTATAACCACCGATTCATTAACGAGCCTGTTTTCACACAGGCTCGTTCAAACATTGCTCATAGACCGTGGCCGCCCAAAAGAGCAGGACCGTTTCATCTTTGTATACGTCGTTGTGTGAACCTTGAGGAAGGGCAGGCCCGGCAAAAACAAGACGGCTGCCGTCGATATTGAGCACTTTCTTACCCTTTGGGTCCCGCCCTATACGTCGGATACGGTCGGCAAAGTTGGGGGATTCGATCAACGATGCTGATGGGAGGGGCTCACCTATTAGAGGCGCCGGATGAGGATCACCAAGCCACAACCCAACATAGCCTGCTGACTTCCGGCCTAGATTCGCCAGCGGGTACCAGAAGCTATTCGCCACGTCGTAGCGGCTATAGATACTTGCCACACAGCCCTTGACGGTGTCGAGCAATACATTCTCCTTTTCGTACCATGTGCTCATAAAGGCGCCATTGATAGTGCACACCGTCTGCAGCTTCAACATTCTTTCTTTGGGGGTGGACTCTGGCGTCTCTTCGTTCTCCTCGGTATCGATCGGAGATTCAACTAAATCCTTGTCATTCGCGATCCACCGCGCCGCATTGGCAACAACGAGTCCGCCGTGAGAGTGGGCCAAGAGGTGAATCCTTGCCCCAGCAAGGTTGTTCGCTCTCTTGTTCTCCTTAGAGTCTCGCTGTTCTTCGTCGACAATGCCCTTCAAAAATCGAAAGACGTACTCACCCGTCACCGTAGCCTTCCTGCTCATCCGCCAAAAGGCGAATTGATTCTCGATGGCGACCCAAAGGGGACGTACCCGTTCGTCGCTTTTCATCATCTTTGCAACGACGATTGCCGGAAATCGGGCAAAGCCTAGAAGGATCTTTCGAGGGGTCTGTACGCCGAATCTCCAACGGCTGCGGAAACCTTGGCGATAAACGCTTGGCGCCTCTCCCGCCTTGCCAATACGCTCTTGGAACTGGACACGAGAGAAGATGAGAGTGAAGATTGACAGGGCTGAAGCTCCGGCCCAGAGCGACCACGCCGCTATGTTGTCGGATGGTAACCCAAGATTGAAATATACGAGGCCGCCCGAAATAGCGATCATTGCCAGCAGCGCGGGCATCGTCGCAAAGAAGGGGGTTACGAGACAGTAGAGCAGGATCGGGATGGCGTGAACAGTCTGCAACAGAAGATAAATGAGCGTTCCGACAGCTTTTAGTCCACCCTTCCGTCGCGCTTTGCGCCACCGCGGGTCGAGGCTTTCTTGTGCATCTTCCTCGCCTTGCATATACTCTCGATCTCTCGAAGTGAGGAAGATAACCCCAAATATCAGCCACAAAATAGCCGTCCAAACTCCAATCCAGAAGGCTGCCTGACTGAGGGTCGTCCAAGAAAGAGATTGTGGGAAGACCTCCTTGACGACTCGAGTGGCAAGGTTCATCACCCCTTCTTTCAAGGCTTTCGACTGGGTAATGAAGCCGATAACCGTGGCTAAGCCTGCACCGGCAATAACCACATTGATAATCATCATCAGCCACTTTGTGACGGAGACAAAGCGTGAAGCATCGTCATCTTGCTCGGTTGTTGCCTTTTGATTGTCCGATTCGTGATAGCAGGTCCACGCAATCGTCAGGACCTCCTCTTGCGTGACGTTCGCTGGACGTCCCGGGCCTGCATCGTAATCGCTCGGTCGGTATTTGTTCAGCATCGCACCAAGGTCGTAAGCGTCGCTGCCGAGGCGGGGCGCAAACGGATCAACCTCCGGGGCGCTGAGCTTTGAGAAGAGATCGAATAGATCTTCAAAATCGCTCTTCATCTCGGCTCGTATCTTCGGGCTGATGGGTGCTATCGGCTCAAGTCTCTCTTCGACAAGCCGCATAAACGAACCCTTTTCTTTTCTGCCTGAGTAATCCACCCAGTCGTCTTCGCCAGTATCGGAGTGATAGTGAACAGCAAGGAAAAGCGGGTTGTAGCCATCCGGTACGTGCTTTAACCGACCTCGGGCAAACAGTTCCGAGAACCTGCTCAGAATCCGGTCGTATGCGGATAGGGCGCTGTAGAAGTTTCGATGCCAGCCGTGGCTGAAAATATAGACATCCGTGATCGGGCTAGTCTTGTTACGGACCACTTCGCTGACATTTTTGCGCGCTTGCCCGAACGACTCTAGTCCGTTCGGCGGTTGCTTTTTGCGCCGTCGAAGAAAGAGTTTGACTGGGCTAGAGGATTCCGGCAAAGGTCGAAGTTTCGTCTCGTCTTTGGGGTCGACGTAGGCTCCCGATACCAAGTCATCCGTGATTGGGATGAGGCAGTACGGGCGGGAGAACCGTGCATCGACGATCTTCCACGCGGGCGCCTCCACAACTGGAGCGGATTCAGTGACGTTGATCGAAGAGAAATCGACGTCCGCGTCTGACTCCACAAGCTCGGTCTTTGACACGACCGACTTGAAAATCGACTCAGAAACAGCTTGAGCCTCTACCGCCTCTTCAGCAGGTTTGCTCAACTGCTCGTAAGGCCCAATCACAAAAAGCTTGTCGTTCGACATACCATCCTCGCCAGCCCACTTAACTATAGATCAATAACGGGTGCTTGCACTCCAATCTATCAAGTTGAACGCCGAGAGTAAAGCGGTAGACAGCAAAAAGCCGCCAGACAAAATGTCTGGCGGCTATGAATGTTTGAGGAGCTTAGACTGTTTTGTCTTCTGGCTCGCCGCTGTCTCCCTCACCGTCGCCGCCACCGCCGCCTTTGCCGATCAATTCGTCAAAGCCGATGTTGCTGGTAAGGTCGATCTCGCCCAAGTTGAACTCTTCCGCCTCTGCCATTTCGGCAAGTGACGTGAATGCCAACGGCAGGTCATTCATCGTGCCCATTCCCTCTTCCGCCTCAACGAGAGCGGTGAGCGACTGCTGTGCCCAGCTCGGGCCACGCTGAACGTCGATGCTGACGTTTCGGTACTGCTCGACACCCGTACCTGCTGGGATAAGGCGTCCAATAATGACGTTCTCCTTGAGGCCGATAAGGTGATCCTTCTTTCCACGAACGGCTGCATCGGTGAGGACGCGGGTCGTCTTTTGGAACGAGGCTGCCGAGAGGAACGAATCCGTCGCGAGCGATGCTTCGGTGATTCCAAGGAGAATCCAGTTTGCGCTGGCTTCCTTAGGATCCCGCTCGACCTTTTCGCCAGTGATCGGGTCGGCATACTTGATCTTTGTGCCAGCCTGGATCAGCTTGCGAACGCGCTCGTTTTCACGAGCAAACGCGAATCGGTCGATGATCTGCCCAGGAAGGAAGGGCGTGTCGCCGGGTTCCTTGATCTGACGCTTTCTCAGCATCTGCCGAATAATCACTTCAACGTGCTTGTCGTTAATGTCAACACCCTGGGCTTTATAGACGCTCTGCAGGTTTTCGACAAAGTAGTCGTAAACCGCATTCGCGCCGGCAAGCTCAAGAACCTCGTGCGGGTCGCGCGGGCCTTCGGTCAGTGGGTCGCCCTTGATGACCTTTGTGTTTACCTTCACGGGAAGGTTTCCAAAAGGCGGCACCAAGATCGGGTAGAAGACCTTTACGCTTTCGATGTCGTACTTTCGCAGCGACGTCAGCGTTGCTGTTGTCAGCTTTTGTCCGATCAAGCGATCCAATCCGGCGTCGTGCTCGGGGTCGGACTGCCACGGCTGCTCGTCGGCAACATAGGCATCCTTGATCGGGCTGGTCAGCGGGACAGTTGCCTCGATGATGACCCAACGGCCAAAGTTCGTCTGCTTGACCTCAAGCACCGTACCCGTGACCGGGCAGATGATGGCTTTACCACGCGGCTGGCGTCGAGCCTCGAAGATCTCTTCGACGCGGACGATACCGCTGGATTCACCCGTCCAAGCATAGAAGAACGTCTTTCTTGACCGCTCCCAAAGCTTCTTCGACTCGGCGTCGGCCTTATCAAGCAGTTTTTGGGCAGCCTTGGTCTGACGCTCCGTCTTCTTCTTTGCGGTCTTTGCGTCTTCGGCCTGAATGGTAAGCGTCTCCTTCTGGAAGAGCGCCTTCACCGCGGCTTCCTGCGATTCAAGCAGCTTCGTCTCATCGAGAGACTTGCTTTCGGTTTCGCGGGCCGCTTCAAGGTCCTGCATAAACTGACGGATGAACTTACCGGTCTTATACTGGTTCGTACGTGCAATCGTCGCCGAACCGGCAACACCACCGGTGTGGAACGTACGCATCGTAAGCTGCGTTCCAGGCTCACCAATCGACTGCGCAGCGATGATTCCAACTGCGACACCGTTCTCAACGAGCTTGTTCGACGAAAGGTCGATACCGTAGCACTTGGAACAGATACCCTGCACCATTTCGCAAGTGAGCGCGCTTCTTAGCAGCACACAAAGCTGGCTGTGCTCGTTGACTTCGAAGCCACACGTCGTATACCGATCTTCGACTTTCTGTCTGTCGGCATCGTTATCGCAAGCCTCAAACTCGTTGTGATAAGCGTTCTCAATCTTTGTAATGTGCTTCGATTGTTCGCGGTGAATGACTTCATTCGCTTCGACCACGACCTCGCTTGTTTCTGGGTCGACGATGGTCGCGATCGATACGCGCCCGAAACATCGGTCGCCGATCGGCTCGATCGTCTCTCCCTCTTCCACAATCCGGTGAACGTAGATACCTTCCGTCGTTCCGCAGTCATCCGCCCGGATGATAACATCCTGGGAGACGTCAACCAGACGACGAGTCAAGTAACCGGCGTCCGCAGTTCGCAGAGCGGTGTCGGCAAGACCCTTACGGGCACCGTGCGTCGTGACGAAGTATTCCATCATCGTCAGACCCTTGTGGAAGGAGCTTCTGACGGGAAGTTCATAGATAACCTCGTTGAACTGGTTGAACATGAGGCCGCGCATTCCAGCAAGCTGCGAAAGCTGCTTAACCGAACCGCGAGCGCCGGAGACCGTGATGATCGACAGCGGGTTCATCTGCAACATGCCGCCGACGATAGCCTTACCAATCTTGTCGTAGGTGTCCGTCCAGAGTCGGATCAGATTCTGCTGCATCTCGTTAAACGCGAGCATGCCACGTCGATACTGGGCGAGGGTCTTATCCGACTGCTCGTCCGCACCAGCGAGAATGCTGTCGCGCTCTTCGGGCGGGTCCATGTCGGTGATCGCCACCGACAGGCCGTACCGAGTAGCCCATCTAAAGCCGAGGTCCTTAAGATCGTCAAGCAGCTTAATGGTTGAGCCAACGCCTGTTCGAGCGTGCGTCCCAAGAATCAGCTCTGAGATCGCCTTCTTCGTCAGCGCGATCTGCAGGTGCTCATCGCTAAAGCGAAGCGGATACGGAAGGATCTGCTGCAGAACGATGCGGCCCGGGGTCGTCGTCGCCACAAGAGTTTCAAACTCTTGGTCGAGCGGCTTCAACTCCTTGGTCTCTTCCTCTGTCTCCTCGTTTGTGATCGTCTCGTAGAGATACTCAACACCGGTGTCGGGATCGCGATAGTCGATCTCGTCGTCAGGACGGAAGATCGGTCTCACGATGCGGACCTTGATGGTTGAGTTGATCTGGAGCGGCTCACCGATAGGCGATTCCAGATTAAAGAGAACTTCGTCTGGACTTCCGAAGATGTGCGGGGCCGGGTTCTTTTCCGGATTCTCCGCATGCTTGCGCTCCATCTCCTCCATGCGCATTCTCGATTCGTCGTTCGAGAACGTGAGCGCATAAGCGCCAAGAACGATGTCCTGAATCGGCGACATGATCGGGCGACCGTCTGCCGGGGAGAACAGGTTCTGGCTTGAGAGCATCAGAACGCGTGCTTCGGCCTGCGCCTGCATCGAAAGCGGGACGTGAACCGCCATCTGGTCGCCGTCGAAGTCCGCGTTATAGGCGTGACAAACGAGCGGGTGGACCTGGATGGCCTTACCATCGACAAGGATCGGCTCGAAGGCTTGAATACCGAGTCGGTGCAGCGTAGGCGCGCGGTTCAGAAGAACCGGATGCTCCTTGATGACCTCTTCCAAGCCGTCCCAAACCGCCGGATGCATTCGATCGATCATGCGCTTCGCGGTCTTGATGTTCTGCGTGATCTTTTTCTCGACCAACGACTTCATCACGAAGGGCTTAAAGAGCTCAAGAGCCATCTCCTTGGGAAGACCGCACTGGTGCAGCTTCAGGTGGGGACCGACGACGATAACCGAACGGCCGGAATAGTCCACACGCTTACCGAGAAGGTTCTTTCGGAAGCGTCCTTCCTTACCCTTCAGCATGTCGCTCAGCGACTTCAAGGCACGTCCATTGGAGCCCACGACCGGGCGGCTTCGCCGTCCGTTGTCGATAAGGGCGTCCACCGCTTCTTGCAGCAACCGCTTTTCGTGATTGATGATCGACTCTGGAGCGTGAATCTCCATGATCTTCTTCAATCGGTTGTTGCGGTTGATGATGCGGCGATAAAGATCGTTCAGGTCGGAGGTCGCAAACCGTCCACCATCGAGCTGGACCATCGGGCGAAGCTCCGGCGAGATGACGGGAACGACTTCCTGGATCATCCATTCCGGGCGGCTCTTCGACTGAACCAACGCCTCGACGATCTCAAGTCGCTTGATGGCTCGAGCACGACGGGTCGAGGTCGTCATGACGATCTCCTGGCGAAGCTCACGGCTCATGCGCTCAAGATCGACGCGGCCCAGAAGCTCCTTCATGGCGTCGGCGCCGATGTTTGCGCGAACGAGCGAGCGCAGGTCGGTGTTCAGGCGGAAGCCGACGGCGTCCAGCATCTTGGTGATGGCGCGCCACTTGTCCTCGTCAATGAGCTGGTTCTTTTCCAGCTTGCCGAGGATTTCGACGGCGAGATCGAGGTCCTTCAGGCGGTCGTCCGCGTCGCGATATTCGGCTTTGATGCGATCGTTGATCGCCTTGGCGCGCTCGCGGGCCGACGACTCGTCGTACTCGTCGCTGTTTCCGTCGAGCTCTTCGGCGAACCGCTGGAAGCTGTCCTCTTCGAGCTCCTTCATCTGCTGCATGATCGTGGCTTTCTCAAGCTCGACGGCAGCGCGGATATCGGGGAGCTTCTCGGCGATCTGCTCAGACTCGATATCGATGATGATAAAGCTGGCGAAATAGATGACCTTCTCAAGCAGCCTGGGCGAGATGTCCAGGATCAGCGCGAGCGGCGAAGGAACGCCCTTGAGGTACCAGATGTGGCAAACCGGGGCGGCGAGCTCGATGATGCCCATGCGCTCGCGGCGCACCTTGCTGCGGGTAACTTCGACGCCGCAGCGCTCGCAGATGATTCCCGCGTACTTGATCTTCTTATAGCGTCCACAGGCGCATTCCCAGTCCTTCGTCGGTCCAAAAATCTTCTCGCAGAAGAGTCCGTCACGCTCAGGCTTGAACGTGCGGTAGTTGATGGTTTCCGGCTTCTTGACCTCGTGGTATTGCCCGTGTCGGAAAGCCCAAGACCGAACATCGGCGGGGCTTGCGATTCCAATACGGATTTTATCGAATTGACTGACGTCTGCCATATTTTCGTGTAATGTCCTTGCCCGCGTCCGGGCAATCTGTCTTCAAAGCAATCAGCTATCAGCTATCAGCAATCTACTTGCGGAGATCGGAAATCTGATATCAGGTCTGATTTCAGATTTCCGATGTCCGATTTCTCTTAATTAAAGAACCCAACGCTCCGAGCGAGGCGCATATCATCGCCTCCCGTCAGCTCATCAAGTTCGCGGAGCGGAAGCTCCTTGTTGTTGGCGTCTTCTACGCTGACCTTCAAACCAAGCGACCGCAACTCGTTCACAAGAATCTTGAACGACTCGGGAATGCCCGGCTCGGCGATCGGCTCGCCCTTAACAATGCTCTCATAAGCCTTCACGCGGCCCATCACGTCGTCAGACTTGATGGTGAGAAGCTCCTGCAAGGTGTAAGCGGCGCCGTAGGCTTCGAGCGCCCAGACTTCCATTTCTCCGAAGCGCTGTCCGCCGAACTGCGCCTTACCACCAAGCGGCTGCTGGGTGACGAGTGAGTACGGTCCAATGCTTCGGGCGTGGATCTTTTCGTCTGCAAGGTGCTCAAGCTTGAGCATGTAGATGAGGCCAACGGTGATCGGGTTCGGCACTTCGTTTCCGGTCATGCCGTCTCGCACCCACGACTTCATCGTATGCGGCTCGATACCGGCACGTTTGAAGGCGCTGTTCTCAATCTTCTCCAGAATCTCCTTATAAAGACCAGCCGGAGCCTTGAAGGCAGGGCCCATCTTTTCCGGCTCTTCTTCCGGTTCCCACTCGTCGATGTCGATCGGGTTGATCATCTCGCCTGTGTTCTTGACTGGAGGAGCAGCGACGAGTCTTGAGACTTTCTCCAGGTGCCATTCGTCGAGTGTGCGAAGCTTCGCATCAATCTTCTCGAACATGACTTCGATGGAATCGTCCTTCTCGAATGAAACGCCCAGTTGGAGTTCGCGATTGATATAAGTATCGAGAACGGTATGGCGCATCATATTCGCCATTCGCTCGACCTCAGTGATCACTTCGTGCTCGGTCGCACCCTCAAAGCCAGGGCATCGGTAACGCACGCCCATATGCCGTCCGGCATATCCAAGGTGCGTCTCAAGAATTTGGCCGATGTTCATACGGCTTGGAACACCAAGCGGGTTCAGGATGATGTCGACCGGAGTACCGTCCGCAAGGAACGGCATATCTTCGGCGGGGACCACACGTGAGATAACGCCCTTGTTACCGTGGCGGCCTGCCATCTTGTCACCGACCATCAGCTTTCGCTTTTGGGCGATATAGACCTGAACGGTCATATTTGTACCGGCGGGGAGTTCGTCCCCAGGAATCTGAATGAGCGGCTCGTCCGTTCGGTCGCAGACCAAACGCTCGCGTTTCTTCGATTCCTTATAAATGTAGTTGATCGACGGCGAAAGGTACTTGTAGCGGCTGAAGACCTTCACGTCCACGATTGTTCCCTTCTCACCGTGCGGCAAGCGCAGGGAAACGTCGCGGGTTTCTTCGGCCTTCTTACCAAAGATCGCGATGATCAACCGCTCTTCAGCGGTCATCTCGACCTGGCCCTTCGGAGCAACCTTTCCAACGAGAATGTCTTCTGGTCGAACTTCGGCACCGACTCGGATGATCCCGTTTTCGTCAAGATCCTTCAGCGCGTCTTCACCGACATTGGGAATGTCGCGCGTGATCTCTTCCGGTCCGAGCTTGGTGTCTACGGCTTCGCTTTCGTGGCGCTCGATGTGGATCGACGTATAAACATCGTCCTTCACCATGCGCTCGCTGATGATGATGGCGTCCTCGTAGTTGTAACCGTTCCATGGCATAAACGCGACGACCACGTTCTTACCAAGCGCGAGGTCGCCTTGGTCTACACAAGGACCGTCGGCGAGCGGATCGCCCGCAAGAATGCGCTGTCCCAGATCAACGATCGGCATCTGAGTAATGCAGGTCGATTTGTTCGACTGCATCATGTGAACGAGCGGATAGCGATCCAATTCACCGTCGTTTCGGCGAACCTGAATCTCAAGGCTCGTCACAACCTCGACAACGCCCGGATTTCGTGCGATAACGGCCGCACCGGAGTCGACGGCGGCAACGCGCTCGTATCCGGTGTGGACCACGGGCCGGTCGGACCGCAAACACGGAACCGCCTGTCGTTGCATGTTCGCACCCATAAGAGCACGGTTTGCGTCGTCGTTTTCAAGGAACGGGATCAACGCGGTGGCAACAGAGACGATCTGAACGGGGGAAACGTCAACGAGCTGGACGCGCTCCTTAGTGACGATCGGATAGCTTGCACCACCCAACTCGCCGCCCGCGCAGCGGACCTGCAGTCGGTCATCCGTCAGATATCCGTTTTCATCGGTCAGGATGTCAGCGGGAGCAACAAGCATTCCCTGCTCTTCCTGAGCGGTGTAGTAAACGATCTCTTCGGTGACCTGCGAGTCGCGAACGACTCGATACGGCGTCATGATAAAGCCAAACTCGTCAACGCGAGCATGCGTCGTGAGCTGGCTGATGAGGCCGATGTTCGGACCTTCTGGTGTCTCAATCGGGCAGATGCGTCCGTAGTGAGAACGGTGGACGTCGCGAACTTCCAGCTTGGCGCTGGTTCGTTGCAGACCGCCCGGTCCGAGGCTTGATAGACGTCGCTTGTTCGTCAGCTCGCTCAACGGGTTCGTTTGATCCATGAACGTGCTGAGCTGGTTGCTGCTGAAGAAGCTCTTGATGCTCGCACTGACCGGCTTGACCGAAAGGATAATTCCTGGAAGGAGGTTCTCCTGGTCGGTCGAGGTCATTCGCTCACGAGCGACCTTCTCCATTCGCACAAAGCCAAGGCGGAGCTGGCTCTGCAAGAGCTCACCGATGCTTCGCACACGCTTGTTCTTCAAGTCGTCAATGTCGTCTCGCTCAGCTTCACGACGAACATAAATCTCCATCCGTTGAAGGATGCCGATCAAGTCCTCTGCCGTCAGGTTGCGAACGTTGAGGGGGATCTCAAATCCGAGCTTCTGGTTAAGGAAGCGGCGGCCGACCTTTCCGAGGTCGTATCGCTTGACATCGAAGAACAGGCCGTAAATTAGCTGACGGGCAGCCTCTTCGTTGGCAGCCTCACCCGGACGAAGTCTCTTGTAGATATCGAGAATCGCTTCGCGCCAGGTTGATGTCGGGTCCTGTTCAAGAGTAGATTCAACTACTTCGGGCAGTTGAATGACCTTGATTGACTTCAGCTCCAACGACTCAATCATGCGTGCCGTTTCCGGCTCGATGCGCTGCAAGCGCTTGATGATCGGCTTGCCGCTGGCATCGTTAACGTCCTCCATCGGACGGCTTCCCGTAAGGTCTTCGTGAGTCGGGTTTTCAAGCGTAACGATGTTGCCAAAGACGAAGATAAGGTCTTCGTTTGTTGAAACTGGGGTGTCAACGACGACCTTCTTGGTCAGCCATTCTTCACCGAGCTTCTCAACGATTTCCGGTGTGAGCAGCACACCCTCTTCGACCAGCACTTCTCCCGTTTCGGGGTCGGCGATGGGTTCGGCAACCTTGCGGAACAGGGCGTTCTGCAACGGCAATCCGAGCTTGCTGCGACCTTTTTCGAAAGCGCCGAGCGCCTTGATAAGCTGCGTCAGGGGGAGCTTCTTCGTTTGGCTGATCTGCGTTCGCACAACGTTGTGCGCATCGCATTCGATTTCGAGCCACGGACCCTCATTGGGGATCACGCGGGCAGAGATAATGACCGACATCGAACTGTCGACACTTTCTTCGAAATACAAGCCGGGCGAACGTGAAAGCTGAGACACAATGACGCGCTCGCGGCCGTTGATAATAAACGTGCCGCGATCTGTCATCAAGGGCAGATCGCCGAGATAGACTTCCGACTCGATAACGTCTCTATCCCGTCCACCAAAGCGAACGGTCGCTTTAATCGGCGCTTCGAACGTCATGTCTCGATCGCGGCATTCGTTGATCGAGTATTTCGGTTCTCCGAGCTGAAAATTAACGAGTTCTATATAATTGGTTTGGGTAAAGTCCCAAATCGGTGAGAACGTTTGGAAGAGTTCGGGCAGTCCCTCTTCAATGAACCATTTATAACTGTTTAATTGTAATTCGATAAGATTGGGCGCCTCCAAGAATCGTTCGATCCTTTTAGAGGTGGGCTGAATAATCCGCATCGAGGCCTCCGGGCGTAGTGAGCGAACGTTCAGGGTACCCTGCTTGGAACAAACGCTGTCAATATTTGGTTGGCCCTAGGTCTAATTTCGTCTACTTTTTTCGGGCGCGCGTGAACTCCTTTCTCCTCTCGTCTTAGCTCAATCTTCTGTCAGTTTGACGACCTACTCATAGGCGCGGGCCAGGGACTCTAGACAGATTCCGTTTCCCTTTGTCCCCGCTCAGGTAGAATTTCGCTTCCAATTCACACGAGTAGGGTTGCGCGTGCAGGTCGCCCGGGAAACCGGCGCATAACGCGCAAAAGCCAAACCCGCTCGGAGGACAAACCTGGAGGTAATAAAATATGGCTCAGCTCAGTATGAAAGAGCTGCTGGAATCGGGTGTTCACTTCGGCCACCAAACCCGCCGATGGAACCCGAAGATGAAGCGATACATCTACGGCGCTCGCAATGGTATCTACATTATCGATCTTCACCAGACGATCAAGCTCTTTGAAGATGCGCTTGAGTACGTGAAGAACATCGTCACCGAAGGCGGCACCGTGCTGTTTGTCGGAACGAAGAAGCAGGCCCAATCCGCCGTCAAAGAAGCGGCTCAGCGCAGCGGACAGTTCTACGTCGCCGAGCGCTGGATGGGCGGAATGCTCACCAATTGGAAGACCATTCAAGGCAGAATCAACCGCCTGAAAGAGCTCGACCGAATGGAAGCCGACGGCTACTTTGAGCGACTCCCGAAGAAGGAGATGCTCAAGAGAACCGCAGAGCGAGACGCCCTCGGTCTCTACTTCGACGGCATCCGCAACCTCAATGCAATGCCTTCGGTCATGATCGTGATCGACCTGAATAAGGAGATCATTGCGGTCAAGGAAGCCAAGAAGCTTGGGATTCCGATCGTTGCGATCGTCGATACGAACTGTAACCCCGACCTCGCCGATGTGGTCATCCCTGGCAACGACGACGCGATACGCGCGATCCGTCTCGTCACGGGCAAGATGGCAGAGGCGATCCTTGAGGCACGTCCGATTAGCGAAGAGCTGACCGGCGACGCTCCTGAAGGCGCAGAGGGCGAGAAGCCTGAAGGCGATGAAGCAGTTGCGTCTGAAAATGGCGAAGACCGACCGATCGAGTTTGGTGCCGTCGAGCAAGAGCTCTTGCGAGCGTTTGGCGCGGACGAAGACTAAACCGCCCACCGTTTCAACCGCCTCCAGACGCACCGTCTGGAGGCCCTTAACCCAACGTTGACCTGGCCTCGGTATGCATGCGCACGAAGGCCAGAAGAGGACGATTTCAAAGGAGACTACAAAGACATGGCAGTTTCAGCAGCAGATGTGAAGCGCCTCCGCGAAGATACGGACGCGCCCATGATGGAGTGTAAAGCCGCTCTGGATGAAGCAGGCGGCGATTACGAGAAGGCAAAAGCGATCTTGCGTGAAAAGGGTAAGGCTGCAGCAGCAAAGCGCGCAGACCGCTCAACCGCAGCAGGCGTCGTAGCCATCGCGATGGCCCACGACCACAAGTCGTTGGGTGCAGTCGTGCTGGAGTCGGAAACCGACTTCGTTGCCCGTAACGAGGACTTCATCGCAATCGCTCAGGAGCTAGCAGAGATCTTCTTGCACAACGATCCAGGTTCGGATGCGCTTGCCATCAAGCATGGCGAGAAGAGCGTCGGCGAGATTGTTGAAGGCGCAGTAGCAACCATCCGAGAGAACATCAAGCTTTCAAAGGCCCTTCACATGAAGACCGATGGACAGTTTGTGTCTTACGTTCACCACGACAGAACCAAGGGCTCCGTCATCGAGTTCAGCGGAAATGAAGCAGGCCGACAGGCAGCTCGCGACGTCGCGATCCAGGTCGTTGCCTTCCCGCCGGATGTTGTGAGCAAGGATCAGCTTGACCAGGCTAAGATCGATGCCGAGATTGCGGTGGAAACACAGCGCGCGGTAAACGAAGGAAAGCCGGAGAACATCGCCAAGAACATTGCCCAAGGCCGCGTGAACAAGGAGTTCATCAAGCGCGCCGTTCTGTTGGAGCAGGAGTTCTATAAGGACCCGAGCAAGTCGGTTAGCGCTTTCCTGGCTGAAGAGTCGAAGGGTGCAGCCGCTCCGATTGAGCTTAAGGCCTTTGTTTACCTCCGCGTCGGCGGTGAGTAACTTTTGGGAGTGCGCGAATTTATTCGCGCTTTCTCTGACCCTTCAGAGAATGCAAACACCCTCTGCCAAAATAAGGCGGAGGGTGTTTGCATTTTGGACCCACGCACCGGCCTTTCGTTCTCATTCTGGATTAGGCCGCATGAAACCCTATACTAAGGTGCGCGTAACCGTAAATGGAGAAAGATATGGAGTCCACCAACGACCGCTCCGACAGAACATTCGCGACCTTGGCTCATGCCTCAGGCATCTTCTTCCCTTTCATGGGGCCTATTGTCGTTCTCGTTCTAAAGGGTAAGTCCCGCTTTGTCAAAAGCCACGCGCTTCACGCGCTTATAGGAACGCTCTTGCTGGACGCCTTCCTCATCCTCTTAGGAATCATCTCCCTCACCTACTCCATCATCAGCCTGTACCGGCATTATCAGGAGAATTGGGAGAACTTTAACATCTGGCATGTGATCATCCGGTCGGCAGTGACGTGGATTATCATCGGACTGATCGGAATCTGCAACACCATTTTGAACTTGGTGCAAGCTATAAGGGCGTGGAACGGAAAGCCCGCTGGTGGTGGTCTAACCGGCAGAATCGTGCGAAAGTTTATGGGGAAGAAGCCAGAGTTAGAGGCGACGGCCTAATCTAAGGGGTTTTGGAACCGGTCCAATTCCCGTTTAATCCCGTCGTGCCGAACCAAGTTCCACTACAGCCGCTGCTGTCGCAAGAACCATCTAAGAGGTAAGTCACTTCGGCTTCTGGGCTTGGTGGAGTTGCCGTCCAAGTTGCATCGCCGACCTCGTTCACACTTCCAGACATCTGCTTCGTCTGTCCATCGGTAAGCGTTCCCGAGACCTGGCCCTGCGCATTCACCGTCACCGAGAAGAGCGCCGCTGAGTCCCCGGAAAGCGAGCCTTCGTACTGTCCAGCGTAGGGGTTGGCGAGAAAACCGGGTCCGCTACCGGTTTGTCCAGCACACCCGATCACCCCAACAGCAACGCAGATACCGACTAAAACGGCAGCTGCTGCAAACCTCTGGGCTGTGCTTCTGGCGTGAAAAACACTCATGCTCTGCATTATTATAAGTCGCTATCGCCGTGAGTCGCCTTCTATCTGTTCCTTCATCTGAGCGTCGAACTCACCTTTTATGATTCTTGAGGCAAGAGCATTTGCATTTTGTTTATCGTTCAGAAGGCATCCGGTGAAATAGGGCACGGTTCCCTTAAACATGGGTTCAAGCTTATCTTTGATGGGGACTGCTTTCGGATTCACCAACCGAGTGCCCAGTAGACCGTACAACCGTGTTGCCATGTTCTTATCCTTCATGAGTTCAAGCAGAGCGACTTTGGCAGCAGGGTCTTTGATCAACGTACGCAGAGCAAGCTCACCGTCTGAGATGCGATTGGCGAATCCAACTCCGCCAACAGCAAAGCTATCGACCTTCTTTAAGGTCGCCAATGCAGACTTGCTCTCCTTTGAAAGCTGACCCTGGACAGCAAGGGCCGCGCAAGCCACTGCGACAAATACAAGAACGAAAAGGCTTCTCATGAAAAGACTCTCATTCTTGGGACGGATGGGCTCGAACAGAGATACACGCGAGTAGGCAATGATGCGGCTGTCAAACTGCTGTCCTTGTCCAGAAAACCGGCTCGAATTCGTCAGTCGTTGCGGTCAGACACAGCGCCGACAAGGTAAAGTTGTTTTCGGCCTGAACCCACCACTCAGGCCGATTTTTTCGTGAGGATAACTTTGCCAGACATGGAACGCAAACCGCTCAGAAGAGTGCTCATCAAACTTTCCGGCGAAGCCCTCGCTGGCAAGAACGGCTTCGGCCTCGACCCGGAAATACTCGAATACATCGGCGCGGAGGTCGCCAGCGTACACGCGCTGGGTGTCCAGATCGCGCTGGTTGTTGGGGGTGGAAACTACGTCCGTGGCGAAGCCTTTAGTGGTGCGAATGCAATTGACCGCACTGTTGGCGATCAGATGGGAATGCTCGCGACGATCATGAACGCGCTGGCGATGCAGGCCGCCATCGAGAAGGCCGGGGTTCCCACCCGCGTTCAGAGCGCGATCACCATTACCGCCGTCGCTGAGCCGTTTATCCGTCGTCGTGCGATCCGCCACCTTGAAAAGGGTCGGATCGTTGTTTTTGGCGCGGGTACGGGCAATCCTTACTTCACAACTGACACCGCTGCCGTTTTGCGAGCCCTTGAGATTGATGCTCACGCCCTGATCAAGGCGACAAAGGTCGATGGCATCTACGACAAAGACCCGAACAAGCACACTGATGCCGTCAAGTATGAGACAGTCACCTATGAAACGGCGATTACTAAGAAGCTTGCCGTCATGGATCAGACCGCTTTTACGATGTGCCGTGAACACCAACTGCCGGTCATCGTGTTAGACTTTAATCAGCCAGGAACCATGGTGCGCGCGGTATCAGGAGAGGCCGTTGGCACACTCGTTGGAGGAGAATAAATGACCCCACAAGAGATCTTGCAGGACGCTGATAAACGTATGTCGCACGCTGTTGAAGTGATGCTTCACGACTTTTCGACTATTCGCACTGGACGCGCTAACCCCGCTGTATTAGAGCGTGTGCATGTGGACTATTACGGCACCGATACACCGGTCAACCAGGTCGCCAACGTGAGCATCCCCGAGCCTCGTCAGCTCATGATCACGCCCTACGACAAGAACATGATCGGCACGATCGAAAAGGCGATTATGAAGAGCGACCTCGGCATCACGCCCATGAACGACGGGCAGAACATTCGGCTTGTCTTTCCCCAGATGACCGAAGACCGCCGCAAAGACCTCGTGAAGCAGGTGAACGCCCGGGCTGAACAAGCTTGCGTGGCTATTCGCAACGTTCGGCGAGATGCGAACGAGCACTTAAAGGCCGCCGAAAAGCGAAAAGAGATGAGCGAGGACGACCTGAAAGGCCACGAGACGACCATCCAGAAATACACCGACAAGCACATCGCCGACGTTCACGAGCATCAGAAGAAGAAAGACGCTGAATTGATGGAGGTTTGAGGGGAGGGCGCAGGGCGTCAGGCGTTCGGCGTGAGGGATAAGGAGTCAGAGCCGATTGAGTCAATACCAACCCATCGAGGATCTTGAGGTCTTTAAGGTTTTTGAAACAGTAGCGAGTTGGGCTTGGAATGAAGTTTCCAACTGGGGTCCTTTCTCCCAGGGCACTGTCGGGACGCAGCTTGTGAGAGCGATCGACAGTGTGGGTGCGAACCTTGCTGAGGGCGACGGACGATTTGGCGAAGCTGATGCCGTCAAGTTCTTTATCTATGCGCGGGGCTCGGCCCGTGAGGCAAGGCTGTGGATTACTCGCGCTCAGGAACGAGGCCTGCTCACAAGTGACGCTCAGGTTCATATTGAGGCAATAGATATAGGTTTGAAACTTCTAAGCGGCCTCATTAAGTTTCGAAGGCAATCGTATGGCAACAGAGTTAGAGAGGAGGTTCGAGACTACGGAGCCTAACGCCTAACGCCTAACGCCTAACGTCCAACGCCCAACGCCCAACGCCCAGCACCCAACGCCTAACACCCACCATGCCCCCCCTCCCCACCCACATCGCCATTATCATGGACGGCAACGGCCGTTGGGCGCGGTCGCGCGGGATTGGGCGTCTACTGGGGCACCGTGAGGGCTACGCCACGCTCAAGAACGTTGTCAACGCCTGCGGCGAGATCGGCATTCCCTACCTCACCGTCTACGCCTTCTCCGCAGAGAACTGGCGGCGCCCGGAAGATGAGGTCAAGGGCCTTATGCAGCTCATTGAGCGGGCAATGCTGGAGCAGATCGACAACCTAAGAAAGAACAACGTGCAGGTGCGCATTATCGGACGGATGGACGAGCTGCGCGACTCACTGCGCCGAGCGCTCCAGAAGGGGATCGATGAGACAAAGCACTGTACAGGCTTGGTCTTTACCCTTGCGATCAACTACGGCGGTCGGGCCGAGATCGTGGATGCCATTCAAGACTTGATCAAAGAAGGCACACCTCCCGACGAGATCACCGAGGAGTTGATCTCCAGCCGCATGTACGACCCATCTGTTCCCGAACCCGACCTCATGATCCGCACAGCCGGAGAGATGCGCTGGAGCAATTTCCTCATCTGGCAAGCCGCCTACTGCGAACTTTACGTCACCGAGTGTTCCTGGCCCGAATTCGACAAAAAACAACTTGTGAAGGCCATAGAAAGTTATCAGAATCGAACTCGGAAATTTGGCGCTGTTGTGGAATGAGACCGAATGCGCATAGGGTATGACTTCATGTCACCCTCTCAGCGCTCATATTTGTGTTTGTCGTATGCAGTTAGTTTGAAATTATTCGGTAAAGTACGTAGTTAATGTCACTGAAACCCATATAATCAACGGGGACGGTCTCATGGGGATAGACTTCTGGGCGGCATATGATCTGGCCTTTCAACGCTATTGCTGGGCTTCAAGTGGCGATGATTCTTATGATCGACTGGAAGAGTACATTTTTCATCATCTCAACTCCCTCGCTCGCCAATCGCTAATTGATACAAACGATTCGTTGGATATTGCCTCACAGTCCATACTAAAACTTAGGGCGGCGTACTCTAATTGCGATCCAAAAGCGAAGTTCTGCGACGAAAGGGGTGAAGTCGTCTTTGCCAAATGGGTTGCAACTGTAAACACAACTTTTCGCCGCATTCTGATCGATGATGCCAAAGGAAAAGTACGAGAACCTGCAGAAGACATAAACTGGGAGCGAATTCCAGATAAAGACCTGAATCCAGAAGAGAAGATAGCGCTGGATAATGCTGAGCAAATCAAGCAGATTCGCACATGTGCGGATCGTCTCTGGCTTGGCTCGCAGCGCAGACATCATAACGAACGGCTCCGCTTTCTCCAGCTTATCATCAGTGATGGCTTATCACCGGCTGAAGCTTCCGAGTTTGTTCACAGCTTGTCGCAAGTCACAGATAAAGACCGAAACACTACGATAGCGACCTGGATAAGTGATCAAGTTTGCTTAAACTACGCATTCTATTCTTATCTGCATCTTGATTCATTTCAATTAATATCTATCTTACTGGATTATCCTATCTTTACTCCTTCAGATATTTCTCATCTCAGGATCGCCTGTCAAAATAACAATCTATCTGAGAGTATGAATGAAGATTGGACATGGACAGATGTTTCCGTAATACTTATGCATTACTATAGTCAAAAAAGAGACTTGTTCATCACTAGCCATCTTTGCGGAAATTGTAGCATTGACCAAATACACCAGATAATTGATAGATGTGTAACGCGTTATCCGTTTATTCGTATGATGGAAAGCTTGGGGGAACGGATAGAAGCATGCAACTGCCCATCGGACAGTCTGAAGGATCCGTCCCTCTGGAAGCGTTTGGCGTTTGAGTATTACCATGTTGATGGGTTAGAATTCAAAGAGGTCTGCCTCCGCCTCATCAAGCCCTCCGAGGTCTGTGGAATCAGGCTTACCGAGGCGATGCTGCATGGTTGGCTCTTCGGTGGGCGCTTGCTCAAGCAGCTCATCAAGTTTATGGAAAAGCACGACGGAGGTCCAAGGCCATGAGACATAAAAACGGCTCACGTGCGGACCAGATCCGTTCGGCGTTGTCAGAATCCGAATCGCGACGACATCAGCGGCTGGATTTTCCCATTCGCCCCAATAACGAACTCCTCGTTCGTTACATTTTGAAGCGCCTCGATACCCGGACTGAGCAGGAACTTGAAGTTATCCTCACCCAAGATCAGGGGTCTCGTCAACGACTGATAGAAGCTTGGCGGACCATTCGGTCTTTAGCTACGAATCCTCAAGACTATGCGCCAGAAAGCAAATTGACAAGGAGTTTAGCAGCGCATTGGCGCAAGTGGAGCGGGCCTTACGTGTTGCCGAGGTGGGAAAGCCCTTTCGTGGGACGCACCGCTGAGATAGAGCAACTATTGCAGCTTCTAAGCCAAGCAGACAAGAGAGTTGTTACCATCGCCGGGCCTGGCGGGATGGGTAAGACCAGGCTCGCATGTGAAATTGCCATGCAAGTGGCTGAACGCTTTCGCGATGGTGTCCTCTTTGTAGAGTGTGGAACGTTGTCAAGGGTGGATGAGGTGGTTTCTGCAATCGCATCTAGCCTTGGGGCGGAGGCAGACTCAAGCTCAACCGTTTTGCAGGAGTTGCTTGCCGAAGTTCGGACCCTGATCGTTCTCGACAGTTGCGAACGCATCGTCGGGGTGGGACGAATAATCGAGGAGCTGGCACCGAATTGCCAACACACACGATGGCTGATCACAAGCCACAAGCCTCTTAATGTCGCGATGGAGACTGTAATAGAAGTCAAACCCGGTCAGAACCAACTCGACGACTGCGTTAAGATGCTTCAAGAGAAACTGTCCAGGCTTGTAGGTGAGTTGCAGCACACGCCAGAGCTTATAGCAACATTGACGACCATGTGCAAACGCCTGCATGGAGTACCACTTTTTGTGGCATTGGCCGTGGGCTCATTGCAGCCCAGCCAAAGCGCAGCCAGCAGCCTTAAATCCCTTGACTTGCTCACAAACTTACCGCCTGAAGCGGCATCACTCGAATCCGAGGAAAGCCCAGTTCTCTTCCTTATTCGAAACGAGGAGCGTCACCTTCTCACTCAGTTGTTGGCCTTTTCGGGTTGGTTTACTTTGGAGGAGGCAGCGTATGTCGTGGAAAAGCGCCCCGAAGATGCCCTGGCAATTCTTACTGACCTAGCCAGAAGGGAGCGTCTCGATGCTAGCTTCGATGGCGTTCACTACCGCTTTAAGATTCCAGATCCGATTGTGGATGGCATGTCGCGGTCCGTTTTATCCGCCACTGCGCAAAATCTTATCAGCAAAGCGAGAGAACGTCATGCGGAGCTTTTTCTACGCTCAAGCGAGCATATTGGACAACTCTTCGACAGCGGAGAGTGGGCGAGCGCTTCCTCATTGTTGCAAAGGCAGCGCACCAACCTTCGCGCTGCGACAATGTATCTGTCCATCGAAGGAAAACATCATGAGATTGCCACCCTCTCCAGAGCGCTTTCGCTAGCTTATTTTGAGTCTGGATACTTAACTGATTTTGAAATCCTTGGCAATGCTGCTCGTATCGCCGCGCTCGCAACTGACGACAAGGCGCTGCATGCCTCGTTGCTGGGCCTGGAAGGGGCGCTGGCAGCGCGAAAGTCAGACAATGAGCTTGCACGCAGCTTATGGAAACAACGACTAGACATCTGCAAGCAGCTTGGCGACATTGCCAAGAGTGCGGATGCTCTCATTGACCTTGCATGGGACGCCTACGAGAACTTTGGGATTACGCCTGCCCTTGCTTATCTCGAAGAAGCGGAGAGCCTGGTTGAGGAAGCAAATCTTCTAGAGCTAGCGGCTACCATCTGCGTCATTCGAGCCCGTATGTTTATTGATGCTGGGGACATTGAAAGCGGGCTGAAATGGGTAGGAAAAACAAATAACCTCATCGAACGCTGTCAAAATCAAGGACCGCTTCTCTTCGTCTATCAAAATCTGGTTCGAGCGTACCAGCGACTTGAGATGCCTGACAAGCTTGTCGACACCTTGCAAATGTTGCTCGGACACGCCGTAAGCGGAGATCGTGCCGTACATATAGGCTGGGCATGCCAGGAGTTCGCCCAAGTCTTTGAAAAAGAGGGAGATTTACACCGAGCAGCAAAGTATCTTGTGGCGGCGGAAAATGTGTACCGCGAGTATCGAACGCGTCATCTTCACAAAGCAAAATTGGCGATAGAGCAGTTTCTTAGTAGACACGGTGATACATTCCAGGACGTAGTTGATCAATTCAAATCTATGCCCTGGAATGACCTGATTGCTTAATACAATGGCACGAGAAAACATCATTGGTCCGACTGTGACTAATTCAAGCTGATGTAGATGCATCCCGTGCCTGAGTGAGTGCCGTGTAAGAGATCACGTAGAACCCACTTGAAATCCTAAACGATTTCAGCGACAGACAACTAACAAATTCAAGACGATTCTTTGACCATCACAACCACAAGTCTTTGGAGCCTGCGACGTCGGCGCCAAGCTTGTCGATGTTGCGACGAAGAACAGCGGCATCAACATTCCGGTTATCGATAGCGATAGCCACCATGAGGGCGTCCTTAGCGGTCACATAAAACTGGCAGGGTTGAATCTTAAAATTCTGTTTCAGAATCGGCAGAGCCTTCGCTGTAAAGGCAGCATCCTTAGGCTGATCGCCAAGGTACACCGTAAGCCAAACATAGTTCTTGCTTCCACTGATTTCAGCAGCAATGGGGATATCCAGATCATCACGGGTAATGGTGAACTCGTACTTCTCTTTTCCAACTTCGGTATTGAGATCCTTGACCGTGTATCCAAGACCGGTAATGAGTGTCTTCAATTGTTTCGCATCGACACGGGCGGACTCTTGCGCCTGAGCGCCAACCGTCGATGGGAGCAGCGCCACAGCGAACAGACCAACAAGCGACAATAAGGCAAGCAAAGCTTTCATAGATTCGTTTCTCCTGTCGGGAGTTGAGACGATTATAGAGGAAAACGGCTTCAGGGGGTCCTAAATCTTTCGTTAGGAATGCCTTTTCAGTTCCGATAGGATTACTTTTTCACAGGCTCTTTGAACTGTTCGACGTACTTCAGGCAGCACGCTCGCACGCGAGCGCGAATTCGGTTGATATAGGCCGCGCGCTCGGTCACCGAGATCACGCCCCGCGCATCCAGCAGGTTGAACGTGTGCGAACACTTCAGCGCCAGATCCAGCGCCGGATAGACCAAGGCCATCGCTCCGGTCGTCTTAAAGCCGTCCTCGGGAAGCGTGTCGAACGGATGCGAGACGCCGTCCGGCTTCACCGAAGTCATGATCCCCTGCTCGTCGTCCCAATACACAGCAGACTCGATTACTCGTTTCGACTCCGCCTCCAGCATATCGAACATCTTGAACAGCATGTCCGTATCTGCCAGCTCGAAGTTGTAAACGTTGTTCTGCATTTCAAGCTGCCAGTCGGTCTGTTTGTAGGTCAGCTTGTCGTTCCACATAAGGTCTTCCCAGAACGAGTTCTGCTTGTTCAGCATGAGGCAGAGCCGCTCGGGACCGTACGTGATCTCAGCGCACACCGGGTCGCATTCGATGCCGCCCATCTGCTGGAAGAACGTGAACTGAGTGATCTCCGCCCCATCCATCCAGACCTCCCAGCCAACGCCCGCTGCACCTGCGGCCTGCGACTCCCAGTCGTCTTCCACAAGCCGCACATCGTGCTTGCTGGTGTCAAAGCCCAGCGCGTCCAATGAGCCCATATAGAGATCGACAATGTTGTCGGGGCTCGGCTTCATCACCACCTGATACTGGTAGTAGCGTTGGCTCCGTTGGGGGTTGCGCGTGTAGCGACCGTCAGCCGGTCTGCGCGAAGGCTGCACATAGGCGACGTTCCAAGCCTCTGGACCGAGACAGCGCAGGGTGGTCGCCGGATGCATGGTCCCCGCGCCGACTTCGACATCGTAAGGCTGCAGGATCGCACAGCCCTGCTTGGACCAGTAGTCATTGAGCCTGAAAATGAGGTCTTGGAAGGTCATGGAAGGATTGAGGATACCGGAGGGGATCGTGGATTGGAGATCGATGATTGTAGATTGAGGACTGCAGGGCCTGATTTAGAGCTCGTTTTACGCTTCACGGTTTGACTTCAAACCGCAGCGGTGCCCTCCTTACACGGGTGCCATTTCGCAGGTAAAGTGGCGCAAAAACGGTGGTTGTTTGGTGATTTTCAACCCCGTTACCGACTCCCGATTGTCATACATCTCCTCAATCACTTCGCAAACGTAGTTCACATGGGCTTGTGTATAGACTCTTCTGGGCAGAGCAAGTCTGACGAGTTCGCGGTCGGTTGGGTGTTCGACACCGTCTACGTTTCGCCCGAACATCACTGAGCCTATCTCTACACCTCGAATGCCCCCCCTCAAGTAAAGCTCGCACACGAACGCCTGGGCCGGGAATTGCGACGCAGGAATGTGTGGATAGAACTCCCTCGCGTTGATGTAAACGGCATGGCCTCCTGGGGGCTGCACGATCTTTACGCCCTTCGAAGTAATACGTTCGGCTAAGTAACGAACCGTTGCAGTTCGATACTCCAGATATTTCTCGTCGAGCGTCTCCTCCAACCCAACGGCAAGCGCCTCAAGGTCACGCCCAGCAAGGCCGCCATAGGTTGGGAAGCCCTCGGTGAGTATGACAAGGTTCCGAGCCTGCTCCGCCATCGAATCGTCATTCATCGCGAGAAACCCACCGATGTTTCCAAAGCCGTCTTTTTTGAGGCTCATTGTCGCGCCATCGGCGTACGAGAACATCTCCTTGACGATCTCCTTCGGCGTTTTATCGGCATATCCGGGTTCACGCAGCTTGATAAACCATGCGTTCTCGGCGAATCGGCAAGAGTCGATGAAGAACGGGATGCCGTGCTCTCTCAGAATCCCCGAAATCTCTTTGATGTTGGCCATGGAGACTGGCTGCCCGCCACCGGTGTTGTTGGTGACGGTGATCATCCCGATGGGAATCTGCTCGCGGTGTTTGGTGATCAGCGCCTTTAACTTTTCCGGATCCAAATTCCCCTTAAACGGATGCATCGAGTCTGGGTCTTTGCCCTCGTCGATTACAAGGTCGACCGCCTCCGCGCCGGTGTACTCGACATTTGCCCGAGTTGTGTCGAAGTGGTTGTTGTTGGGGATGATCTGCCCCTTTCCACCCACAATCGTCATCAAGATTTTCTCGGCTGCGCGGCCCTGGTGGACTGGGATCACATGCTCAAGTCCCCAAAGTTCGCGCACTTTGGCCTCAAACTTCCGAAAACTTCGCGACCCAGCATAGCTCTCATCCCCGACCATCACTGCTGCCCACTGGGCTGCTGACATCGCGCTGGTGCCGGAGTCGGTAAGGAGGTCGATAATGACGTCTTCGGCGTCGATGACGAAGACATTCCACTTGGCCTGTTTGAGGATTTCCAGCCGCTGCTCAGCGGTGGTGAACTGGATGGGTTCGACCGCTTTGATGCGAAACGGTTCGATGATTTCACGCATGAGATATTGTGGCAGGGAGCGTCGGCAAGTTGTCTTCAAGTGGTCGGCATGTTGTCTGTAGGTTGCGTCCGGCCAATTGCCGACCACCTGAGAACATCCCAACCCGTGCCAAAATAGACCCGTGCAACCCTTCACCACACACACGGGCAGGATCGCCGTCTACAACGCGGACAATGTCGATACGGACCGGATTATCCCCGCGCGGTTTTTGAGCATGGTCACACGGTCGGGCTATGGGGAGCTCCTCTTCAAGGATGTTCGAGGACCCGACTTCCCCTTGGACCAGGATTCAGCAAAAGGGGCTACGGTGTTGGTGGCAGGCACGAACTTCGGCTGTGGAAGCTCACGAGAACACGCCGTTTGGGCGATCCAGCAGGCCGGATTTGTCGCCGTGATCGCAAAGAAAACGGAAGCCACCCCGGGGTACAGCGATATTTTTCGCCAGAACGCCGCGAACTGCGGCATGCTTCTCATTGAGTTAGAAGAAGGTCCCCACAGCAAGATTGCTTCGGCAGGAAACGGGGCCGAAGTCGGCATCGATCTGCCCAACCAAGCTGTCAGTTTCCAAGGTGAGACATTCAGGTTCGAAATCAAGGAAAGCTCGAAAGAGGCCCTGGTCAATGGATGGGACTTGATCGGGACAACTCTCGCACTTACGGACAAGATCGACGCTTACGAAAGCGGAAGCACCGCATTCGTGCCGCCAGTCGTGCGTCATTAACAAGAGAGGATTTCAATGAGAAGGAGAATATTCAGCTCTATTGCCGTTATCGTGCTCGTTTCGCTGGCGCTTGCACAAAAGACACAGGACAACCCAAACCGACTGAACCAGCTTCACGAACTGACAGTTGCTGAACTCAAAATCGGCAAGAAGCCCCTGAAGGCGTGGGTGATGGACAACAACTCCAAACGCCAAGAAGGGATGATGTTCTTGACTGAAAAGGAGACTCCACTTGATAAAGGGATGATCTTTGTCTTCAAAGATTCCGCGCCGAGGAGTTTTTGGAACCACAACGTTCCGATTGATTTGGACATCGCCTATATCGACGCGAACGGCAAAGTGATTCGAGTCACGATTCTCAAAAAGCAGGACCCGGCAAGCGTTCCCAGCAATGGCGACGCCAAGTACGTTCTCGAAATGCGCAAAGGCGGATTCAAACCGTTCGAGATCAAGGTCGGGACCAAGATTGAGGGGCTGACGAAACTCAAAGCGATTGAGTAGCCGGTGGAAGCCATTGGGATCGCACTGTTCAAGTCCGCGAATATAGCGATCACTAAACTTATTTCAAAACTCAGTCCATTACCAGGCCTGCCACAATGGTTGCGTGGGTCATAATTCTCTCTCCATGCAGGTTCCAAGCAAGGAAGAGTTTCTCAAACAAACAGGCGGTTCCCGTCCGATGCCTGTTTACCGCGACCTCCTTGCCGATATGGAAACGCCTCTGAGCGTTTATTGGAAGCTCGCCAACGAAGACACCTATAGCTTCCTCTTGGAGAGCGTGACAGGGGGCGAGCAGCTTGCCCGCTATTCGATCCTTGGCACTCGACCGAAAAGCGTCATCCGAACGAAAGGGCAAGACGTTGTCGAGATCGGAAAGCGTGGCCCGGTGCGCTCCAAGCTAGCGGAAGGGCAAGACCCTCTTGACGTTCTCAGAGATCGCCTAAATCATACGCACCCCATTGAAGTGCCCGGGATGCCCAAGTTTGTCTCTGGTGCGGTTGGGATGCTCGGCTACGATATCGTTCGTTTCTTTGAAAGCCTTCCCGATGACAATCTTGACGATCTGAACGTTGACGACATGGCGATGATGTTGGTGGATTCGGTCGTTGTCTTCGACCACGCCAAAAACCTGATCCGAATCATCGTGATGGCAGAAGGCACGCCGGATAGCTACGAATCGGCATGTGCCGAAATCGAGCGAATTCTCTCTAGGCTTCGGCGACCCTTGCCTGACCTCCCCAATGCCAAAGCTACCCACGGAGAGATGGTCAGCAACCGAACGAAGGAAGACTTCGAGGCTTCGGTACAGAAGGCGATTGACTACATCGGCGCTGGTGACGGCATCCAGTTTGTTCTCTCGCAACGGCTGCAAACCCCCAACACCAGCCATCCTCTCACCGTCTACCGCGCTCTCCGTTCGCTCAACCCGTCGCCCTATATGTTCCTGCTTCGGTTTGGTGATTACGACATCGTTGGAGCCTCTCCCGAACTTTTGGTCAGCTTGCAGGACGGCGAAGCCAGGGTTCGCCCAATTGCCGGAACGAGATGGCGAGGGGCAACGCCCGAAGAGGATGATGCGCTCGCTGCAGAACTTCTCGCCGACGAAAAGGAGCGAGCAGAGCACGTCATGCTGGTAGACCTTGGGCGGAATGATCTTGGGCGGGTTTCGAAGTACGGCACTGTCGTCGTTCGGGAGATGATGATCGTGGAACGCTACAGCCACGTTATGCACATCGTGAGCGACGTTGTAGGACAACTCGATGACGACAAGGACGCCTTCGACTTGCTAAGGGCGAGCTTCCCAGCGGGGACCGTCAGCGGAGCGCCGAAAGTCCGTGCAATGCAGATTATCGACGAGCTTGAGCCCACGCGGCGAGGATGTTATGCCGGGGCTGTGGGGTACGTGAGCGCATACGGCGACCTCGACATGGCGATCACGATCCGAACCATCCTGCTCAAGGGTGGACAAGCCTATGTTCAGGCAGGAGCCGGGATCGTCTTTGACTCGGTGCCTTCCCGAGAATATGAAGAAACCCTCAACAAAGCCAAGGCTTCGTTGAGGGCTTTGGAGATCGCTCACCAAGGTCTTCCTGCGGCGCTTTGAAGAGCTATCAGCTATCAAAATGATGATCGCTGGCAGCCAATAGCTGATCAATCACTTCCCGAACAGACTGTCAGAGATGCCCTGATTGATCTTGACGTTCGTGCTCATCGTGGTTGCTGCAACCTTGTTGTCCACATTGCGAACCGTCGCTTTGCTCGGAACCCAAACGCCACCGCTGTTGACCGGCTCTTCATAGATGAAGATTGCCTTCATTCGCGGGCGGCTTCCCTGCCCCCACCACTCTCGCTTGGTCACATACCTCTTGTCAGGGTCAACCCAGATTCGATGCCGAGATGTGTTGTCAAATCGTGCCTTGTAGGTCAGGTCAAAAACATAGTCGCCCGTTGCCCGGTCGGTGCGAACGTACTTGGCATCAAAGATATCTTTCACGACTGAAGGTGTCACGATGCCGTACTCCATGATCGTCTGCAAGCGGCCGATCGACTTCTCAAGGTCCTGCGTATTCGTGAAGTTGTTTCGGGGAATCCGGTAGGTGACCTTGTACTTGTTCTGGATCAATTGCACTGTGGCTTCATTGATTTTCGTCTCAAGCCTCAACTTATAGGGCTCCTTGAGCGCCACCTGCATTTCGTCAAAGCGGTATTGCTTTCCAAAGTCATCGTCGATCTTGCTTAGCTCGGCAAAGTTTGGCTTGATAACCTTGGTTGTGTATTGCACGTCCTGAAACTTGGGCTGGACGATATCGTCCACATCGGGATCGGCAACCCCGACGAACGCGATGGTGGATAGAGCGATCAGTGCAGTCATGGTCTAATTTTATCTCCTTGTTTGAAGCGGTACCGGGTCGTTGGGCACGACCTTCAAGGACGAACAATAAAACCTTAGCGTTCCCAATCGCTAAGAAGTCCCAAAATCCGCTAAACTCTCGATTGTGACGAGCAACCCGCTCACCCGTTACCTGCAGTCCAGGACGTCTCGCCTAGAAAAGCGAGCACGCCTGAGGCCAATGAATTCAAGCGAGGTGATGGATATGGCGATGCGGGTTTATCAAAACCTTGGCCGAAACATCCTGCAAATGACTGCGGTTTCAACGCTGTTTTGCCTTGCTGCATTTGCGTTCGTCTTCTTCTACGCCCTGCCCGGATTAACCACCACTCAGGCTGGGGACAACATTAATGCCCAGGTCGGCGAGGCGTTTGTCACACTTCTCATGGCGGTTGGGATTGGCGCACCCTTGCTTGTGTTTGGGGTGACGTACTCAAGCCTCGTGATCGTGCAGCTCGTGTCCGACTTCATGCTGGGAAACATTCCCAACGCGCAGACCATTCGCGAAACGGCACGAAGGATCCTGCCGCGAATGTTTGGTGTAGTTTTCTTTGAAACCATCCTTTGCTTTGGTGCGCTCATCTTATCGGGGCTATTCATGATGATGAGCGCGATGGTTGCCACGAATACCGAAGAATCCAATTTGACGGCTGGCTTTATCTCCTTGTTGACGATTTTCGCGCTCATTATCGGCTTGTTGGCGTTGCCATTCGTGGCGGGCCGACACGCACTCACCATTCCGATTGCCGTGATGGAAGGGCTGTCTCCCTGGAAAGCCTCTAAGCGAAGCGTTCAGTTGATGAAGGGATCGGCCTACGTTCCCTCCGGCTACAACACGATCTTGCCGCTTTACATCTTGATGAGCTTTTTGCTGCTCATTCTGTTCCTTGGCTATAGCGCCTTAGCGTCGCTTGTCCCGGCAGGAGAAGCATTCTTAAACGCCGAGGCTGGAAGCGCGGTGGGCGCTGTGTTTTCTCAGGCCACGGGTTTGATACCGCTCTACCTTGCCTTATGGACGCTGATACCGGTTTGGTGCACCACGACCACGGTGCTCTACTACGAACGACGAATTCGATGGGAGGGATTTGACATTGAAGCGTTGGCCCAAGATGTTTGGCGCGCCGATCGTCGCAGTCGTTTTGAGCTTTAGCCTGTGCGCCGTTGCATTTGGACAGGATGCATATCAAAAGGCGATCGACAAAGCTAAAGTTGCCAAGACTGCGGACGACTACGACGCGATATACACGGACCTTAACAGCGCCAAGCTCGTCGATGAAAGCCTGGAGTACTACTTTCAGGACGCCATCGACGGCGACAGCGAGCCCGATGACAAAACGAGAGAAGGGCTGATCGAGCGTCTGGAGCTGCGCCAAAAACTTGCACAGAAGCCGCAAGAGTCAAAGGATTCGCCAAAAGAGCAGGCATCGACGATCAAGAAAAACCCACTTTATAAGGACTCCGGACTTCAAGACAGCTCTAACTGGATGGGCAAGGCATTCGAGCGGATTGCCGACCTGTTTCGCAGACGTCCCCAAGCAAACATCAACGCTCCAAATGTCAATACGGGGGGCTTAGGCGATCTCGGGCGGCTCCTCATCTATTTGGTCATCGGCATCCTCGCCGCCATACTTCTCTACTTCATCGCGCTTGCGTTGCGACATGCACGCTGGAAGTCCGGGCTCAAGCGAAAGGCGAAGGCCATGCTTGAAGACGACGAGCCGGAAAGAACTCTGGACGAGTGGCTTCAACAAGCCGACGAACTTGCTGCACAAGGTCGTTATCGTGAGGCCGTTCGCGCGCTTTATCTTGCCAGCCTGCTCAAATTTGACGAGTACGGTGTGGCTCGGTTTGAGCGTGGAGAGACGAACTGGGAGCACCTAGCGCGCATCCGCAAGAGCCCACGACTCCCATCAGGACTCGATTTTGAACCTGCAACAAGGAAGTTTGACCAAGTTTGGTATGGGTTCCGAGTAGACGGACTCATTGACGTTGGCCACTTTCGGGCTTGGTATCAGGACATCACGCAAAAGCTGGAGGCTTCAAAGGCAGCATGAAGAAACAGCGAAACTGGATGGGGTATGCGTGGACCATGCTTGGCCTGTTGGTCATCACGGCGGTTCTGATGAGCTTGGGAAAGCAAGACAACGACTCTTTCCCAAGTGCATCGTCGTACACACCAAGCGGAGTGCGGGCTTTTCGTGAGCTGCTTGAGAGCCAAGGCTACGATGTTCACGTCGAAACAACCAACCTCGCCAAGCCGGACCCAGAGGCACTCTACATCGCTTTCCTCGTCCAAGACAGCATCTCCATACTTGACGACTCATCGCTGCTCGATCCGCCCAAGAAGATCGTCGACGCCGAAGACGGCTCAGGCGATGAAAGGGCAAGATACGCTACGGAAGATTGGGAGGAGAGGCGCAAAGAAAAAGTCCGTCCACTCGTGCCCGTCGTGAAATCTGGCGCGAATGTGCTGCTCGTGTGGCTGCCGCGAGGGTTCCACTCCGCAAGTCGGATGGGGCTTGAGGGCCCGACCAAGATTAAGGCGATGAACGGCACGACTTACTTGGTTTCCTCCACCAAGAGCGACTATGGCCCCTATCCCGCTGGCATGGATGCAGACGACGCCATCAAGATTTGGACGAACCCGCTAACCGAAAACCCGTACGCCACAATGGGCAAACTCGGACAATCGACGATCGTCGAGGCGTACGACGGCTTGGCATTCACAAACCGATTCATCGACTCGCAGGACAACGCAAAGTACGTTCTCAGTCTGGTGGCCAATGGAGCGCTGAAGAGCAAAAAGATTATCTTCCTGGAAGCTACAATCGGCAACGCCACCGACCCGAGCATCTTCGCAATGATCGGTCCCTGGGCAGCGGGTATCTGGACACAGATCGTCTTTCTCTTTATTCTGCTTATCGTCTTTGGAGCGGTGCGATTTGGCCTCGCCGAGGAGCGCCGTACCAGACAGTCCGGCACAAGGGAGTTGGTCGATGCACTTGGGGAGACCTACGCACGGGCAAAGGCCAACCACATTGGACTCACCGCGATCTACGAAGAGTACGACCGCCAGGTCCGATCAAAGCTCAAGCTGCCGTCCGAGGCAGGCCCCGCCGAACGCAATAAGCTCATTCCAGACTCATTAGCGAAGGCGTTTGCCACGGTACAGGCTATGTGCAAGGAGCGCGGACCAGAGCACGAGAGCGTCAATGCCGCGAAGGTCTTGCAACGCGAAGTCGAGGATTTTCTTGGACGAATGCCAAAGCAGCCGTTGAGAAAGCGGAAACGAAGCTGACGACCCTGGCCCGACAATCGAAGCCCAAAATCAGTATAGTAAGAGTATGTTGAGGAAGCTTGGACTCGTTCTTGTACTGCTCGCCACAATCGGCATGAGCGCGGCTTTTGCACAAAAGACAGAAAACGCAAAGCCCACGAAAGAGGAGGTCGCCAAAGTTGCGAAGTACTTTGCGACCGTGAAGCAGACCTACTACAAAAACCCCAAATCTGCATCGGCGATAAAAGAGCTTGCCGAGACGGGCAACACCTACGCTGAGATGATCATGAAGGCGGATTGGATCGAGCCAAAACAGATGTATCCGCATGCCTTGAAGATTTTCCGTGTGGTTAAGCAGGCCGACCCCAAAAACGAAAAGGCTACAAGGTGGATAAAGACGATTGAAGACATTTACCGTAGCATGGGCCGCCCAATTCCGAAGTAAGCTCGCACAACCCTTTGAACGAACAGACGGCGGCATGTAGACGGTTTGCGCTCCTTCTGAGCGGCATTGCGGCAGCGCTTAGCTTGCTGCCGTTTTTGTATGGGTTGGTCCAGCAGCCTGCCGGAACCGAGTACTTAGGGTTCCAGTTCAACACAGATGACCATATGGTCTACTCAGCCTGGATGCACCAGGCGATGGATGGTCATTTCTTGATGGACAACCGTTTTGCCGTCGACGACCAACCGGGTCTAACCGTCCACCTTCTCTTTTTTGTCCTTGGGCTGTTCGCAAAAATCGTCGGCATACCGTGGGCATGCGCCATCGCAAAGGCGCTTTTTAGTGGGCTGGCGGTTTGGCTATTGTACGGGCTCGTCTCCCGCATCTCCGAGAACGGATACTTCATCAAACTCACGCTCTTTATCACCGTGTTTGGAGCGGGGGTCGGCTATGCGATCTGGCACAACTTCGGGTCGGCGATCGTGCGCCCCGAGGGCTCACCGCTTGCAGGATTCCTCCTCAGCAAACTCCCAAGCGACGTTTGGCAGCCCGAGGGATTTGTCTTCCCGTCGATGTTGACCAACGCCCTCTTTATGGCCAGTCTATGCTTGATCCTAGCGGTTCTCCACGCTGTTTTAGCTTCAAGCGAGAGTTGGAAACCCGCGATATGGGGGTCTGTGTGCTTTGGGCTGTTGATGAATATTCACAGCTACGACGTACTGCTCGTTTTCTTTGTGCTGATTACCTTTGCACTCATGCTCCTGGCTCAAAAGCAACTCACTGGCATTTGGGCGCTAAGAGTCTTTGTGATCGGTCTTGGCGCGATTCCGGCGGCCCTATGGTTTATGCACGTTCTGCAAAACGATGCCGTGTTTCAAGCTCGTGCCGCGACTGGGACATACACCCAGAACTTTCGCCAAATCCTGCTTGGGTACTTGCCGCTTGTAGCGCTGTCTCTCGTCGCGTTTTTCAAAGGCGACGGTGAAGAGGAGAGCCCGGGGATGAAGCGCAAAGCCGGATTTACTCTGATCGTCGTCGGACTTGTGATCCTGATTGTGGCCTCAGGGAGCCACCTCAAAGACGAGTATTGGATGGGATGGCCCGCCTTCGCCATCACCCTCATCGGAGCGATTGCTGCTTGCGTGTTGCTCTCCGGCAAGAATCGCGTGTGGAATCTGATGACGGCTTGGGCAGTCGTGGGGCTTGTCGCACCCTACTTCCCGGCTTTATTCCAACGCAAGCTTACGATGGGACTGAGCGTTCCCTGGGGCATTCTGGCTGGCTACGGTCTGTACATTCTCCTCAAGGATCGCGACAAAGGCATTCGTAACATGCTCGGAAGCTTAGGGATTGTCGCTGTCTGCGCATCTTCGGTACTGTGGCTTCAGCGCGAGATGCTCTACATCAGGAATGATGTGTCCCGAACTACCCTTCAACCGGTCTACCTGACGCCTGATGCGCAGCGAATCATTAAGCTCCTTGATGAAGATAAAGCGTCTCGGAAGATCGTGCTTGCGATGCCGGGCATCTATCTCTCCGGTGAGAAACCCGACTCTTTTGGCATCGTCTATCTCCCGGACCTCAACCCAGTCTTAAGCGGATTTGCGGGAGCTTATTCGTACGCTGGGCACTGGAGCGAAACGCCAGATTACGGTTTGAGACGCAGCGAAGCCACTGCGTTTTTCCTGAGCCAAACGCCGGAGAACCTTCGCACCGAGATTCTGAACAACAGTCGTGCAAACTACATCGTGGCGCCCGTGCCCGATGCATTCCCCGACTTCAACCGACTCACCAACGCAAACCTCGCGAGCGTTAAGGAGTTTGGAGAGGTTGTCTATGAGGGAAGCCAGCTTTGCTTGATCCGGGTCCGGAAGTGAGTGTGGCTATCAGCTATCAACTATCAGCTATCAGCTATCAGCTATCAGCTATCGGCGATCAGTAATCTCCAGCCCTCACCCGATTGGCTTGTTTCGGATCTCGGCCCATTTGCGCGGGAAGTTCTTGGGTGTCGGGGAAACTTTGCGATAGATCGGAAACACGCGTGACGCATCGATAACCGGGAGGACTCTGGTCTCCGAACGCTCAAACTTCAGCCCAACTCGTTCGGGATTGAGTGATGAGATGGTTTCCATGTCCGATTCCGTCCTCATCGGAATCACGACTCCACCGACGCGGCAAGAAGCAGCGCTAAGCTCAAGCTGGATCGGCAGCGGTGCGAGGGCGCGCCCGGTCACAACATCAAATGCCTCGCGGACATCCCAATCCTCTGCCCTCGCTTCGACGATAGTCAGATTCGGCAGCGGCTGAGAGCGCAGAAAGCCCAACATCTTCCCTGAGGAGTCCAGCCCTGTGACCCTTAGATCGGGACGCACGAGGGCAAGTGGCCAAGCTGGAAAGCCGGGACCAGTGCCAATATCAAGGACGGAACTTGCTTCTGGGATGAGGTCATGGAATAGGACGCTATCCAAAAAGTGACGAAGACCGAACTCTTCCTCAGAGATGCGCGTCAGGTTGGAATAAGCGTTCACTCGATAAAGTTCTTCGGCAAATCGCTCAAGATGCATCCTTTGATCCGCATCGAGCGTAATGGAAAGAGCGGAAAGCCATGAATCTAACCGAAGGTCGAGCACCGACGTATGATGGCACGAAGAGGGCAGTAAACTAAGGGCAATGAAAACGAGGGCAAGCATTCTGGTGTTAATCGCGGCTTTGGCGATGCTCCTGACCTGTGTGGCAGGGAGTCAGGGCACGCTTGGTGATTCACCCACCAAGGTGGTAAAGACCACCGATGCTCCTGTGACCCACCGGGAAGCCTCAACCATCATCGCACGAATGGAAAGTGTGATCCGCCGGGTCATCCATAACTCCTCGGTCAAAGGAACCTCGAAGATCGCTGCCGACGACCAAGCCGTTCAACGAACAGAACTATTGAAAGAGCTGAACCGACTGTTTGAAATTTGTCGGCCCAAGTTCAAATTTACGCCCGACATGACAGCCTATGACCCCAAAGAGTTCACGCTTGGGAACGACGCCAATATCAAGGCCGTCGCGGGCAAGCTGGTCAACTGGGGTGCGGTCGGCAAGGTTGCACCGCTGGTGTCAGGTTCAAAGCCCACACTCACCGTTGCTGAGTTTGGCGATGCCGTTGGCTTCTTCCTGTTGAGGATGAGTGAGCTCACGCACACACCAAGCACCAAATTCTCACCGGCAATGATGGGCGACGGCAGCTAGCCTTTCATCCAGGGCTTCAAAGTTCGATAGAGTTCTTTGTAGCTTCGGTATGCCTGAGAATAGTCTTCTCCACTCGGTTCAAACCGATCCGTAATCTGTACGACTTCCTTACAGGCCTGCGCCACATTCGGCCAAAGGCCAATCCCCACTCCAGCAAGAATTGCTGCGCCAAACGCCGGGCCTTCGTCAACCGCGACTCGGACGCATGGTTTCTGAAAGACATCGGCGAGGAGCTGCATCCAAAAGCTGCTTCTTGCTCCACCGCCAATTACTCTCAATATATCTGCGTTCGCGCCTAGCTTCTGCAAAGCCTCGAAGCCTTCGAGCAGGCCAAAACTGACGCCTTCGAATAAAGCCCGAGCCATATCCTCTTGCCCTGATCCAACTCGCAGCCCAGAGAATGAGCCCGTCGCAGATGGGTCATTGTGCGGACATCTCTCTCCCGTTAGATAAGGCAAGAAGCGAACTCCGTTCGCTCCGACGTTCGAGCGCATCGCCGACTCGGTGATCTTGTCGTAACTGGTCTCTCTTGCGATGGTGTCGCGGAACCAACGAACGGCTCCCCCACAGCTTAGCATCACCCCCATGGCGTGCCATTCTCGGTTCGCGTGAGCAAAAGTATGCGATGCTCCCTCAGGGTCGTATTCAGGCCTCTTGAGGCTTGTAAACACAACACCGCTTGTGCCCAAGCTCAGACTGATTACGCCTGGCGCTACGGCACCAGTCCCAACCGCTCCCGCAGCCTGATCGCCCCCGCCGGCAATGACAGCTATACCGTCAGCCGTCATCGCGGTGATTTCGTCAGATTCATAAACTTGGGGAAATAGGCCATCTTCAAGGTCGAGCGCCTTCGCCATCTCATGCGACCACGTTCGATTAACGACATCAAAGAGCCCCACTCCGCTCGCGTCGCTGACATCGGTGGCTTTCTTGCCCGTTAACATCAATCGAACGTAATCTTTGGGCAGCAATGCGGAGCGAAGGCGACTGAAACTCTCCGGTTCGTTCTTACGCAGCCATAGAATCTTCGGGGCTTGAAATCCAGTAAGCGGAGGGTTGCAAGTGATCTCCCTAACCCTCTGCTTTCCAACCCGAGCATCGATCTCCTCACACTCGGCGATTGTTCGCTGATCATTCCAAAGTATCGCCGGGCGGATGACCGCATCTTGAGCGTCGAGAAACACAGCCCCGTGCATCTGTCCCGTCAGTCCGATTGCATCCGGTTTGTCGCCAATTCCAGCGATGACCTCCTGCGTCGCTGCCCACCAATCTTCGGGGTTCTGTTCCGACCATCCTGGCTGGGGAATCGAGATCGGATATTCGGCGCTGGCCTGCTTCAGAACCTTGCCGTGTTCATCAATGAGAACGGCTTTCGTCCCAGATGTGCCAATGTCGATCCCGAGAAGCTTGGGCATGGAGTGGAGTGTACTTGGGGAAACGGTGGCTAGGATTTCGGAATTTTTGATATTCCTACGGCTAGCTCCCTACACCTAGCTGCCTGCTACCACCTCGCTGAATACTCCACAATACTCCCATGATCAAGGCCGTCCTCGACGTGGGCTCAAACTCCGTTTTGCTGACCGTGATGGAGCACACGACCGCAGGCTGGCGACCCATTTGCGAGACTTCCGAGGTGACTGCGCTCGGGGAGGGCACCAAAAAATCCGGGGTTCTCAGCGAACCAGCGATGCAACGAACTCTTGCCGCGATCAAGAGGGGTTGGGAAAAGGCAAGCGAGCTGGGAGCAGAAAGCATCGTCGTTGCGGCAACAATGGCGGCTCGGATCGCCACCAACGCGCCCGAGTTCCTATCTCGTGGACAGGCGCAAGGAACACCGATCAAAGTGCTGTCGGGAGATGAGGAGGCAGAGCTTGGATTCCTTGCCGTTGCCAACGATCCGCTGTTCAAAGATGCACAGCGCATCAGCATCATCGACCCGGGCGGACATTCCACCGAACTTGTCACAGCCGACCGCGTTGCTGGAGGCTGGGAAACGGGCTTCCGTCGAAGCTATCCCGTTGGGACATTAGCCATGCTCAGCGGTGTTTTCTCTGAGGAATGCCCAGACGGCCTTGCCCAGATGCGCGCCTCAAAAGAGATCGATGAAACCATCGGGCTGTGTTACCTGCCCCATCAGCATGGGACTGTCGTCACGCTCGGGGCAACCGGCACAAATCTCATCACCATCCGGGAGCGAATGCCCGAGTGGAACCCAGAGAAAGTGCATGGCGCAAGGCTCGATTACGAAGAGATCAGCCGGGCGGTGAGCTGGCTATCGGAGATGCCGATCTCAGAAAGGGAGGAGATCGTCGGGATGGAGCCTGGACGGGAGAAGACGCTGCACGCGGGGGCATTGATCCTGGAGCGATTCTTGTTTGCGGTACGGGCCGAGAGCTGCTTTGTGAGCGTGCGAGGATGGCGGCATGCGATGATTGAGGGATAGGAATAGATTCTGGCTTAGTTGGCAAACGTCCGCTCACGACGGTACAAGGTCAGTTCATTCATCGCATCCAGAACCATCTCACGCGCCTCTTCAACCGTCTCACCCTGAGAAACCGCACCGGGCACTTCAGGGATAGACGCGACCCAGCCACCCTCTTCGGCCTTCTCAAAGATAATCGTAATCTCGTCCATTTACGGCTTTATCTGACGCCAGTTTTAGATCGTGGAGACCGCGCCCGACTGCTTAATATCCTCAAGCCCTTCAAGCGCGCGACCCGTGCCGATCGCCACACAGTTCAGCGCATTCTCCGCAACCCGGACCGGGATGTCGGTAACGCTCATCAGCAGACGGTCAAGCCCCCGCAAGAGCGCTCCGCCGCCGGTAAGAGTGATACCTCGCTCGATAATGTCCGACGCCAATTCGGGAGGAGTCACTTCCAGCGCCTGGCAAAGCTTCTCGGCGATGGCGCGTACCGGCTCCATGAGCGCGTCGCGCACTTCTTCGCTAGTCACTTCTACGGTCTTCGGAAGGCCAGCAACCATGTCTCGACCTCGAATCTCAATCTTCAGTTCCTGCTCCAAGGGATAAGCGGACCCGATCTTGATCTTGATCTCCTCGGCGGTGGGTTCCCCGATCATCAAGTTGTAGGCGCTGCGGACGTGACGGATGATCGCTTCATCCATTTTATTTCCGCCCACTCGGAGACTCTGAGAAAGCACGATTCCACCAAGGCTGATAACGGCGATATCGGTGGTCCCACCCCCGATGTCCACAACCATATTGCCACCTGGCGTGTCGATAGGTAAACCGGCTCCAATCGCGGCGGCCATCGGCTCCTCGATGGTCATGGCTTCGCCTGCGCCTGCTTCCTTGGCGGCAAGGATAACAGCGCGGCGTTCGACATTGGTGACTCCGCTTGGAACGCAAATGAGTACTCGGGGTTTGAACCAGGGTCGCTTGCCACACACCTTCTTGAGGATGTATTCAAGCATCTTCAAGGTGACTGTGTAATCGGCGATAACTCCGTCTTTCAGCGGTCGAATCGCTTGAATGTTCCCAGGAGTGCGCCCGAGCATTTCCCGCGCTTCATTGCCAACGGCAAGCACCTTGCCATGAGAGTTGATCGCAACAACCGTCGGTTCGTTCAGGACAACGCCTCGCCCACGACGGAATACAAGTAGATTCGCCGTGCCAAGATCGATCCCGATTTCAGTCACGAATTTCAACCCTTGGCCAACGACTCCTTTGCGGGCGCTTTGTTGTCTTCAACGCGCTCGATCTTCGCTCCAAGTCCGGTCAAATTGTGCTCAAGGTTCTCATAGCCACGGTCGATAAAGTGGACATTGCTGACATAGGTTTCACCCTCTGCAGCAAGTCCGGCAAGAACAAGAGCAGCTCCCGCCCGAAGATCGCTAGCCTGTACTTGTGCTCCTTGTAGACGCGGAACACCTTGGATCACCGAAGTCCGACCGCTTTCAACCCGAACGTTCGCGCCCATGCGGTTGAGTTCGGCGACGTGCCCGATTCGGCTTTCATAGATCGTCTCTTCGATCGTGCTCACACCATCGGCAAGGGCAAGAACTGCCGCGACCGGTTGTTGAATGTCGGTCGGGAAACCAGGCCAAGGCATGGTTCGAATGCGGATGCCACGCAAGCGGTTCTTTGCCGAAACAGTAACGGCATCAGGACCCTCGTTGACTTCGGCTCCAGCCTCTCGAAGTTTGCTCACGACCGGGCTTTGGCTGTCGGGTGTGATTCCTGTAACGGTTACTTCTCCACCCGTGATCGCTCCCGCGAGCAGGTAGGTTCCGGCCTGAATGCGGTCGCTCGGTACTCTGAACTCGCACGGGTCGAGGCTTTCTTTCCCAATAATCACGATCTCGCCCGTTCCCGCCCCTTCGATCTTTGCCCCCATCCGGCAAAGGAAGTCGGCGAGAGCGGTGACCTCTGGCTCCATCGCAGCGTTTTTGATGACGGTCATGCCTTTCGCAAGCACTGCTGTCGTCATCAAGTGTTGGGTTGCCCCAGCGCTGGGAAAGTCGAGATAGATTTCGGTGCCGCGAAGCTCTTTGGCTTCAGCGATGTACATGCCATCGCGCAGCTCGATCTTTGCCCCCATGAGGCTCAACCCTTTAAGGTGGTAGTCGACGGGTCTTGCACCGATCTTGCAGCCACCGGAGGCCGGTATTCGCAGCTTCCCTACTCGGGCCAACAGCGGTCCGAGCATGTAGAACGAAGTACGTATCTTGCGGAAGCTCTCTTCGCTTGGGTCACCAGCGTGAATGTTCGAGCAGTCGATAAACAGCGAACCTTCGCGCCATTCAACGCTTGCTCCAAAACTTTCGATAATAGAAGACTTCGTGCGGGTATCAGAAACGTTCGGGACGTTGTGGAGGACGGTCGTGCCTTCGGTAAGAACGACAGCGGACAGAATCGCGAGCGCCGAGTTCTTGCTTCCGGGAACTTCAATCGTCCCGTGCAAAGGCCTTCCCCCCTCTATATGTAACATGCTCAATTCACCCCTCCTTCCTTGGTAGGTTCAAGCAAGCTCATTTTAACCTTACTACGCAGCAAGTGCCAAGTTTACCGGACTGAATTGTCACGAATTCTTACAAATACGCCTTCTGGGCATGACAATCGTGACCTGGTGAAGTTACCAGGGAACAGTTTGGGACATACAAAGGTCGTAGTCGTAATGTTGCAATCTTGCCGGCATTCCGGCGATTGAGAGGACGGCAAAACATGAAACGACTGCTGCAAACACTGTTGGGGATTTCGCTCTTGGCGGCCATCGCCTCTGCGGATACGGACAGTTTCACATTCAAAAACAACACGGGACAAGATGCAAATGACCTTCACATCGAATGGTCGAGAGGCGTCAAAGTTACCAAGAACGACAAGTTCGGCAAGTACACCGATACTGAAAAGAGCAGAAGCGATTTCAGCAAGGGCGAAGTCAAGAATGGGGATTCTTGCGAAGTCACGGTGACCTACGACGGCACTGACCCCAAAGTCAAATCATTCTATTGGACCAAGGACGGCAAGAACATTGGCAATGGATCACTCAAGAACGACATGTCTGGTGTCAGCATGTCCTCCACTGACGGGCTGACAACAGTCACTCTTTCGACAGCGGCAGGAACGATTCGGACCTATCTGCCACAAGATATTCGAGCAGGCGACACCATCTCCGGGACCGTCATCATGACCCCGGATCCGACGAACCAGAACCCCGGCTCCACCCTGACCGGAACGGTCGTTGAGCTTGGCAATTCCAAACACAACTCGAAGAACACTACCCTCATTGCGGGGATTGGCGCCGTCGCGCTGACCCAACTCATCTTCAGAGATTCTGGGGGCAATAAGATTGGCAGCTGCGAGATTCCGATCGGCAACTCCAACCTCCCGCCAATCGACCCTTCAAAGATCATCATTGGGCAATCGGGGCATCCCCTTACGGTTCCCTTCAATGGTGATCCATCCAAACCCATCACCGCGAGCGTCGGCAACACTCAGGTTCCCGTTCTCGCAGGCACACCTCGAAATCTGGTCCTTGGAACGCCCAATGGCGTCACTGGACTGGTTGACATTAACATCAATTGCGATGGAGAGACGACAGACCTTAAGGCAGGGATGATCAACCTCAAGCTCAGTGCACCGAAGACGACGCTGATGAAGGGCGAGCAGACACAGTTGCACGTCGAAGTGTCAGGCCTGCAGGGCCTTCCTGAGAGCGCTTTTCCAATCCCGATTCGGATTGAGAACACGACGCCGAGCATCGTCAGAATCGCAGACTCCACCGACCCAACCGTCGTTTACCTACAGTTCAATCGAGCCGACATGAACGCAAATGGAGTTGCCGAGAAAGTCGTGATGCTGCAGTCCGAAATGACGGGTGCATTCTTACTGAATGGATCGGTTGAGAAAGGAAAGTGCGGCGCGACACGAACGATCTTGAAGATCGAAAAGCTCGCCAAGGGCGGCAACGAAAAGGATGGTTACACAGTGATCGTCCGCCGCGACACATGGATCGGCACCTGTCGATTGGACAAAGGCCACGGCGGATCCCATACCTATTCTTGGAAAAAGGACAAGGGTGGCGAGGACGAAGTCTCCACCTTCAAGACAAAGAAGGAGCGCGACGACTTCTACAAGTCAATGGAAGAAGCAAAAGCCAAGATCGAAGCTGAGATGAAATAACGGTCAGCTATCAGCTATCAGCCATCGGCGATCGATACGCCGGTGGCTGTTTGCTGTTATCCCTACGATGCACCGGCTGCCCGGACAAACTCCATGATCTGATCGGCCGCATTGGGAGAATCCCATTCGGCGAGCGATTTTGCTGCCGCTTCACATCGGGAAGGGTCCTCAATCCACTCCAAGATAGCGGATTCCATCTGCCCCGGAGTCAGGCCCTCTTGGTCAATCACCGTTGCCGCTCCCAGCTCTTCAAACTCGGCGGCATTTAATGCCTGATGATTGGCAAAAGCAAACGGGTAGGGCACAACGACGGAAGGTAGGCGAAACGTAGCCAGCTCAGAGAGCATTCCCGCCCCCGAACGCCCAACCACAAGGGTTGACCGTCCATAAGCTGCTGCCATGTCGTCGGCCTCAAGATAAGCTTTCACGTCGTAACAGTATTTGAGACCCAGCTTCTCAAAGGTCAGAAAGACTGCTTCGAAATGCTGCTTACCGGTGACGTGAAGCCAGTTGATCGGTCGGCCCACAAGTCGTGTGGCAACCGCTAGCACAGCCTCGTTCACCGGTTGAGCCCCTTGCGATCCACCGACAATTAATATAAGCGGCATCAGGTCCTTCTCGCGTGGACCTTCGGCAACATCCCTTAAGGTCTGGCGCACTGGCATCCCCGTACGAACCGTGCGGCAATCCTCAAAATACGCCTCCGATGAATGGAAGGTAAGGCAGACCATGTCGGCCCGCTTGGCGAACATCAGGTTCGAGCGCCCAGGGACGCTGTTTTGCTCGTGCAGAACCGTGGGAATTCCCAGCGCCTGCGCCGCGCTTACCACAGGACCCGCCGCATATCCGCCCGTTGAAAACACCGCGTCGGGGTCAAGCCTCTTCAGCGCTCGTTTGGCCTGCTGACGTGCTCGCAAAAGCGCTGATAACCCCTTCCAGCCCCGCAGAGTTTTTAGGGAGTACAAGGGTTGTGATCCGTAGCCGCGGAATGTGATGCCCGCCTTGTGACAGGCCGAACCCTCCTGACCTCGATTAGAGCCGAGATAAAGAAGATCTGCGCCTTCGGCCTTGGCGACCCTAGCGACTTCGAGCGCCGGAAAGACGTGTCCGCCCGTCCCCCCGCCCGTCACGACCAGCTTCAAATGATTCCTCCTCCTGAACCTGAACTACTGCCATATGGGGCGCAAGAACGGCCTGACAAATCCCCAATGCAAGCCACAGGGCAACAAGGCTGGAGCCGCCGTAGCTGACAAACGGCAACGGAATGCCGATGGGCGGCAAAGTACCGTTCGCCATCATGAGGTTGGTAACCGCCTGAACTCCGATCCATGATCCAATGCCGAGGAGCACCATGCTACCAAACTTGGTGGTCGCATAACGTGCTAGATACAACAGACGGATCGTAATCGCCGCAAGCACCGAAGCCACGGCGAGCCAGCCCAAAAGCCCAAGCTCTTCGGCGACGGTGGCGCTGATAAAGTCGGTTGTAGCGGCTGGCAGAACGTGCTTCGCGCGACCGTTGCCAATGCCTTGTCCAATCACACCGCCACTCGCCATCGCCAACTCGGACTGCACGGTCTGATAGGCGATGCCGTCTACGTTGTGCTGTTCCCAGCGATGGAAGTGATTGGCAATTCGATCGAGGCGATACGACTCCATCCGGATGACAGCGACACCCAGAACGGCAATCACAATGGTGCCAAAAACCAGAGATTTTCGCGTAATCCCTCCCACCGCGAACATGACATAGCCGACAAACCCGATTACAGCGGCTGTGCCAAGGTCAGGTTCAATAGCGATAAGGCCAAATGCAAGACCCACCCAAAGTGCAGGCAAAAGCCGTTTGAATTTGGGAATCGCTACGCTGTCCAGATACAAAGATGTAGTCTTGGGGCGCTTGAATTTTGATGGCCATGACTTGCGTGTCGCCAGAATTCCTGCCAAGAAGAGAACGACAAGAACCTTCGCAAACTCGGCAGGCTGGATCATAAACTGCTTGTAGCCAATCCACCGATGCGCGCCGTTTAACTCCTTTCCGATACCGGGAATCATCACCGCTGCAAGGGCCGCCACGCACAGCCACCATAGCGGCTTGGACCATCGCAACCACTTCTCTTGAGCCTGAACCGCGGCCCACTTCCAAACAGCAAGTCCGGCGATCAGGAATAAACCCTGCATGACGAACTCCCTTGTAATGGGGCCACGGCCTGACGAAATCGAACGGGGATAGCCTGCGTTGAAGATGAAGAACAGACCGATCAGGCTGGCAAGAACTGCGAGCCAAAACAACATCGGATCAAAACCGCGAACGCGCCGCTTCCAAAAATATGGCTTCCGTGCCAAAGCTTCCTTCATTTTTTCAGCCACTCCTTGGCTAACTCTCTAAAGCGATCTCCGCGTGCGCGAAAATCTTCAAACTGGTCCATGCTAGCCACTCCAGGGGCCAACATCACGGCTTCGCCAGGCTGTGCATCCTGCACCGCCGCAGCAAAAGCTTCTTCAATACTCTTATAGACGTCGCAATCGCCCCCTAGTTGCGCGGCAATCTCGGTGGCGTCTTGCCCATAAAGATAAGCATGATGCTTGCTGGTCCTCAAATAGTCGCCCACAGGCGTAAAGTCCAGCCCTTTATTCACGCCGCCCATCAGAATTCGCTGAGGTCGCCTCACGCTTTGGCTGCTCGCAATCACCGCCCCTGGATTGGTACACATCGAGTTATTGACAAACAGGATTTCACGCGCCTCGCCAATCCACTCCATCCGGTGGCTCAAACCCTTGAAGCTCTTGAGGCTTTCGAGCCCTTTTTCCAGATCGCCTCTCTCCAGCTTTCCGATGACCCCCGCGATCAAGAGCCCTGCAAACATGGCATTGAGGTTATTGTGATCCTCTCCAAACGGGAGTTCGGGCTTGCTCAGTTCACAACCCAAGATCACGAGAGCTTCCGACGTCTCAAAAGCATCGTTCCACGCCCGTCGATACTTCAGAATTCGAAGACCTTGATCTTTCGGGGGTTCCACTATCGAGTCGGAAGAGTGCCACACCGCGACATCGCTGTCGTGCATCGCCTTAAAAATGTTGCGCTTGGTTTGGGCGTACTCGTCAAACCCGCCCGGGTAGCGGTTGAGATGGTCGGGTGTGATGTTCGTGATCCCCGCGGCCACCGGTCGGAACTGGCTGACCCATTCCAGTTGAAAACTGCTGATTTCGGCGACGAGGAGTTGGTTCTGAGTGGAGTTCGCGGCAGCTTCGGTGAGGGGCTGCTCGCTGTACCCCGAGCCATAAATATTTCCACACAGCACGGAATCGAATCCAGCCCCGAGAGCGATCTGGTGGGCCATCACTGTCGATGTGCTTTTGCCATTGGTGCCGGTGATGGCGACGATGGGGGCCTTGCTGATGCGATAGGCAAATTCGATCTCTCCAATCACTTCCAGGCCTGCCGCTACGGCCTCCTGAAGCTTGGGGTGATAGTATGGAACACCCGGACTCGTTATCAGTAACTCTAAGCCGTAATCTTGAAAACTGCCTTTCCAGCCCGCTTCTACCTCTGCGCCGATATGTGCAAGTTCATCAGCAATAGACTGTGTTTTCTCACTTAATGGCTTCTCATCAAAGACAATAGGTTTATGCCCAGATTTGACGGCTGCCTTGGCTGAGCTAACCCCAGATCTCCCGAGACCAAAGATGCCAACCTTCAAGGATTACTCCTTGCCGTAAGAATCCATGTCATCGAAGCGGCTACGCCAAGAGCTTGTACCAGCAAAAATACGAAAAGAATGCGCGATTCTGGCCAACCTTTGTGCTCGAATGTGTGATGAATCGGGGTCCGGATGGGCAGCCTCTTCTTAAAAACCTTTACAGACAGGATTTGGACAGGAACCGGTACAAGTTCAGCGATCATCACAAAACCCAGACATATCCAAGCAATCCATAGATACGTTAAGCTATATCCCGTCCAAGTTGTAGAACAAAGCACTCCGAAGCAATAGCCCAAAACGGCTCCGATCGGCAGTGAACCGACATCCCCCATGAACACTTTTGCTGGGGGAGCGTTCAAGAATTGAAAAGGAATGGTAGCCCCAAGCAATGCCCCAGCAACCGGAACCAAAACATCCGCGCCAACTCCAAGCAGATAGGCGGCCCCAAGCAGCCCCAGGCTCAGCAAACTGATGAGCCCCCCCGCCAATGCGTCCAGGCCGTCGGCAAAGTTGTAGGCATTTGCCATGAAGAGGATCATAAACCCAACAATCCCCTTTTGAATCCAATCGCCCTCGGGCCAGCCAAGCTGCACGACTGCAGCCGTCGAGAGGATCTGCATCAGCAGCTTTTGAGTCCAGCCGAGGCCGCGTTTCCCGGGCATGAGCCTTGGTACAACGAAATCGTCGATGAAGCCTATAGCTGCAAAACTGAGGATGCAGACCGTCACCGCCCAATTCCCCGTCCAAGTGGCGTAGACAAGGCCAGGCAATATGATGAGCCCACCCATCGTTGGCGTGCCCTGCTTGGCCTGATGGCTCTCGCCAAGATGCTTGCTGATGGTTTGGCGAGCCTTCATTGCTAACAACAGCTTGAAAATCGGGTACGCCAAGGCCCCGCTCACCAACACAGCACGCCAAAAAGCACCTAAGAACGCTTCCATTCACCCACCCCTAAATCCACCAATGCACGTTCCAACTCTACTCCTCGGCTTGCCTTGAGCAACACCGTGTCTCCGGCGGGCAGTGACTTCAGATAACTCACGACATCATCCATCTTCTCCGCCCAAACGGCTCCGCTTAATCCAGACTGCTGTGCTGCCTCGTAAGCTTCGTGGCAATCTCCGCCTTCGAGGAAAAGCGCGCTATTGGGCTTGGCATCGGCGATCATCTGACCAACTTGTTTATGCGCCGCAATCGAAAAATCTCCAAGCTCGCGCATCTGCCCCATCACGACGTGCTTTTTGCCTTGACTCGGGACGGCGTTCAGCGTTTCTAAAGCGACTGAGAAGCTATCCGGCGATGCGTTGTATGCGTCAAAAACGATCGTTAGCCCGTTGTGATTGAGGGCCTGCATCCTTCCGCTGGGGAGCTGGGTGTCTTTGAGGGCGTGGGCCGCGTCGCTCAAGGGGACCCCGCACTCGACCGCGATCAGCAAAGCCAATGCTGCGTTCAGGGCCATGTGCCGTCCCACCACCGGGATTTCAACATCGACATCCCGCCCGCCGCAGCGATTATGGCACCTTGCGCTCGACCAGGATTCCACTCGGTAATCCAGCACGCGGCTATCGGCAGCCTCGGAAAAGCCGAACGTGGCGAACTGCCCCTTGGCACGCTCACGAAGCTGCTCAATAAAATCATCTTCGGCCCATGCGATACTGAGGCCGTCGTCGGGGAGCGCGTCGTAAATCTCGGTCTTGGCCTGCACGATCCCCTCGCGCGAACCCACCATCTCGACATGGGCATGTCCGATCATCGTGATTGCGGCGATGGTAGGCTGGTGGAAAGAGGCAAGGTGGGCGATCTGTCCAAACCCGCGCATCCCCATCTCGGCCACGACCGCGCACTCGCTGCCGTCCATCTCCGGCCAGAGCAGAGGCCCGGTCCATTCGGAGTTGCGGTTGCCCTGGGTCTTTGCGACCTTGCCCAGCGGGCTTAGCGCGGCGGCGATGAACTCCTTGGCGCTGGTCTTGCCCACGCTTCCCGTCACCCCGATCACCGGACCCTCGTACTCGCTTCGGAAACTCCGGGCCATGTCGGCAAGGGCGTTAGCGACGCTTGGAACGAGGATGTGGGGGCCGTCGACGTGCCTCTCCACCAAGGCGACGGTGGCCCCGTTCGCGAAGGCGGAAGCGGCAAAGTCGTGCCCGTCAACGTTCTCGCCCTTGATGGCGATGAAGAGATCACCGGGCTTGACTTCCCGGTTGTCGGTGGCAAATCCGGTGACCTGAGTTTGGCTGGGGATGTCGACGGGCGTGCCGATCATCCGGGAGCAGAGGTCAAGCGCGAGGCGGTTCATTTTGCACCTCGCGAAATGCCTTCGAGAGAATCCCTTCCCCCTGCGAAGCGAGGGGGCAAGGGAACTGTGAGCGTAGCGAACTGAGGGATGGGGGTCCAGCAATTCTTGACTAAGCTCATGGCTTCCATAATTTCGCAGAACCCCCACCCCCTGCCCCCTCCCCCTACGACTTCGTCGCATGGGGAGGGGAGATAACTCGTGCACTCCCAGAGTAAGCAGCTCATCTCCTTCTCGCCTCCAACCCCGCACGGGCAAGCTCGCGGTCGTCCATCGGATACTTCGTCTTGCCGATGATCTGATAGTTCTCATGCCCTTTTCCGGCAATCACCACCACATCCCTCTGCCGCGCAATCTTCATCGCATACGCCACCGCCTCGGGACGGTCCACAATCGTCACCGACTCCCGACCCGGCACGATCCCCTTCACCACATCGTCGATGATGGCCTGCGGGTCTTCGGTGCGCGGGTTATCGCTCGTGACGATGGTGATGTCGGAGCGTTCGCTCGCGGCTCTTGCCATCAGCGGACGCTTCGTTTTGTCGCGGTCGCCGCCGCAGCCGAAGACCGTAATGATGCGGCCCTTGGCGAGCGACCGGATGGTATCCAGGAGCTTCACCAAGGCATCGGGCGTGTGGGCGTAGTCGATGAGGATATCGAAGCCTGCATAGCTTTTCATGGGTTCGAATCGACCCGGAACCGGACGAACCCCTCTTGCCGCTTCTAACGCATCGGAGTAGTCGAAGTCGAGGGCAATCGTCGCGGCGAACGCCGACATAAGGTTCTCTGCGTTATAGTGGCCGCCTAGGCTTGCGCCAAATCCCTGGTCTATCCACGTTCGCGAGTCCACGGACACATGAACAAAATCAAGGTCGATTTCGTAGGGCGAACCCACCAAGTCATATCCATCCGGCACAACTCCTTCTTCATGTTCGTCAACCATCCCATATCGCAAGCAAGGAATACGCTCCGACCACTTCCTGCCGACAGGATCGCTTACATTGATGACTGCTTTGAATTCTTTGCCGGACTCCATCTGCTTCGGCAGCTCGCTGAAAAGCCGCCACTTCGCGGCTTCGTACTCCTCCATCGTCCCGTGAAAGTCGAGATGATCCTGAGTCAGATTCGTGAAAACGGCAGCGTCGAACTCCACCCCATCGATGCGCCTCTCCGCCAGCGCATGGGAGCTGACCTCCATCGCCACCGCCTGAACGCCGTTCTCTACGCACTCCGCCAGCATCCGGTTGACCTCCGGCGAAAACGGGGTGGTATTCGGCAGATCGCAGGACATTCCAGGCCGCTGAAAGCCGAGCGTGCCGATGTATGCGCAGGGCACGCTCAGCTGCTCCAGCATGTCGCGAATCAGCCAAGCCGTCGAAGTCTTGCCGTTCGTGCCGGTCACGCCGATCATCTTGAGCTTGGAGGAGGGGTCTCCAAAGGCCACCTTGCACACACGCCACAGGGCTTCCCAAAACCTCAGTCCCTCATGGGTGACGAGAGCGGCGGGCAGCCCCAGCGCGATAGCTCTTTCGTATCCTGCTTCCGAGTGAGCGAGCGCGGCAACCGCGCCGGAGGCCTTCGCCTCTTCGAGGAAATCGTGGGTGTCTCGCGACGGGCTGGGCATGCAGAGGAAGACATCACTGGGCTTGACCTTACGCGTGTCTTCACAAACGCCGGAGACTTCCGTCTCGCCACTGAGGCGATCCGGCTGGACTCCCGCATCGGTGAAGAGCTGTTGGAAGGTCATTGGCTTTTCCTAACGCACGATCCCTCCATAACTGCCGTTATGGAGGGTTCGTATTCGCCGCATGGGCGGTTCTTACCGCACTTTCTTTACGGCAACGTCTACTGAAGGCTCTTTCGGCATAGGTTTCTCTGCCTTCAGTAAAGCTGCTGCTACTGTTTTCGACTTCTTAGGCGCCGTATCTGCATCCGGCGGCAGATTCAATCGACGAATCACCGCTCGGGCAATATCGACAAAAGCCGGCCCGGCAACCTGCGCACCATAGTATTTCCCGCCTTGCGGATTGTCCACCATCACGAGAATCACCGCGCGGGGCGCATAGGCCGGCACCATGCCAACGAAGTTCGCCACATAGCCGCCACCCTCAACGGTGCCTGTCTGCTTGTTGATCTTCTGGGCAGTGCCAGTCTTGCCGCCCAGACGATAGCCGGGAATGCGCAAAGTCTTACCCGTTCCACGGTCCGACTCAACCACACTCTCCATGAACTCTAAAACCGTCTGAGTTACTTCGGGTGAGACGACTTGCCCGGCCTCTTCGGTTGGAATCTCGACTCCCTTGACACTCTTGATGAGCCGGGGCTGCATTCTCATGCCGTCGTTACCGAGCATCGAAAAAGCCGAAGCAAGCCCGACTGGCGTCACGGTCATGGACTGTCCGAAACCAAAAGTAGCAAGTTGGAGCTTCTTGGCGTATTCGTCACGATGGTAGCTGCCTGCCCTTTCTAGCGGCAAGCCTAGGTGCGTGCTCTCCATGAGACCAAGCTTGTCGAGATATTCGGTGAAATCAGGGTGTCCGATCCGCATCGCCCAAGTCGCCGCGCTCACGTTGCAGCTTACGGCAATCGCCTTTTCTGGATCTGTCGCACCGTGCGCACGATGACCGCCGTGAGCATCGCACCGCACCGACTTGTTCGACCAAACTTGGATCGACCCCGGACAGTTGATCACTTCGTGAGGCTGCACAACCCCTTTTTGCAACCCTTCCGCCAAAGTCAGAATCTTAAAGGTTGAACCCGGCTCCCATCCCGCCATGTAGCAAGGGTTGAAATCGCTAAACGTCTCCCCTTTCGCGGGAAGTTGCCCCACGGACTTCGGATTGTAGGTTGGCCAGTTCGCCATTGCGAGAATATCACCCGTGCGTGGATCGATGACAACCGCCGAGCCAGACTCAGCCCTATTCGCCTCCACCGCATGACGGATAGCGTTCGTCGCTGCGATCTGGAGTTGGGAGTCGATAGTAAGAACGATGTCCTTACCGTCTACCTTCTCCTGAGACCTACCATCGATGCGCAAGGGCAAAGGCATCCCGAAGCGGTCGCCTAATCCGACGATCTTGCCGTCCTTGCCTTGGAGGGTATCGTTCCATCCCATCTCCAAGCCGGCCATCGGCTTGCCATCGTTCAGGTACCCCACGAACCCGGCAGCAGCCTCACCCAAAGGGTAGCTGCGCTCGCCGACTCGCCGGATCGAGATCCCGTCGGCCTTCCAGCGCGACTGCACTTTCGAGATCGCTCGCGTTTGATCAGCCGTCATGGGTTCGCGCCAGTATCGGGAGCGTACGTCTTTGGCGCTTGCCAACTGTTGAAACTCAGACGCGGGTATTCCGGTGGCCTCGGCGAGGTCCATAAAGAAGGCCGCGCTGTTGGGCACCTTGTCGAAGTTGATGCCAAACTCGCTCGCGAGATCATCTTCCGCGAGGGCTTTACCATCGCTCGACATGATCGAGCCACGCTTGGCAGAAACCTTTGTTTCAATGAGATACCGACCGCTCTTCATCCCCTGGTCGATGATCTTCTCTTTGCCGAAGACCTGAACTTTGGCCTGGCTAACAGCAGCTGCGCCAAACGCAAGGACCGCCATTCCTGTAACCCAGCCCGGGACTCCTGACTTATTGCGTTTGCGCACCGCCGACCTCCGAAACCTGAGCTATCGCCGTCTTGGGCAAAGCGCTCTGTCCAGGGGCGAGAAATCCATTCGCTGCGGCCCAACGGCCAACAGCGTCGAAATCCTTGAGCCCGTCCACTTCGACCTTTAAGATACGCGAGCGTTCGCTTACTGCTGCCGACTTGATCCCAGCCAAGCGAGCCGCATTGCGTGCCTGCTCCATCTTGACCATGCCCAAAAGAGTGCTGCCCGCGTAAACCGCTCCGACGATTGTCGAAAAAGCAAGGCAGCGCACCAGCACAGCGGACAAGACGGCAGGCTTCCTCCGTGTCACCACTCGGTATCGTGGCGTGGAAACGACTCTTTCTCTGGTTACTGGTACTGCACTCATTTTTCTTTGGCCCTCCGTGGCCTGATGTTCTTCCGTGAAAATCTGTTGCTTTGCAAGCTATCAGCTTTCTGCTATCGGCTATCTGTCTCCTGATTTCTGATCGCTGATGGCAGATCGCTTCAAGCTGCGGAGCTTCGCGCTCCGCGCTCTCGAGTTCTTCCTAATCTCATCGTCCGTCGGCTGAAGAGGCTTCTTGTGCAACTCTTCAAAGCCTTCACCTATCAACTCTCGAAATGCGTGCTTGACGATCCTGTCTTCTCCGCTGTGATAACTCAGAACGGCCATCACACCACCTGGTGACAACTGCCGCGCCGAATCCATCAGCGCCTCCTCAAGCCCATCTAACTCTCGGTTGACGTAAATCCTTAACGCCTGAAAGGTCCGAGTCGCCGGGTGTATCCGCTTCTCTCGGGCCCCAACCGGGATCGCCGCATGAACGCAATCCACCAAATCCTTCGTTGTTCGGATTGGAGCTTGCTTTCGATGCTCCACGACCTTTCGGGCGATCGCTTTTGCCCATCTTTCATCGCCGTAATCCTTGAGGATGTCTTCGATCTGTACCGGCGACATCCGCATCAGCACCGCCGATGCCGGTTCGCCTCGGCCTCTGTCCATCCTCATATCCAGAGGGCCTTCTTGCAGGAAACTGAAACCGCGTGCTGGGTCATCAACTTGCGCGCTGTTCAGTCCCAAGTCCAACAAAATCGCGTTCGGACGAACGTCCGACTCTCCCAAAACCTGCGGCATGGTCATAAAGCTGTCGTGTACGAACTGAAGCTCGACGCCGCTTAGGCTTTGCAACCGGTCCATAGCCGACGCCATCATTCCGGCGTCCCAATCAAATCCAATCAGCTTCCCGCTAGGGGCGATCCGCTTACAAAACTCTGACGAATGCCCGCCCAACCCGAGCGTTCCATCCACCACCGTCATGCCCGGCTGCAGGTTGAAATCTCGTAGGATCTCCTCTACCATCACCGGATCGTGGCGTTTCTCCATTCGCCGTACCTCGTCGAATTCCCATCCGAGTCCCAATTCAAGGAACACGCTGGGTGTTTGGTGGATCAATTCAAGCGCTAACATCGCCAGACCGACCTACCATCTGCCCGTATGCGTTCTCTATCGCTTCCCTTCGCTTCTGCTGATACTCGACGGGAAACTCTTGAAACTTCTCCCATTCGTTTTCGGCCCAGATTTCGACTCTGTCGCCGCACCCGATGAGGAGCACTTTGTCCTTTAGCTTGGCCTCGGCCCGCATCTCGCGCGGGATAACCATTCGGCCCTGAGCATCAAACTTCAGATCATCTTCGGCAACCCCGAGAACGAGTCGCGTGTACTGTTCGCGCGCCGGGTTCATCGTGGGAACGCTGAAGATCTCAGACATCAGCCGATTCCAAACCGGCTCCGGGTACATGATCAAGCAACCCTTGCCAAGCACCAGCGCAAACGACTCGCCGAGTCGCTCTCGCTTTTTTTTGCTAACCAGAATCCGCCCCTTGTCATCGACATTTGCGGTCTCAGTTCCGATCAGCGGCTTGAAATCTTCGGGTAATCCGATCGCTGCCACTTCAATGTCCCCAGACTAAATGCGGGCGGTCCGCATCCATGCTTTCCACCCGCTAACTTCTGGTATGAGCACCCCGCCCAACCGAGTGAATGGGTTCCCTTCGCATCCTGCGATACCATCCACGTGATTGGGATGATACTGGGAATTGATTACAAATGCAAGGTTTTTTTAAAGATTTTTGGGAATGACTTCCACAATTAGATCAATATAGTAGACATAGATATACTATAAACACGTTTGAACCTGCACAAGGCACGAGTAGTGAAATAGTTTAAGACCTAAGAGGTATGGGAACGGGTTGGGAAATGGGGAGGGGGTATTGGGGGCTGGGCGTGAAGTGCTGCCCCTGCACGGCCGGCAAGTTCTTCTCAGTCAAATTCTTGACGTATACAGCCCGTCTGTGCTCACCAGACTAGGATAAGCCAGCCATCCTTCAATCATGACTCCAAGCATTCTTAGGAATTGACATACCTCATCTTTTGAGGTATACTTCTTTCAGAGCTATGCTCAGGAGGACAAGATGTCTTTCAAAGGCGACATTGCCGCGCTGATCTTGGGGATTCTCCAGGACGGACGGCTGCATGGATACGAAATTTCAAAACGAATACGCTCGCTGAGCCAAGAAACATTGAGCCTTGGCGAAGGTCAGCTCTACCCTGCCCTTCACCGGCTGGAAGAGGACGGCCTAATCGACTCGTCGTGGGACATCCAAGAAGGGCGTCCTAACCGCAAGGTCTACGAGATCACCCCAGTTGGCCTTGCAGAACTGAAAGAAAAGAAGAAGGCTTGGGAGAAGTTCACCGCTGGAGTCAACTCGATCCTGATGGCCTCCAAGGAGGGAGCAAATGGCTAACTACATATCTTGGTATCTCGTAGAACTGGAGCGACGACTCAAAGGCAAGCTCCCAACTCGAAAGGTCATAGAGTTACAAAGCGAAGTCGAAGATCATTTACGGCTTTCGGCTGAAGAGGTGCAAAGGCAAGGAGTCGAGCCCATGTTGGCGGAGAGGCTTGCTATCGAAAGCTTTGGGAATCCACGTCAGTTTGTCCACAACACAATCCGAAACCTATGTGCAGGACACGTTTCACCACGTATGCTAAGCGCTCAGTCGATCCTGACAGTGATCATCATTACAAGTTTTGGTTATGTCGGCATCCAGAGAGACAGTTCCACTCTCGGATTGGCCGCCCTCTTGCTCATTCCATACGCGATCATCAGTTTCATAACTAAGCGCGTCCCGTTGAAGCTAAGTCTTGGATATTCGATCATCCTGACACCCCTCTTGATGGTTTTTGCTGGATACACAATGTTGAGCGGATCGCAAGTAGACAGCTACGTTTCAAGGTCAAATGCCAGCGAGTACATTCAGTATCGCAATGCAGAGAGAAAGAACCTCGAACACTCGCTGGACGTGTTGCGAACTGGCATACTTGCCTATGGTTTGAGCCCTTCTGCACCAAACGACACCTTGGTAGTAGGAGAACGGACGTCAATGCCCTCAGAGTTGATGCACAACGGAGAGTTCGTCATACCACAATCCTTCAACTCCGGCCGGTTGCCGTTTTACCGCTCGACTGCCACGAATGAGAATTCACTCATCTTCACGAGATCGTCAGGCGCGGAAACTGTCGCCAATTTGGCGGAGGCTAAGAAATTTTGGAAAATGCGAGCCCACGACTGGGAACAGTTAATCGTTCGCGCAGTGCACGACAACGAAGTCGATACAGCACGGATGAGGTCTTTGATACGAAGCAATAACCTTGATGGGCACATCGCAGTTCACTTAGGAGCCCCGGCGATACTTTGGGGCCTAGGCTTTATGCTGCCCTCCTCAATCGTTCCAGTTTGGTTCGGGTGGTGGCTAGGGTTCCTCAAACTGAAGAGGAGGGCGATGGCTTAGGAAAGCTCTCAGCGATCAGCAATCGGCGATCACCTTTCTCTCGTTCGCTGATCGCTGAGGCCCTAGTTTCCCTTCTTGATCGAAACCAGTTCAAGCTCAAAGACAAGAGTGGCAAAGGGAGGAATTGCGCCGCCGCGCCCTTGTGGGCCATATCCCATCTCATAGGGAATCGTGAGCGTACGGCGCCCGCCCACTTTTAGACCCATCAGTCCATCGGTAAAACCTTTGATCAACCGCGTCACCCCAACCGTCACTTCAAGCGGACGGGCAACAACCTTGCCGTCAGACTCCATCCGCTCATACGAACTGTCGAACTGGACGCCGTTCAAAAACTTGCCCCGATAGTGAACTTCCACCAGGTCCCCTTGGACAACCGAATCGCCCGTCCCCTCTTTGGTGTCGACGATTTTGAGCAAAGGCTCGCTATCCTTCTTCCGAATGTCGAACAGTTCAACCTCGAAGATGAGCGTGCTGTTCGGCTGAATGCGCCCGACCGTCAGCTCGCCAAAGCCCAACTCTGGTGGGATGGTGATCTTTCGCTTTCCGCCCACCATCATGCCCTTGATCGCTTTGTCGAATTCACCTAGCGGCAAGAACGTGTTGCCGCCCTCTTCATCGCGCATGCCAAGGTGCCAAGCCGTTGGAGGGGCTTTGTCCGAGCTTAACAGCAGGTTCCCTTTGCCGTCCTTAAGCTGGACATTCATAGTGACGATGTCGCCATAGGCAGCGGTGTTCCCTTTGCCGACCGAAAGATCAACAACCTCGGTCTTGGGGGCTTGGGTCAGCAGGAAGATTCCGGCGATGAGGGTGGATGCGATCATTCGGCAAGGATACCGTCTTAGAGCGCCATACCGATGCCGGACCGTGATTGCCGACCCGGATTTTGGTCCACACGCCTAAGCTCGCAGCTTGTGTTCACGCTCCCATTTAGGAATCAATCTGCCCAAAAAAAACTTGCTTCGTACTGCACTAAGTTGATACAGAATAATGGTGCCATGCTGACCAGCGTCCTTGCCCTGTTGGTGTCCTTCCCCCAAAGCCAATCTGTCGAGATGATCCGCATACCTTTACCAAAGAACAACGAACTGCCCTTCTTTCAAGACCTCTCAGCAGATGGCAAAGCTGTTATTGGTTACTATTACTCCGGCCATCGCACTGTGGCTTTCCATTGGACAAAGGCGACAAAGACGAAAGAAATCTTCCCCGATAGCGATTACAGCACCGCTGTCGCTATTGCCGATGACGGACTGACCATTGTCGGGTCTATCGGATCTGACGAATCAAACGCCAAAGCTTATAAACTTAAAATCGGCGGAAAGCCGACGATCTTCCCTCTCACGGCTGCTGCCTATGAAAGCGCCTCAGGTGAGGGCATTAGCGGCGACGGCAGGATCGTCCTCATTCGAGAAGATTTGAAGGGAGCGAGTTTAGCTCGTGACTATTATCTGCTCTTGGCAAATGCATCAACGGTGAAGCTCAAGTCACCACTTAATGACGGAAAGGCTTCCGTCAATCTCATGATGTTGGCCAAAGACGGAAAGTCTGTCCTTGGCTCTACCACTTGGCAAGGGAGGCAGATTGCATGTCGTTGGGATCAGAGGGGACGCGCCACCACTATCGGATGGATTTCGGATGAGATTAGGGTTATCTATCCGTTTGCTCAATCACATGATGGTTCGAAATTCATCGGACACGCGGAAGGGGAGGGCGCTGCGGGAATGGTCTTGTGGGCGAATGGCAAGCCGAGTGTGCCCTACATGAATGATGCAGGCAGTGCCCGAATGTCTCCGTCTGGCAATATTATTGGATCATCGCAAAAAGCAAACGCGACACTTTGGACGCAGAGTTCAGGGCTGGTCAGATTGGATAAGGTCCTGAAGAACGCAGGCTATTCCCTGCCCAAGAATTACCATCTGAACCACGTTGGGCTAGTGACTCACGACAAAACTCACGTTTATGCGCTTGTTGCGGTGTCGATTTCGGGAAGCGACGGAATCATGCACTGGGTGAAGTTTCCGCTCTCGGCAATCAAGAAGTAGGATGGCTCTGATGCTTGCTTAGCGCTTTCTGCCTTCTCGCTACGCACTTTCAGCAAACACCCGCTTATCAAAAACCAGGTCGCTGGCGATTTTCCAAACTTCCGGATCGATCCGATTCTCCGGCTTGATCTTGCTAAAGTGGACGATAGCGCTGGTGAGGCCGGCCTCGAGTGCGTAATGCAAGAAGACCGAGTTCAAAATAATGCGCAGCGCGGGCTTTAGCCCAAAGCTCACGTTGCTCACACCGAGGGTCGCGTTCACCAGCGGATGCCGCTTTCGCAACTCCCGAATCGCCTCGATGGTCGCCATCCCCGACTGCCGGAACTCCTCATCCCCCGAGCCGAGCGTAAAGGTGAGACAGTCGATGAAAACGTCGTGATCGGGCAGACCGGCAGCGCGTGTTCGCTCAAGGATGCGCTCGGCAATCGCCACCTTCTCCTCTACCGACTTCGCCATTCCCTTCTCGTCGATGGTGAGCGCGACCACCGCCGCGCCGTACTTCTTGCACAAGGCGAGCACCTTCTCGGTCCGCGACTCGCCATCCTCAAAGTTGATGGAGTTCACGATCGGCTTCCCCGCGACCGTCTGCAAAGCGGCTTCGACCACCGGCACCTCAGTCGAATCGATCATGAGCGGAACCTGGATATGACGGTTGTAGTAGCTCAGGAGTGTGGTCATGTCGCGCACTTCGTCGCGACCCACAAACGCTGTACACACATCCAAAACGTGCGAGCCTTCCCCTTCAAGCTCTCTGGCAAGCTCAGTGAGGCCCTCCCAGTTTTCCGCTGCGAGCATCTCGCGGAAGGCCTTGGAGCCGTTGGCGTTGGTCTTTTCGCCAATGATGAAGAAGCTGGAATCCTGCTTATAAGGCTGGAATTGGTAGAGGCTGGAGCACCCGACCAGCTTGAGCGCCTGGGCCTGCTCGTCGGTCTTCATGTCGAAGTCGAAGCCGGGGAACAGCCCGCGCACCTTCTGCCAATGCGCCACGCTTCCGTGTTTCATGCCGCCCACCTTTTCGGCAACGGCTTTGATGTGCTCCGGCGTGGTGCCGCAGCACCCGCCGACCATCGCCACGCCGAGGTCCTCGACGAAGTGTCGATGATGCTCGGCAAGCTCGTCGGGGGAGAGCTTGTAAACCGCTTGGCCCTTTTCCATTACGGGCAGACCAGCGTTGGGCTGGATAGAGATCGGCCTGGTCGAATTCTGCGAAAGGAACCGGACGTGCGGGGTCATCTCCACTGGGCCGGTCGCGCAGTTCATCCCCACGGCCACTACCGACGGGAACGCCTCCAGCATGTTCAGGGCCGCCCCCATCTCCGAGCCGAGGAGCATGGTTCCAGTCTGCTCCATCGTAACCTGGACGAAAAGCGGCAGCCGCTTCCCCGCTTCCGCCATCGCGCGGTTCGCGGCGACGATCCCGGCTTTGACCATCAGCAGGTCCTGCAAAGTTTCCAGGAGGATAGCGTCGACTCCGCCTTCGATGAGGGCAAGCGAAGAGGTGAAGTAGGTCTCTTCCAGCTCTTGCCAGTTCGTGTTGCCCAGGCTGATCAGCTTCGTCCCCGGTCCGAGCCCGCCCACCACGAACTTCGGCTTTCCGGCTTTGGCAGAGGCTTCGTCGGCGGCCTTGCGCCCGATCTTTGCCGAAGCAAGGCTGACATCCCAGACCAGCTCGGGAATCTCGTACTCGGCGAGTACGATACTGGTAGAGCCGAAGGTGTTCGTCTCCACCATGTCCGACCCGGCATCGAAGTAGCGGTGATGGATTCCCGCGATCACGTCCGGGCGGGTGAGGCTGAGGATTTCGTTGCAGCCGTCGAGGAGCTTTCCGCCCAGGCGTTCGGCGGCTTGGTTGACGGCGTCGGAATAGTCTGCCGACGGTTTCAGGATGAAGTCGCTGTCGTCCAGGTTCGCCGCCTGAATCTGTGTGCCCGTGGCCCCGTCCCAGACAAGAACGCGGTCGGCAAGGGCATCCACCAGCGGCGAATCGAACTTCATATTTGTATTATGGGGCGATCAGTTATCGGCGATCAGCCATCCGAGCTATTCAATGAAAGATGTCATGGACTGACTAATAATCTAAGGCTTGATGATTGAATAACCATCAAGCCCAAGATTGCTGATAGCCGATAGCTGATTGCCGATAGCTGATTGCCGATAGCTGCGAAACATCACCCCGCATATGCCTTCTCGCCCACAAACTCATCAAAGATCGGCAAGTAATCCTGCCACTCCTGACGGTTTCTGGCCTGAAGGTACACCGGCAGCGAAAGGTACGGGATGAAGTGCGGCCGCTTTGGCTTCTTCGCCAATCGCATACCCGCCTGCTGAGGAGTCTTGTCCCCCTTCTTCAGGTTGCATCGACGGCAGCAGGCCACCAGATTGTCCCAGCTTCCCGGACCGCCTGCCCACTTCGGCACCACGTGGTCGAGGGTCAAATCTCTTCCCTTCGTGCCGCAATACTGGCAGGTGTAGTTGTCGCGCGCCAGGATTGAATGCCGTGACAGCCGAAGCTGAGGCATCGGCCTTCTGACCGAGTAGCGCATTTTCATCACCGATGGCGCGCGGACTTCGCCGCGGCCCGTCACAAGCGGATGTTCGCGGTCGTGGATGACGTCGGCCTTGCCTAGCAGCAGAAGCGACATCGCACGCCGCATTGTGCAGACGTTCAGCGGCTCATAGTTGACGTTCAACAATAAGACTGGGGTGCTGGACATTCTGTATCTCCCTAACGAATCGAACCGATCCTCCTCTCGTGAACAAAAAGGCCCGCATGCACACGCACACGGGCCGACGGGTCGGCGATGATCCGAGTGCGTATTATCGTGTCGCTCCACATAGGTGGATGACACAGATGACGTGCCAGTGTGTTACAGAGTTGTATCATGCTCTTGCTTTTATTGGACGACGATTCTATCCCGATAGACGCAAGTTTCTTTGGGACCCCTTGAAGAAATTGTTAAGGGCCGTGCCTGAAAGCTGTACTCACACGCTTTTGTGAACTCAGCGAATGAATTCCCACCACTGCATGGGGTCGAGATTGCTCCATTCCCCGCAATTTTTCAGTGTATCGCCAAAATCGGTCTCTTAACTTTCCGATACGAAGGTGGGGAGAGCAAAGCATCACGGAAGGACACTAGATGAAATCAATCCGAGCAAACTTTGGGGCTCGGCTCATTCTACTGTTCTTGTTATTTGGGCTACTACCGGCAATCGCTTTGACAATCCTGGCGCTCAGGATCACAACGGGCATCGCACAAAATGACAAGGATAGGCTTGAGTCGGCCGCTGTTACCGTTAACAGTCGCATCGAACGAAACCTATACGAACGATACGGCGACGTACAAGCATTTGGGCTGAACACCGAACTCTACAACCAAGAATATTGGTACAAGACCCAACCCGACGCTCCCCTTCGAGCGCTGATGAACCGCAACCTTGCGACTTACACGCCCATCTACCTGATGAGCATGATGGTTGATCTCAACGGACGTGTAATTGCAATCAGCAGCAAGTCGGACACGGGTGAACCGGTCAACACAGACCGCTATTTCTCAAAAAATTTCAAGGATCAAGAATGGTTCAAAAACTGCGTTTCCGGCAAGTTTTTGGAAACCGATCAACTATCGGGTACGTGGGTCGATGATGTCCAGGTCGATGAAGACATCAAGGAGATCTTCAAGACCGACGGCATGTACATCGGCTACGCCTCTCCGGTCCACGATCGCAGTGGCAAGATCATCGGCGTTTGGCGAAACTACGCCAAGATGAAAGTCGTTCAAGAGATCTTTGAGGAAGCCTATCAAGAGCTTAAACAGTCGGGCTACAAATCCGCTCACCTGACACTCATCAACGATCAAGGTGTTGTGCTCACCGACTACAACCCGATGGCCACCGGCAAAACAGAGTATGTCAACGACATGAATGTCCTCCTTAAGCGCAACTTGAAGGAAGAGGGCTACGCACCGGCAGTTCTGGCGACCTCAGACAAGAGTGGAGCTGTCGATGCCACCGACAAGAAGTCAAGCAAGGCTCTAGCTGTCGGCTATCACCGATCCCACGGCGCTCTCGGCTACGCTGGGCTTGGCTGGTCCGTCTTAGTGCAGATCGACGGCAGCGAGATCTACGCCACCGCCGCATCCACGCGAAAAATCGCCATCGCCATCGTCTTGATTGCGACAGTGCTCATCGCTGTGTTTGCCTATCTTCTCTCTAAGGCGATCGTTCGCCCGCTCAACGAGATGTCTTCAACACTCAAGGAAGTCTACGTTGGCAATACGGATGTGACGATCAAGCATCAGGGCGAGGATGAGATCGGGCTGTTGGCAAATGGATTCCGTACCCTTATCGGCAAACTGCACGAGCAGATTGGCTGGGCAAAGAACATCGCGAACGGCGACCTTCGAGTCCGTAAGGGCGAGAGCGACGAGAACGACGCTCTTGGACAGGCATTCCGAGGCATGGCCTCCACCCTGTCGACCGTTATCGGCTCTGTGAAGAGCTTTAGCAGAAGGGTATCGGGCGCGTCCGACGATCTGAAGGACACGGCAAACTCGTTCACCGAAAGCTCCAAGACGATCACCGAGCGTTCACAGACCGTCGCATCTTCGGTCTCTGACACGGCTCGCGCTGCCCACGAGGTTGCTCAGGCGTGTCAAGAGCAGGCGAATCATATCAACAACGTCGTCGCGCAAGTTCAGACCATGCACGAGGCTATGGAGAAAGTCGAAGAGATGGCTGTGAAAACTGCCGAATCGACGGTTGAGGCGACCGAAATCGCCACATCCGGCGGCCAAGCGGTTATGCAGACTCTCGACGGAATGTCGGTTATTCGAAAGACCACGGGAGAAGCCTCCAGCAAACTCACCGACCTCGAACAGAAATCGTCGCAGATCGACGAGATCGTTCGCATGATCGATGATATTGCCGAGCAGACAAACCTCCTCGCGCTCAATGCCGCTATTGAGGCAGCAAGAGCAGGCGAGCAGGGTCGCGGCTTCGCCGTCGTTGCCGAAGAGGTTCGCAAGCTCGCGGAGCGAAGCCAAACATCAACCAAGGAGATCACCGCGCTTATCCAAGAGGTTCGCACACTCGTGAGCGATTCGACCTCGGCGATGGGCCAAGCAACGGAGGCCGTCGAAGACGGCACTCGGCTTTCCGAGCTTGCTCGCGAAGCGCTGGAGAACATTCTCGAAAAGGTCGAAGAGCTTCGCAAACCCGTGGAATCGGTTACGACCCACGCCCGCGAAGTGAAGTCGATGGCGGAAGATGTTCATTCCTCGATGAACAAGGCCGCTCACGTCACCGAGCAGAACGCAGCAGCAGCGGAAGAGATGGCCGCCAGCGCCAGCGAGATTCAAGGCGCAATGGGTCAAATCTTACAGGCGACCGATCAGCAAGAAAACGCCGTGCGTGGACTCGCCGATCAGACCGAACAACTCGGGCAGATGGCGTCGCAGTTGATGCATCAAGTCGAGGAGTTCATCGTGGACTCGGATGCCGAGAAGGCACAAGCATCACCCAGAATAGCTGCCTAACGAAAGAAAGCTACCGTCCCTTACGGCCCGGATCAGTATTGATCCGGGCCGTTCGTCGATTCGGAAGTATGAATTTTTGAATAGGCAATCCAAAATCCAAAATCTAAAATCTAAAATCTAAAATCTAAAGGACGCCTTTGAGCGGCATCACTGTCAATTCTTCAACGACCATATTCCGTTGAGCGGTGACCACTTGAGCGATGACTTTGCCGATCATGTCAACCGGGATCATGTCATTGCGGTTGGGTGAAAACTCCAGGTCATCCCAAAGAGGCGTGTCCACTGCTCCGCACAGAACCGTTGTCACCAAAACCCCTCGATCGCGATACTCCTGAAGGACCACACGCCCAAATTGCAGGAGCCCGGCCTTTGTTGCCGAGTACACCGCCGAGCCTGGCAGAACCCGCGTGGCGGCCATGCTTGCCACATTCACGATGCGCCCCCCGCCCGATTCCAGCATCCAGGGCAGAATCGCCCTCGTGAGCTCAATAGGTGCGGCAAGATTGGTGTTGATCTGAACCTCAATCGACTCTTGGCTCATCTCGTGCAAAGGACCAAATGCGGCAGCGCCCGCACAGTTCACCAGCACAGGTTCAATTCCTCCAGGAAGGTCGCGAGCCGCTTGAATCACGCTGTCGCATCCCTCAGCGGTAGAGATGTCAGCTGCATGAGGAAGCGCGACTGAGCCATTTCCGGCGCACTCCTCGGCAACTTCGTGAAGCTTGTCTATGCGGCGTCCTGCCAAAATCAACTCACAGCCACGCATCGAGAGCTCGATCGCTGCTGCTCTCCCAATTCCAGTGCCTGCCCCGGTGACAATCGCTCGCTGCGTCACGGACGGGTGACCTCAAAGATGTTGCGTGCCGTTTCGAGCAGTCGAACCCGCTCAAGAGTGCCCGGAACCTGCCCGTCGAGCGATTCCCAAATCTGCTGAACCACAACTTCGCTCGTGGCAACTTTGCCTCGAAACTCCTTGAGGTCTTCGCTAAGGTTTCGGTGGTCGTAACGGTCCACCACGAGATCGTTCACGGTGGAATCCAGCGCCCCCAGGTCTACCATCATTCCCGTCTTGGGATCGGGTTCGCCCGATACGCTCACCTCAAGGATATAGTTATGCCCGTGCCCAGCGGCATTGTTGCACTTACCGAAGAGTTCGATATTCTCTGCTTCGGACATTTGCGGGACGTGTAAGCGATGCGATGCGGCGAATTCATAAGTACGCGTCAGTGTCATTTTCCAGCCTTCCTTTTCCTTGTTTAGCTCCGCCCAAAGAGTGGGTAGCTCAACCAACTTCAGCCCGGTCAGACGCGCTCCGTCGGGCATCTCACTCAGTAGTTCGCGAAAGTAAAGCAAAAGATTCTCAAGTGAACTCGAAATCTTCGCAAAATGGGGAATTTCGTCGTTGATGCTCTTCTGGTCAAACTGCCTTACGACGCGTTCTTTGAGCACGTCGTCGATCCTCTTGATGTTGACGACCATGCCGGTTTCGTGTTGCACCTTGCCTTCAACGCTGACAAACAAAGTGTAGTTGTGCCCATGGTTGTATGGGGAGGCCCACTTACCGAAAAGCTTGCGGTTTTCTTCTTCGGACAGATGGTTAAACCAGTATCGGTGCCCACTCGAAAACACCACCTTTCGGCAGAGCTTCACCGGCCAATCCCAAACGTCCATCTTCATCCTTCCCTTTTGTACGGCAGAGCAAGCGCCGCCGGTGCAGCAGTCCCCTTACCCACCAGGACCAAAACAAGCAGCGCGGCAATATACGGAAGCGCGGTAAGCGCCTGCGTGGGAATCGCAAACCCCTGCCCCTGCAAAGCAGACTGCAGCGACTCAAGATATCCAATGAGGATGGACGCCAGGAACACCGGCAGCGGCTTCCACCGCCCGAACGTCACCATAGCGATTGCCACGAATCCCTTGCCGTTCGTCATCCCCTCTGCAAAGCTACCCGCTACCCCCACACCAAGATAGGCCCCCGCCAAAGCGCCAAAGAGTCCACCAAACATCATTGCCTGCAACCTTAAGCGAGGCACCCTAAAGCCCGCTGCTTCCGCGGCCTTCGGAAACTCTCCCGCCGCACGGACGGCAAGCCCCCACCGAGTCTTAAACAGCGCGAACCAAACGATTGCCACACTCAGAACGGCAAAGGCCATGATCGGATCGAAACCTTCAAACTTTGGGAAACCATCCGACAAACTGAGCAGCTTTCCACTTTGTCCGAATTGAGCGCGATAGAGGGTGCCCGTCAATCCGAGTGCCAGCAATGTTATTGCTGTGCCGGTGACAACTTGATCGACGGCGAGCTTCACACAGAAGAATGCCGAGATGAGAGTCAGCAATAGTCCTGCGAGGACACCGACGCCAAGGCCTAACCAAATCGAACCCGTGCTGTGGGCGGTGACCACCGCAGCATAAGCGCTCGTAAGCATCACGCCTTCAAGGCCAATGTTGAGTACACCTGCCCGTTGAGTTGCCGTCTCACCCAATGCAGCCAGAGCAACCGGCGTCGCGAATAGCAAAAGCTGTGCGGGCTCAACCATGAACGGATTCAAAGCGCCTCCTCCGTCGTCACAATCCGCCCACGCCTCTTCGACCATTCTCGCAATCCGACGAAAGCCAACACGGCAATCCCTTGCATTACCAGCACAACCGTCGGACCCGATGCGCTGAATCGGGAGAGGTTTTCCGATCCTGCGAAAAGCGCACCAAAGTAAAGACTGCTGAAGATCACGCCAAATGGGTTGAGGTCGCCGAGCAACGCGACAGGAATCGCCATAAAGCCCCAGTTCTGGGCAAAGCCGTCACCTACCTGCTGGGAAACCCCGACGTATTCAACAGCCCCCGCCAGCCCACAAAGCCCTCCGGACATCAGCATCGCTCGAATCTGTACTTTGCCTGCGTCGATCCGGTTTGCCCTTGCTGCGCTCGGGTTCTCCCCCACAAGACGCAGTCGATAGCCACCTACGGTTCGGAACAGATAGATAGCGATCAGGACCGCCACGACTACGGCTATTAAGACCCCAGGGTGCAGACCTGTTTGGGGCACTAGTTCCTGAAACGCTACCGAATCGGGCAACGACTGCGAAATCGGAAGCTGCCGCTTCGTCTCTTGCACCGGGCCACGCACGGCCCACTCCACGAATCTCAAGGCGACGAAGTTCAGCAGGATCGTCGAGATGACGACCTGAACACCACGCTTCACAAACAGCCAAGCTGCCAGCCAAGCCCATAACGCGCCACCAACGACACCCATGATAAGAATCGTTAGCGTCATGAGTAACGGAGAAGGGATCGGAACTTTTGCGAACAGCCACGCCCCCGCCAGTGCACCCACCAAGAACTGCCCTTCCCCACCGATGTTGTACATCCCAGCCCGCCACGCCAGCACCATCCCCAACCCGCAAAGCAGCAACGGCGTCATCTTGATGAGGGTTCGGGCAATGCCGTAAGAATCGCCGAACGCTCCCGAAGCAAGGAGCCTTAGCGACTCCACCAACGGCAAGCCAAGCGCGGCAAGAACGATGACGAGGAGAACGAAAAGCGAAGCCAAGACACCAAGAAATCGAAGGATGCCCTGTGTGATGGGGTGGCTCCTGTTCACGAACTCCCCCCTACCAAAGCCTCTGCACCTTCGCCCTCCGCAAGCTGCCCGCGAGAAAGAAATACAGTACGGTCTGCCAGCGCTGCGAGCTCGTCAAGATCGGTCGAAATCAGGACGACAGCGGCGCCTGCCTTGGCTGCTTCGAGGATCGTGCGGTGAACGTAGTCAGTGGCCTGAATATCAAGCCCACGTGTAGGATTGACGGCGACGATCAGCTCTGGAGTTTCGTCAAGCGAGCGGCTTACGACTACCTTCTGCTGATTACCACCACTTAGCGAGCCAGCAAGGTCGCTTGACGACTCGGCCTTGATCTGAAACCGTTTGACGAGCGCCTCTGACCATTCCCGTATCGGCCCCGACTTCAACAGGGGGCCGACCCGAAAAGCCGCTCGCCGATGACCGGTCATCAGCATATTCTCGCGTATCGTCATCGTCGGGGCGATGCCATCTCGCCGACGGTCTTGAGGGATGTAAGCGATCCGTTTGGGCCAGCTCTCTTGCCCCTCCCAATGCACGACTCCACCGCGAATAGGGCGCACCTGGGCTAGTGCCTCAGCAAGCTCCACTTGCCCGTTGCCGTCCACCCCGCCTATGCCAAGAATCGTCCCCTTATCTACCGAAAGCGCGAGGCTCTTGATCGCTTGCTCGCCTCGGTCACCCTTTACGATCAGGTCGGTAACGGTGAGCCCTGGGCCCTGTCCGGCCTTCCCTTCCTTGTTTAGTTCAGCGGGCAGTTCGCCAACCATCCACTCGGCAAGCTTGGTTGGGGTGACTTCTTCAATCGGCGCTGTTGCGACAAATCGTCCCTTTCGCAGAACCGTGACCCGGTCGGCGATTGCCATGACTTCGCTGAGCTTATGGGCGATGAGGATTATAATCTTCCCTTCGGCCTTCAGCTCACGCAAAACACGGAAGAGGTCCTCCACCTCCTCTTGCGAGAGGGTTGCCGTTGGCTCGTCGAAGATGATGGCCTGAGCGGACGAATCCAGCGCCTTCACGATCTCGATCCGTTGCTGGGTCCCTACCGGCAATGCCCTTACTTTTGTTCGAGGGTCAAGCACCCACCCTAGCTTGGCGGCAAGCTGAAGCGGTTTGTTTGCGCGCTGATGGACGTTGACCAATCCGCGAAACGTATCCAATTCGGCAAGAACGAGATTCTCGGCGACGGTGAATTCGGGCACCAGTGTGAAGTGTTGGTGGACCATAGCAATCCCGGCCTTCTTACATCGGTCGGGACGCCCGTAAGCGATCTCCTTGTCGTCCAGCGCGATGCGTCCAGCATCAGGCTGCATGAACCCGGCGAGCAGATTCATCATCGTGGATTTGCCCGCGCCGTTCTCGCCAAGCACGGCATGGATTTCACCTGGGGAGAAGGTTGCAGAAACGTCAACAAGCGCCTGGACAGGACCGAACGCTTTACTCAGGCCGGTGGCGATGAGGCTCAATTGGGGCTCCTGCCAGAAGGATTGACTCCCTCCCCTGCCCCTCCCTCATTCAGTCTATGACGTTGATGAGGGAAGGGGATTTGGGCGGCGCTAAAACTCATCCTTTGGAACGACAAGTGTGCCGTCGGTGATCTGCTTCTTCAGTTCGTCTAACTTGGCCTTGACCTCTGCTGGAACCTTGTCGGCGAGCTTAGGATTGAGGATGAAGTCAATCGCACCCTGCTGCATATCTTTTAGAACGACCGATCCCTTATACTTGCCTTCCTTAACCTCCTTGGCAAGCTCCAGAAACGCCGGTCGAGCGATGATCGTGGCCGATGCGATCACAGTGGGACCGTCTTCGTTCTGATTCCAATTCGCCCCAAAACAGTACACATTCTTCTCTTTGCAAGCCCCGAAAATACCCGGCGCGGCTGCGTTGGCCTGATGGATGACAAAGTCCGCGCCTTGACTGATTGCCGTAAGGGTGGACAGTTTTGCCTCCGCAATGTCTGTGCCGCCCTGGATGAACTTCTCGATGACGACAATCCCCGGCCTTGCCGCCTCAGCCCCCGCCTTAAATCCTTTGAAGGTTGAGACAATCGAAGGGTAGTTGAGGCCCACCATCGCCACCTTGCCGGTCTTGGTCATCATCCCTGCCATATAGCCGCAAAGGTAGAAGCTCTGCTCCAGGTAGAAGCGGAACGCCCCCACATTCTCAGCCGTCATTCCGCCCGAGGAACTGATAAAGATGGTGTTCGGAAACTCCTTGGCAATCTCCGCCGCGGGCTCGTTGTATTCGTAGCCATGCCCAAACACGAGCTTGTAGCCCTGCCTTGCGTAGCTGCGCATGCTGTCCTTGATCTGGGGTCCCGTTGCCTGCTGATTGTCAACCCGGGCGCTCATTTCGCCTTCGATGGCCTTGAGGCCGTCATACGCCAAAGCGCTCCAGCCTTGATCGGAGACCGGTCCGGGAGTGAGCAGAGCGACCTTAAACTCCGCCTCACCCTTTGCGGCATCTCCCCCGGTCGAAGTTTGATCCGGCTCCTTCGATCCGCCCGAACATCCCACAACCAACAGCAGCGATAAAGCCGCCAATGAACTCCATACCTTCATGTCAAGATTCTACGCTGTTCGGGCAGAAAAAGGGTGGGCAAGCTGTCGCGAGTTTGAACGAACTAAAGTGCGTCTACAATACGCTCTAATTACAAGCGTGAGGAAATGAACAGAATTGCCAGCGCCCTTTTGCTCCTGTTGCTGACAACATGCCTGAGCTTCGCCGATGGTAAAGCCTTCTCAGCGAAACTCCTGCGTGAGAAAAACCCCAGCATCCCCACTCAGCGCGCCATCCTAAAGTACGAAGACGGCATCGAAACGATGATCGTTGAATCCGCCATCGCGGGACCCAAGGGAGAGTATGGCTGGGTGGTTCCCGTGCCCTCGAAACCGCTTTTTGTCAAACCGGTAAGACCAGAGTATTTAAGGGAAAGCTTTCGCCGAGTGCGCCCAAGTGTCCAACCTCTATATCCTCCCGACACATTTGCGTACTTCTTCTGTTTCCTTATCACAATCCTGGCGCTTACTTTTGCGCTGCGATACCGCAAAGGTGTGCGCACCTCACGTGTGACGGGCCTAATTGGCGAGATCCTCGTAGTTCTCTTGATCTCCATTCTCTTCCCTGTCTTCGGGGGCGGTGACTCCACAAAGGGCATCGTGGGGCACCAAAACTACGGGACGATCGGAGCTTACGAAGTGAAAGCCATTCAGGATGAGGACGGAACCGCCGTACTCGACTGGTTAGATACGAACGGATTTCATATCCCTGATGAGTCCCGGGCTGCGGTCAAAGATTATGCGTCTGAGGGGTGGTGGTTCCTCGTCAGCCGTTTCCGCAAGGACTCCGAGACAAGCCTGCCTGCGCATCCGCTGAAGGTTGTTTTCAAATCCGACAAGCTCGTCTATCCGATGCGGCTGACGGGCACCCAAGGCACGGATGTCTATCTGGAGTTGCTTGTCATCGCGGAACAGCAGGCCAACATCCCTCAACTCCGGCTGCGAAGTCGAGCGTCAGGAAGCTTGAACGTGCGAGTCCCTGGACAAAAACCTGAAGAGGGCGAAATCTATAGCGAGTGGAACGGCACAGCGTACACCGTTGCACAGAATGACGACGTACGCACGTACTACAACGGCGCTGTGAGACCCGATCAGATGAAAGAGGACTTTCACATCACACTAGAGCCTATGCAGGGCGAGTTCACCGCAACAATGTTCGACCGAGAAGAAGCGAAAACGGCAATCTGGCATCAAGCCATCTATGCTCTGCCTTTTGTCAGCATCGGCCTGGGTGGGCTGCTGCTTTTCGCCAAGCAACGAGTAGGACGACTTACCGCCATTGCAGCGGGGGCCACAGTCTTGCTTTCCTCAATCTATGGGCTTGGTTGGTACGGATCCGTCGAAAAGGTCGAGACCGTCAAACTGTCACGACAGAAGTATATGGAACTGAATGAAGCTGACCGTGAACTGGACCGCAGTGTCAGGCAGTCAAGAAAGCGGTAGCTACGTAGGCTCACAGCCCTCCTAACGTGTGCGGCCCCTGCTTGGCATAAATCTCTGACAATCTTTGCTGGACCTGAAGGGCAACATCATAGTCCAGATCGTGGATCACGATGTGCGAACCGGTCGCTGCCGCGCTAAAGATGTCAATGCTCGCCAGCCCCAACCATCGCTGAGTGAGCGTGCGCCGGAGGGTGTAGTGCTGCACACGCTGGATTGGCATCAACGCAACCTCCTTTTGAAGCATGCCCTGCCGAGATGCGATGTAGTTCTCGTTTAGCGCATAACCGACATACCGGTACCTTAGAAATCCGGTCATGATCGCGATGACCGCGATAATCGGCAAAGCAAAAAAGGCGAGCGAGTGCAGCCAAAACCAAAGCGGCGTCACGATGAAAATGCTTAGTGAGATGAAGCTCCCAAAAGCAGCACGTCGAATCATTTTCCGGCTCACCTGATACCAAGCCAGCGAGAAGAACGCGAAATCGGGAAACACGAGTTTTCCGATCCTCTCAATGTCGTCGATGGGAAGAATAGGGCACAGGTTGCTCGCTCCCGCTGCCTCTTTGTCGTCAAAAGAGCCTGCCGTATACGAGAACACTTCACAGTAGTCAAAGAACCGAAAGAACATCGGCTGCACGATGCGGACCTGCTGAACGCGCCCAAGCGGGATGATCGAGCGTATGTGAGTCAACAGCCCTCGGGTGACCATCAACCCTTTCGTATGCCGTTCGATCCGAAACCCGTAGAACCTCAAAGCCGAATAGCCAATGGACAGAAGCCACCCAACGATGATCAACCCCAAAAAAGCCGCCGCGCTGAGCAACGCACCAATCACGGGGTTTGTGTGGGAGAGCAAGTTCACAACCGGTTTGAAAGCCCCCCGGGCCAAACCCTCATACTGGGATGCGCCTGCGACACCGGCAATGATAAACAAGGCCCGGTTCCTGAGCGCTCCCGACAGCAGAATCTGTTTGGTCGTAAGCGAGAAAAGCTCCGGCTGAACGGGCGGTTTCTCGGCGTCCTCTTCAATCGCTGCTTGCTGAAGCAAGATTTGCTGAAGTGCATGCGCGTCGTCGATCCCAAGCGCGTCGAGCTGTCCTTCAACACCGTTGCTCGCCGCTGTTTCAACCATGACGGCGGCGGCCTTCATTATTCGATGCCAAACGGTCTGCTTGATATTGACGTTCTGAATGCGAGAAAGCGGAATCGTGCGCCTCTGCTTCCAGATCACCCCTTTTTGGATAATCAGAGAGTCCGCTTGGATGAAGAATGTAGTGGAGATGTACGCCAGGATTGGACCGATAAGCAACAGCGGGCCGACGCACGCCATCACGATCAGAACGACAAGCTCGCTCTTATCTTCACTACCCTTGAAGCTAAAGTAGAGCGCGGCGACAAGCGGCCAAAGCGCATGGCGAATGTAAGTGCCGACGCCTATGACGATGCTGGCGATATGAAGTCGTCGCGGCTGATCAAACATGCTTGGCCTGCGACTCCACCAACATGTCGCGAAGTTCGTCGGCCTCTTCAGGCTTTAGTCCAGGAATCGAACCTACCGAACCCATTGCACCCGCCACAAAGAGAGAGACTTGCACCAGCCCGAACCGACGGTCGAGCGGGCCAGAATTGACGTCCACGTGCTGGACGCGATCGCGCGGGACGAACCGTTTGGTTTGCCAAAGCACTCCCCACGAAAGAATGATCTCGGTGGGAGTGACCTCATAAGTCCAATTCTCCCACTGACGCTTCACCATGAACGCGGAGAACGCCCACAGGCTAAGGAAAAAGATCGGAGCAAGCAGGGGAAAGCTCCAAGGGACAAGATCTTGCCTCACGAAGAGGTACTCGCCGCCGCTCGCCACAATTGCAAGGATCAGAAACGTCATTGAGTTCGAGAAGAGCCACACCTTTCGGATTCCAGGATGGATGGGGCGTGGGCCCTCGGTTGTACGTATTGCCAGTTCGCCGTTCATGAATAGTCGCTATTCTATTACGTTCTGGCATGGCAACGGGGTGCAGTCGGGATCAACCTTGGTCCGTTTTGTAGCGCTTGTTGATTTCGTCAGGAGAAGAAAAGAGCAGTTTTTCGTCGGTGAACAGAGCATCTTTTGATTTCTTGGGGCTCTGAAGCACGGGGTCAGGCAGTCGCAGTCTGGGCTATTGGGGCAAAGTCCTCGACGCTTGATAATGGGCCGCCCCCGAACATGGGCGGGCATTCACAGCTTTGTAGGGATAGGACCGTCGTATACTGTGAGCATCGGTCTGAGTGCGTCGGCTTCACGGGTGGGCGTATGATGCTGGCAAGAGAATTGATGTGCGCGGTTCTGAGGCATCCAACATTCCATGTACATCCCTCAAGCCTTCTATAGTAAACGAAAGGAAACAAGATTGCGTAACGTCATCGCTCTGTCCGTTGGGACAACATGTCCGATCATGGTCCTAATGTACGAATTTGGCATGTTTGGTGCTTTCTTCGTGGGTATTTTAATAGTCGCTAGTCTGACCATTGCTCCGATCTCAATTGTCTTATTAATAACGACTATTTTGCGCGAATCATCTTGGAAGCTCCTTGCCCCTTCACTGGCTCTACTTGTGGTAAATATCCTACTGTTCTTGCTTTCAGCAATCAATATAGTGTCTGGAGTGCTTGGATTCAATGCCTAATATTTCATTCGTCTTTTGAATTTCTCTGATGTGATATATAGGATTAGAATAGATATCAATAGGCTCGTTCGGCAAGTTATGGTTGTGCTTTTTGAACTCCCTGAAACAACATAGTTATAAGAGTGTCAAATGAAACGAAAGGAACTAATTCTCTGCGGAATCATCACGGCGTCGATGCTTTTAGCCGTCTTTCTATTCTTTAGTATGATTTATGACACTTCTGAAGAAGAGCAACAAGCAAGGAATCTAATTGGGCAACCTTGGGGCCAAGTACGCAAAAATATTTGGCCAGCCTGAATCAGAACTCAGTGCAGCGGACTTTAACAACAACCATAGACAGAACATCAGTCATTCCTATAAACCATCGGACATCCCCTCCTCTGAAGGTACGGTTAATATATATCGATTAACACCGACAATTATTGTTTTCTATGAAAGTAAGGGGACTGTTCAAAAGGTCTACATAGGCAAGACATAGTCCTCGTGGAAAGTTGACGGACTCTGTGCCATGAATGAAGGGCGTTGATGGTTGTGCATCCAACGACATCACAAACGTCAAGCCCGGACACTAACCTTGATTCGTCTGGTAGCACTCGTCCGCTTCGCCAGGATGCTTTTCGAGAAGCATTTCCTTGGTGAAAAGCGCATCTTCCCGGTTATAGACCGACAACTCAAAGTTCTGCCGCAGAACAATCGCCCCGGTCGGACAAGCTTCCTGACAATAACCGCAGAAGATACACCGCAACATGTTGATCTCGTAGCGCGTGGCGTAGCGCTCGCCGGGCGAGTATCGCTCTTCGTCCGTGTTCTCAGCAGCTTCAACGTAGATACAGCGCGCCGGACATGCCCCCGCGCAAAGCGAGCAGCCGATGCACTTCTCCAGACCGCTTTCGTAGCGAGTGAGAAAGTGTCGCCAACGAGTGCGCTGATAGTGCTCACGCCGCTCCTCGGGGTACTGAACCGTAATCTTCTTATGCTTAAGCCGCTTTGCCGTGATGCTCATGCCGCTCAAGATCGGCTTGACGACGCTGCCAAAGAGTCCAACGCTCACGATTTGACCTCTTCAAGCTGTCGCGGATTGATCTCAATCAGCCGGAGATCGCTAAACGACTTCGCCTTGCTTCGCTTGATCTTCTCCTGAAGCTTCATGATGCCGTAAATGAGAGCGTCGGGCGAGGGCGGACAACCGGGGACATAAACGTCGACCGGAACCACCTGGTCAGCACCCTGCACGATCGCATAGTTGTTATAAACGCCGCCCGTGCTGGCGCAGGCGCCCATGCTGATCACCCATTTGGGTTCAGGCATCTGGTCGTAAATCTGTCTGAGCACCGGAGCCATCTTTTTGCTCAGCCGACCGGCGATGATCATGACGTCGGCCTGCCGGGGCGTTGCGCGGAAGGCTTCCGAACCGAAGCGGGCAAGGTCAAATCGCGCGGCAACGGTGGACATCATTTCGATGGCGCAGCATGCGAGGCCAAAGGTCAAGGGCCACAGTGCGTTGGCGCGAGCCTGGTTCAAAAGGGACTCTACAGTAGTGACAATGACGTTGCCGCCGCCCTGTGTATCGCCGATCATCGGCGTGGAGCTGTCATGGAAAACGATCGTTTCAACTCTCTTCGGCATGATGCGGGCTTTAGTTTACCGGAAGGTGGTTGGTAAGAAGTTTTGGATTTAGGATTTTGGATGTTGGGTTGGGAGAAGCAACCACCTGCCGACCACTTGCCGACTACCTGCCGACCACCTGCCGACCACCTGCCGGCCACCTGCCGACCACCTGCCGGCCACCTGCCGACTACTTGCCGACCACCTGCCAACCCTTCTCAACGCCCCTTCCGATCCAACTTCTTCATCGCCCGATCAAGAACCGCAGCTTCCGGCATCTTGAGCAACTTGGTCGCGTAGTAGAAAGCCCAAGCTGCAATCAGCCCGAAGAAAGCCGTGAAAGCAAGCGTCCAGCCCTTCCCTACCGGGCCAAAAATTGCTGCTGCGGCCTGCAATAACCCAAACGCGACGGCGCCAGCCACAAGCGCAGCTAAACACGCCTTGGCGAACGTGACGGCGATACCTTCGTAGTCCAAGCCCCCCGCGATGGGTTTCACAGCGATCAACATCCCAATCGCAAGGACAATCGCGGCGAGTGAACTCGCGAGGGGCAGCGCGGCATAGCCAAGTGCTGTCGCCTTCAAAACAAACACAAGACCGATGAAGACACCGGTTGTGAGAGTTCCCAGAATGATGGGAGTGACAGTCTTTTGCGCAGCAAAGAAACCGCGCATCAGCACTGGATGCATACACCAGGCTGGGATACCGATAGCGAACCAGCCAAGCAACATCGCCACCTGGGCAGTGTCTCCAGAATGAAACTTTCCATGCTCAAAGAATGAGGACACAACCGGAACCGCCATGACATAAAGCAAGGCTGCTGAAGGCACACTGAGGTAGATGGTTGTTCGCAGCGAGGCGGCAAGCTGGTGCCGGAAGAGGTCCATCTGCCCTTGAGCAAAAAACTGGCTCAAGGCCGGAAAGACAGCTATTGCCAACGACTGTCCAAAAATCCCCAGCGGAGCCTGCATGAGCTGGTTGGCATAGTTCAACCAGGTGTTCACACCCTCTTCGTAATAGGCGCCAAAGAATCGCATCAAGATCGCGAACACCCCGGGCAGGGAGAGCCCGAGAATGACCGGCAGCATCAATTTGAAGACCTTCCGCACGCCGTCATGTCGGGTGTCGAGGCTGAAACGATAGCTCGATCCCAACTTGCGCATCGCCAAGAGTGGGATGACCAAATTGCCAAGGACCGCACCGATCAGCGCTCCCCAAGCCATGCCAATAATTCCCGGGGATACGAAGTGCGAGATGATAACTGCCCCACCGATGATGCCGAGATTGTAGATGTTTGGGCCAAGCCCCGGAGCGGCGAAGATCTGCCGAACGTACAAGGTGCCAAAAAGAATGCCACCAATGAAGAAGGCAAGCTGAGCGGGCAATAAGATCCGGCTCATGTGGGTGATGTACGGCAGCAGATCTTCTTGACCCGTCTTCAGCTTTCCTGCCGCGATCATGTCGCTCAGCTGCGGTGCAAAGATCTCCGCCGCAATAACGAAACCCGTAATGACGAGCGCCATGATCGTCACCACCGAGCTAAATACCTTCCAAGCGTCCTCCTTCCGGTCCGTGTGCCAATACTCGCTGAACACAGGGATGAACGCCGAACTCAGCGCGCCGCCTGCGATCAAGAAGAACAACAGATCGGGAACGCTGAACGAAAGAACGTAGGCGTCGGTATATCCGCTCGCACCGAACATGCCCGACATCACCGACTCCCGAACCAGACCGAGAATCCTGCTGAGGAAGAGACTCAGCACCATTATCGTCCCGGCACGGCCGACGTTCGGAGCATTTGATTCGGTGGACACTGCCGCTGATTTAACCCCTTAACCGGCGTCGGCGTTGCGGACTGGGTGCCGTTCAGCCCTTGATTCAACACAAAAATACGCAGGAAGCGGTGCAGACAGCGAAGGAACTTCGTCTGGATTGTCGAATCGTGGGATTTGGGAAGGATACGTTATGAGTCAAACACCTTATGTTTCACCGATGGGGGGCCCCGGAACTCCATCTGGCCGTGTGCGCCTCGAAGTCATTGGAGAAGCGTGGAATTACTACAGCAAAAACTTCGTGCCTTGGATATTGGCAGGTCTGATTTACTTGTTCGTTGTAGGCGCAATCTTCTTTATCTGTTATGGTCTAATCTTCGCGATCTTAGGCACGATGCTTGAGAGCGCAGGCGGGCTCGCCATCTTCCTGACCAGTGGCATGATCATGGCTGGCTTCGCGATTGCGATGGCTGCTGGAGCAGTAATCATGGGCGGCGCAACACGGATGGCTCTCAACGAGATTCGTGGCATAAAGGCCGAAGTAGGGATGGTCTTTTCGGAAACGGGAAGAATCGGCGACCTCATCATTGCCCAACTTATTATCGGCATCGTCGGTACTTTCGGGATGATGTGCTGCTACATTCCAGGCTTCATTTGGTACGGGCTCACTTTGCTTACAGTGCCACTCATCATTGACCGCAAGATGTCTGCACTTGATGCCATCAAAACAAGCATCGAGACGATGAAGAGCCAGTTAGGCATGGCGACAATAACCTATGTTGTGCTCAGTATCATCGCCGGATTCTGTTCAATCTTAACTCTGCCGCTCTACTTCTTGGGCGTGACGGGTGTGTACAAAGACATGATCGGTCTCGCTGACGGCGGACCAGTCGCGGCGCCTATGGCCCCAGCTGCACCGGTCACGGAGGCTCCCGCAGCCCCTGCCGCCCCGGAAGCCCCAGCAGAACCGGCCGCACCGGTAGAGCCAGAAGCTCCTGCTGATCCGGCTCCCCCGACGGACGAAGCGCCGCCAAGCGACGAGCCGAATCCTTAGCCTAATGAACCTCCAACCAATACCCCCTTGGCTCAATGCCAAGGGGGTATTTTCATGTCATAGCATGGGCGCAGAGCGCTTAACTGGGCATTCCGATACGGCAGGCTTGCGGCGGAGCCCCCCCAACCGCCAAACTCATCCATAACAAACCATGACCCACCAGACCGTCTTAGTTGTCGACTTCGGAGGCCAGTACACACAGCTCATCGTCCGCAGAGTGCGCGAGCTCAACGTCTACAGCGAGATGGTGCCGTGGATGTGCGCCGCCGACAAGATTCGCGAGATGAAGCCGGACGCCGTCATCCTTAGCGGTGGGCCCAAGTCCGTCCTCGGTGAGGGCGCACCCGACCTCGACTTTAGCATCCTCGAAGGTCTGCCCGTTCTCGGCATCTGCTACGGGATGCAGCTCATGGCGCATCGTATGGGCGGACGGGTTGAAAAGTCGAACGACCGCGAGTATGGCTTCCGACATTTGCAGAGTGTGCTGCCAAATTCTGCCCCCTCTTTTCTCTCAGGATCGCAGGTCTGGATGAGTCACGGAGACCAAGTGATGGATACCCCGTCGGGTTTTCACAAAACGGCGCAGACGGACAGTTGCCCAGTAGCTGCTTTTGAGAATGCCGAACTGAAAATGGTCGGTGTTCAGTTTCATCCCGAAGTCAGTCATACCCCAGGGGGCATGAATGTTCTCCGATATTTCCTGCTCGACGTTGCCGGACTAAAAGGCGACTGGACTTCCCAGAATTTCATCGACGAAGAGGTCGAAAAAATCCGCGAGCAGGTCGGTCCTGACGGGAAAGTTCTCTGCGCTGTATCGGGAGGAGTCGATAGCTCCGTCATGGCCGCATTGCTCATCAAAGCGATTGGCGATCGAGCGGTTTGTGTGTTCGTGGATCACGGACTGCTCCGAAAGAATGAGGCCGCCCAAGTGGAGGAAACCTTTGGCGGGCACTTCAACGCAAACATCAAAGTCTTCCACGAGCACGACCGCTTTTTCGGCGCTCTCAAGGGTACATCCGAGCCAGAAGCCAAGCGCAAAATCATCGGCGAGCAGTTTGTCCACGTTTTCGAGGATCACGCCAAAGAGCTGAGCGGATGCGACTGGCTCGCCCAGGGCACTCTGTATCCCGACGTGATCGAATCGGGCTCACCCACAGCGGCAAAGATCAAGACTCACCACAACGTCGGCGGCCTACCTGCATGGATGCAGATGAAGCTAATCGAACCTTTGCGCTGGCTTTTTAAGGATGAGGTCCGTGCTGTTGGACGAAAGCTCGGTCTGCCCGACGATATGGTGGATCGCGAGCCGTTCCCCGGCCCCGGCTTGGGCGTGCGCATCCTTGGCGAGGTTACTCCTGAGCGGGTGAAGATGACTCAAGACGCAGACTGGATCTTCCGGCAGGAACTTCGAAAACATGACCTGCACAAGGGGATTTGGCAATCGTACGCGGCGCTCTTGGACGTTCGCAGTGTGGGCGTGATGGGTGACGAGCGCACCTATGAACAGCCGATCGTGCTGCGCGCTGTCCAGAGCGAAGATGCGATGACGGCAAGAGCCGTGCACATTCCGTTTGAGATTCTCGAGCACATCGCAACGCGAATTGTGAACGAGGTGAACGGAGTGAACCGAGTGGTCTACGATCTCACCAGCAAACCCCCAGCGACGATTGAGTGGGAATAGCTCTGGGTCTTGTTCGGCTCAAACTGCCTTCCTATAAAGACCAAACCTTACGCGGTCATCTGACGGTCAAGGTAACTCTGATATAGCCGGATCACGGCATCGGCGTTGTTGCGGGCCGCCGCTTCAGTAATCAGGGATTCTGGAACGCTAAACTCTCGTGTCGAGATTCGGAAGTCAACATACTCCGCTCTCAGACGAATAAAGTCTTCGTAGGCATCCTCTGGCACCTCGCGCATCTCGATAAGGCCCAAGGCGCTTTGCCAAGCTTCCTTTACGGCGAGCTGAACCGAACCTTCGTGATTCTGAAGGATCTCAACACCAATTCCCCAGAGCCGCCAAAAGCGTTCCTCTTTCATTCTCTCTGAGTGCGTCAACTTGACCTCTTCGCTCCTGCTCATGCTTCAGACACCGTTGGCGTTATTCCGCGCCAATCAAGAATTATTCGGAAGTTTTCTACCATGCGCGTAGACCCATCTGAATCATTGCGCAAAACTTGGCAGAACACAATAGTTGGTTTGCACCTGTTCACCCCGTGAACGAGCCGGCTGGCAACCAGCCGGTAACATGCGGCCAGAACCGCGAAGCTAAGCATCTCCAACAGTCCTATTGGTTGACTGGAGTTTATGTTATCGCAAGATTAAGCTTATTACTTGTTTGACTTCAACCGTTTAATAGAAAGTTAAACATCTTTAATAAGAAATTAAGATCATGAATACTTCCTCGTTTTGATCGACGAGCCACAGTACAGTATGTCTGGGATGAGGCAGTCAACTCATTCACTCCATGTACTGGTTGAAAGGAGGAGGATATATGAAAAAATTACTTCTGTGTGTGATTGTTGGTGTTAGCGCGAGCGCTCATGCTACTTTAATAGGTTATTGGAATTTCAATAATCAAGACTTCACTCGAAACGATGGACTTGCCGCTGCTGGTGCGCAGGTTACGACGACCGTTGATAACATCTCTTGGTTTTCTGGGTCAACGCTGAACGCCTTAAATGGCGATATCGCCGGTGTTGCCTTTTGCCCGGTAGGAAATGTACAGAACGGTCGGACGATGACAGTCTCGTTCAGCTCAGCCGCAATGTCCTTCAGCGACATTGTCGTCAGCTACGACACTCGTGGGACCAGCACTGGCTTTGCCAACAATAGCTGGTCTTACAGCACCGACGGCGTGAACTTCAACACACTTGCTGGCTCGACTTACGACCAGCGCGACACGGTCTTCGTTACTCGATCATTCGCGTTCACACCTCTGGCAAGCGAGCAGAATGTTTGGCTTCGGCTTACTTTCGATGGTGCGACGGGAGCGTCGGGCAATAACCGAATCGACAATCTCCAGGTCAATGCAACGGCAACACCGGTCCCCGAGCCTGCTTCGATGCTGGCGCTTGCGGTCGGTCTTGGCGGCGCTCTTCGACTTCGTAGAAGAAATCAATCCAATCGTAAATGAACCCGCTTAGCCGAGTGCACATGTCCCATTGGCGCACTCTGCGCCGCCGCCTTCCCGCCGTCTCCAACGGCGGGAAAGCCCAAATCCTTGCTTACGAACAGACATCGTTAGCAAAAGAGAGTCCGCCCATAAACCGGACCCCAACGACAGGATCAGGAGGAACTGAAATGAAAAAGGGATTCACTCTTATTGAACTCCTTGTTGTCATCGCAATCATTGCGATCCTTGCTGGCATTCTATTTCCCGTATTCGCCCAAGCCAAAGTCTCGGCAAAGAAGATCGTTGCTGTTTCAAACCTAAAACAGCAAAGCCTTTCTTATATGATGTATGCCATCGACTACGACGATACTCTCCCGCGACAAGATGGTTGTGAACCGTACAGTTCGCTCAACTCAAAGTTCCATACACCGGCTTACAACAGTAACCCGTTGCAAGGTTGCTACAACGGAGGGTTTTACAACCGCTTGAACCACTTCTCTTGGCAAAAGTGGACACAGCCGTATATCAAGAATGTCGAAATCTACTTCAACCCGCTTCGCGAACGGGAGCCCAATGCTTGGAATAACAACGGGCAGCTGGGCAACCAATACATGCTCAACATGGGCCTGACTGGTGGACTCGACATTACATCGAGCGGAGCACCCGTCGCGCTGCGTGGGCGTCGGAATCCGTTCCTTGGAGGTACGCTCACCGCCATTCCCAGGCCTTCCGAAGCGCTCTTGCTGATGGAGATGAGCCATTTCTTAGGGTTCTTGCCCACCGCAACCGATGACACCACCATCAGCGGACCCGACATTACAGCCTATCCGATGGCATTTCGCGAGTATTACGTCTATAAATTCTATAAAACACCGCGCGGTGTAGTCGACTGCTATGCTCAAATCCCCCTCACCACCATCGATCAGCGCAAAGCTATCACCGAAGGTGTGACCATCGCCTTTGGAGATGGAAGCGCAAAGTTCATGAAGGTGGGCGCCTTTCTCGCCAAAACCCCACGCAAAGCCGATCTTGGCATCGCCGGCTCGGGGGTTGGCGCAGGATATACCTATCAGGATGACTGTCACGGTATGAGCGGCGGAGCCGGGACTGTCGGGATCGTAACGCCGCGCTGGACGGAGCCATGGCCGATGTGGGGCTTTGAATGAGAAAGCTCTGGCTGTTAGTTGTCGTTGTTGCCTCGGTTCTGGCCTTATCAAGCTGCACGCAAACGGGAATCTCTGCTGCTGAAGCCAAGGAAGCTTATGGAAGCAAGCCGAGTGAGGATGAAATGGAGCGTGAACTAAAGAAGGCAGGCGACGACAAGTGGGAGGAATATCAGCGGATCAAGCAGAGAGACGCTGCTGTCGAAGCTCAGCAAAGGGCCGTTGCTGGCGCTGAGCAAACGCAGACTCACTAAAGAAACTCTTCTTAGCAAACGGCGGACCGCTTCCTATAGGTCCGCCATACTTTTGCGATCTGGCACCAAGCCCCGACAAGATTAGTGAGCGAGCATAATGAAGATTGAGCTATCCGAACAAAGCTCAACGGGCACATGCCAAAACTGGAAACTATTATCACGGAGGAGCAGATTGCGAAGAAGGTGGCAGAGCTAGCCGAACGCATTCGCCAGGATTACCAAAACGCTCCTATTCACCTCATTGCGGTGCTCAAGGGCTCTGCTTATTTTTTGGCTGACCTTAGCCGCAAACTTGGCGACGATGTGACCATCGACTTTGTGAAGGTCAGCAGTTATGGGGATGCCAAAACTTCCAGCGGGACAGTCCAAATTGTGAAAGACCTCGACGATTCGATCGAAGGGAAGAATGTACTCATCGTCGAGGACATCATTGATACTGGGACAACCTTAAATCACTTGCGGGAACTTTTTCAGTTGCGAAAGCCGAAGAGTCTACGGGTTGTGGCGCTCCTATCCAAGGCCCAAGCTCGTCGTATAAATACAACAGTCGAATACATCGGCTTTGAGATTCCTGATCATTTTGTGGTAGGATATGGTTTAGATCACGCAGAAAGGTATCGCAATCTTCCGTTTATTGCGAACCTGCGCGACTAACCCTCTCCCATGATTCAGCCGCAAGGCGATTCTGATACCCCTTTTCGGACACGCTATGACGCATACATTCCGACCCCGTAAATCGGACGGCTCTAAGCAGCCTAACAAAGGCCGCCCACGCAATCGACGCCAAGAACCGCGACTCGATAATGCATCCGATCTCGAAAACCTGCCCGAAATCGATTTTAATCATTTCGATCAGATGACCCCCGCGAACCTGGCAAAGGCCGCAAAAGCGAAGAAACTATCGCTGGATATGGATCGCACAGAGCTTATCGTTGAGCTCTTGAAAGGGACCAACGAGGAGTCCTTCTATGCTCGAGGTGTGCTGGACATCCTCAACGATGGCTGGGGCTTCCTGCGACGTGACAACTACTCCCCTTCACCCGCAGATGTTTATGTCTCCCAGTCACAGATAAAACGATTTGGACTCCGCAATGGCGACTCGGTCTTTGGCCTTGTCCGCCAGCCAAAAGAGGGCGAAAAGTATCAAGGAATGCTGCGTGTCGAATGCGTCAACGGATTCGGTACCGCTGCTGAAGAGATGCAGCGTCGAAGAAACTTCGACGAGCTCACTCCGCTCCATCCCGACGAGCGCATTCGGATGGAGACGCACCCAGAGAACATCCTTGGACGCGTCGTCGATCTGATTGCCCCAATTGGCAAAGGCCAGCGCGCCCTCATCGTGGCTCCTCCGAAGGCTGGAAAGACGACGATCCTTAAAACGATCGCAAACGCCGTCACAACAAACCACCCAGACGTCTATCTGATGGTGCTCCTCGTTGACGAGCGCCCAGAAGAGGTCACCGACTTTAAGCGGTCGGTCAAGGGCCAGGTCATCAGCTCAACCTTCGACGAGCCCGCCGAGAACCACATGCGCGTTGCCGAGCTTTGTCTTGAGCAAGCAAAGCGCTTGGTCGAAGCAGGCCGAGACGTTGTTATCTTGTTAGACTCGCTCACGCGTATGTCGCGAGCCAGCAACCTGACGATCAACCCCTCAGGACGAACGCTCTCGGGAGGTTTGGACCCCGCCGCGCTCTATCGCCCGCGCCGATTCTTCGGCTCGGCACGAAATATCGAGGAAGGTGGATCGCTCACCATCGTCGCAACGGCTTTGGTGGAGACCGGCTCCAAGATGGATGACGCGATCTTTGAAGAGTTCAAGGGCACCGGCAACATGGAAATCGTGCTCGACCGCGAGCTTGCCGAGCGTCGCCTCTGGCCCGCCATCGACGTCAAACGAAGCTCGACACGTCACGAAGAGCGACTTTTCGCTCCAAACGAACTCGAAGGTGTTATCCAGCTTCACCGACTTCTCGCCAACCAGCAGAACGCCTGGGAGGCCACCGATTCGCTCATCAAGCTGCTTAAGCGAACGCCCACAAATACGGTGTTCCTGGAGAGTGTGATGCAGCGAATGAAAGCCACCGTTTGATTTGTAAAGACCAATGGGACTTATCAGGCTTATTGGTCTTTGCGACTCAAATCGGTGTCATGCTGATACTATGGCTGACCCGCGCACCCAATTTGGCCGCTCTGCCGGGCAGTACCTAACAAGCTCTGTCCACGGCAATAAATCGGCCCTCGACGACATGGTCAACGCCGTGCGTCCGAAGGGTGGAATCGTGGTTGATGTAGGATGCGGCGCCGGTCACACGGCCTTTGCTTTCGCCCACAAAGTCGGCACCGTGATCGCGACGGATATCACGCCCGAAATGCTTGAGGTCACCGCGCTAGCAGCTATTGACCGAGGCTACACCAATATTCGAACCGAGCATGCTTGGGCGGAAGAACTCCCATTCGAGAAGAGCAGCGTGGATGGCGTAACATGCCGCCTTGCCGCTCATCATTTCCGTTCGATTCAGGCATTCGTGATTGAGTCCTACCGGATATTGAAGCCTGGCGGCTGGCTGGCGATTGTCGATAACTTTGGCATCGATGATCCGCAAGCCGATTTGGCGCTCCAGAACATTGAGAAGACGCGCGATCCTTCGCACGGACGCAGCCTAAAGATCGGCGAGTGGAACATGATGATCCAGCGAGCGGGATTTAGTCTGCGCTCTTCAACTCCCACTTGGAAGCCGATCCCATTCGACTCTTGGGTCCAGCGAATGCATGTCGAGCCTGAGACGGCCGCCTCATTAGAGAAGCAGATGCGGGAATCGGAAGGACCCTTGCGAGAGTATCTTCAGCCGACTGATGGACCCGACGGGTTCTTCTTCCATCTTGGCGAGCTTCAAATCGTCGCAGATAAGCCGTGACCGCTCAGCCCCTCATCTGCAGAGCGCTCTTAAACTGCTCTTCATAAATTTGCTGATAGATGCCGCCTCGGTGAGCGAGCTCGTGGTGCGTCCCGATATCGACAATGCGACCACCGTCAACGACGAAGATCCTATCGGCCTCGACAACCGACGACAGCCGATGCGAGATGATAAACGTCGTACGACCCTGCATCGCCTTCTTGAGCGACCCCTGTACTCTCGCTTCCGTCTCGCCGTCTAAAGCGCTCGTGACGTCGTCGAGGATCAGAATGGACGGGTTGGTTATCAATGCTCGTGCAAGCGCAAGGCGTTGCTTCTGTCCGCCAGAGAGCTTGATGCCCCCCTCTCCGATCTTAGTTTCATACCCGTCTGGCAGCCCTACGATGAAGTCGTGAAGATCGGCGATTTGGCAAGCCGCAATCGCCTCTTCGTCTTGAGCATCGCGCTTGCCGTACTTGACGTTCTCCATAATGCTTACGCTAAAGAGAAGGTTTTCTTGAGCGACCATACTCACCTGCCGACGGATCGACTCCAACCTGACGTCGCGCAAATCGGTCCCGTCGATGAGCACCCGTCCGTGCTGAGGGTCGTAAAAGCGCATCAGCAGGTTCATCAACGTGGTCTTCCCCGCCCCAGTTGGACCAACGATTCCGATGATCTCTCCCGCTCCGACCGTAAAGTTCAATTCATGGACAGCGGCAACGCCTTCGATATAGCTAAACGAAACGTTGTCGAACCGGACGCCACTGGTGATCGGCGCTAAAGCGGGAGCATCTGGCTTATCCTGAATCTCCGGCTTGGTGTCGAGGGTCTGGAACACTCTGTCCATCGCCGTGACGGCCCATTGAAGGCTATTGTTGAAGTCCACCACACGAACAGCCGGATTGAAGATATAGCCAATGTAGAAAGTGATCGCCACCAGAACGCCGGTCGTCATCTGTCCGTGCTGCACGAGCGAACCACCATACGCATAAACTACACCTGTTCCGAGCGCCGAGATGGTGCCACTGACGAGACCCAGTCGACGGTTCAGGTGCACTTGCCGCATGTCCACCGCAAACTTCTCACGAACCGTTGTCATAAAGTTTCGGGTCTCGTACTTCTCCTTCACAAAGGCTTTTACGACCCCAATCCCCGCGATCTTCTCGGCCAATTTGCCGAGCATCTCATCCCAAAGTCGTCGCTGTTCGTTGCTCACTTCGCGAATGTGCTTGAGGAAGAAGAGATAGCTAAGAACATAAAACGGCACAAGCCCGAGGATGATCAGAGCCAGCTTCCATTGGAGCGTGAACAGCATCGCCAAGACCGCGACAATGGTAACCAGATCGCTGATGAAGGTGACAAGCTGACCCTGAATGAGCGACTGGATCAACTCGATATCCGCGGTAACGCGGGACATGATCTTGCCGACCTGGGTCTGGTTGTGATAGGCAAGACTAAGCCGGTGGAGGTGCCTCCACGTCGCAAATCGGAGATCGAAACAAAAGCGATGACCGACCCACGTCAGACTGTAGTGCAAGAGATAGCTGAGGAGATTGCGCGCGGCAATCACGACGATCAAGAACCCCGCGATGAGCCAAAGCATCGACGGAGCATCTTTCTCGATCGTCTTCTTGAGCTTGGCGATCTCGCGAGGCGTTGCTTTGTTCGGTTCTTGAGTTCCATCAGGATTGCGTGCACCGGTTGGGGCGGTGACCGACGGCGGGGCTTTGGCGGCCTCCGCTTCAATCTCCTTGAGCTGAGCACGGGCAGAAAGTGCGGGCTGAATGGCGCTGTCGATGGCAAGCTGGAACATCCGGGGCGGGATGATCTGGAGCAACGTCACCGTTAATGTCAGCACAACCGCAAAGACCATTCGCCAGCGATACGGGCGAAGGAACTCCAGCGTGCGCCGAAAAGAGCGCATGTACTAGTTTGTCCGGGAGGGACTGCCAAATACGACCCGTGGGACCAAATTCAGCTTTAACTGTCAAACACCATGCTGTATTCGGCCCCAACATCTACCGGGTTTTGGCGACCCTGGTATCCCTATCGGCTCCGGCTTATTCCAAATGCGGCAAAACATTTGTGAAGCGTGCCGACGATGGGTGCGTGGCTTACGATGAGAGGAATAGAATATCGGGAGGTGATCGGTTGTACCAAATTGTCGCCGCATTGATCGCGGTCGCAGCCGTCGCAGGGGCTTGGGGTCTTGTAAAGGACGCCGCCCATGGAGAACGGCCCAATTGACAACAAGCCTAGCATTGGGCTTACGATGAGAGAAAGGGTTCCGGGGCGCGCCAGCGAGGCTGGCGCGCCTTTGGATTTTTAGACCGTCATTTTTTGGCGGTGCTCTTTCGTCCTTCGGCGGAAACCACAGCCTTGGATGAAAGCGAGACAGGAATGCTCTGCGGATAGTTGAACACGTTGTTCGGGTCATAGTGAGCCTTCACCTTGACCAGCCGCTCCAGATTCCCGCCGTAGTACTGCTGCAGATAGTTGGGGATTGTCGCGTCGCTGTAATTGACATACGCGCCGCTGGTGTGCGGAGAAAGCTCATGCCGCAAATCTTCGACCCACTTGATCGTTTCGGGACCGTCCTCCGGAGCCGTCCAATACCCGTCGTACTGAACGATGAATTTGGTTCCTCTTCCCCAGACAGCCGTTGCCGTTCGATTCACTTGGTCGGGCGCTCCGCCGCCTCCCAATAGCTGCACCATCGTCGGTTGGCTCGGAGGCGCTGAGAGTTGTGGAACAGTCTCCAGGTACTTCCTCAAGATAGAGATGGCATCCATGCTGAAGTACTCCATCGCAAAGGCCGACGTGCTCTTGAATATCTGATTGTCGCTGTGTTGCTGCACTCGCCACAGCGGATTGAAGGGATCAACTCCCAGGATCACACGGGTGGCAATTCGGAACGGGAGCATTTGGATATTAACGGAGATCGGCGAAGGCTCGGAAAGCATCGGAGCGATAACGCCCATAAAACCGGCCAGCTCTTCGTCGGTGCCGGTGTATTGGCCCTGTACTGTGATCGTGCGATCGCCCACCAAAGCGATGAAGGAGGACATATTCCAGTCCGCTTCAAAGTTCCACCGCTGCCATTTATCGACCACGTACTCGAACGCTTCCCACGGATAGCCGATGCTGAAGATCGCCGCGTTGTTGACAGGATGAACCTTGAACTTAAACTTGGTTGCGATTCCAAAGTTGCCACCGCCACCCCCACGGCAAGCCCAAAACAGGTCGTAGTTCTTGGTCTCGTTGGCGATAATAATCTCCCCTTCGGCGTTGACCATCTCGACCTCAAGGAGATTGTCACAGGTCAGACCAAACTTGCGTGTGGTGACGCCCACCCCTCCGCCAAGCGTTAGGCCAGCCATGCCGACGCTGGGCCCGGTTGCCATAGGAAACGTAAGGTTGAGGTCGTTCAACTCCTCAAAGCACTCCAGCATGTCGATGCCCGCACCGACCTCCGCTGTATCGGAACTGCTAGATGCCTTAACGGTTTCCATCTCGCTGATGTCGATAATAATGCCGTCTTTGACGAGCGAGGAATAGCCTTCATAGTTATGGCGTCCCGCACGGGCGCGCATCGGAACCTTGTTCTTCACGGCCCACTTCACTGCATTTGCGACGTCGAGCCGATCCTGACAAAACACGATCACTCGGGGCTCGTTTGCTGCATAGTCGGCGCGTAGTGCAAAGCCGATACATGCCTCCTGCCACACCGGGTCCCCAGGCTGAATAATTCTTCCGGTCAATCCCTTAATACTTTTTTTCATCGTTGCCTCCTCTTGCCCGAGTGCGCCTTCACACGCAGGGCAGTTTCATTGCCTATTCGTAAACACCCTTACATTAAGCGGGCGTCCGTGAATATTCACTAGGGACCCGAATCATCAGGAAGAAATCCCATTCAGAAACACAGACATAAAAACGGATCGCCACAAAGTGATCGACTTTCGGACTCTTAGCTCCGAGCCCCGCTTGTGTTTGAATCGAGTCATTCCGTCCACGACGGCCGCCCCCCCTAAAAGTTGTAGCCCAGCCAGCTACAACTCTATCATAAGCCATTTTCACAGCGATGAGTCAGCGATTGTTTTCTTCGCATGAAACCAGACCGTCGAGCGGCCCGTTGTCTCATGAGCTTCAAAGGGTATCCTTTTGAACCTGAATCGAACTTAAACATGACCATTTCGCCGCTTACCGTTGCAAAGTCCGGACGCCCAAAGGCCCGTCGCGGAACCTACTTCATTCAAACCTGGGGGTGCCAGATGAACGAAGAGGATTCTGAGCAGATCGGGCTGTATCTGCAGCAGATAGGGTTTGAGCCCGCTGGCGATATGATGAGCGCACATGTGATTTTGCTGAACACGTGCTCAGTGCGCAAGAAGCCAGAGGACAAAGCGTTTTCAATGTTGGGCGAGTTGGCATTGCTGAAAAAGCAAAGGCCCGAGATCATCGTCGGCGTAGCCGGTTGCATGGCCCAGCTCCGAGCCAAAGAGATTCATCAGCGAGCGCATTTTGTCGACTTTGTGGTTGGCACTGGGCAACTCTCCACGATTCCTGGACTGGTTGAAGAGGCCGCCCAAACCCGCAGATTCCAAACCCGGCTCGATCTTCCCGAACGAAAGGGCGCGGTGGTGACCGACATCCCGCAACGTTTGGTGGCACCAAGGGTTGATGGAGAGGTCCCTTATGCGCCTACTCTGAGCGATCAGCTGTCGGCTATCGGAGATCAGGGCGCTGGAGATCAGAGATCGCAGATCGGAGACCGGAACCTGGGCAATCAGCTATCGGCTATCGGCGATCAGAATGCGGGAAATCAGAAATCGGAGATCGGAAATCGGAATCCCGGAGCCCCCTCCTTGTTTGAGCGAAGCGAAAATGGGGAGGGGGTTGGGGGTGGGGTAAGCGAGCCATCAGCAATCAGCAATCAACAATCAGCAATCGCGAATCAAGAGTTAAACCCCCTCCCCTTGAGGGGGAGGGTCGGTGAGCAAAGCGAACCGGGGAGGGGTGACAACGATAGCGAAAGCGCGAATAAATTCGCGCACTCCCAAAACGCACACACCAAAGCCCAATCCAAAATCCAAAATCCAAAATCCAAAATCAAAGCCTTCGTCCCCATCCAATACGGTTGTGACAAGTTCTGCACCTTCTGCATCGTCCCCACCACCCGCGGACGCGAGCGCAGCCGCCCGACCGAGGACATTGTCGCCGAGGTTTACGCGCTCAGCGAGAATGGAGTCAAAGAGGTCACCCTTTTGGGCCAGACCGTCAACTCCTACGGCAAGAACCTCGCCGAAGGCCGCGTGCCATTTGCCAAACTCCTTTGGCTGCTCGAAGGCCTCCCCAGTCTTCAGCGCATCCGCTACACCAGCCCTTATCCACGCGATTTCACCGCAGAACTCATCGAATGCATCCGCGACAACCCGAAGGTCATGGAGCACGTTCACTTGCCGCTGCAATCGGGCGACAACGACATGCTCAAGGCGATGCACCGGCTCTACACCGCCGAGTCGTTTTTGGAGATCGTGAAGGACCTGCGCGCAGCCGTGCCCGACGTCGGCATCACCACCGACATCATCGTCGGCTTCCCCGGCGAGACCGAGGAGCAGTTCGAGAAAACGCTGGAGATGGTGCGTGAGGTCCGGTTCGACGGGGCCTACATTTTCATCTACTCCACCCGGCCGGGCACTCCCGCCGCTGAGATGGAGCAGCTGCCGTATGCGCTCAAGCAGTCACGATTGAAGGTCCTTAGCGACCTACAGAATTCGATCACGATTGAGAGAAATGAAGCATGTGTCGGGCAGACGGTTGAGGTCTTGGTGGAAGGCCCGTCACCCAAGAACCCGAGTCTGTTGAAAGGCTACAGTCGAGAGTTTAAGATGGTGCACTTCCCTGCTCCTGCCGAACCCGAAACCCTGATCGGGCAGCTTGTGGAAGTGAAGCTGGAAGAGTCGTTCTTGTGGGGCTTGAAGGGCCAGCTAATTTGAACAACTGTACAGAAATCAGCGCTGATACGTCCCACTGATGAGGGTTCCAGATGCCGCTTGTTGCCACAACCTTGTTATGCTTACTTTCCTTGCAAACCCAGGGCAAGACAACAGAGATCAACGCCATCCTCAACCAGCCTCCCACGATCGCGGGATTTGAGAAGATCGTTTCAACGCTTGATTCAGGCTCGAATGCAGATCGCCATCGAATTCTCTTGGTTGCCCAGAAGCTAAGTCATGACTACTCATCTTATTGGAGCGATTTACAGTTTTTGAGCCATGCCTATGGGCTTGATGCACGCACCAAGGATGTCTATGAGAAAGTCCGCCAGTGGAGGCTCGATTGGGGGAGAGCGCTTGCCGAGGCGGCTCTTCATGGCGACTCAAAGGTTCGTGAAGAGGCCTTGGATGTACTGTTTGGCGAACTTCGAGACATAGACCTTACAACCTCACCGTACCGGGCAAACTGTGGCACAGGGTACGATCAAACGCTCGAGTATGCGTACACTCTTGGGCTTGAAAAAATCGCTCGTGACAACCCTTCGTGCCTAAAGACGCGGCTATCTTCGAACGACTATCAAACGGCTTACAAGGCCTGTAACGTTTTGCCTGACCCTTCTCCGATCAGACAAGACTGCCTGGACAGATGGCTGCATTCCCCCAAGCCAGAGTTTCGTGCGGTGGCGCTCCATCTGCTGTCTGACAACGAGAGCGAATACAGCCAGAAGGTACGGAGCGCAATGCTCTCCGATCCAGATCATTGGGTTTCATTTGCGGCGCTGGATACTTTCTTCCGAATTGAAGATTATCTCGGAACTGACCAGAGCCTGTTCAACCGGATGCCTGCCCATGCTCGATATTTTGTCGTCGATGGGAGCCCTTGGCAAGAGACTAACCCATTCTTGGCTATAGCACGCGGAGATCGCGATCCTATGGTTAGGTTGGCTTCTCATTATAGTACTTATTGGGAGTTAGAAAGCCTTTCGGATTCAGAGTTGATAGCGGGTACGCAAGCTTATTCTGCGGTTATGTGCACGCTTTGTCTCGAAGAGCTCGAACGACGTAAATACCCACAACTGGAAGCAGTTTGCCGTAGGATCCTACTCACCGATCCTGAGGGGTGTCGGTTTCAAGCGCTTCACTTCCTTGGGAAAAAGAAGGTCGCGGACCTTGCCGTCGTGTTTGCAGATTGGATACGGCAAGTGCGACGTCCTTACATGAATCCAAATGTCACGAATGCCCTTTGGAAGGCTTTCACTTCAAAGCAACTGAAAGAGCTTGCTCAGTCGACGGATGTTCGTGTGCGTCGTATTGCATTCGACTTACTCACACAGGGAGGCTTTCTGGGACTGGACTCAGAAGCTGATATCCTTGAATGGACATATCCGCGAATGAAGCAAGACAAGAACCTGGTGATACGTGCGGGCGCAAAGTATTACGCCCCAAAAACCAAGCATGATGCTAACCGCGAGACCATTCGGAAACTGATTTTTAGGGCAACGGAGCAACCAGAAGCGCAGACAAAGACGATGATCAGCAAGTATCTGACATCTGATGATATCCAAATCCATGAATTTGCCGAAATAGCTATCAAAATGCTGGAGGATATTAAGAAGAACCCTCCTAAAGATATAGGCGATGGAAGGGCGAGCGCGACCAAGTAAAATTTCAGCGCAAAATATGCGCACCGTCGTTTATCAGTCCTATCGCACGTTCGACGTGCCCCTCTTTATTGCCGACTGCCTCGACTCAGTCCGCGCGTGGGCCGATCAGAGCGGCTTTGAATACCGCTTTTACGACGATGACCTCTTCGACCGGGTCCCTGACTGGTTCAAAGAGAAGGTGCGACACGACAAGCTCCCGATGTCCGATCTCGCGCGGCTTATCCTCGCCCGCGAACTGTTGGAGGAGGGGTTCGAAAGAGCGGTCTGGGCGGACGCCGACCTGCTCGTTCTCAAACCGGACAGCCTCACCGTCCCCGACGCGCCGTGCTTCGTGTGCAAAGAGGTCTGGATCGACCGTTCTCCGGCGGGCCGCCCGATCGCCGTCCAGAAGGTTAACAACGCCTTCATGGGCTTCACGCGCCAACAGCATGTGCTGGAGTTCCTGACCGAGTGCTGCCTGCGCCACGCCGAAGCCGCAAAGACCATCGCCAAGATCGAGTTTGGGCCCGACCTGCTGACCCACCTCGACCGCTTTGCGCACTTCCCAAGGGCCGAAAGCGTGGCGTTGCTGAGTCCGCTTGTCATCATGGATTTGATCCAGGGAGGCGGCCCGTGGTGGAGTCTTTACGCTCAGGAGTTCGGCCGCAGCTTCAGCGCAATCAACCTTTGCGGATCCTACCTTCGTGAGCGTGTGCAAGGGCTGCAGATCACCGAAGAGCACTTCTCTGCGCTTGTCGAAAAGTTGAAGACGGCCCAGCTTCCCGCCGCGGTATCGGCAAGCCCCTTCGGAGGAAGGCGCAGCCCGACGCCGAGATAGGCGCTGAGACAACTCGACGGCCACAGCATGCAGATTGTTTTATCATTCGGCCTAAAAAACACATGCCAAGTTGCTATCGGAAACGCAGTCTGCGTTTTATGAGGCATGGCAATTCTAACCCTTATCTGTGCCGCAAGCGGGCTTATGCCAACCGTGAGCGCACCCATCGAACCTAAAGAACTCCTTTCAAAGATGCGCGACGCGTATCACAAAGTCAGCGAAGCCTATCTTGAGGTCCAAGCCAAGCACCCCGCAGTTCAGGGAAGCCTCGTTGGCCAGCCGATGAAAGTCAGCTACAAAAAGCCCAACAGCATCCGCATCGAGCTCAACTTAGCAAACGGAAGCACATTCAAATCTGTCTCCGACGGAAAGACCGTCTCCCTGTCGAAACCCGATGCCAGTCCAATGCAGGTAGATGCTAACGATCAGAACGTCTTTGGTGGCTTTCCACTCAACCTTGAAGTGATGAGCTTCCTTCGAGCCGACAAAGAACTCTCGACAGAAAAGGGCGCAAACATGGAGACAAGCAAGCTCACGGTGACCGAGAAAGACGGTCGATACTTGCTTCACGAAGAGGCGCCTGCCCAGCAAGTCGTCGTCGATTATGAGGTTGACAAGAAGACGATGCTCATTATGAAAACCACCGTCAAACTCGAAGGTAAGAAGGAGGTCTTCGCCGAGTTCACGGTTGTGAAAATGGACCTAAAGCCCAAGTTCGCAAAGGACCACTTCGACTTGCCCAAGCAGTAGTCCTGGCAATGCAGGCAAAACCTGAGCCCGGCATGGTGGAGCCGGGCTTTCGGCTTCTGCTTCCTTTCGAGCGATCAACAACGGCATGGAGAAAAGAAGCCTTCACAGCATAACTCACCCACAGAAACGACAAAACATTTCGCCTTTGCACGCCAATTGGGGGTATGTAAGGGCATGGGCATCGTAACATGCGCGGTACTTGCCGCCGGAATCCTTGCTTCAGATAGCACACCAAAGCCTGCCGACCTCCTTGCCAAAATGCGCAAGGCCTACGACGGCATTGAAGCCGCCCAATTCACCGTCGAAGTCTCCCATCCCTTTTACAACTATCAAGCTCCCATGACGGTGAGCATTAGGAAACCGAGCTTTGCCCGAGTTGACATCCAAATGAAGGGTGGGGCAAAGATCAGAACGGTTAGCGACGGAAAGCAGATGGCGCTCAGCGACCTCACAAAACCCGCCGCCAAATCTCCGATGACCGAGCTGAATCAATTCGGCGGAATGCCCGTGAATCTTGAATCGATATGTTTTCTCAACGCGGGTCGTGAACTCTCGACCGAGAAAGGCAACAACATGGAAAAGAGCGTTCTGTCGGTTCAGGAGAAGTCGGACCTCTACATCCTCAAAGAGACCGTCACGCAGCCAGACAGGATCATCTTTTATGAAGTGGACAAGAAAACTTTCCTCATCATGAAAACGACAGAATTCCGCAACAAAGAAGCCAAGCCCTACTCCAACACCAAACTCAAGAACCTAAACCTAAAACCGAAGTTCGGGCCGGGATTCTTCGACTTTCCCTAATGAAAACAACTGGGACACCCACTTTGACAGATAGCGGGTTGAGCGGTATGCGTTGCAAGCGCTATCTCTCATGGTCAGAGCGGACTCTACAGGTAAAGAAAACCCCCTTGCAGCAAATATACAAATAAGCCGAAATAAGGCTAAGGGATTATTGTGCCCGTCTGAAATTGCGGGACTTACGCCAAAATGACGTACTGTCACCTCATAAACTTGAAAAAAACGATGATCCAAGCTAACCTTGGGAAAGACGGTCGCCCCACAGACCGAGTCGAAGACGGTTGTACTTTGAGTGATAATGAACTCCCCACTGGACCGGCCAGCCTTAATTCGGCCTGCCCAACCGCTGTCGTGCGCGAAGGCAGTGTCATTCGCGTCAACAATGCGTTTTGTGTCCTGTGCGGTAATCCCGATGTGAACCACTGGATAGGCAAGGACATCGCCGATGTGCTCTTGCCCTCTTCAGCCCCGGATGGCTCGCCGCTTCCCTACGACAGAGTTGTGCGCCGTGCCGATGGAGAAACGATCGAGGTCAAGGCTTTTAGCCTCCAATCGACCCGCGACAAAAAAGCTTTGTTCGAAGTGATGGTCGTGGAGAGTCAGACCTTCAACAACCTTGATCCCGCCGTTCGTCATCTCCTTGAACGAACTTGGGATTGCCTGGAAGAAAGAACCCTCCAACTTGACGCGACAACGCGCAAACTGGATCAAGAACAAACACGACATGAAGCTGCTCAAGGAGCGCTGAGCGACAACGAGTCGCGCTATCGTCAGTTGATTGATCTTTCGCCAAACGGCATCATGATCCTCAGTCGGGGAATCATCGTTTCACCCAATAAAACGATCGGAGCTCTCATTGGGCTCCCTTCGAGTGAAAGTCTCATCGGCACAAACGTTGTTGACCTATTCGACAGCACGAGCCGAGCAGAAGTGCAGGCCGCCATTGACTCCCCAGAAACCTACGGTCGGCTCAAAGAGGATCATCAGCTCCTGTGCGCAAATGGAGAGACACTCGAAGTCGAGGTTTACGCCGCCGCCTACTCTGGCGACCCCGAAGTCACCTCCTACATGATCGTGCGCGATATTAGCCAACGCAGAAAGGCAGAACGCGATCTCAAAGTTGCCGAAGTTCGATCTCAATTCGCCCTGGATGCAAGCGGCATCGGAGTTTGGGACTGGCGTCCATCGACCAACGAGTCCTACTACTCTCCAACCTGGAAGGCAATGCTCGGCTATGACGACGATGAGATCACACCCCGTCACGAAGAGTGGTCCTCTCGTGTCCACCCCGACGACTGGCCTGCTATCTATGAAGCCGAGCGACGCTTGTTTGAGGGAGAAGCCACCCACTACGAATGCATCCACAGATTGCGGGCCAAAGACGGAACTTACAAGTGGATCCTTTCGAGAGGAAGACCGGTTTCCTACGACGACGATGGTAAGCCAGTACGGTACATCGGAACTCATATGGACCTCACCGATCGAGTCAGCTTTGAGACTCAGATCGAGGAGTTAAACCGAAACCTATCGGCAAGAAATGAAGAGCTTGAAACCGCCAATAGCGAACTAGAAACATTCAGCTACACGGTTTCACACGACTTGCGTTCACCATTGCGCACTATCGACGGCTACAGCCATGCCATCGAGTACGACTACGGCGACGAACTCTCGGATGGCCCCAAGGAGTACTTACACGCCATCCGTCGAGCCACACAAAAGCTGGGACACTTGATTGACGATATCCTCAGCCTCTCACGCATCAACCAGTCGCCCTTGCGCATCCAAAACGTTAACCTCGCGACGATTGCCGAAGACATTGCCAAGGACCTCAAGTCTTCGGAGAAGGACCGGAAAATCGAGTTTGAAATCGAGAGCGGACTGATGGCTCACGGTGATCGTAACTTGCTCTTTCTTGCTCTTCAAAACCTCATGGGCAACGCGGCAAAGTTTAGCGCGAAAAGCGATCCAGCCATTATCACGGTTGGCAAAACCGACGGCGCATTCTTCGTCCGCGATAACGGGGTTGGATTCAATATGCAGCACTCAAACAAGCTGTTCGAGCCATTTCAAAGGCTGCATAGTGCACAGGAATTTGAAGGGAGCGGCATCGGGCTAGCCACCGTTGCGAGAATCTTACGACGTCACGGAGGACGGATTTGGGCGCAGTCGGAAATAGGCCGTGGTGCAACGTTCTACTTCACGTTAGGCGAACCGGAGAGCTAACTCCTCTATCTGCTTCACGTGTCGCTCGGTGTGAGCGGCAATGATCTCGAACATATCGGCGACGTTCATTTTCGCGAGCTTCACAAAGGGATTCCGAATCTTTGCCTCGGTTAGATTTATCCCATCCGAATTCTTGGCGATTGAAACGAGCTCAGAATACTGCGCTGCCCAATCATCCACTTTCGACTTCTCCATAGGACCGGGACCAGGGTGCATCGACCGGTGAGCCGGAATGTTCGGTTTGTCCATCGCATTGATGAGAAACCTGCCAAACCAGGTGTGCTTGATCTCGTCAGTACCGCCTGATCGTGGGGCGCTTTTGGCCACGTGCGCCATTTCAACCAAGTACGGCCCGTTGGCGATCATCAAGTGCTCGATGATCTGCCCAATGCTCCACCAGCCGTCCTCTTGTTTCGTGTTGAATTGCTCGTCGGTGAGCCCGTCAACCGCCTTTTTCAGCCGTTCAACCAGTGCATTCACTCGGTCCGGATATCCAGCCAGGTACTCCTTTGACGTCATAGCTCAATATAGCCTCTCGCCTTTACACTATGACGTTAGGCTATGACTTTTGGAGCATCGATAGACCGCACGTTCGTTACCGTTCAGCCTAAGTTTTCTGTACCAACCTGACCGGGAGCCCTGCCTGATGCATCTCCTGTTTTAGATCGGCAATGCGATAGAGACCGTCATGCAAGATGCTCGCCAACAAAACGGCGTCCGCCTTGCCAAGACTCACTGCCTCAAGGAGATGTTCAGGCTTGCCCGCTCCTCCGCTAGCGATTACAGGCACCCCTACTGCTTCGCTAACGGCTTTAGTCACTCCCAGGTCGTAACCCGCTTGTGTGCCGTCGCCACCCATGCTCGTCAGCAGAATCTCCCCTGCTCCGAGCTCGACTCCTCGGCGCGCCCACTCAACCGCGTCTAACCCGGTCGATTTCCTTCCGCCGTGAGTGTACACCTCCCACTTGCCAGTGTCAACGGGCTTGGCGTCGATTGCCAGCACAACACACTGCGCCCCAAACTTATCCGCAGCCGCCGAAATCAAATTGGGGTTTGCCACTGCCGCGCTGTTCAGGCTGACCTTGTCCGCTCCAGCGAGCAGAGCTTGGCGGATGTCTTCGACGGTACGGAGCCCGCCACCAACCGTGAAAGGAATAAAGATCTCTTCAGCTACCCGACTCGCCAATTCCACTACCGAAGGACGATCTTCATGAGTTGCCCCAATGTCTAAAAAAACGAGCTCATCAGCGCCCTCGTCGTTGTAAAACTTGGCAAGCTGAACAGGGTCACCGGCATCTCTGAGGCCGACGAAGTTGACGCCTTTGACAACGCGCCCATCCTTGATATCCAAACAAGGAATAACACGGATCGACCTCATACCGGGTGTCTCCGAATCACACGGACCTGAATGGGACCCTTGCTCTTCGGCTCAAGCTGGACAACGAATTCATCCCCAAAAGCCTCCACGTCGATCTGGTCGGGCAGCGTCGTTTCTTTCCAGAGTTTCGCGGCGGCCTCCGCAACAACATCAAGAATGACCACCCGATGATCGCTGGGAGCGGCATGGGTTCTTAGCTCTGGAAATCCTACTTTCATCAAGCCCCGCGTCTCCACGTGCCCACCCTCTTCTTCCTCAACCCAAATCGTGCGCAAATGGAAGTCGGGGTTTGCCGTATCTGGGCGCTCGGCAAGCTGCTCGCGAAACTCTGCGATCCCAATAAGCTTCTCGGAAATGCTGTCGAAAATAACCTCGCTCTTGCCAAAATACGCCGCCGCTTCGGCGAGGTGAGGGAGGAAACGCAGATGCCGTTCGTCGGCCAGCTTTACGGCGCTCAGATAGCGAAGCTTCACCAGCGCGGAAGCATTCGAAAGCGCTTCCAAAACAGCGGCTGTCGGTTCAACGTGTCGGTCAAAGAGATCGGGTCGGAACAGGTGCGGATTCTTGGCCTTCAAGACCATCGCCATATGCAGGCGAATATCGCTAAAGAGCAGCCCTTCCGGGGGACCGCAGGCAGGGTGTCCGTCCACTTTGAATGGACTAGAGCGCAGAATTCGCCCCGTCAGCAAATCTTGGGGCGGGATTTTATCTCCCTGAACGTAGACCCAATATTCGATAACGGCAAGGTAGGGCACTCCCTTCTTGCCGAACGGCCATTTCACCAGCCAACGGCTCCTCGGCCCGACATCCAGGCCTCCGCCAATTTGACCTCTTCATCGTTGAGCATTGTAAAGCAGACTTGGCAAATCCCTGCTTCGTTCACTTTACGATTGCGGCACAGCAGGCAGGCGTCGTTCTTCACTGCGACGCGTATGATCTCAGGCTCTTTGAGCGCCACTTTCAGAAGGTCCCTCGGAATCCCTTCCGAATTAATGCGATCCACAAATCGATTTTACTGGAACCGACCAAGACAACGGTTGACAATCAGCGAACGGCGATCCCCAATCTAAAATCTAAAATCCCATTTAGCTTCCCGGCCGACCCTTAAGCCAAGGCGACTCCGGCACCAAAGCCGGTTCCTTGTACGGCCCATTCTTTAGAGCCGTCGCAATCCCCTTCGCATCCCTCATCAGCGCCTTCATACTAAAGTGCACGTTCCCGGTTGCTTTCGACCCTCGTGTGGCTTCGATCTGATCAATCAGTTCCTGAGCCTGCCAGCCCCCTGCCCCAGTGACCAAACGGCTCGTATAGTTGCCCACCCAAAGGTGCCGACCCTTCGTGTTTTCGCCGATCCACCAATCCTGCAGGTCCTTGTAAGCCTGCTCCTTTTGTCCAATCGCCCAATAGAGCTGAGGCGTCATATAGTCGCACCAACCGTTGTTAAACCACTTCTTTGCGTCGGCATACAGCTCGGCATATTGGTCGATTCCAGCCTTGATCCCTTGAGGCACTCCCGGACGGTAAATACCGAATGGGCTGATCCCAAACTTCACCCAAGACTTCTCCTTCTTGATGGCCTTGTAAAGCCCTTCGATGAAGTCATCGACGTTCTTCCGTCGCCAATCGTCCACCTTGAGCTTGCCTCCCGCCTTCTGATACTTTGCGTAAGAAGCGCTATCAGGGAAGGGGACATTCTTGCCACCGCTCTTGACCGGGTAAGGATAAAAATAATCGTCGATGTGGACGCCGTCGATATCGTAGCGCTTCACCACATCCATCATCACATCCATCGACCGCTTTTGAACGGCTGGCTCGCCTGGATCCATCCAAAGAAGGGTGCTGTAGGACTTCACCAGCCCCGGGTTCGTCTTGGCGATATGGCTGGGGTCGCACTGCCCTTTCATGCTCGGGTGCTTCGCCCGGTACGGGTTGAACCATGCGTGGAGCTCAATCCCCTTCTCGTGACACTTCTCCACCGCAAACTTGAGCGGGTCCCAAAACGGCGACGGCGCTTTGCCCTGCTGGCCTGTCAAATACTCCGACCACGGTTCAAGTTTGGATTCGTAAAGCGCGTCGGCTGACGGGCGCACCTGAAAGATCAGCGCGTTTAGGTTTAGCTCCTTGGCCTTATCGATGATGGCCTGAAGCTCGGCCTGCTGCTGCTGGGTCGTGAGGTCGCGCTTCGAGGGCCAGTCGATATTGTCAACCGTGGCGACCCATGCCGCGCGAAACTCACGCGGAACAGCAGGGGTTGAAGGTTGAAGAAGAGCCATTGCCGAGACCAAAACCACCGAGAGCATGGTTCTTTATACTCGCAAACTCAAGGAGTCGTGCCGTACCTTCAGTTCAGCGTATGAAGAACTTGACGACACATCCGACGTCGATGAGGAAACTCATCGGGCAACGGTCGCAAGCCCTGCCCTCTCCACGGATAGGCTGGAATCGCCGCAAGAATATAGGGAAACATTGACTGCCGTGGATGTCTCTCCGTCATGCCGTCCTTGCCAAGCTATCTAAGTTTGCGTTTGGTTTGTCTCTTCTGTATCCTCGTTACCGGAATCATCAGACTGAGAGTTCGCATCTGGATTGACCTGCTGTCCAGAACCTCCATCCCCTGCATTGCCACCATTACCAGCGTTGCCACTGTCGTCTGAATTGCCACCGCCCCGCGACTTATCTGCGTCAACCCTTCGACCATTGACATAACCGATAACAAAACCAACAACGGTTGTCAGCGTCGTAATCGCCCACTGTTGCGCAAGCTTATAGCTCTCACCGTTAAACTCCGTTGCTGTCGCGCTCCCGCTCGGAGACGATGCATTTGAAATCTTGTCGGCAATATAGAAAATCAGCCCCGGAAAGATGAGAATCACAACAGCCGAACCTACAATCCCCGTCATGATCCAAACCAGGATAAGCTCCATCTTTCGCTTGTGACGGCCCTTATCTAACTCTTCGCTAAGCTTAAAGAAGTCATGCTCCGACATCAAGGGCCGATTCCACGTATCGTTCCCCATGACCTTCTCACGTAAAGATCGAATCTTAAAAAGCACTCGACTGCCTCCACTATATGAACGCTAAACTAGGCTTTCGCCATCCAGTCTAACTATAGTACAAAACGGACTCTAAAAAGGCAAACTAACACTTTGCAATAAAAAATAGTGAATTTGACGAGCACTTCCGCAATTCCTCTTACAAAGGCCACCCCATTGTTGTTTGGGGTAACGGACCAGCCTACACACCAAAGACCGCATCTGCCGCCAGTACCGATTTCGTCTCCCCATTCACCGAGCAGATCAGCTCCCCATCCGGCCCGAAACCCAATCCCACTGCCTCCTCCCCATCGGGCAGTTTGAAGCGCTTGCCCGGCGTAGCGTCAAACAGCATCCACACCGACTCCAGCGCTTGCCAGCTCTCCGGCTCAGGAATCCCTGCCAACCGTTCGGCAATCTTCTGCGCAATCTCCAAAGGCGAATGATCGTGCCCACGCTCGATCTTAAGGCTCGTTGCAATGTCCTCGATCTCAGTAGGAAAGGAGTCGTGGTTGAGGTTTAGCCCGACCCCAACTACCGGAATACTCCGTCCCGCAACGTCCTTGACAAGTTCAGTAAGAATCCCCCCGACCTTCTTCGTGCCGATGGAAAGGTCATTTGGCCAACGCAACTGACAATGCAGAACCCCCGCAGCCGCAATCGCCACGCCCATCCCCACCAGCCAGGGCTTCGGATGGTCGGGATAGTCTCGTAGCACCAGAGTCATCGCCAGAGAGTCACCCGGTCGCCCGTACCAATTGCGCCCAAATCGCCCCCTACCCGACCTTTGATCGGTAGTCCAAATCACACCCGGAATCTCACCCGAGCGTGTACCTTGCAAGAATTCGGCGGCAACATCCTGCGTCGATCCTGCCGAATCCAGTTCGATCCATGGCTCAACACGCAGATCGGTCATTCAAACTCCATGTGCATCGCCAAAGCCGGGGCAGAATGGGTGAGCGCGCCAATCGAGATGATGTCCACACCAGTCTGGGCCATGCCGCGAACCGTGTCGAGTGAGATCCCCCCGCTCGCCTCAAAGATGACTTTGCCCCGATAGTCCTTGACGGCTTCGCGCATCATGAAGGGGTCCATATTGTCGAGCATCACGATGTCGGCTCCCGCATCGACGGCCTCCGCCACCTGCTCTAAACTTGTGCACTCCACCTCAATCCGAACCGTATGCGGCGCATATTCCTTCACCTTCTCCACCGCCTCCTTAATACTGCCGCAAGCGCGAATGTGATTGTCCTTGATCATCACACCGTCGAAGAGCCCCATCCGGTGGCTGTGCCCGCCACCGCACCGCACCGCATACTTTTGAAGCGCACGAAGGCCCGGGAGAGTTTTTCGTGTATCCACGATTCGGACGTTGCTTTCACCAGCCTGATCGACGAACTTTCGTGTGAAAGTCGCCACCCCGCTCAGATGCATCATGAAGTTGAGGACCGTCCGCTCGGCAAGCAACGCCCTCCGCGCCGATGTCCGCCCGCTGACCAAAATGTCGCCACGGCTCACCCGATCGCCATCCTTAAACCCAATGTCGATCTTTACGCCATCGGGATCGGTCGGGTAGGGCGCGAGAAGATATTCGGCGATGCCCAAACCGCAGACCGTGCCTTCGGCTTGCGCTTCGATATAGTAAGAGGACATCAATTCAGGGTCGATGCATCCGCCAGAAAGATCGCCGCTGCCGACATCTTCTTGAATCGCGTCATCGACGTTATGCCACCAGCTAAGGGGCTCAGGTTGCAGCCATATACTCACAAGTATTCTATGTTTACCTTGCAACGAGCCGAAAGCTCATCGAGCAAGGTCTCATAGGGTACTTCGAGCCCGTTTCTTGCCCAGCCGACCGGGGCCTTGAGTTTCCCGGCGACGATATAGGCGTGAGGCTTAATGGTAACGCTGCCCTGCTTAAGCACGACTGTCACTCGGTCGCCACGCTGCTTCATATCGACGACTTCGTCATAGCGGACAGTCTTGATATTCCCTGGCGTCACGACGTCGAATTTCTCGGCATGAAGCACATATTCGCTTGCCTCAGCCTGATGGTGGAGAACCTCGGCCCAAGTGCTCTTCCCCATGTCCACAAGCGCGCTCGCGACGTCTTTGAGGTCTTTGCCAATCGTCCGGTCGCCTTCGCGCTTAATCACGCTCTTGCCTTGCCGCACGGCCTGCTTGCGCAAGTCCTCTGCGCCGGTGTGAATCCAGCGGATCGCCTCTCCTGGTTTGTAGCGGATGAGCTCCATGCCTCTCCTCAGCCTAGCTCAGAAGCAGGCTGCGCGTTAATGTAAACACGCAATCCCACATTAAATCGTTGCGCGAATAGGCGCAACGGTCAAAAACAGGGTCGAAAACCTAAAGAAGTTCGTCAACTTCCCCGAAAAATTACCTGGAGCTTAGGTTCGCAAGACGAACTTATCGGTGGTAAGCCCACTTATGATCAAGGCAGTTCTCTTTGACGCAGACGGAGTTCTCGTAGATGCATGCGAGTTGCATTACGTTGCGCTGAACCGTGCACTCGCCGAGCACGGATACGAAATCACACGCGAAGAGCACATTCGAGCCTACAATGGTCTCCCTACACGCGTGAAGCTAGGCAAGCTCACCGACGAAAAAGGCTTCCCCAAAAACCTTCACGAAACCGTACACGAACAGAAGCAGCAGCTCACGGTCGAGTTGATCGAAGAGGTCTTGCGCCCCGATATGACCAAGGTCCAACTCGTCAAAGAGTTGCTTGGACACGAGTTTCTTGTCGCCGTTTGTTCGAACTCATTACGGCAAACCCTCGACCGGATGTTGCGTGCCATTGGGCTGCTCGACTACGTGAACATCATCGTAGGCAACGACGACGTAAAAAAAGCCAAACCCGCGCCTGATATCTACCTCGAAGGTGCGCGTCGACTTGGGATTTCCATCAAAGAGTGTCTGATCGTCGAAGACTCGCCAGTTGGATTGCTCGCCGCCCACGCCGCAAACCCCGCCAAGATCGTTAAAGTTTCCAGTCCAGATGAGGTCAATGTCGGGCTCCTGCCCAAACTCATCGGACCCCTTGATTCAAAGGAGAGAGCAAAAGCCGCATGAACATCGTTATTCCTATGGCCGGCGCAGGATCGCGCTTTGTCGTCGCTGGATATCACACCCCCAAGCCATTTATCCCGATCAAAGGCAAGGCGATGATCGAGCACGTGATCGAAAACGTCGCAATTCCGGGCGCAAAGTTTTTTCTTCTTTGCCGCATGGAGCACCTCTCTCACCTAAATGAGACTCGCATGATGGAGCGCCACGACGTTGCATTCGTGCCGGTCGTACACCCAACAGAAGGCGCAGCATGCACCGTCCTGCTCGCTGAGAAGTTCATCGACAGCGACGAGCCGCTGATTATCGCAAACTCCGATCAGTGGGTCAGCTACGACAAGGAAGCTTGGCAGAACAGGCTGCAAGGTTTGGATGGCGCAATCATGACCTTCCGTGCAAATCACCCCAAGTGGAGCTATTCCCTTGAAGAGAAAGGCCGAGTCGTTCGTGTTGCCGAGAAGCAAGTCATCAGCGACAAAGCCACCGTCGGCGTTTACTACTATCGTCATGGAGCCGATTTCGTTTGGGGGGCTAGACAAATGATAAGCAACGATACTCGCGTGAACGGTGAGTTCTACGTATGCCCAGTCTTCAACGAACTGGTCGAAACCAAGCTCATCAAAAACTTCGACGTCGAAGCGATGTACGGACTCGGAACACCCGAAGACCTGCAAGCGAACTACGACCGTATCGCCGCATAAGCCCATGAATTTGCCAACTCTCTATCTACACAGAGCCAATGACGAAGCCTCCATCCGCAAAGCTGCGGACAAGGGCTGGGGTATCGAAGTCGATATCCGTAGCTACGAGCACGATATCTACCTGGCCCACGATCCGATCCTATCAGCGCCAAGCTTTACCGGCCTTGACTTGCTCAAGGGCTTCCCCGGACCCGTGATCTTCGATTTCAAAGAGTCAGGAATCGTAGACCTCACCATCAAGCTGATCAAATGGGCAGGGCTCGATTTGAACAAGTGCTACGCCGCCGACATGATCGTTCCCGACATGATCCGTGCCGAGCGAAACGAACTCAAGACTCTAGCCCGATTGAGCCCTTACGAGGTTATCAGTGGCCCCTTTTACGGTTATTGGCTGGACTATGTGAAGGACACTGAGCCGTTCACCCACGTCCCCAAACACACTTTTCTCGTCTCTCCTGAGCTCCACGGCTGGACGCTCGACAAAGACTTTAAGGCAGCCGCGCTTCGAGCTGGATTCGAAGGCATCTGCACAGACTTCCCGGAGCGCTGGAATGATTGCTATAGCAACGAACAATGGACACAAATTTCTGCCTGAACTGATTGAAAGTTTAGAGACCTACGGAACCGATGGCCACGATGTCTTGATCGTGGACACGGGATCAAGCGACCCCGCAGCGACGGAGTATCTTGGCGCCCTTGAAAGCTACAATGGCCCGTTCAAACTCATGGTCACCCAGACGCCGTATAAAGGCTATGACACCGGGGCATACCTTTGGGCTTTCCGAAACTTCCCCGCCGACACCTACATCTTTATGCAAGACAGCGTGCTCGTCAAGCAGCCAGGCTGGACCAAAGAGTTCGAGTCGAGATTAAGCTTCGGCGTCGGCGCAGTTCCGTGGCTCACTTTCCCGCTTCAATGGGACAGCGAAGAGCAGGTTGGCTTTGTCACCGAAAAGTTTCAAACCACAGACCTTGCTCCATTCGGCGTTTTCGGGCCGATGTTCGCCACGACCCATGATGCGTTAAGCGATCTCGAATCTCAAGGCTTGCTCAATGTAATCCCATCGAATAAACACGAGCAACAGGCGATGGAGCGCGGCTGGGCCTTCGCATTCATCAAAGGCGGATACGGTGTGCGCCCAATCCACAGCGCATTTTCAGCCGACCGCATTCGCCACAACCAATATTCAACACTCACCAAGCGCCTGCCCAAGAGAGCCTAAACAATGCGAATTCAAACTCTACCGACCGCCGGAACAGCCCTTGTGTCCTCCGGGCCTTCAAAACCTATCCTTAGCGTGATTGTTGCTGAGCCGATCCAAGCGCCCACCTCTTGGCAAGCATCTTTGCAGCAGCAAGGCATAGAGGTATTGACTGTACAAGTGAAAGGCTCACGTGCAGAGTGCTTGAACGAAGCTGCCAAAAAAGCAGAAGGTGAGTTTCTCTTCTTCGCACCGTTTGGCGGTTGGTGCGATGCTTCTACCCTGATTGCCCTCAAAAACGACATGGAGTCGATCCCGACTCTCGCAGCAATAGCCTGTCCGGTCGCCTTGCCCAACGGCCACACCATCACGAACGGTTTCAGCATCATTGAAGATCACTTCAATCGGATGCCTCTCTCCTCCATTCCTGCTGACCAGCCGACCCAAGGCCTCGCCAGCGTTTCGGCTTTCCGACCCGATTGCGTCCTCGTTCGTAAGCAAGCCTTTTGGGGTGCGGGAGGATGGGATACCGAAGTCAGCGAAGATCTGCTCGGGCTCGCGTTAGGGGTTGCGATCAAGGGTCTGCTATGGCAGATCGGTGTCCGTGGCGACATGCTTTTTCACACATCGCCCACCTCCCCGACGTGCTCTGGAGAAGCCTCCGATGTCGGCGGATACCAAGACTTCGTCCGCAAGTATTACGGAACATTTATCCCAGATAACATCCGCACCGCCGATGGCGTGAGCCGCATCCACCCCGGACGATTTGGCTTTTGGCGATATGCGAATCAAGCCTCCTCCGCAGTCTCGGCAGAGAACTGGGAAACTCTGGCTCATCGAAAACCGACCGACGGCACATGCAGCATTGTCGTCGTCACCTACAACTCGATGAAGACCATCGAAGCGTGCGTCCATAGCGTTGTCGCCAACCTCGGACTGTTCGACGAACTCATCATCGTCGATAACGGCTCTCGCGATGGTACTCCCGAGTTCCTCAAGCAACTGACCGGCATCGGAAACAGGGTCAAAGTCATCCTGAGCGACAAGAACCTTGGCTTTTCTGGCGGCACCAACCTTGGAATCGAGAATTCAAAAGGCGACTTTATTGTCTTGCTGAATCCAGATACCGCCGTAACCCCTGGCTGGCTGGGCAAACTCGTCGAGCACTTTGCCGACCCAACAGTCGGTGCGGTCGGACCAACTTCCGATTGTGTCGCTGGTTTCCAAAAGGCCGAGTTCCATGCACCGGTCCAGGCAACGGGCGGATTTAACTATGATCGCTTTGCCGAAATGCTTGGGCAGGTGAATTCACGGCGCGCAATAGAAACAAAGCTTCTTATCGGCTTTGCCATGATGATCCGCCGAAGCGCCCTGGACAAGGTTGGTCTGCTCGACAACGATCTTTTCCTCGGGATGGACGATCTCGATATCTCATGGCGACTTCGCCTTGCCGGATATCGGCTTCTCATCGCCACGGATGTATTCGTTCATCACGATGGACACGTGAGCTTTGACTCCGAGCCATCGCAGCTCGTGCAGAAACTGAATCAGGAGAGCACCGACGCCCTCGGCCGCAAGCTGATCGAACACTATGGCAAAGGACAGGTTCCGGGCCAGTACGAACTTTGGGGAATCGACTGGTTCACGCCAACGTTCGATGTCTGGGCAGCGTAGGATGGGCGCTGTCAAGTTGCTGTCAACCACCTGCCGACCACCTGCCAACTACCTGCCAACCACCTGCCAACTACCTGCCAACCACCCGCCAACCACCTGCCGACGACTTATCCCCCATTTGCCTTCTCCGGCGCACCCTGCTATACTTGCCGGTAAGTTGTAAGCAGGGATGCGCTCGCGACGGGGCAGCTGGTTGTGAAAGGAAACTAGGAAAGTTTTCACTCCGGCTATCATCGCCACGTTCGTTTCCTCTGCTTCATCTAAAAACACAAGGAGCAGTGTAACCATATGAAACGAACGTTCGTTTACGCGCTCAGCGCCGTGATGGCAGTGGCTTTGGCCGCTCCCGCATCCGCGCAGGACGCATTTCCGGATACCCCGGACAATCACTGGGCATACGAAGCCCTCGCACGACTGAAGAACGCCGGCCTCTTGGTCGGTTACCCGGATGGCCTCTTCCGAGGCGGAAGACCGGCTTCCCGATACGAAATGGCAGTCGCCCTTAACGCCCTCTACATGAAGATGATGGGTGTGACGGACGGTCTTGCTGGACAGATCAAGGCTCTGGAAGACAAGATCAACCAGGGTGGCTTCGCCACCGCTGCCGAGCTTCGCCAGGTGCGAGACGCTCTGGCTGCAGCACAATCCCAGATCGACGGCATGAAGGCTTGGGGAGACGAAATCGCCAACCTCAAGCGCATGGCAGCAACTTTTGAGAAAGAGCTTGCTTCCATGGGTGTCGATGTCGAAGCCATGAAGAAGGGCTTTGCCGACCTTGAGAAGCGCGTTAAGGCTCTTGAGGATCGCAAGTTCCCGATCGCTGTTTCTGGCGATCTGAACCTGTGGATGGGCAACGGTTATTCGGACGAAGAGAGATACGGTGTCACCGTTGATGGACGTCCTACCGGAATCAAGAACGGCAACAAAGTGGGCATCGGTCGTGACTTTACCGTTCTGCACGAGATGGGCCTTGAGATTGAAGGCACTAACGAGACCGGTCCCAAGTGGGGCGGCACCCTCGTCGTTGGTAACACGCTCGGAGCTCCGTTTAGCAGCCTGATCCCGCAGTCCATCGCTCTCGACCGCGTTGCTTTCGGCAACCAGTCGATGACCTGGAGCGGTTCGCCGTTCTCAGAGGGCAACACCGACGTTTGGTGGCAGACCCTTTGGGTGAAGTACGACACCAGCCTTTGGGGCCAGAACTTCTCTGCGACTCTCGGACGTGTCGGACACCAGGTCGGCAGCTACTTCATGGAGCGCCCGGACACCACACCGTACTTCAAGAACAAGCGCTGGGACAACGGCGATTGGTACTTCGACGGCGGAGTCTTCGACTTCTCGCTCGGCAGCGCTGATCTCACCGTATTCGGAGGACGTCAAAGCGATCGCTATTCGACGAATGGCATCGACCTCAACCCGATGAGAGCCGGACAGTCCGGTCAGTGGTTCAACGGCTCAGCCCGCGACCTTGGCCTCGACAAGAGTGGCAACCAGATCTTCATCGATCAGCACCTCGGCTTCCAGCTTGGACTGCCGTTGACGGATCGCGGTAGATTGAACCTGAACTACCTCATCTTCGACTCCAACAGCACGGCAGGTATCGTCGGCAGCTCCGACGTCTTCAACCGCGTCGTGGTCTTCGGCGGAGAGTTCGATTGGAAGGTCAACAGTAGGCTCAACCTCAACGCTGGATATTCGCAGTCGAACCTTATGCTCAACAGCGACATCCGACTTGACGAGGACAACTCGGCATGGTGGGCAAAGCTGAAGTATGATGGCGGACGATGGGGTGGCTACCTTGGCTACCGAAGCATCGACCCGCAGTTCGCCGCGCCTGGCGATTGGGGACGAGTCGGCCTGTTCTGGAATCCGGTGGACATCCAAGGCTTCCAAGCCGGTCTTCGCTACGACCTGAGTTCGCGAACGCGGATTCACGCGGGTGGCGAGTGGTACAGCGGACGAGACACAGATAGCAGCGTCCTAACAGCAGACGATAGCCTATCACGGCTCCAATTCAAGCTTGAGCATCAATTTGCCCAAGATTGGAGTCTCTTGCTTGGCTCCGAATGCGTCTACTGGGACTTTGATGGAACCAGCGCAAGCCCGAACGAGCACTGGTATCGCATTGGCCTCAATCACAGCATGGGCAACAACACGAAGCTCATGTTTATGTGGGAGCGCAGCGACTACCACGCCGACGGCCTGAACGCGTTCAACCTTCCGTTTGGAAATGGTGGACGACAAAGCGGTGGACTCTTCACCACTCAGATCTCGGTGCGCTTCTAAGCTAACGCTTGGAAACGAATGAAAATGGCCCTGGCAGTTTGCCGGGGCCATTTGGATTTTGGATTGTTGATCGCAGATAGCTGATCGCTGATAGCTGATAGCTGATCGCTAATTCTTGATCGCTCCTAGCTCTTCTCCGCTTCCCTCCGCAGCGCCTCAACCGCAATCGTCCCGACAATTCCCAGCAACGCTCCGTAGATCAGGCCGAAGGTAAACACGGATCGAGGGTCGGCAATGTCGCTGCGCACCGCTGGGGCAACAAGCACGATCGCAAAAGCCAGAATAAAGCTCGCGCCGATGCTTCTGAGCGTACGGAAAAGGATGTGCAGCCAGGCGAGCTTATCCGACATATTCGCTTTTGCCAGCAGCCCGACGCTGCACCCTTCAACGATCAAGACCAGAAGGTAAAAGATCGAAAGCCCCTCGCCATTCATCACGGTTCCGAACGTGGCGACCGCCAGCGAAACAAGAAAAATCGGAAAGCTGTCTTTGATCTTGGTTATCTTCTCTTCCTGTACTCTCATCGACGAATCCCCATTCGAGTAGTGTATTTGCCCCCGCAAAATCAAATCTACCACGAAGACTCGACAAGGTCAAATCGGCATGTGAAGAGGCGGCGTAGGTTGTTGCAAACCATCCCACCGTCGCCTGTGTCCCGTGTTATGACAGCTAGTCGTGTAGGGTCTCCCGATCAGCACCGCCACTCCTTGCCCCATCCACTCGCTCCGCTAGGGAGAAATGGAAGCACCAATTCCTGCCTGGAGGGACATTGTCCTCAATGTCCAAATACAGGTCACTGAGGACAGTGGCCCTCCAAGGCGAGCATTGCCAAGCGCCCTCAGAGTGTAAGCGATGTGTTATCAGAAACTGTTAGCGATGTATTGTCAGCGCACACTTCGTCTGTAGGCGATCCCAATGCACTCGTCTGAGCTAAAGACAAGCCTCCAGATTGCGAATCTGGAGGCAAAGAAAGCCCCGCACTCCAAGAATCACTCTTCCCCGCTGTCGCGCTTGCGCTTCTTTTCAAGAAGCTTCGACCCTGCCGCAGACCCCCCGACCGAAGCCGCCGGTCGAGGCGCGGGCTTTTCATCCGCCTTGGCGGCAGGCGAGGAAGCCGAGGAAGAGGAATCGGAGGAAGACACTGTCGCGGACGGCGCATCCGATCGCTTCGCCACCCGCTGTTTCGCCGACTGTAGCCGCCCGATCGCGGCCTCCGTCTCCGTCGGAGCGCGAGCCTTGAGCGACTTGGCGCGGATCCACGCCAGCGCCTTCGCCAGAATCTCCCCGACCGGGAGCGCGATGCGTCGGGCCGCAATATCCAGCGGCAGCAACAGCGCGGCAAGAAGAACGCACAGCGCCCAAAGCTCGGTAAGCGACGAGCCGGGGCTCTCCACAGGCCGCAGCGCTTCGGCGGGGGTCTTCAGCTCCTTGCCCTCCGTGACGGTGCTGAGGCCCGACAGCAGCGGAAGGTTCGGGCGCGAATAGCGATACTCGGGGGGATAAGGGACGGAGAAGCCGGAGGCGTTCACCCGAACGCCCTGTGCGTCGTTCTCGGCGACGGTCACGATGTACGAGCCGATCTCGCTCGCCTCGAAGGTGCCCACGTACTCACCGGGGGCCACCTGGCTCAGCGTCAGCTCCTGCGCGTTGCCGCTCGGGCTCGCCACACGAACCTTCGCCGGAAGGTTGTTCATCGGGTTTCCGTTCGGATCGGTCGCCCGCATCGTGATCTTCCCTTTCGTGCCCTCCTGGATAGCCTCGATCTGATATTGGTTGCTGGTAGCCCGTCGGCTGATCGAGCGCACCGCCTGCGCCCAAAACGTGCTGAATCCGCTCCAGGTCGTCCATCGCTGCGCCCATCGCGGCTGGGCGTCGCTGGTGAAGGCGAGGCTGGTGCCAAGGCCGTACTGCCAGCTTGCCAGCAGAGGATCGTCCTTGCCCGTGCGCATCCCCGTCCGCGCGATGGGGCGGCTGTCGGCTAGGCAGTAGGCGAGCAGGGCCGGGAACGCGCCGGGATCGATCCCTCGCGTCACCTCTTCGCCCATCATCACCTTGGGGAAGAACGCGCCCTCTTCGATCGCCGAGCGCGACATCACCGCCGCATCCTGCGTAAAGATCGCAGGAAGCTGGGAGGCCTTGGTCGCCAGGTAGAACCGCCCTCCTCCGGCAGCGGCAAGCTGCTTGAGGAAAGGTACAAACTGCCCGTCGCCGATGCTCACCACCGAGGTGGTGATCTTCTCACCGCGCATCGCTGTCACGTAGGGGATGCAGCCGTCGATCAGGTCGCAGTCCTGACCGTCGGCAAGCAGGATCAGGTGTCGGACCTGCGTGTTCTCATTGTTCAGATGCTTGCGGGCAAACTCAAGCGACGGCTTGATGTAGATGCCGCCGCCGCCCACATCCAGCTTGCGAATCTGGTTGATGACAGCCTGCTTGTCGGTGAGCTTTTGGATCGGCGCGCAGAACTCGATGGCGTCGGTGCTGCCCGCCACGCCGACGCGGTCCATCGGCGAGAGCAGGAGCACGGTCTGCTCAGCGGCTTTGGCGGCGAGCTTGACCTTGGGCACGCCGTCCTCGATCATCCCCATCGAGCCGGACGTGTCGGCGACGACGAGGATGGTGGTGGAGGGAAAGTTCTTGCGCTGGCGGATGTTGAGGTCGACGGGTAACGCCTCTGCTATCGGAGTTCCGTACCACCCGCCCGGCAGGAAGGAGTTCTCTCCCCCGATCATCGCAAACCCGATGCCGCTGTCGCGGATCGCCGACTGCATCATCTTCATCTGCGTCGGCGTCATCGTCGCGGCGTTAATGTCGTTGAAGATCACCGCGTCGTAAGCCTGAAACGATTCGGGACGGGCGGGCATTCCCCCGGGACCGCGCAGGTCGGTGTCGATCCCCTGCTCGTTCAAAGCTCGGGCCAGGGCCGTGATCTCCGGCTTCTGCTGCAGGATCAGCACCTTCGGCTTGCCCTTGATCGACACAAACCCCGCGCCGACGTTGTTGCGGTTGTCGCGGTCGGCTTCGGCCTGGATCGTGGCGCGATAGCGGGCAAAGCCGGGGCGTTCCAGCCGCTGGGCGATCACGAACGTGTTCGATCCGGGGTTAAGCTGGACCGGCTGGCGGGCCACGATCTGACCGTCGCGATCAAGAACCAATTCGCCGCGCGTCGCCTTGGTCGCGGTCGCGACGACGCGGACGTCGAACGGCTGATCGACCCGCGTCTCGTTGGGAACCTCAGTCGAGAGCACGGCGACTTCTGCGTCCTCCTGGACCGAGCCCAAAGCCACATGGTCGATCTGGATGCCGTCCGCCGCCGCGACAGTCGCCGCATCGGCGGCGTCGCCGTTGGTCTCGTTACCGTCGCTGAGCACGACAATGCGCTTGGCCTTGCCGTCGGGAAAGGTCGCGCTGGCGAGGCGGATCGCGGCGGCGAGATCGGAAGCGGAAGGGTCGGCGATGGCGGTGAGTTTGGGAAGTCCGCTGAGCTTCGACGGGGCGATATCGATGTTCGAATTCTTGCCGAAGACGACCACGGCGGCAACGTCGTCATCGTTCAGCGACTTCAACGCCTCCTTGACGAACGTCTCTTGCTTGCGGCGATCCACATCGCGGATCGAGTCGGAGCGGTCGAGCACGAAAACGGTGCAGGTGCCGACGTTCGGGCGATAGAGCTGCGGCCCCGCCAAAGCCAGGATCAGCAGCGAGGCCAGGACAAACCGAATGCCGAAGGCCAGCCGCTTGCGGCCCTTCATCATGCCGCCCGTGCGCCGATAGGTCCAGAACAGCCCGTAGGCGACGGGGATCAGGAGGAGCAGATAGAGGGGATCGGTAAACCGCAAGCTAGCTCCTCCTCATAAACAGCCACCACTCGCCCGCCAGCACCAGCAAGGCCAAGAGCAACAGCGGCTTGTAGAAGTCGGAAAGGCGGAGGGTTGTGCTCTCAGCCGCGACCGCGTTCTGCCCGATCAGCACCCGATCCTGCGGCTTGATGTTCGATTTGAGGTCGCTGCGCAGGATGGCGTAGGCGGTAGTCTTCTTGCCCCCCACCTCCAGCGTGTACCTGCCGATCTGCTCCATCGACCGCACAACGTAGGAGCCGCCCGCCGGAGCGATCTCCGTCTTGTCCCCCTTCTCCGTGGTCACCGTCAGCTTCTGATCGGCTTCGACGGCGGGGATGGAGAACGGCTTGCCCGCCTCGACGACGAACGTCTCGCCCGACGATCCGCGCGGGATGAGGTAGTCGATGGCGTTGGCGATGAAGATCGGAAAGGCGACCTGGAGCGGAAAATCCGAATCCATCGGCTTGAAGGAGACGTAGATCGAGCGCTTGGGCTGGGAAGCGACGACGATCAGCGGCCCTGCGTCGGAAGTCGCCACCACCGTTCCCCTTGCGGTGGGCTCCACCTTCTCGCCTTTGTCGATGTAGGTGTCGCGCAGATCGACCGACCGCATCACCGGATGGTTGCCCTCGCTCCCCTGATAGGCGGGCTTGCTCGCCGTGCCTGTTCGACGGACGGGCGACCCCGCTCCCGCGCTGCCGAAGCAGATCACGCCCCGCGCGGCGACCTCTTGCGCAGGCACGCCGTCGAAGATGATGATGTCGTAGCTGGTCTGGGTGCGGGTTTCGGTTTCGGGCAGGCTCTGGGCGCGGTCAAGGATCACGCGGGGATCGAGGGAAAGAGCCCGCTCCAGAAAGATGTCGCCCTGGCTCACCAGAAGCACGCGTAGCTGGGCGTCGGGATCGCTGAGGGCCACGGCAAAGTTGTCCGACTTCAGGTCGTCCTCAGCTTCCAACTCTGCCCTCAGCACTTTCGCGCCGGTAGGGATCGGAACCGACTTGCCGTAGGTGCCCTTTGCCGGAACCTCGACCTTGAGAGCGTTGAAGATTTCGCCGTCGGCAAAGAGTCGCAGCGTGCCCAGCGAGGGCAGGCTTCCGTAGTTCTTGAGGCTGAAGAAAAGCTGGGTGCCTTCGCTGGTGCTCCCCGCCCCGAATGCGGCGATGGCGACGTTCTTGTCCGACTTTCCGACCCTCTGAAACACAAGCTGGGCCTTGCCAGGGGAGAAGTCGCGGATGTCGGAGAACACGCCGTCGGAGATCAGCACGATCCTTGCGCCGGAGTATTGGCTGACGATGGACGAGGCCAGTCGGAGCGCCTCTCCGACGTCGTTCTCGGCGTCGGTTGGGTTCAGGTCGTTCAGCGCGCGCTGCATCTTGGCTGGGTCTTCGGAGAGCGGGGAGACGATCTTGGGCGTCGGCCCGGCTTCGATGATCGCCAGCCGGTCGCCCATCTTGACCGACGACACGATGTCCTGTGCAATCTTGCGGCCCATCTCAAATCGGGTCTGCCCGCCTTCCCTAGCCGACATGCTCGCCGACGTGTCCAGCACGATCACGGTCAGTTCGCCGCCGAGCCCCTTTGTGCGGACCTGCGGTCGGGCCAAAGCGAAGACGATGGCGGCGAGGGCCAGCAGCTGGAGCACCAGCAGCCAGGAGAATTTCAGCTTTTGAAAGAGGGCATTGGCGCGGATTTCGTAGACCATCGAAGGCCACAGGAACGTTGCCGGAACCTTGAGGTCTTTGCGCCGCATCTTCAGCAGATACAGGGCCACGATGATCCCCGCCAACGGGATCATCCACAGCAACGCCCCTGCGCTGACAAAGCTCACGAGGCCACCCACCCATGACGCTTGAGCGTCATCTTGACGAAGTCTTCCAGCGAGCCTGCCGAGTTGAACAGCGCATACCGCCCGCCCACGCGCAGGGCCTCCTGCTCAAGCTGGTCGCAGTGCGCCTTAAGGTTCTTCTTATAGGCCTCCAGCGCATAGCTGTTCGCCGTGATCTCGACGGGCGAACCCGCCTCCGCATCCAAAAGCCGCAGATCGCCTTCGATGTCGGGATCAAGCTCCTCGTCGCTGAGGACCTGGATCATCCAGACTTCGTGCCCCCGCCCACCGAGCACCCGGATCGCCGAGAACACCTCCGGGTCGAGCGCGTCGGAGATCACGATGGCAACGCCAGGCCGCGCGCTCGTCCCGGCAAAGTCTTTGAGGGTTTTGCTGAGTGGGGCTTGCCCAGCGGGCTCCAGACTCTGCGCCCACTTGGCGAATCGGGGAAATGCCGAACGTCCTCGCAGCGCGGGCATCGGGCTTTCGGAGATTCCGAGCGCGCGGGGATAGACCGCATCCTGCCCGCACAGACCCAGATAGGCCAAAGCCGAGCCCATCCGCACCGCCGCTCTCAGCTTGTGAACCTGCCCAAAATCCATCGACGCCGAGCAGTCGACCAGCACATGCACGGCAAGGTCCTCTTCGTCCTGATACGTCTTGATGACCGGGGTTTCCAGGCGGGCAAAGACGTTCCAGTCGAGATGGCGCAGGTCGTCGCCGTCGGTGTAGTCGCGGTAGTCGGCAAATTCGATGCTGATGCCCTTGCGCTTGGTCAGCCGTTCGCCGCGCACCCGCCCGGTGAACGTGCGTCGGGGGGCGATGTGCAAGCCTTCCAGCACGCGAAATTCGCGCGATTCCAGCACGAACGTCGGCAGGTCGGCAAGGCTGCTCACCGTTCGTTACACCTTGATCGGGTCGCGGTCCTTCGCCTCGATGTGCGACACGACGTCTTCGAGAATGCGGTCGGCGGTGATCGCGTCGGCTTCGGCCTCGAAGTTCAGAAGAAGGCGGTGTCTCAGCGTGGGCTTTGCCGCTTTCTTGAGGTCGTCCTTGGAGACGTTGAACCGACCGTCGAGCAGGGCATAAACCTTGGAGGCAGAGATCAAAGCCTGTGCGCCGCGCGGGCTTGAGCCGAACCGGACGTAGCGATTGACCAGCGGCGAGGCTTCCGGCGCGCCGCTGTGGGTCGCCACGATCATGCTGAGCGCGAAGTCCATCACATTCTGGGCAACGGGGATCTCACGCACGATCTGCCGCATCTTGAGTATGTCTTCCCCGCTGGCGACGGCTGAAAGCTCCTGCTCCTTTGTGCCGGTGGTGCGGTTCACGATTTCGGCGAGCTCGGCCTTGGTGGGATAAGGCACGAGGAGCTTCATAAAGAAGCGGTCCACTTGGGCTTCGGGGAGTGGATAGGTTCCCTCCTGCTCGATCGGGTTCTGCGTCGCCATCACGAGGAACGGCTCGTCCAGCTCGTACCGCTTCCCACTCACCGTCACCGACCGCTCCTGCATCGCCTCCAGCATCGCCGACTGCGTTTTCGGCGTGGCGCGGTTGATCTCGTCGGCAAGGATCAGCTGGGCAAAGATCGGTCCGCGCCGAAACTCGAACGCTCGCGCGCCGCCGTCACTCTGGGTGAGCACGTTCGTGCCGACAACGTCGGCGGGCATGAGGTCGGGGGTGAACTGGATGCGGCTGAAACTGAGGTTCAGCGCGCTGGAGAGCGAACGCACCAGCATCGTCTTGCCAAGTCCCGGCATGCCTTCGAGGAGGACGTGCCCGTTCGCCGCCATTCCGGCGAGCACGCCGGTGACGACCTCATCCTGACCGACGATCGCCTTGCGAACCTCGCTCTCAACCTTGACGAACGTCTCGCGGAACCATGCCGCAGCTTCTTGACCCTGCATCTATTTGTCCTTCTTGGGTTCTGTCTTCTTCTGCGTCGATCCGCCGCTCAGCGAGTCGAAATAGTCGCGCACGCGACCTTGATACTGCTTGGGGATGGCCTGCTTGTCGAGCGCCTTTTCGGCCTGCTTCTTGTACTTGGGCAGGGCCTGACCGAGCGGGACGCTGGACGGACCGTTGAGTTGCGCCGGACCCTTGACCTCGATGTACATCCCGGGGTCTTCGGCTTCGCGCTTGAGGCCGCTCGCCTTGATGGCGTTCGACTTGCCTTCGATAGTGGTGGCTTCTTCGGACATCGGAAGCTGGCCCGTGTCCCTAAACCAGTTGTCCTGCCCAGGCCCGCTGGGGCCGTTGCCCAGACCGAGCATTCCCATCAGGCACATGCCCATCTCTTCGCCCTCGCATGCGCCCTCGCCCTCCTCCATCGCTTTCTTGAGGGCCTCAAGGAATTCGCGCATCTCCTTCTCGCCCTTGAGCTTGTCGGCAAGCTCCTCAAGGGCTTTCATCATCTCTTCCATCTGCTCTTTGGTGAGACTGCACTTGCCGCCCTTGCACTCGCCCGCGGCCTGCTTCATCTTCTTGAGCATCTCCTGAAGCTCTTTGAACTCCTTCATCTCGGAAAGCTTCTTCAGGAACTCCTTGGCCTTCTTCGACATCTTGAGGCCTTCCATCTCGTTCTTGGCCTCGTTCAGCTGCTTCTCCAAGGCTTCGCGCTCGGCCTTGCTCAGGCTGGGGTCTTTCAGCTTCTGCTCCATCTGGCTGATCTGCTGCTGAAGCTGCATCATCTCAGCGTCCAGCTGGGCGTCGGTCTTTTCCAAATCTTCGGGGTTCACGTTCTCGAACCCGGCCTCTTTCAGCTTTTCCTGCTCAAACTTCTGCCAGGCGCTTTCGGCGTTGAGAATGTTCTTCTCCATGCCCTCCGCTCGCTCCTTAATGAGTTTTTCAGCCTCCTTGGCGAGTTCGTTGGCGCGTTCAAGGGCCTCCTCCTTGTTCATTCGGGCGCGCTCCATCTCCCGGGCGAACTGCTGAATCTTCCGCGCAAGGTCCTTCTCAGGCGTTTCTCCCTTCTCCTTGTCGTCCAGGATCGGCTTCATCACGCGCTCGACTGCCGCCGAAGCCTCTTTCAGCTCCTTCATCGCCGCCTTGTCCTTGTCGCTCAGGAAGAGGGGGGTGTTGCCGAGCAGGAAGATCGTGGACGCGACAGCCGCTATCGCCAAGAAGAGGCCGTGCTGACGCCCTACCCGGATCGGATAGACCTGCGTAGGCTTGAGGCCGGAGACGCGCTGCATGGCATCGCTCTCCTGCGCATCGTGAAACGTGCCTTTGTCGTCTTCAAGGGCTGTCGAAAGCCGCTCCCGAAGCTCAGCCCGACGGTCGATGCTGTCGGCAAGTCCCTCGGCGGGGACCTTCATCAGCAAGCCGACGACCGCGCCGACAATCGCACACACTCCCGCCACAATCCCAAGCCAAAGCCATTCCGTGTACCACACCCGGAAAAAGTCAAGGATCGCCCACACAAGGGAAAGCCCTGCGCCCGCGCAGGCTCCGATCGCCAAGCCCTTCCATGCGCGAACGATACGCACGCGCTTCTCGAAGGGCACCAGTTTTTTCTTCAGCTCGGTCATCTTCTTACACCTCGAATCCAATCGACGGAGGCGTCGATGGTGGAGTCTGTATTACATTCGTTCTCTTTAGCTTACGGCGAGAAACAGCAATTGAGTACAAAACAGTTCCTATGGCGCCCATGACAACCGCATAACCTCCCGCATAGGCCATCTCTGTGGTCGTCATAATCGGATACATAACGTACAGTACCCAAAGCGCATAGTCGCCTCTGTATGAGTTCATCTGCAGAATAGAAAGCATGGGAATCGGCAGGACGACTACAACTAAAATGGACATGAAGACGCCTATTCGCGCCGAACGCAGGTTATTCGCGAGTTCGGAGGTCCAGCGACCGACGCACCACCAAAGATAGTTGAAGCCCAAGCACCAGAAAGCAACCAACCAGAAGAACGGGCTCGGCAAAGTTGACTGAAAGAAGTAAAGGCCGGCTATGGTGCCCGCAATCATCGCGAGCCACTGCATCAGCATAAAGGGCAACGCTCCCGCAGGAGTACCTAAAAACGCTGCCTTGATCTTAAAGTCGCCATCGAACCAGTATCGCCTGTCCGCATCGCTTCCATAAGACATGAGATGCGGCATTTGAAAGAAGGAAGAGATCGCGTAGATGTAGCCAATGATGATTCCGGGAATGTATACGGTGGTAGGAGAGCCGCCTATAACACTCATATCAACCGCACCGATGACAATTGCGAAGAACAGAGCTGTAAATCCAAGCGACCACGAACGGAAGATGACCGTGTCGCGAGACTTGAAATGGCTCATGATCGAGGCCGCCGCCATCACAAGGGTCTTCGTGATCAGCAGGCACAAAACTGAGGCGATGATCCAGTTCGGAACTTCGCTTCCAAACAAAACTGTATGCGTTGGTGCGGCTACACCCACCGTAAACGGGTTCATGCCACCAGTGAAAGAGGCCTCTTGTGTCGTACTGCGGAACGGCGTAAACGCTGTCGCGCTATAAAATATCCCCGTCAGCCCGTTGTACGCAGCAACCGCAACATAGGAGTAGATGATCGCGGAGACCATGTTGGTGCTCAGCGTCGAGATCAACAGCCCAATCGCCGAGAAAACCAAACCGATCATCGAGAGCATCGCGAACGAGGCAAGAACGTCGCCCCAAGAAGCGCCGCCCATAACGATCGCCACCGACACGACCGGGAGCGAGAGAATGAGCAGAATCCACGTGTAACGAAAACAGCTGAGCATCTTGCCCATCAAGTAGTAGCTTGTTTCGACTGGCGCAGAAAACACGAGATCAAGAGACTTGCGCTGACGCTCGGCGACTACCGAAGTCGCCGTCATAGCCGGGGCGATGAGGCAAACCAGTCCACCCAACAGCCCCATTAGCACCTGATAAAACGTGCGAAGCTCCGCCTGGATTTCGACAATAGAGCTGCTGCCCGAAACGTTGGTCGAATAAACGGTCGAAGTAATAATAATCAGGATAATCAGATAGCTCGACCACAGCCATATCGCCCGATTGCCGCGAAGCTGCGAACGGTAGTCACGCACCGATGTCGCATTCCCAACATAGGCTCGTGCCCAGTTCTGAATCGAAGCGACCGGATTGAACGCCATCCTACTGCACCGCCCCCGTTGTGAGTTTCAAGAACACATCCTCAAGATTTGCTTGGGTTTCTCGAAAATCGACGACCTTGTGTCCACGCTTAATCATCTCTTCGAGCAGTTGAGCCTGGGCTTCAAGGTCGCCCTCAAACTCCACCCGGATCGCCCGATCAGTGACGATCACATCCTTCACTGAAGCATTTGCGCCAATAAAATCGACGGCTGTGCTCTGCTCTGATAGCACACGAACTTCGATCACGCGTACAGGCTGAATTTGCCGCACGATATCGGCAACCGGCCCGAAGGCGACCATGTTGCCGCGCTCAATGATGCCCACAGAGTTGCAAAAGTCAGCAAGCTCAGGGAGGATATGCGAAGACACAACCACGATCTTCCCCATCCGCCCGAGTTCCAAAATCAGCTCTCTCAATTCAGCGCGAGCCCGAGGGTCCAGACCCGATGCGGGTTCATCCAGCAGCAGCAGGGCCGGATCGTGAACCAAACACCTCGCCAAGCAAAGCCGCTGCTGCATACCACGAGACAGGGTTTGAACCATTGCGTCGTACTTAACCGTGAGGTCGGTCAACTCCAAAACATCGCGAATGATGGTTTGACGGCGATTGGCGGGCACGCGATAGATCGTCGCAAAGAAATCGAGATACTCCCACACCTTGACGTCGTCGTAAAGTCCAAAGAAGTCGGGCATATAACCGATCTGCCGACGAACGTCCATCACATCTTTGCTGATGTCGTATCCATTGATCGAAGCCGTCCCCGAACTTGGCTCAAGCAACGTCGAAATCATCCGAATCGTGGTCGTCTTCCCCGCTCCGTTCGACCCAATAAACCCGAAGATATCTCCCGGCTTCAGACTGAAGCTGAGATTATTTACGGCTGTCAGTTTGCCGTACGTTTTGTGCAAATTATTGACTTGGAGCATCTTTAGACCTTGGGAGGAATCGGGTTTCAAAATCTAGGAAACGAATAGTGTGGGAAGCCCAGATAAGGAAGACAATGGTAAAGAAGATAGAGAAGAAAGCGGGAGCGACCAGCATGAAGGTCTGGGTGAGGTCCTCCCCAGACGCGCCAGAGTAATCGTCGTAAGGATCGTAGTTGTAGTAATTGATATTGCGACCCACAGAGAACACGTGCATCAACGCAAAAAACGGGTGCCATGCCATCCCGATCCCGAGGAACACGCCTCGCATGCTGCTCATTGAAACGCTGCTTATCATGCTAGGGAACACGACGAGAACAAAAAAGATGATCCCAAAGGCGATAAAGAACGCGCCAAAAGCTCGCCTGCTTCGCGCCGAGATGAGAATACAGAAAGCCGCCAGCGCAAGCCCATAAAGAAGAACATCCAGCTTTCCGAGCGCCAAAGCCCAAAAGCTGATCGCTTCTGGCATGTACGAAGTGTAACTATTTGACCCGTAAACGCTGGTCACATAGGCAAGCAAAGTCGGTATCCAGAGCAGAATCCAAACGAGGAGAATGCCATAGGCCGCCCCAATAAATTTGCCCATGATCACCTGGGCTCTGCTGACGGGGGCGGTCATCAAAACATCCCAAGTCCCCTTTTCTCGCTCTGCGGCGACTGCGCCGTGGGTCATGGCGGGGATGAGCAAGCTCAAAATGAACAACTCTGAATAGACGATCATCTCCGCGCCAAAACCCGGAATCGTCAAGCTAATGAGGGTGAGAATAAAGAATCCTATCGCACCGATGATGAGAACGAGGGTGTTGAACGTACTCATCCGGCCGGGCGTAAAGAATCGATTCCGAAAACGCTTCGTCTCGACCGTCATCGGGTTTTCAACAACAAGCTCACGCCACCACTTCAAGGAACCTTCACCCCCTCAACAATAGGGATCGCAAAGAGCCGGATACCTCTGGCGTTCGACTCTTTCCCGACCTGTGGGCCAGGGCGGAGCCCTTTTGAGACTGCGCCCTGTACAACCCAAGCATCCCGCGAGAGCGTGGTCGGAATCTCGTATTCGGAGGTTGTCAAGACAACCGTAGCCGTCTCTCCGGGCCCGATCGTTCCCAGAGGGATTCGTGAAGACCACTGACTGTAGCTCACAGTAACATCGGCAAGTTCATACGGCGAATCGTTTGTAAGTTGAACCTGGCCGCCCTTTGCCGTGAACTTTTCCCCTGCCACGGGCTTGATGCGCAGAATGCACCGCTGTTCGAAGTTTTGGGCATAGGAGACTTGATAAAACGCGAGGTTGTTGCAGCGCATATTCTTGGAGATCACCTCTCCAACGTCAACCGGCCTCATCGCCTCAATCGACTGCGCCAGACCATCGCCGCCATAGTAGTAATAGCCATAATCCTCAAGATCGCTGCGAACATACTCCACATTTTTCAAACCGAGGTCGTAACCGCCCCCGCGCGGGAAGAACATCTGAGACGATCCGATAAAAACAGAATGCGGACTCTTGGAATCGACAATCAGCGTTCCTCCAGTATTGGTCGCCATCTCTGAACTGTAGAGTCCAGAAGCGAACTGAAAGAACACGATGGCAAAGCCAATGCTGATCAATGGCGCAGAGAGCCAAGCCCACTCTCCCCGCTTCATAAGCCGGAGGGCGGTAAAGTTGAGGGGCACAACCACGGCAAAATACGCGACAAGAATCCAAATGATCCGTTCAGCCGGGGGAGTCTCTACTTTAAAGGGATTTTCGTTCGAGACGGTAGGAAAGCTGGAGCCGCTTGAAGGACCCGCTGGCCCACTATAAACGGAAAACCTTTCATAAGGATTCGAGCCTGCCAAGTAAGCATTGCGGCTAATAATCTGCTGGATAACCGATTCCTCACTAATGCGTGAGTAGCGCGTAAACAACCGTCGCCTGCCCTCGAACGTCTCCATCGGACCCGCAAAGGCGTCGAATGCAAATAGAGTCACCGCACCGAGTCCAAATCTTCTTGTCAGGATGACCGGCTTATCCCCCTGCTTGATGGAGACGGTGTCCGGTGCAACATCCCCCGTAACAATCGTGATAGCTCCCGACGGAGCCTGCCCGCCCGCGTAGCTCTTGATAGCGTCCATCCTCGGAATCGTGATAGGACGAGGATTCAAGAGCGGGAGAATGGATTGCCATCGCGGGTCGTGCAGCAACGCTGTATTGGCGCCCGTCGAGATGATCAAAGCGCCGCCTGCCAACGTCCACCGCTGAATCGCTTCAACCTGATCGTCGCTCAACCGCTCGCAGCCTTCTCCCAGCACCAAAGAAGTCAAGAATTCGTAAGCTCCGAACCGGTCGGGTGCATCTTTGGGCGACACATAGGCGGGTTGGATTCCAAGGTATCCGGAGTTCTGTTCCTCTTTGGTCGGTGTGCTTAAGAACCCGAGCAAGCCCGAGACATCGCTGATCATTCCAATGATGTTCTCGGACCGGCTGTAGCTGTCCTCGGGCATTTTGAGTTTGATCGAAGAGCGATCTGTCCTTAGCGTTGGAGCATCGCTGTATCCATATCCGCCGTAACCCTCCGAAAAGAAGACCACACGCTTTTCACTTCCTGAAGGAAGCGAGAAAGGGTACTCAATAGTGCCGCCCGTAACAGGCACGACAATCCGCGCCTGTGTATCGGCGCCGTTGTTCCTCACCGTTAAAGCGAATGGGACGATGCCCGATCCGCGAGCCCCCTCGAACACGGGTGTGGTTTTGGTGATGATCGTGCGGTCTTGAGCCACTAGGATCGAAGGCGCAAGAAGAAACGCTCCGAAGAGCGCCAACACGGTATGGATAGATCGGCTTGCCCTCATTGTTCTCAACTGCCTAAGCTCTATCCTTAGTCTACGAGACCGATAACGCCGAATTCCTTCACCCAAGTACTAATATTCTCATACTAAGCGTTTGTGTATTGGACGTGTCGAATGTTCAAAAAATGCGTACGCTCGGCAAATCCTTTGGGATTCACTCTTTTGCAAAGACAACGATAGCGCCCGCCCAACCGTTCCAAGGCTCGCGGAAGGTAATCTGATCCCTTCTTAGGCTCAAAATCTAATGTCATCAAAACCCATCGCCAAGGTTGAAAATAGACCTTCAGACCAGCTCGATTCGGCGGCGCTCAAAGCCATCTATCGGCAGATGATGCTGATGCGGCACGTTGAGGAGCAGCTCACCGCCGCATCGCAAAGCGGCGACCTGCGTGGCTCGCTCCACCTTGCCACTGGGCAGGAGGCCCTGCCTGCCGCCGCCTGCGCGGCCCTGCGCCCCGACGACTATCTCACCTGCACCTACCGAGGGCACGGCTATGTGCTGGCGAAGGGCTGCGACCTCACCCGCGTGCTCGCCGAGATTCTTGGCCGGGAGTCGGGCTTGGGCCGGGGCAAGGGTGGAAAGATGCACCTGACCGACCTGGACCACGGACTGCTTGGCGCAAACGGCATCGTCGGCGGGGGCGTGCCGACGGCGGTGGGGGCCGCGATGTCGGCCAAGATCGACGGCAACGGACGCTTGGCGATGACGGTCTTTGGGGATGGGACGATCAACCAGGGCGCCGTCCATGAAGCCCTGAACATGGCGGGACTCTGGAAACTCCCCGTCATCTTCCTTTGCGAGAATAACCTTTACGCCGAGATGACGCCGCTCAGCCGAAGCTCGGCGATCACGCAGGTCTCCGACCGCGTCGCGGGCTACGGCATCCACGCGCTGCGCATCGACGGCAACGATGCCCTCGCGGTTTACGACGCCGTCTGGCTCTCCGCCGAAAGGGCGCGAAAGGGCCAGGGCCCGACCTTCATCGAAGCGATGACCTATCGCACATCGGGCCACTACCAAGCCGACTCGGAATCCTACCGTACCAAAAAGGAGGTCGCCGAGTGGGAGGCCAAGTCGCCGATCCTGCGGTTTGCGAAGGAGCTGACGGCTCGCAAAGTCTGCACGGCGAAGGAGCTGGAATCCCTTTCTGCCGATGCTCTGGCTGAGGTGCAGGCTGCCTACAAAGCCGCGCTGGCAAGCCCAGAGCTCACCGTCGAATCTTGGAAGGAGGACGTTTTCGCATGAGCAAGGCTGCCGATAAGACGCAGACGCTCACGATGGTGCAGGCGATCAACGCCGCGATCGCTCAAGAGATGGAGCGCGACCCGAACGTGATCCTCCTCGGCGAAGACGTCGCCCACTACGGCGGCATGTTCCGCGTCACCGAAGGCCTGCTGGACAAGTTCGGCGAGAAGCGGGTCTGGGACACGCCGATCTCGGAGAGCGGGTTTATCGGAATGTCGCTGGGCTTGGCCCTGACCGGAAAGCGTCCCATCGCCGAGCTGATGTTTATCGACTTCAGTCTGGTGGCGATGGATCAGATCCTGAACCAGATCGCCAAGACCCGCTATATGACCGGAGGCCATGCCAAGGTTCCGCTCGTCATCCGTACCCAAGGGGGCGGATACAAGGGTGCGGCGGCTCAGCACTCGCAGATGCTGGAAGCGCTTTTCCTGCATGTGCCGGGGCTGAAGGTCGTTGCCCCAAGCACCCCTGCCGACGCCAAGGGCCTCCTCGCCGCCGCCATCCGCGACGACAATCCAGTCGTCTTCATCGAGCACAAGCAGCTCTACACCATGAAGGGCGAGGTTCCAGCCGGAGAGCATGTGGTGCCTTTGGGCAAGGCGGCTGTGGTCCGGGAGGGCTCGCAAGTCTCCCTCATTAGCTATTCGTACACGCTCCAGCTTTGCCTGGAAGCGGCGGAGGCTTTGGCGAAAGAGGGCGTAGACGCGGAAGTCATCGACCTGCGCACGCTGAACCCCTTGGACTTCGAAACGATTGCCGCGTCCATCCGCAAGACGCATCGGGCGGTGATCGCGCACGAGGCTCATGGACGCTTGGGCGTTGGAGCTGACCTTGCCGCGCAGATTCAGGAGAAGCTGTTTGACGATCTCGACGCTCCCATCTTGCGCATCACCGGAAAAGACGTTCCAATCCCGTTCAACAAGGGGTTGGAAGATCAGGTCCTCCCGTCTGTAGAACGGATTGTCGAGACGGTACGGAGGGTGTTGTGACCTTACAATCCTTTTGGGAGTGCGCGAATTTATTCGCGCTTTCAAACGCGACGATTTATCGTCGCGTCGAGACCTCTCAACGACTTACGTGTCCTTCCCCTGGAGGGTCATTGTTCACAATGACCAAGTCCCCCTTTGCGTCTTAGCGCCTTGCGAGAAACCAGAAAAAGCCATGAACAGACTCTCCGGCAAAAACGCAATCGTCACCGGTGCGGCCCAGGGTATCGGACGCGCAATCCTCATCGCCTTCGCAAAAGCCGGAGCCAACGTCCTCGCAGTTGACCTTAGCGAAGAACGGCTCGAAGATAGCCTGAAAGAGGCCGCCAGCTACGACGTCAAAGCCATCGACATGGGCTGTGATCTTGCCAACATCCACAGCCTCGACGCCGTCATTCACCGGGCCGAAACCGACCTCGGCGAAGTGGACATTCTCGTCAACTGCGCGGGCGTTTGCCCAACGCGAGCGATGATGGACATCGATGAAGAGACCTGGCGTGCCGTTTTCGACGTCAACGTCCACGCGCCCTTCTTCCTAACCCAGGCTGCCTCCAAACGGATGATCCCGCGCGGGTATGGGGTGATCCTCAACATGGCCTCTATCTCCGGGATGCTGCCCAAGCTGGAGCAGATCGACTACGGCGCGAGCAAGGCGGCTCTCATCAGCATCACACGCTCGACCGCGCTGTGCCTCGGGCCGCTCGGAATCCGCGTCAACGCCATCGCGCCGGGAGTGATCGAGACGCCGCTTACCCAGTCCATCGCACAGCAAAGGGCCGAGCTGCGGGGGGTGTCTCCGAAAGAGACTTTGGAGCCCGTCCTTTCGGCAACACCCCTGCGCCGGATCGGTTCGGCTGACGAGGTGGCGAACCTGGCGGTCTTCCTCGCCAGCGACGAAGCGAGCTACATCACCGGGCAGACATATGTGGTCGACGGCGGTTTTTTGATGCGGTAGGCTCGGATCCTGTCTCACGCAGAGGCGCAGAGGCGCAGAGGCGCAGAGGACGCTGAGAAAAACGGAGAGGAGTCCATGGCACGGGTGCATATCAACGAACTCTCGGGCATCATCGTCGATGCGGCCTTCAAAGTGCACACTGCATTAGGCCCTGGGTTGCTGGAATCTGTCTACGAAGCAGCTTTGGAGCATGAGCTTGCCTCTCGTGGGCTCAAAGTCAAGCGTCAGCGACCTATCCCCGTTATCTATGAGGGAACTAAGCTTGCTGTCGGATTCAGAGCCGATCTGATTGTAAACGACATAATCATTGTCGAAATCAAGTCCTTGGACTTAGTGCCGCCGGTTGCATACAAGACATTGCTAACCTATCTGAGGCTAACGAACATCAGCCTGGGATTGTTGATCAACTTCAACGTTGATCTCATCAAAGATGGCATTAGGAGAGTCGCAAACAATGTGGAGGATTAGCGCTCAGAATGAGTCCCGCGCATCAAACTCTGCGTACTCAGCGCCTCTGCGAGGAAGGATTCACTTTAGAGATGCAGGCAAGCTTGGATCGAAAGTAATAGTATGGAATGAGAACTCTGCGTCTCTACGAGATTAAGATTCACATTAGAGATGCGAGCAGCCTTAGATCGAAAGCAATAGTGTGAAATGAGAACTCTGCGTACTCTGCGTCTCTGCGAGAAACAAAAGGAAAGACATGGCATTTAACGGAATCTGGCACACAAGCTTCACGATCGCGGATATCGACCGTTCGATCAAGTTCTACACCGAAGTACTTGGATTAGAAGTAATGAACTATCAAATCCAGCACAACGAGTACACCGCTAAACTCGTAGGCTACGAGGGTGCCAATCTCAAGGTCGCCATGCTGCGCATTCCGAGCGCGTTCGTCGGACCCTCCAACCACCATCTGGAGCTGGTGGAATACGTCCACCCGCGCGGCGAACCCACCGACGTCAGCACCAACCGCCCCGGCGCGCCCCACCTTGCCTTCGTCACCGACGACATCTTCGCCGACTACGCCCGCATGAAAGAGATGGGCGTGAGGTTCCGAGCTCCAGAACCCGTCGCCATCGAAGCCGGGATCAACAAGGGCGGGTATACGGTGTACTTCCTCGACCCCGACGACATCACGCTGGAGATGCTTCAGCCTCCCGCTGGGAGGCTGTGGGGGTCGGTGGATGGAGTAGAGGTCAAGCCCCCGCATGCAGAGTGATGATAGGACTTATAGGACAGATAGGACACATAGGACTTATAGGTCATATACGTCCTATAGGACCTCACGCCTAACGCCTAACGCCTAACGCCTAACGCTTAACGCCTCTTATACTTCAACACCCACTGATCTTCCCAGCTCTTCCCCTCATCCTTCGACATCTGCCAAGACCATGTAAAGCTCTCTTTCTTGATCTCCGAAAAGACCATCCGCATAGAAACGCCAGCCCGGATCACATTCGTCTGCTGCAGCACTACCGTATCCCCAACCTTTCCACCCTCAAAGAGCAAATATCCACCCGAATCATCAACCCAGGTCTGACTCCACTTCTTCTTCTGTGCTGACCACACCGACCAAGACCTGCCATTGAACCCCTGCATGGAAAAGTTCTCCTCAATCACCTTGCCACCCAAAGTCTTTTTGATCACGTTTGTGGACTTCGTATCGGTCCATTCGTCCTTGCCGGGAGCGGTGCGCGACTTGCCTGTGCACTCCCAATTCCCCACCCAAAAGTCCATGTCGTTCGGAACCGCAGCGGCCGTCTGACCAACGGCGATTGACGAAAATGCGATAAGGGCTGTAAACATAAATAAACCTCTCCAAGAGAATGCTGCCTTCTACGCAGGATCAGATCATGGGAGAGGATTGTTTTGCAACAATCGGAAAATTGATCGCTTTAGAAAAAGCGCTACCAACCACCTGCCGACTACCTGCCAACTACCTGCCGACAACCTGCCAACGCCCCTAGTCAGGCACCCCAACCGCCCCACTCTCACTGGAAATGTACGCCGCCTCAACCACCGCCATGGTCCGATACGCATCCTCAAAGTGAGTCGGTAGGGGCTTCGTCCGGTCCTCAAGATGGCATTGCAAAGCGGCCATCGTCCCACGAAAAGCATAAGGGATCCAGCTTCCGATCAGCGGCACGGGAACCCACTTTGTCGATCCTTGCAAGCAGTATTCCAGCTCATCGGGACGCCCGTTAGGGTAGTCCAAATTCAGTCCGAGCTGCCCTCGAATAACGCCCTTTGTGCCCTCAATTTTGAAGAAGCTCTGCTGATGTCGTGGGCCGTAATCGTGCCCGTGATAGGTGTTGATGACAGCGCGAACCCAGTCGCCATAGTCGAAAATGATCGACGATCGTGACGAATGCAGATCGGGCGAGTTGGGGTGTTTCACCGTCTTCGCATACATCCCTTTCGGATCGCCAAGGAATGATCGCACCAGATCGACATAGTGGATGGAATGGTAAAGGATCTCCATTCTCGGCGCGGCTTTTAGCCATTCCCACAAGTGCCAAGGCATGTTGACGTTCACATAAACTTCAAAATCCAGGACATCCCCGATCAGCCCCTGCTCAATGATGTCCCGCGCCACCATAACATTCGGCGACCATCGTAGTTGGAAATTCACCGCCGCAACGAAGTTCTTATCGCGGCAGATCTGACGCAAAGCACGAGCCTGCTCCAATACTTCGCCGAACGGTTTTTGAATCAGCACCGCCGCACCCTCGGGCAACGCAGAAAGAATCTCTGGCAAAGAAGCCGCCGGAACCGCCACATCCCAAATAACATTCTCCGGGGGGTTCGACAAGGCCTCTTCCAAGCTGGAATAGACGTTCGGCAGTTCAAAATCCCGCGCCAAATCCTGGGCTGTCTCAGGCACGACGTCATAAACCCCATACATCGGCAATCCCATCATCCGGTAGGCCGGGATGTGCCCATGCCGCACGATCCCACCCCCGCCCAAGAACACGATCGGTCGGGCGGTATTCGGAAGCTCTGGGTCTTGTCGGAAGGTGTGGTGGCTCATAGTCTGTGCTTCAAGCGACAGTTTAGCCTCGAAACGGTAATCTCTCCACCATGCTCGGACAATGGATGGAAAAGGAGATACTGGAACAGCCGTTCGTACTCACAACAAACGGTCAGCGCTATTTTGAGGAACTTCATCATCGACTATCCAATCGCCGATTCGATATGGCAGTCCTCGTCGCCCGAGGGTCATCCGACAACGCAGCGCTTTATGCGCGTTACCTGTTTGAGATCCATCTCGGCATTCCCGTTAGTCTCGCCGCTCCATCCGTCCTCACCCGCTACGGCACCCACGTCAAGTATCCCAACTGCCTCGCCATAGGTATCTCCCAAAGCGGAGCCGCGCCAGATGTCGCTGAGGTCCTTGCCTCGTGTAGAGAAGCGGGCCACACCACACTTGGAATCACCAACACCGAAAATTCCCGCATCACCCAAGCCGCCGAGTTCTCGCTCCTGATGGATACCGGCCCCGAGAAGTCGGTCGCCGCGACGAAGACTTACTCAGCTTCCTTGCTCGCCCTGTATCAGCTCGTACGGGCGTTGGGCGCAAACCTGCCCGACCCGATGACGCACCTCCCCACCGACTACTTTGTCGATGCCATGTTCGAGCAGGCCGCCGAAGAAAGCGGAATCGTCGTCCGCTCAAATCCCGTTTTCTCCTTAGCACGAGGGTATGGTTTTTGCACAGCTCAAGAGACAGCTCTAAAGCTTATGGAGTGTGCCCTTATCGCCTGCAAGAGCTACTCCTCTGCCGACTTTGAGCACGGCCCCAAAGCCCTCGCCGGTCATGGCAGCGCCGTTATCAGTTTCGACGGACACAAGGAAGCCTTGGCCGCCCAAGGCGCTCACATCCTCGAAGCTCCAGTCGATGACGCCCCCGAATGCCTTCGCCCCATCCAAGAGATCGTTTTTGGTCAGGCCATCGCCCTCCTCGCGGCACGGGCAAGGGGCCTTAACCCCGACGATCCTCGACACATCCAAAAGGTGACAGAGACGCTGTAAGTGGCAGGTCCTATTCCCTTTTGAACCTGCTATGCGCATAATTGGGGCTCCATGAAGGACATAAGCCCACCCCAAGAGCGCCTCATTCTGGGCGATGAAGCTGTGTCCGAAATCCTGTGTGAACGCGGCACACCGCTGTACGTGCTCAGCGAGCCCCATCTTCGCGAGCGCATCCGCCGCTACAAAGCCGCGCTGAAGGCTTCCTACCCCAAAACAGAGCTCGCCTACGCCTCCAAAGCCAACAGCACACTCGTGGTGCTTGCCATAGCCGACGACGAAGGCTGCAAGATCGACATAGCCAGCAAGGGTGAGCTTATGGCCGCCCTCCAAGCCGGAGTGTTTGCCGAAGATTGCCACTTCCACGGCAACAACAAGTCGGAAGAAGAGCTTAGCTTCGCTATCGAATCCGAGGTCGGTCAGATTGTCGTCGACAATTTTGAAGAGATCGACCTTCTTCACAGCTTCAAGAGTGAGAAGCCTCCGCTTGTCTTGCGGCTTGCCCCCGGCGTCGATCCCAAAACCCACAAGAAGATTTCGACTGGGCAGGAAGACACCAAGTTCGGCTTCAACATCGCCGACGGCTCAGCTGAAAAGGCGCTCCTGAAGTGTCTGGAATCTAAACTTCCCGTGATCGGCTTCCACTGTCACGTCGGCAGCCAGCTCATCGACCCCGAAGCCCAAGAAGCAGGCGGGCGCACCCTCGCCGAGTTCGCCGTGGAGATGCTGAACAAGCACGGGTTCAGGACAGAAGTAATCAACGTCGGCGGAGGATTGGGCGTGCAGACCAAGGCCGAGTCCCCCATGCCCATCGAGGATTACTGCATGCTCATCTCTAAAGCAGTGAAGGAAGGGCTTGGCGATTCGGGCCTGGAGCCCACCCTGATGCAGGAGCCAGGGCGCGCGCTCATCTCCGATTCCGGAGTCACACTCTACAGGGTTGGCGTCCGCAAAACCGTGCCCCTTCCCGGCGGAGGCCAGCGCACCTATCTCATCGTCGATGGCGGCCTTGCCGACAATCCCCGCCCCGCAATGTACGGCGCGGAATATGAGGTGATCGCACGCGGGTTCGGGCGCAAACTGAGCCCGCAGATGGAGATATTCACCGTTGCAGGAAGGCACTGTGAAACCGACACGCTGTTTGAGGATATAGCCCTGCCCGCCGACGTTCGTCCTGGGGATTCTCTGCAAATACTGAGTACAGGGGCGTATAACAGTTCCATGGCGAGCAACTATAACCGCTATCCGCGCCCGGAAACGCTGCTTCTGCGGCCCGATGGAAGCCTCTTCCGCGCGCAAGCTCCCGAAACTTACAGCCAAATACTCGCCAGAGAAAGCGTTCCGGGGGACCTTTAAGCAATGGATCCGATGCAGGTCATCGCCGCGATCATCGTCCTCTTTCTTGGGGTCGGTATCCACGAATACGCCCACTGCAAAATCGCTGATCTTGCCGGCGACCCCACACCGCGCCTTTATGGACGCGTGACGCTCAACCTCACCAAGCACTTCGAACCGATGGGCACGATCATGATGATCATGACCGCGTGGTCAGGTTATGGCCTTGGCTGGGGACGTCCTGCACCGATCAACCCTTCAAAGATGAACAATCCGCGTTGGGACACTTTTATGACCGTAGCCGCCGGACCGCTTAGCAACGTCATGCAAGCGATTGCTTACGGCATCCTCTACCGTGTCACGGCCATCGCAGCGCCGGATTTGCTGGTCTCGGGCGTCGACAATCTGAGCCTGCTGGGTTGGATATTCTTCCTCGGAGTTGTCATCAATCTCCGGCTCGCCATGTTTAACCTCATCCCCATCGGCCCTCTCGATGGTCACTGGCTTGTTGGTCAGTTGCTGCCCGAGAAGCAGAGGTTCTATTGGTACAAGTTCAACCAAGGCATAGGAATGATCGGACTGATCGTTCTGATCCTTGTCCTTCAAGCTTTTCGCAACAACGGTGGCCCCGACATTCTGGGGATGATTCTCGACGGTCCAACGCAATTCCTACGCGGCATCTTAATGGGATGGTAAATTTGTCCACCAGCCCACGCGGCAAGGCATAACTCTTGCCAGGGCTGGGAATATCCCTCATCGGCCTGTGGTGAGCCCGACTTGGGATGTCCGTACCTGATTATCGAAGGAACACAAAATGGAAAAACAACGACTACTCAGCGGAATGCAGCCAACGCAAGCGAAGCTGCACTTAGGCAATCTTGAAGGGGCTTTGCGCAATTGGGTGAAGCATCAGGATGACTATAACCTTTACTGCTGTGTCGTCGATTGGCATGCGCTCACCACAATGGCGAAGAACCCCACCGAGATCAGCGACAACGCTCGCCAGATCGCGATGGACTACCTTGCGGCAGGCATCGACCCCGACAAGTCGGTGGTCTTTATCCAGTCGCACGTGAAGGAACACGCAGAGCTGTTTTTGCTGCTGAGCATGATCACTTCCCTCGGCAAGCTGGAGCGGGTACCCACTTACAAAGAGAAAAAGGAGAATCTGCAGATCGACAACGAAGCCTACGGTCTCCTTGGATATCCCGTTCTGCAGGCCGCCGACATCTTGCTTTACAAGCCTTACGGCGTTCCTGTCGGGCTGGATCAAGCGCCGCACCTGGAGCTCTCCCGTGAGATCGGGCGCTCGTTCAACCATCTGTACAGCGAGGTGTTCCCCGAGTTCAAAAACATCATCGGCGAAGTGCCGACAATGCTTGGGCTCGACGGCCGTAAGATGAGCAAGAGTTACGGCAACACGATCAACATCGCCGACACTGCCGACGAAACGGCTGACAAGATCAAGACCGCCTTCACCGACCCCACCAAAATCCGCAAGGACGACCCTGGACACCCTGATGGCTGTGCGGTGTTTAGCCTCCACACGGTCTACAACAAGGAGAACGTGGCGACGGTGCGGGCCGAATGCGAATCAGGCGCGCGCGGGTGTGTGCAGTGCAAGCGCGAGTGTACGGAAGCGGTGAATGCGTCGCTGATGGAGATTCGGGAGCGGCGGGCGTTGCTGGATTTGCCCACGGTCGAGAAGATTCTGGACGACGGCGCTGACAAAGCCCGTGCATTCGCCTCCCAGACCATGACCGAAGTCCGCTCCGCGATGGGGATTCGGTAGTTCTTGGCGATCAGCGAACTGGTGTCAGCTTTCGGAAATCTGCGTTCTGAACCATAACTATAGTCTAACGATCCCTCCATATTTGTTAATATGGAGGGTACATTCGCATCCTAACAATCCCACTTAGTACCCTCCAGAACGGCAGTTCTGGAGGGTACTGATTCCCCCTCCTCGTCAACGTCGGAGACTTGATGAGGAGGGGGTTAGGGGGTGGAGATCCGGAAGATTATTTGCCTCCAGACTCGCAGTCTGGAGGCTAAATCATCCCTGCAACTGACTGCAATAAAGCCGTCTGATGACGCATCTGGAGGCAACAAAGAGTGGATTCCCTTAACGCTGCTTTACCAGGATTTTTTGTGTCGTAAAATACATTCAACCATGGCAACCTCGCCTTACCTAGTAGTTGGTCTCGCTGTCGTTCTGTGCGCCGTCTTGACGACGACGTTAAGCTTGGCTGCATATTTGTTCCGATGGACATTTCATGGGGACCTTGGCTATGGAGTTTTGCTCTATGCTTTCCTTCCAAGCTTGCTGCTCTTGTTGACAATTGTGGCTATTGGCATATTGAGTGATCCGAGGGAGAGGCTGCCAGATACTTGTAGAGTCAGTGTCAAACGGACGCAGTCCTTCTATTCAACCGCAACGATCTTTGGGTTCATGCTGCACATGAGCTTCATATCCTTAATTACAGGAATAATCAGAAGGCCAAGTGGTGACAACTTTCGCGAGAGCTCAAGAGATTTCGCGGCTATAGGCATCGTTGAGAGTGCACTTCTTTTTGGGATTATGCTTGCGATTATTGGCGTCATGCTGATTCACATCCACGCAATCATCGTAAAGCACCAAAGCAAATGAATCTCCCACACTTTCGATAGAAGATGGCCTATTGACTATCCCATTAGGACTCTCCAGAACAGCAGTTCTGGAGGGAACGGATTCTCACACCGGAAAATACTCTTCCAACCGCGCACAGCTCGACTTCATCGGGTTCTCAAACACATCCAATGCCCGCACCAGGGCATTCGCCGTGTCGATATTCGTCACGCACGCCACGCCCGTTTCGATGCACGCCCGACGGATGCGCGCGGCCTCCTCTTCCGCCTGACGGTCGTTCGATGGCGTGTTGATCATCAGGCTCACATCTGCCTTCAGGATCAGGTCCAAAAGGTTCGGCTCACCCTCGCTGATCTTCATCACCCACCGGCTCTCAATCCCGGCTTCCGACAGCGCATCGTGAGTGCCCCCCGTTGCAGCAATCTTAAACCCTTTCGCCACTAGCTTCCGTGCAATCTCAATCGCCCCCGGCTTGTCGGGGTCTTGGACCGTGAGGAGAACGTAACCCTTGGCCTTGAAGTTAATGTGGCTTGCGATGAGGGCTTTGTAAAGAGCGGATTCGTAAGTCTTATCGACTCCAAGTATTTCACCAGTAGACTTCATCTCTGGGCCAAGGCTTGGCTCTACCTTGCCGAGTTTTTGGAAGCTAAAAACGGGTGCTTTAATGGCGTAGAGTGAGGGTTCTGGGATGAGATTTTGCTCCCCGTTGATAAAGGCGTTTTCAGGAATAATCCGGCCCTTTGCATGCGGCTTGGGCGACATCCCTTCCACGGTTCCACCTGCATCCAGAGTCCACAAACCGCTTCCATAACCCATTCCCTTGAGCGTTTGGCCCATCATGCACCGCGTCGCCAGATCGACCATCGGAATCCCCGTCACCTTGGAAATATACGGCACGGTCCGCGATCCACGAGGGTTGACCTCAAGAACGTAGGCCCGCAACTTCCCCTCCCCCTGTGACGAAGGAGCGAGGGGGAGGCGGTGGGGGGTGGGGGTTCCGTCGCTCGAAACAGTAGTCGATGGAGTGGAAGGGGTAGGGGGTGGAGGTCCCTCCGGCGCGATCACGAACTGAATATTCATCAACCCCTTAATCTTCAACGCCCGCGCAATCTTGCATGCGCTTACCACCATCTGTGCCTGGATCTCCTCGCTCAGATGCACCGCCGGATAGACCGCCATCGAGTCGCCGCTATGAACGCCTGCGCGCTCGATATGCTCCATGATTCCCGGCACCAGCGTGTCCACGCCGTCGGAGATGACATCGACTTCGGCCTCAATCCCCAGCAGGTACTTATCCACCAAGACCGGCTGTCCGGGGTTGGCATCCTCCGCTTCCCTATAGAAATGCTCTAGCTGCTCTTCGTCGAAAACGATCTCCATCGCCCGCCCACCAAGGACGAAACTCGGGCGGACCAACACCGGATAGCCCACCTCTTGGGCGACTTTGACGGCATCAGCGTAAGAGCGCACCGCTCTGCCCGCCGGCTTGGCGATATCCAATTCGGTCATCAGCTTTTCAAAAAGGTCGCGATCTTCCGCCATCGCAATTGCTGCCGCACTGGTGCCAAGAATTGAAACATCCTGGTCGTGCAAGCCTTGAGCGAGATTGATGGCTGTCTGTCCGCCAAACTGCACCACCGCCCCAATCGGCTGCTCATGTCGCACGATGTCCATCGTGTCTTCCAGCGTCACCGGCTCAAAGTAAAGGCCGTCGCCAGTGTCAAAGTCGGTGGAGACGGTTTCGGGGTTGTTGTTCACGATAACCGCCCGATAGCCCATCTCCTCAAGCGCCCACACGCAGTGGACGCACGAGTAGTCGAACTCGATCCCCTGTCCGATACGGATCGGACCGGACCCGAGCACAAGCACGGTCTTGCGCGTGTCCTCAAGCTCGGTCAGGTTGCGGGTGGCGTCGTCATCCTGCTCGAAGGTTCCGTAGTAGTAAGGGGTTGCGGATTCAAATTCGGCAGCACATGTATCGACCATCTTGAAGACGGGCTTGGTCTTGAGGCGCTCAACTGCTCTCAGGCTTTCAAATAAGAAGATGGACTCAGCCGAGCTAAAAGAGATTTCGTTCGATTTCAAAAACTGTAGGAAGGGCGACGGATGATAAGTAACCTTGTCTGAGAATCGCTTTACAAAGTCCTCTAGCTGAGCACTTGATAGATTCGGGAAATCTGCGTGAGCCTTAAGTGCGGTCTCAAACTCCTGATCCGTCGGCATATCATTTACAAAGCTTGACAAACCAAGTCCAGGCGGTATTCCAAGGAGGCTCATAATCGTCGGCGATGGGAATCCAATCAAGAAAGCCTCGCGGACCAGGCTTTCTATCGGTTCCGACTGCCCATTCGTTTCCCTTGCCTTCACCAACCGCTGCTCAACGTCCAGCAATCCTTGCATCTTCGTCAAGAACCACTTATCGACGTTGCTCAGTCGGTTGACCTCGTCTACGCCCCAACCGCGCCGCAAGCCCTCAGCAATCGCCCAAAGGCGCTCGTCGGTCGGGAATTGGATGGCATGGGCAAGCGGTGCGTCCTCCATTCCCATAAACTTCGCATGCCGCAGATCCTTCTGCTTCACCTCCAGACCCCGGATCGCCTTCAGGAACGCGGCTTCAAAGGTGCGGTCAATCGCCATGACTTCGCCGGTAGCCTTCATCTGCGTAAAGAGCGAACGGTCGCCGGTGGTGAATTTGTCAAACGGCCAGCGCGGAATCTTGACGACGCAGTAGTCCAATGCCGGCTCGAAGCAGGCTTTGGTCGACTTCGTGACCTGATTCTCAATCTCGTCCAGCGTTTTGCCAACCGCAATCTTCGCCGCCACACGGGCAATCGGATAGCCAGTGGCTTTGGAGGCCAGCGCAGAGGATCGAGAAACGCGGGGGTTGACCTCGATGACGTAGTAGTCGAAACTGTCCGGATTGATCGCAAGCTGAACGTTGCATCCGCCCTCGATGCCCAGCGAGCTGATGATCTTCAGCGAGGCCGTTCGGAGCATGTGATACTCCAGATCGCTCAGGGTTTGACTCGGAGCGATGACGATGGAGTCGCCCGTGTGTACGCCCATCGGGTCGAAGTTCTCCATGTTGCAGATCGTGATGCAGTTGCCTTTGCTGTCGCGCATCACTTCATACTCGACCTCTTTCCAGCCGAGCAGCGACCGCTCGATCATGACCTGCGAGCGCATCGAAAGCTGCAAGCCCTTTTGCCCGATCTCCCAAAGCTCTTCCGGGGTGTGGGCGATGCCACCTCCGGTACCCCCAAGGGTATACGCAGGGCGCACGATTCGGGGATAGGGAAAGTCGATCAGGCGTCCGTTCTCGTCGGGGATGCGCGTGTCCAAAATCGCCTTGAGCTGCTCAGGCGTTTCGATGATAAAGCTCTCGGGGACGGGCTCTTTGATCTCCCGCATCAAAGCTCGAAACTCTTCCCTGTCCTCAGCCTTTCGGATCGCGCTCAACGGCGTACCGAGGAGTTTGACGCTGTACTTCTCAAGAATGCCCAGATCAGCGAGCTGCGTCGCGAGGTTCAAGCCCGTCTGTCCGCCAAGGGTTGGGAGCAGGGCGTCCGGCTTTTCGCGGGCGATCACCCTTTCGCAGAATTCGGGGGTCAGCGGCTCGATGTAGAGCGCGTCTGCCACGCCGGGATCGGTCATGATCGTGGCGGGATTGGAGTTGATGAGGACGACCTCGTGGCCCTCTTCTTTCAGGGATTTGCAGGCTTGCGTTCCTGCGTAGTCGAATTCGGCGGCTTGCCCGATGACGATGGGACCAGAGCCGATCACGAGGACTTTCATTCTAAAAGTAGAGTCTGACAGATGACGCGCTCAGATCGGATGCGAAAGGGGCTTTTGTTTTTGGGAAGAGGTGATTGGGTGTTGGATGTTCGATTTTGGGTGGTTCGCGTCTAAGGCTAATTGGTCCAAACGGGTACCTCCAACGCCTGAACAGCCCGAATGCCAGCGCCCGAACGCCTACGCCCTCCTTCATCCTTCATCGTTCATCGCTTATCGTTCATCCTTCATCGCTCATCGCTCATCCTTCATCCTTCATCACTTCCCGAACACCAGATGCCATGAGATTTCCCTCATAATGTCCATGAAGGAGAAAACCCATGCGAAGAATCTCATTGCTTTTGCTCGCCGCAACACTCGGTGTAGGTCTTTGTTACGCCAACCAAGCCAAACCCGAGAAGAAGCTGAAAATGCGCATCGCCGTCGCACAGCTCGACTGGAACAGCCATGAATACTGGAACGAATGGCAGATTCCAATCGAGTTCAAAAACGCGATCCAAGAGAAGCTCATCAAAAAGCTGATGGATACCGGACGCTTTGTCGTGCTCGAGCGCGAAGCCATGGAGGCGCTCGAAAAAGAGCAAGCCATCAAAGAAGAGAACACGGGGCAAAGCCAGAAGGGCAAGATTATCCCGGCTCAGGCATTAGTACGCGGCAAAGTTACTGACTTCGAAATGAGCCGCAGCTCCACCGGAGGCGGTGTCAATATCGGCGGCATCGGCCGGGTTGGCGGAGCCGTCACCCAAGCCAAGATGGCGATCAACGTGCGAATCTTCAACGTGGATACGAGCGAGATGCTCGCCAGTGAAGAAGCCGCTGGAAAGGTCAGCTCGACCAGCTTTAAGTTCGATGGCAACAGCAAAGTCGCCTTCGCCGACTTCGCGTCCTTCGAGAAGTCACCGCTGGGTGAAGCCACAACCAAAGCCATCGATCAAGCCGTCGAAAAGGTGTTAGCGAAGCTTGAGAAAACGGCTTGGTCATGCCGGGTCGCCGATTTTGATGCCCCAACCAAGGAAGTCACCCTGAATGCGGGTTCCGAAGTGGGCGTTTCCGTGGGCGACACTTTCGAAGTTCACAAGATCGTTCGCGTGATCAAAGACCCCGAAACCGGCGCGATCCTCGGCACACGAACCTCAAAGGTCGGAACGATCAAGGTGATCGAAGTGGATAAGAAGTTCTCCATCGCGACCGTTGTCGATGGCGACGGCTTCGAAACCGGCGCGATCGTGAAAGAAGTCGGGAGCAAGTAGTCTCCGGCCCCCCTCCTTGTCTCCACGACGAAGTCGGGGTGATGGGTAGGGGCAGGGGGGGTTCATGGAATCCCCCTCCTCGTTAACGCCGAAGGCTTAATGAGGAGGGGAGTTCCATACCTCTTTCATCTTTCATCGTTCATCACTCATCACTCATCACTCATCATTCCTCCCTCAAAAAACAATCACGCCTCTCACGCTCTTCCCGCTCAACATATCCGCATAAGCCTCGTTGATTTGGTCGAGCGAATACCGGTGGCTCACCAAATCCCCCAACGGCAGCCGCCCCGTCTCAAACATCTCGGCATACAAAGGGAAATCCCGCTCGGCATGACAGGTGCCGTAGTAAGACCCCATCACCGTTTTCTCCTGCCGCACCAGCACCGCGCCCGGAATATTCGTCGCCGACCCCGAAGGTGACAAGCCGCTATAAACGATCACACCACCCGGACGGGCAAGCTCCAACGCCAACTCCTGCAAAACCGGCTTGCCCACCGCTTCAAAAACATAGTCCGCGCCTCGGCCGTCTGTAGCCGTCCTAACTTGCTGGACAACATCGGCACCAGAGTCAAGCGCCAAATGCGCGCCCATCTGCAACGCCGCATCACGCCGGCTTTGCAAGGGATCAATCGCAATAATCTTGCTCGCCCCAGCTACCTTTGCTCCCATGATCGTGCTCAAACCAACCCCGCCTGCTCCGATCACTACCACGCTCGACTCGGGCTTCATCTGGGCCGTATTCAGCACGCTTCCGACCCCGGTAGTGACCGCGCACCCGATCACCGCCGCGATCTCTGGATTCAGGGCTGATGGCATCTTCACGCAGCACGAAACTGGCACAACGCAGTATTCGGCAAAGCATGCCAGCGCCGAGTAGTGGTAGATCGGCTCACCGTTTCGGCTCAGCCGTGTGGTCCCGTCGATCATTGTGCCAGCCCAAATCGCGTCTACATAGGTGTCGCAAAGGCTTGGACGTCCGTTAAGGCAGTAAAAGCATGACCCGCAGTTCGCTGCCCAGTTGAGGGCAACGAGATCGCCGATGGCCAATTTTGCGTTCGGTGCTGCTTCTCCAGTGTTCGGAGATCCACCCCCACCCAAAGCCACCACCGTCCCCGCTCCCTCATGTCCTGCGACCAGCGGAAATGGGTGGTTCGTCGCCCCTTCGACCAGGTGCCAATCGCTGTGACAAACCCCAACCGCCGCAACCTTGATGAGAACTTCCCCCTCCCTCGGTTCGGAAAGGTCCGCTTCTTGGACTTGAAACGGTTGGTGGGGAGCCTCAAGAACGGCGGCACGAATCTTCATGCCGGGAGTCTACCGATCCTTTTTGGGAGTGCGCGAATTTATTCGCGCTTTGAGGTTTCATCCCTCCGC